>JAABRL010000021.1:55178-66057 GCA_011390935.1 Gemmatimonas sp.
TCCAAGACGCGCGCGTTCGATCGCCAGGTACAACGACACGAAGCCAAGCTCTTCGTCGAGTGGCACCAGATCCCGTGCCCCGCGCGCCGGATCGAGCACGTAGCGCAGCAGGGTGGCCAGCTGTTCGAGCGCCTCTTCTGCAGCCGCAGGATCGCGCCGTACCAGCGCCGTCGCCGTGTGCAACGCGTTGTACAGAAAGTGCGGATCCACCTGCGCGCGCAACGCAGCCAGCTCCGCGCGCGCACGCTCGGCCTCGGCTTCGCGCAATCGCGCTTCGCGCTGTCGCGTACGTTCGCCGGCGAGCTTCGCCCAGGTGACAGTCGCCACCACCGCATACAGCACCACCCCGAAGAACAGCTGCCACGGCAACCAGAAGCGCACCTGTGCAAAGGTCATCTCCCAGCTGTCGAGCGACTGACGGATGCCACTCAGGATGTAGGCTGCCCACACCAGCGTGTACAGGGAGGCAGCGACCGCGTGCCTCGCGAGGAACGCCGATCGACGGTCCCCGACACGCGCATCGAGCTGCCGAGCCCCGACCGCGCGCGCCCACCACAGCGCAGGCACCCCGAGCAGTGCGGCCATGCCCGCCGTCTGCAGCGCCCCGAGCACCGCCTCATCCACCGGCTCACCTGTCGGTCCGCCGATCAGCATGGCGTACACCAGCACCAGTGGCGTCCAGAGTGCGAGGTACGTGAGGGCGCTGCGAATGTTCACCGCGCGCGCTCCACCGACGGCTTCAGTGCGTACTTCACCCACGCGTACCCCGGTGCCAGCGCCAACGCCTTGTCGTAGGCGGCGGCCGCCGCCTCGCGGCGGCCCGCCTTGGCCTCCATCTGCCCGAGCCACGCATACGCTTCCGCGTGGCCCCACGCGGGTAGTGGTCGCGCCGGTGCGTCGGACGTGAAGCCGTGCAACGCCTGATCGAGCAGCGTGCGTGCCTTGTCCTCCCCGCCACCGAAGGCACGCGGCTTGTACCAGGCGGACACGGCCCGCAACAACAGCACGCGCGGGTTGGTGGCGCCGAGTGCCTCCGCACGCTCCTCGGCGGCGGACGCCCGCATCCCATACCGGATGCCGCGCAGCATGCTGTTGCCGATCATGGAACCGGTCGCGGACGCGATCAAGGCGTGAGTCTCCGGCAGGGGACGGGCGGACGCCGATCGCTCGAGCAGCGAGACGGCCTCTTCGAAGAGCGACACGGCGGCCTCGAAGTCTTCCTGCAGGCGCTGCGCCTGACGATAGCGCACATACCCTTGATAGTGCAGCAACAGCGGATCATCGGGGAAGGCCGTGAGCGCGCGTTGCGCGAGACGGTAGGCCTGCGCCAGTGCAAGTGTGTCACCCGCCAGATGCGCACGCTCGGCGACGACTCGCACGCTATCGGCCCACCGCAACGCTGGCGAAAGCGTTGATGGCGGCGACGCTCCGGGTGACGAGACGGGCGCGCCCTGCGCGCGCAGGGATTCGGCGGGTATGGCGAACAGCACGGCAAGGGTGCTCCAGCGAACGACAGCCCGAGCGATCTCAGGGCAACAGTAGCGTGGCGCCAGCATAGACACTCCGATTGAAAGGAGACCGGACCGGCGTGCGCACCGTGTAGTCGGTACTCCACGTGTAGCGCATGATGTTGCGCCGGTCGAAGACGTTGGACAGGGAGGCCCAGAACACGGCGGTCGGTCCGCTTCTCGGCGCGTGCAGCCAGCTCACACTCACGTCGCTCCGCCAATAGCCCGGCAGACGTTCCGCATTCGGCGCACCGTATGCGGGCGCGAACCCATCACCGGTGGAGGTACGCCCCACGATGTCGGTGAATGGGCGGCCGGTGGCGTATCGCAGCGCACTGTTGATGGACAGCCGCCCGAACGCGCGCTCCGTCAGCCAGAATACGGAGTGCGTGATGCTCGAGGGTGACAGCGCCAGCACGCCGGTGCGCGGATCGGTGCGCTGCGCATCGAGCACACTCCACACGAGGCGCGTGCGGGATCCCTCGCGCCACTGCCAGCGCAGTTCGGTGTCCACACCGTGCGCCGTGCCCTCGCCATCGGCGACGACATTGAAGTCAGGCGTGAACTGCGCGAGCGCACGCCAGCGTCGGGCATAGGCCTCGATGCGAACGCGGGAAGCGTTCGCATCCCCGCGCTCGAGCGCAACGGTGCCCTGCACTACCCGCATGGGTGCTGCCATGCTCGCTCGCACCAGAATCGGTTCGGGAATCTGATGATACGCGCCGACCGAGGCCACCACACCCCACGCCCCACGTTGCGTGGCCAGCGCGACACGCGGATCGACCGTGGTGCGTTTGGTGAAGTCGCTGCGATCGGCGCGCAGCCCGGTGGTGAGCTGCATCCATGGCGTCATGCGCCAGGCCAGCTCGGCGTGCGCGCCGGTGCGCTCGGTGGGCGTACGGACATCGAAGAACGTGTCAGCGGAGGCGCCGATATCGCGCGACATGCCGCGATAGCGCGCCGTGAATCGCTCGTGCTCGAGACCCAGGGTCACGCCGACTCGCGAGCCCGGCGCGCGCTGCAGCGTGGCCACCGCATGGTCGCTGGCCAAGGTGGTGCCGAGCAACAACGCGGCCAGCGACTCGTCGCGTTCATGGCGGCTGCGGCCAAGCGAAACGCTCGGTCGCCACAGGCGCGACGTGTCTCGCCATGACAGCACGGTGAGCTGCTCACTGGTCGTGGCCGCGTAGCGCGATTGGCCGGTCACATCGGCAGCGCCAACGCCGAACTCCTGTCGTTGCCGGACGTTGAACAGTCGGAGACGGCTGTGCGTGCTGGTCGCGTACTCGAGGGTAAGCGCCGCATCGCCGCCGCGCGGCGGTGGATCGTACGGCTGCGCCTCGCCGAAGGCTGCCACGAGCGGGCCGAGATTGCTCACGTTGGCCAGCACGCGTGCCCCGAATCGCGGCGTGATGGCAAAGGCACCATCGGCCGACGCGTTGCCGATGCTCGCCGATAGCGAGCCCGTGCTGCGCGTCGGACGGCCTGCCGTCTCCAGGCGCACGACGCCGCTGAGCGCGTTCCCGTACGCCGCACCGAACGCACCGGCCGACAGGGTCGCGTTGGAGAGCAGGAACGGGTTGAGCGTAGCGCCGACATGGCCGGTGGGATTGTCGAACCGGGCCGGGGACAGCATGACGACGTCGTCCACCAGCACGCGCGTCTCGGTGACGTCCCCCCCGCGCACAAACAGTCCGGTGCCTTCATCGACATTGCTCACGCCCGGTGCGATCTGCAGTGCCCGCGCCACATTCGCGGCCGCCCCCGGCGTTTGCACGACATCGAGTGGCTTCATCGCGCTGCTCGTGCTGGCACTGCTGAGACGAAACTCGCCAGCGGGTTGCACCGTGAAGGCCATCAGGCGCGGCACGCCACGTGGCAACACCATGGTGATCGCGCTGTCGATCGGCAGCTGCACCTCGAGCGTGACGGGCGGGTCGCCGACCGCACGGGCCACGAGCATCGCCGGGCCGGTCCAGGCGGTGCGCAGCCGAAAGACGCCGAGGCTATCGGTGGCAGCGCGCTCCTCCGACTCGAAGAGTTCGACGGTTGCCGCCGCCACGGGCCTGCCGTTCGGCCTGCGAACGGTACCGACGACGAGATGGGTCGAGGATTGCGACCATAGCAGGTCCGTCGGCCACAGCAGCGCCCCGATCAGCAGCGAGAATGGGAGTCGTGTGCTCATGGTGGAGCGTACGCACCCCAACGTCGCACGATGCATCGTTCTCGACGAATCGACAGTATGGATCGGTAAGCCGCTTGCCCACACCGCCAACCGCGCCACAAGTTGAGGCAGCTGATCGTTTCGCTTCGCGCTGACCCGTCCCGGTTCCCCATGTCGCTTCGCCATCTGAAAACCATCGCGATCGCGATGCTGATGCTGCTCCCCGTCGTCGGCGCGAGCGCGCAACCTGCCCCCGCCAGCGCCACCTACGCGCAGCTGCTCTCGCTGTTCACCACGTGGCGCTCCTTCGAAGAGCCGCCGCGTGTCAATGGCGCGCCGGACTACTCGGCCGCCACCAACACGCGCCGCCTCGACTCGCTGCGCGTGCTGCAGCAGCGACTCGCCGCGATCGACACGACGGGCTGGTCAATCCGCGAACAGGTGGATCACCATCTGGTGCGTGCCGAGATGAACGGCATGCTGTATCACCTCACGGTGCTAAAGCCGTTTGCCCGTGACCCGGCCTACTACGCGTCGGTCCGCACGAGCGAAAGCGACACACCCGCCGAAGAAGGGCCCACAATTCACGGGGCCGTTCGGCTGTGGCACTACGGCATCTGGCCGCGCACCGTACTCGACACGATCACGCCGCTCACCCGCGACGAATCGCGACGCCTCACAGAATCACTGCGCAGCGTGCCGCCACTACTCGCGCAGGCGCGCACGAATCTGGCGGGTGCGAACGCCCGCGACCTGTGGGTGGGCAGCGTACGCATTTTCGAAGAGCAGGACGAGGCGCTGGCCACACTGGCCGAACGGGTAGGCAGCCGCGATCGCGACCTCTCACGCGCCATCACCGACGCGCGTGCCGCGACTACGCAGTTCACGCAGTGGTTGCGCGACGAGGCGCCGAACAAGACCGGTCCATCGGGGATCGGCAAGGCGCAGTACACGTGGTTCCTCAAAAACGTGCTGCTGGTGCCGATGAGCTGGGAAGAAGAGGTCACCGTGACTCGCCGTGAACTCGCCCGCGCCCATGCCTCGCTTCGCCTCGAAGAAACGCGTAACGCTGGGCTGCCCCCCATGAAGGTGGCGCAGACGCAGGCCGAGTACTCGGCCATGCAGAACGAGGCGCTCCCACGCTATCTGCGTTTCATGGAGGAGAAGCAGATCCTCACCATGGAGCCGTGGATGGAGCGCGCACTGCGCGAGCGGCTCACCGATTACATCCCGGAAGCGAATCGCAACTTTTTCTATCAGGGCACGCACCGCGATCCGATTCCGCTCTGGACCCACCTGTATCACTGGTGGGACAACATGCGTATTCGCGTGTCGCCGCACGCCAGCCCGATCCGTCGCGGCCCGCTGCTGTACAATGTGTGGATGAGCCGCGCCGAGGGCATGGCCACCGTGATGGAAGAGTGGATGATGCACGCCGGTCTGTACGACCAGAGCCCGCAGTCGCGCGAGATCGTGTGGATCATGCTCATCACGCGCGCAGCGCGCGGCTTGGGCAATCTGTACGCGCACAGCAACGATCTCGACATGCAGCAGGCCGGCGACATTCACGTGAGCTGGACGCCGCGTGGCTGGATGCGTCGCGATCCGCTCCTGGGGTTCGAGCAGCACCTGTACCTGCGACAGCCTGGCTACGGCCCCAGCTACGTGACCGGCGGTCGCCTGCTCGAGGAAGTGATGGCCGAGCGTGCGCGTCAGCTGGGTGAGGCGTTCACCATGAAGCGCTTCTTCGACGAGCTCAACTCGGCGGGGATGATCCCGGTGTCGCTGATTTACTGGGAGCTCACCGGCGACGATCGCATGATCCGCGAGCTCGGCAACGACGCGGGGCCGCTGCCGTTTCGTCCGTAGGCGCGATCCGCCGGTCGCATGAGCCGAACCACTCGCGATTTCCGATTGTGTCCAGGGAACGCCGCAGGAACTTCGGCAACTCGTGCATCCAAACCGGACCTGACGCCATGAGTGTTCATCAATCTCCCGCTTCTGAACGTCGGCTTCTCGATGTCGCGCTCTCGGCGCTGCTATTCGCGGCGCTGCTCGCCACTCCGGCGAGCGCGCAGGATCCGTGGGAGGGCACATTCCGTGGTGACGGGCTCGTGCTCACGCTCCGTGCGACTGGCGACGGTCAGTATCGCGGCAACGCCGTGGAAGACGGCACCCGCTACTCCGTAACCGGTCGTGTCACGGGTGCGCGTATGGAAGGCCGATACTCGCTACTGCTGCTGCGCCAGTCGTTTGTCGGCGAACTGTCTGGCAATCGGTTGCGAATCGTCGCCGAGGACGAGACATACGAGCTGTTGCGCGACGGCTCACCCGAAGCCGACGCCGTCGCGGCGCGAGTGCAGGCGGAGGTCGCCGAGCGCGCCGACCTCGAACGGCGCGCGAACGCGGGTGTCGCGGCACGGTGGTCTCCCGCACTCACCGGCCAACGCCTCATCCGCCTTACGCGCTCCGGTGACGGCACCGGCGGTGGGCAGACGCGAAGCACCGTCACGCTCTGCCGCGATGGCCGGGCCGGCTATCAGTACCAGTCATCCATGGCCTTCAACACGAGTGGCGGATTCGGTAATGCCTCCGACCGCGACGAGGGAGAGGGACGGTGGGAGGTGGTCACGCTGAACAGCCGGCCCGTGCTGCGGATGCGACTGCAGGACGGGCGAGTGCTCGATTGGCTGTTGAGCATGGAGAATGAGCGCGTCCATCTCGATGGGCGCCAGTATCTGCGCGAAGCCGCGCCTTGCTGACGCGTGTCAGCTGACCGACACCGGCCACACTTCACGGCGCCACGCCGAGTCCCAGAACATCCACTCGTACACCACCGAGCGATCGTACGCCGCGATCATGCGCGATCGTTCGGCGCTGCCCGCAGAGTCCCACGCACGATCGGCCGTGGCCTCGACCGCCAGCACCGCCTCGCCAAACGCGGCATCGCTGTACGTGGCAATCCACGCCGCATACGGGTTGTTCGGCTGCGCTTCACCCGCGAGCCGCAGTCCCACGTCGTAGTACACGCGATAACACGGCAGCACGGCCGCCAGCCCCACGGCATAACCATCGCGATGCACGCTGGTGAGGAGGAAGTCCGTGTACGCCTGGCAACTTGGCGATGCAATCGCACGCTCCGCATCGGACGGGTCAATGCCGAACTGTGCAAAAAACCCGCCATGCAGCTGCCGCTCCACGACGATCGCCCCTTCCGTGGCGCGAGAGAACTGCAGCACGCGCTCGGCGTCGGGCGCCTTGGCCGCGAGTGTGGCCAGCACACGACCGTACTCCACCAGGTACAGCGCGTCCTGCACCACGTACTGCGTGAATATCGTCGCATCGAGGGTGCCAGCCACCAACGCGCGATTGTACGGATGCGCCACGATGCGCTCGAGCATGGTCGCACTGCGCGTTCGCATGGACGCGGAGAAACTGGTGCTCATGCGCGCGCCCTCACCACACGCGAGCGCGTGCATCGAGCATCGCCCCGTCAAGTGCGGCGAGCGCGTCCAGAATCTCCACCTGCAGCGACCCGGGGCCACGCGCTCGCTCGGCCGCGACTTCGCCCGCCACACCGGCCAGCACCAGCGCTGCCGCCGACGCGTGCACCGGATCGCTCTCCACCGCGACACAGGCACCGGTCAGCGCGGACACCGAACACCCCAGCCCGGTGACACGCGTCATGAGCGGATGCCCATTGCCGCAGCGCACCACGCGCGCGCCGTCGGTCACGAGATCCACCGCCCCCGTAATCACCACCGTGCAGCCGTACCGATGCGCGAGTCGGCTGGCCGCATCGAGCGCTGCATCACTCGCGGCGGTTGAATCGACACCTTTCGTGGCGCCCTCCTCGCCCGCAACGGCGAGCACTTCCGACGCGTTGCCGCGCAACACCGTGGGACGCAGGGCGAGCAAGGCGCGCGCCGTATCCGTGCGATACGCGGTTGCGCCCGCGCCGACCGGATCGAGCACCCACGGAATGCCGCGTTCCCCCGCGCGCACCGCCGCGCGCTGCATCGCGCTCACCCACGTGGGCGAAAGTGTGCCGATATTCACCACGAGCGCTGACGAAATGGACACGAAGTCTTCCACCTCCTCGAGCGCATGCACCATGGCCGGCGACGCACCCAGGGCGAGCAGCGCGTTCGCGGTGTTGTTCATGACGACGTAGTTCGTAATGCTGTGCACGAGCGGAGCGGCAGTGCGTACGCGTGCAAGCACGCCGTGCACAGCCGCAACAAGCTGCGGATCGGACATTGGGCCTCCCTTCGCCGGCATGACCCGGTGCAGGTTCGACGGGTGTGATCTCAGCCCGCGGCGAATCCGCAGGCACCCCATGGCAGAGCGTGCAACGTCTCGCGGTGCACTCGTGGAGTCAATCCCGACGGTTGCGGTCGGCTTGCGAAAAGCGCCGAAATGCCCCACGGGGGCCACACGGCCCTGCACGTTCATTAGATTTCACCGTATCGGCGCGCAATGTGGCGTGTCCATGCGTAGCATACCCGCCTGCCCCCGCGGGTCGATCACCGCAGCACGACACCCCGGAGCCCGCGTGATCCCGTCCGTCTCGCTCGAGTCCGCCCCCAGCGTCGACAGTTCGTCGCTCTCCTTTCTCTCCTCCCATCGCGCCGTCAGCGTCTGCACGCGCGAACTGGCCCGCCTCGCTGATTCGCTGGCGGCTGCCGGCACCGAACTCGCGCGTGAGCACGGCCTCGAAGCGCCCACGGTCCGGCGTGCCCCCGATCGCTGCATCGTGCAGGTCGGTCCGGTGGCCCTCACCGTCGCCTGGCTCCGCAACGGCAGCGATTCGCCCGTCGCCGGCGAGCTCATGGCCATCGCCTGGCGCGGCATCATTGCCCCCCGTGGTGACCATCTCCCCGAGCGCCTCGGCGCCCGTCATGTGCCCGTCGCACCCGTCGAGCTGTGGGAGTCGAGCTTCGTGGCATCGGCCGCGAGTGAAGCCACCTGGAACTGGCACGAGGACGAGCGCACCAGCGATGGTCTCACGTCGCCCGAGCTCGCCGCACACTGCGTCGAGCAGCTGAAGCTGGCACTCGCCAACACCCCCATTTCGTAACACTCCCTCGGCACACCTGCCCTCCGGTCGCACGCGCGCCGGATTTGGCAGGGCGGGGACGGGACGCGATATTCTGGTGGTGACGCGCGCGGTTCGCCGCCGCGCCTGCACCCGTCCCCTTCCGCCGGGCTTGCTCGATGGACCGTGAACACACCGTCCCCCGTCTGATCACCGCTTGGCGCACCGGGGACGCGGCCGATCTCGAGTCGCTCCTCCCGCTCGTGTACGACGAGCTGCACGCGCTCGCGACACGACGCATGCGCGCCGAGCGCCCCGACCACACGCTGCAGCCCACCGCGTTGGTGCACGAGGCCTTCCTCCGCCTCTCCGGAAGCGCTCTGAACGTCGCCGACCGCGTACACTTCTTCGCACTCGCCGCCAACACCATGCGTCGCGTGCTCGTGGATCACGCCAAGGCGAGACGTCGGGACAAGCGAGGAGCGGGTGTGCAGGCCGTGCCGCTGGACGACGCGTTGCACGTGGCGGAAGCACCCAACGCCGACATCGAGGCGCTCGATGAAGCGCTCGAAGCGTTGGCGGCGCAGGATCCGCGCAAGGCGCGTGTAATCGAGCTGCACTACTTCGCGGGCCTCAACTACGACGAAATCGCCGAAGCACTCGAGCTCTCGGTGGCCACCGTCAACCGCGACCTGCGCTTCGCGCGGGCCTGGCTGCACGACCGCCTGCAGAGCTGAGCGCCTCGACGCAGGGTCACTTCAGTCGCGGCACGTCGGTGTTGGTGGCTGCCTGCAGCAATCCCGTCTCCGTGTACAGCATGAGCTTTTCGCGCGTGTCCACGATATCGAGGTTGCGCATCGTGAGCTGACCGATGCGATCCTGCGGCGTGAAGAACGCTTCGCCCTTCTCCATCGTGAGCCGCTCGGGCTTGTACGTGAGGTTGGGGCTGTCGGTGTTGAGGATCGTGTAGTCGTTGCCGCGACGCAGTTCGAGCGTGACCTCTCCCGTGACAGCGCGCGCCACCCAGCGCTGCGCCGAGTCGCGCAGCATCATGGCCTGCGGGTCGAGCCAGCGCCCCTGATACAGCAGGCGACCAAGCTTGCGGCCGTTGATGTGGTACTGCTCGATCGTGTCTTCGTTGTGAATGCCGGTGATGAGGCGCTCGTACGCGATGAACAGCAGCGCCATGCCCGGCGCCTCGTAGATACCGCGGCTCTTCGCTTCGATGATGCGATTCTCGATCTGGTCCGACATGCCGAGGCCGTGTCGTCCACCGATCGTGTTGGCCTCCAGGAACAGATCGAGCAGCGACGCGAACGCCTGCCCGTTGAGCGACACGGGCACACCTTCTTCAAAGCGCACGGTGACCGTCTCACGCGCCACCGCCACGTCGTCGCGCCAGAAGGGCACGCCCATGATCGGCTGCACGATGGTCATGCCGCGATCGAGGAACTCGAGGTCCTTCGCTTCGTGCGTCGCGCCGAGCAGGTTGGAATCGGTGGAGTACGCCTTCTCCGTGCTCATCTTGTACGCGAAGCCGTTGGCCACGAGGTACTCCGACATCTCGGTGCGACCACCGAGCTCATCGATGAACTCCTGATCGAGCCACGGCTTGTACACGCGCAGATTGGGATTGGTGAGCAGCCCGTAGCGGTAGAAGCGCTCGATGTCGTTCCCCTTGTACGTGCTGCCGTCACCCCAGATGTGCACATCGTCTTCGCGCATCGCGGCCACGAGCATGGTGCCCGTGACGGCGCGACCGAGCGGCGTGGTGTTGAAGTACGTCACGCCGGCGGTGGTGACATGGAACGCGCCGCTCTGAATGGCGGCGAGCCCCTCGGCCACCAGCTGGTGCCGGCAGTCGATCAGACGCGCCTTTTCGGCACCGTAGTCCATCGCCTTGCGCGGGATCTCGTCGTAATCCGACTCGTCGGGCTGGCCGAGGTTGGCGGTGTAGGCGTAGGGGATGGCACCTTTGGCCCGCATCCAATGCAGGGCGGCGCTGGTGTCGAGCCCACCTGAAAAGGCGATGCCGACTTTTTCGGCAACGGGAAGGCGCTGCAGGATCGTGGCCACTGATAAGTCTCCGGTCGGGTCGAAAAGCGAAGCCGGAAAACTAGTCGATCGGGCGCACCGACCGTGATTTGGACCATCAGTTCGGACTGACCG
>JAABRL010000021.1:66209-71685 GCA_011390935.1 Gemmatimonas sp.
TGGCCGTGGCGATCGGTGGCATCACACGCCTCACCGAAAGCGGGCTGTCGATCACCGAGTGGAAACCGGTGTCCGGGGCGTTGCCACCGTCGAGCGACGCGGCGTGGCAGGTGGAGTTCGAGAAGTTCCTGCAGATTCCTCAGGCCAGCACCACGCACGCCGGCATCACGCTCGGCACGTTCAAGTGGATTTTCTGGTGGGAATGGTTTCATCGGAACGTCGCGCGCACCGTGGGCCTCGTGTTTGCGATTCCGTGGTTGATCTTCATGGCGCAGGGGCGCATTCCGCGTGCGCTGCGCCTGCGACTCACCGCGCTGCCGTTCCTCACACTCGCACAGGGCGCGCTCGGCTGGTACATGGTGCAGAGCGGGCTCGTGGAGCGCAGCAGCGTGAGCGCCTATCGCCTCACGGCGCACCTCGGGCTGGCGCTCGGCATTCTGGCGGTGTGCGTGTGGACGTACAGCGAGCTGCGTCCGCCCTCGACGCCGCGTGAAGATCAGCACACACCGCGCGCGTGGCGACGCGCCTTGCTCGGCATGTCGGTGCTGCTCGGGATCACGGTGCTCTCGGGTGGCTTCGTGGCCGGCCTGCGCGCGGGCAAGATCTTCAACGAGTTTCCGCTCATGGGCGGACAGGTGATACCAGCCGGCTACGGGCAGCTTTCGCCATGGTGGACCAACGCGTTCGAGAATCCGATCGCGGCCCAGTTTCATCACCGCTCGCTCGCGATCGTGGTGACCGTGCTGGCGCTCACGCTCGCCTGGCGAGCCGGGCGAGCCGCACTCGAGCCGCAGGTGGTGCGCGCCGTGCACGCGCTCGGGGCGGTGGTGAGTGTGCAGCTCGTCCTTGGCGTCACCACCTTGCTGCTGGCCGTGCCGCTGCCGCTCGGCGTGCTGCACCAGTTCACCGGCGTGCTGGCGCTCACGGCAGTGCTGGTAGCGACGCAGCGTGCGGTGGGCAGCACGTGGGGGGCGCCGTCCCCCGGCGCTCTGCCGGTTGCGACACCGCGGCGCCCCATCTACCCCGAGACGGCCGCCGTCTAGCGTACGCGCGATCGTGCCGAGTCGCGATGCACGGGTTTCTCTATGGTTCCCGCGCAAACGTTCGATTGGTGCGCTGGCCCCGATGTCGTCATGATGAAGTGGCAGCGATCATCGCTGTACGGACTCATCGTTCTGGAGGAGCCACATGCGCACCCTGCTACCGTTTCGCGCTCAGCAGTCCCCAGGTGCTTCTGCACCCGCCGCATATGACCGGTCCCCAGCGGCACGACACGAACGCATCGAGGACCATCACCTCACGATCGCGCATCTGGTGCACGAAACGCTCGCCGCGTCGGAGCGGTCGATCGATCTCGACGTCGAGAGCGGCGCGTCCCCTCGTCTTGCAGGCGTCATCGATATGCTGCTCACGGAGCTGTACGCCGTGCGCCGCGAGTTCACATCGCTTCTGGAAGAGCTCCCGGCCGAACATCGACGCCTGCACCTGCGGGCCATCGCCTTGCTGTCGCGCGCCCATGACGAAGCGTGGCGGGATGTGCACGAGGCACAGGTGGCGCTCGGCGAGGGTTCGCTCGTGTCGGTGCGCATTCGCCTCGCGCACCTCTTCGCGTCGATCGGACGCGCAGAGCAGATGCACTACTACCTGCGCACGGCTCGGCAACCGACCGATTAGTCAGTAATGCGCGCTGCGACGGATGCCTCGTGCATCGGCCCTGATCGCGCGGGCTGATCTCCCCCCGATCAGTCGGGCTGCTCAGTCACCAACTGCTGCGACAGCACCGCGACCAGATCAGCCATGTCATCGTCGAGCGTGCGATCGATCGTGAGCGCGTAGTAGAGCACGCGCGCACCCTCCACCGACCCGAGCTTGCGCAGACCGTATCGTTTCGCGGCATCGCTCGCCACCGCGACCGGCAACGCGGCCACTCCATGCCCCGCCGTGGCAAACGCCTTCAGCAGTGCGGTGTCGTCGAGCTCGGCGACAATGCGCGGCTCGAGGGCGTGCACCGCCAGCCATGCATCGAGCAACTGTCGCATTACCGAACCAGCTGGTGGCAGGAGCAGCGGGGCGTTCGTGATGGACTGCGGAAAATCCGGCTTGAGGTCGCGCACCAGCGAGGGAATGCCGAACAGCGCCACGTCGGATTCCCCGACACCGTGCGTACGCCCCTGAAAACCGCTACTCGCCGGAGCATCGAGCAGCACCACATCGAGCGCATGCGCCTCGAGCGACGTGAGCAACGCATCCTGCGAGCCTTCGCGCACCAGCAGGCCTGGTGCGCGCTCGCGTGCGAGCAGCGGCGCCAGGAACCGATGCACGAGCAGCTTCGGAATGCCGTCGGTCACGCCCACACGAAACGGTCGGCTTCGCCCCGTTGGCAGACCGGCGAACCGATCGTGGATCTCCCGCTCGAGACTGAACACCTCTTCCGCGAATCGATACAGCAGGCGCCCAGCCTCGGTCAGGCGACGATCCCGCCCCTCGCCTTCGAAGAGCGCGGCTCCCACGCTCGTCTCGAACTGCCGCAGCTGCGCGCTGATGGTCGGCTGCGTGAGATGGAGCACGCGGGCGGCCGACGTGGCGCTACCGGTCCGCGCCACTGTCCAGAAGTAGCGCAGATGATTGTAGTTGACAGAAGAGCGCATGAGCGCGACCGGTACGAGACACACGAGATCACGACGGCGCGCCCGGGCTGCCCGCGCGGCGCCGCGACAGCAATCTAGCGCGCGCTGCAGGAATCCGACGTGGCGCCTGCTGTTGACGTCGCACCGAGCGAGTCCAAACCGGACGCCGCCATGCGTGCCACGCTGCGCTGCGATTCAAACGACGTGCTGATGGCGGTGAACAGAGCGCCGACGACACACACAACCAGCACGCTCTGGCGCAGGGACGAGCGCGGATCGTTGGTGGACGAACTGGACACGATGCGGTGCTCCGACATGAGGGTCCGCCGGCGAGCGCGTCGATGGTGGCGCGGTGCGTGGCGACGGCAGCTTGACGGAGTGTAGCCAGCCGAGCGTGCAGGACAATCGCCTCGAGACCTCGCGGGGGCGCGATTGTTTCTATGCCGCGCGCAGCTTTTTTCTATGGTCGCGGCAAGTCGCGGTCAGTGTCGGTGCGCGCGGGCGCACCCGTGCGCAGGACGTCGCGCAGCGCCAGCCGAGCGAGGGCGAAGCACGCGAGCCCGCTGAAGGTGAACACCACGCGTCCCAGCATCTGATTCCACGCGTGCGGCAGAAACGGCAGACCGCCACCTACCGGCTGGCCTGTGAACGCAACCCACCAGCTGATCACGCCACAACTCACGCAGAACAGCAGCGCAATGAAGGCGCCGATACGGTTGTGGCCAGCTGTGGAGGCGGGATGGGAGGGCATTGTGGGGAGGACGATTCACCGGTCACCGGGTGACACAATGCCCCGACGGACGCCGCGTGCGGTTTTTCCCGACTGTGCATCCGCGCTGAGCAGGCGAAACTGCGCGACACCCTTTCCCGCTCACACATGCCCCGCTTCCGCAACCTGCCGGTCGACCTCGCCATCGACGTGCGATCCAAGCTCGAGTTCTGGCTCGGTCACTTGCCCGGTGCCGTGTGTCTGCCGGTGCAGTCCATCGGCACCAGTATCGCGCAACGCACCGACATCACCAAGGACTCGCGCCTGCTGATCTACTGCGCCAGCGGTGCTCGCTCGGCCGTGGCCGTGTCGGTCCTGCGCGGACTTGGCTACAAGCGCGTGACGGATGGGGGGGCGATGAGCACGGCGCGCGCGGAGTTTTCGCGCGAATGACACAACGTCGCGGCGCACATGGCGCGCCGGCGACGTGCGTGGCGCGTATCGCGGCGCTACAGGCGCCCGCGCAGCATCCCGTGCCAGTACAGACGAGGCAACGCGTACGCCTTGAGCGCATACATGCTGTAGCGCTCCTGATTCTGGTCGAAGGGAAATGACTCCTTGGGGTTCTTGCTGTAGTCGAACTCCGCCATGATCAACTTGCCGTAGCCGGTGACCACCGGGCACGCCGTGTAGCCGTCGTAGCTGGCTGTGAGCGCACGCTGCTCGCGCCGGGCCATGAGATTCTCCACCAGGACTGGCGCCTGCCCGCGAATCGCCGCGCCCGTCTTTGATGTTGGCAGGCTGCTGTTGTCACCCAGCGCAAACACGTCGGGGAATCGCACATGCGCCAACGTGTGCTTGTCCACCTCGACCCATCCATCCGCGTTGGCGAGCGGGCTTGTCTTGAGGAAGTCCGGCGCACTTTGCGGCGGCGTCACGTGAATGAGGTCGTAGTGCATCACCACTGCGGACCCGTCGGCCGTGCGAAATACGGCGTCCTTCTGTTCGGGGCGCAGTTCCACGAGATCGTGCTCGAGCTGAATCTCGATGCCGCGCTCCTCACAGATGCGGCGCAGCGTCATGCCATACGACGGCGCGGTGAAGTTGGTGGGCTTGGCGTTCATGAACACCACGCGGCTCTTCTCGCGCACGCCCTGCCTGCGAAAGGATTCCTCGGCGAGATACATGATCTTCTGCGGTGCACCGCCGCACTTCACGGCGGTCTTCGGGTCGGTGAAGATCGCGGTGCCGCCAGTGAACGTGCGAATGGCCTCCCACGTCGAGTCGACCGTGTCGTACGCATAGTTGCTCACCACCCCCGTGCCGGGCTTGCCCACGCTTTCGGCGAGCCCCGGAATCTTGTGCCAGTCGATCTGGATGCCGGCGGCCACGACCAACTGCTCGTAACCGATCACCTGTCCGGAGACGAGCGTCACGGTATGCGCCTCCGGATCGAACGTCGCCACGGCATCGCGAATCCACGTCGCGCCCGGCGGAATGAAGTCGGCTTCGTTGCGTTCCGATTCTTCTCGCGGAAATACACCACCGCCCACGAGCGTCCATAGGGGTTGGTAGTAGTGCTTGTCGCTCGGTTCGATGATCGCGACCTGCGGAGCCTCTGCTCGGTTGCGCAGCTGCGCGGCGACCGACAGGCCACCGCTGCCGCCACCCACGATGAGCACTTCGTATTGCGTGATGTCGGGGTTGGATGTTGTGCTCATGCGCTGGCCCTCCGTCGGGTGCCGGTGTCGAGGTGACGGCCGAACTCGGCCGCGAAGGTGAGCAGCAGGCCGAGTGCCTGCTTCACGTGCGGATCACGCATGGCGCGCAGCGCGCCGCCCAGGCCGACGGGTGCTGGGGCGGCATCGGCGGCCGTGGCCAGTGACGATCCCATGCGACCGATCAGCGTGACCACCTGCGGATCGAGTACACCGGAGGTGAGCACGCCCTCGATCGCGTCCACCTGTGCGGGGCCGATGTGCGCGCCGAAGCGCAGTGCCGCAGAGGCGCCGTTGAGCAAACCGGCCTCGACGTCCACGCCGCGATGTTGGAGATCGCGCATCACGTCGTCGAGCGTGTCGGCACCCATGGCCACGAAACCCGGTGCCTGATCCGCGAGCGCCAGCAGTCGCTCGAGTTG
>JAABRL010000022.1 GCA_011390935.1 Gemmatimonas sp.
GTGCGCCAGATCAGCTCTGCCTGCTCGCGCCCACGCGTGGGATGCGAGGCCACGTCGAGCCATGTTTGCACGATGTCACTCACCGGCTGTCCCTTTGGCCGTACCATGCCTCGGAACACCGACTGCACGGCCCGAGGTCGCCGCACGATGAGGTCCGGCACCTCGCCCAATCCCATCGGGGCGAAGCCCGGGGGAGGGGCGTCCGTGAGCGCTCGGGCGTGCACGTACATCGGCACCCCCTCCACTAGGCCAAGGCCGTGTGCTCGGGACGCGGCGAACAGGGCGAGGCAGCCGCCGCCCTCGGCCAGCCTTGCGTCGCGGGCGCCGTCGGCACGTCCCCGCAGCAGCGCGCGCCACGACTGTTCCTCGATGGGCTGAGCCGACACCGCCGCCTGCCAGCGCTCGAGCAACTGACGTACCCGGACGAGGCGGAGTTCGGGTGCGTCGTCGTCGAGGTAGCCCTCGTGGCGAAGCTCCTGGACGAGTCGCGACGCGCTCATGACCGAGACGCCGGCCGCGGAGGCGAGGTCGGACGGCCCCCGGTAGCGGCCGCGTGGGGCGTGGAGCATGGACGCCGGGATCTGTGGCGCCAACAGCACTTTGAGCATCCACTGGCCGAGGTCCGTGAAGCGCGTGCCTCGGGCGCCCTTGCGAGATGACGACGACCGGCGCGGACGAAGCGGTGGCTCGGCGTCGAGATCACCCACGTGCGGACCGTGGAACCGGCGGAGCCCCGTGCGGTCGATCACCCCGCCACTGGCGTGAGGTGCGACCTTGGCAATGAACGCGAGGACCGCTTCGGCCGCCGTCGGCGCGATACGCTCCGCACCGACGACCGCCACCGGAATCTCTCCGGCCTGGGCCGCACGCTGCGCCTCAAGCCACACCTGTGACCAGAGCGGGATCAAGCGGTCTGCGCGCCCCTCCGCGATCCCCTTCACGTGGACGGCGAGCGTCACCTCCTGCCGGCGGGCGCGCAGGTCGAGTGCGGACGAACCCTCAGCCGTGTCGCGCACCTGCCAGCCGGTGGCGGCAAGGCCCTCCCTGAGGACGCTTTCAAGGACTTCTTCGCGGACTACCGCATCGGAGCGACGCGCGTTCTCTGGAGGATGCACCGGGGGGCTCAGGAGGAAGGCTGAACACGGCACGGCTCTTATCTCGGCCATGATAATAAACATGGCCACGATAGCCCAGTTGAGCAAGCGCCGGTTGCGGGTCCTCCCCCCGTCGCTGACGAGCGCCGACCGTGGCGTCAGACAGCAAGGGCGAACTGAACCGAGGTTTCCGCCTCAAAGCCGTCCCACCCTCCCGCCAGTTCGCAATAGCTCGCCAGCTGCGACTGCTGCTGTGCCGTGAGCGGACCCAGCGCCTCACGTACCTCGGTGTACAGGCGGTTCACGCCTGCCGAGAGCTCGGTGGTCTCACGGCGATGCTCGCTGAGCCGAGCACGCTCTGCGTCGGAGGCGACGCGCGCCGCCGCGGCCGAAGATCCCGGCGCAGTTCAGCGGGTGACCTGCACTGCCGCTGAACGCGCGGACACCAGATGCACAAGCAATGAACCATCGGGCTGTTGCACCGCGTACACGACGGTCGATCCCACAGGCGCGTACACCAGCTCGCGATAGTCCAGGGGGATGGGCATCTGCGTGCAGTTCGTCCCGTTCGTCCTGTTCGTTTCGCCGACGAAACGACGCAGCAGCGTATCTCGGCGCACGCGCTTCTCAACGCGTTCGAGCCGTCCGCAGCCATCGTTCGCGACGAATCCGGTCACTCGGACGCTGACCGAATCCGGCGAGGTAGTCAGCGTGTCGGCGACGCGATCAGCGCGAATGGTGTACTCCGAACTCTGAAGGCCACAGGCCGTAGTGCTCGCGTACACGAACACCAACAGACTCACGGCAAACGCCTGCACGAATCGCGACGGCGGACTGGGTCGCTCGGCGGTCGCGGCGGATACTCGAGTCCTGTTGTGGGCCATGCAAATCCTCCGCACCGAGGGGGTGTCGAAGCACCGTGCAATGGCCCCCCACGAAACCACAGTTGCTACAAGGGGAAACGCCTCGTACAACCCCAGTACGGCATTCAGGGTCCCTCGTCTCGCTCGGCGAGCAGGGCGGCCACGATCGACACGCCACCGATGGTCTCGATCGGCGGCTGGTGGAGCGCCCAGTCGCCCGTCGGCTCACGCTCACCGAGCACAAGCCGGCCCCGCTGCGCCAATTCGATAGACCGGGGCGACACCCCACGCAGAGACGTGGGCGGGCTCAAATGGTCAATGGGAACGCCACGATCGGTGATCACGATCGTGGCGCCCCCGCGCACCTCACGCAGCAGCGCGCTCAGGTGGTTCTTGGCATCGGAGACGGAGACAGTCTTCATGTGGCCAATCCAGCCAGAACGTTCTAGCCAAACACGCGTTAACCCGTGCAGGATGCCTCAGGCGTGTCTCGCAACTCCTTGACGCCTCACGGCCGCCCCAACACCCCCACCATCTCGCGATAGTACGCCAGCTGCGACTGCTGCTGCGCCGTGAGCGGACCCACCGCGCCGCGCACCTCGCCGTACAGGCGGTTCACGCGCGCCGAGAGCTCACCCGCCTGACGCTGGTGTTCCACAAGCTGCGCCCGATTCGCGTCGGTCGCGCCCCGCGCGGAGGCGGTCGACCGTGCCGCCAACGCCTGCGCCTCGCGACGCAGCGCGGCGATCTCCTGCAGCGACTGCGTCCACGCGGCGCGCACATTCGCAGCCACCGTGATGCGCGGGTCCTCGCGTACTTCGAGCGTGGTGCGCGCCGACTTGCTGCCACTCTGCACCGTGACCGTGTACGTACCCGGCACCACCAGCGGCCCGGCCGGTGCGCGCCCCTCGGCGTTGGCCTCGCGATAGCTCAGGTCCCACACCACGCGGTTGAGACCGGCCTGCGAACGCACGGGCACCGTGGCCACCACCTCGCCCTGCGCACTGGTGAACGTCACCGTGGCCGGCGCCGCGCTCGCCAACCAGAAATCCACCACGCCACCGGCCGGCGGATTTTCGCCCCGATAGAACATGTCGCCTACGTGCCCGATCTCGCTGCGATAGCGGATCTGCTCCGCCGGACGCGTGCTGAACACATGCAGCGCACTCGACGCCACCTGCGGCGTGAGCTCGCGCAGCGCGCGCACGTTGTCCATGATCCAGATGCCGCGTGAGTGCGTGCCCAGCACCAGATCGTGCTCGCGCGGATGAATGAAGAGATCGTTGAACGCCATCGTCGGCATGCCCGCCTTGAGCTCGGCCCACGTGCGCCCGCGGTCGTTGCTCCAGAACAGCCCGAGCTCAGTGCCCAGATAGAGCACGTCGGGGTTCACGAGATCTTCGCGCAGCGTGCGCGCCACGCGATTGGCGGGCAGACCGCCATCGAGGCGGCGCCATGTGCGCCCGTCGTCGTCGGTCACGTACACGTAGTTCGCGAAGTCACCCGCGCGATAGTTGTTGGCCACCAGATACGCGCGCCCGTCGGCGTGACGCGACGTTTCGATGCCGTTGATCCACGCACTGCGCGGCAGTCCGGCAATCTTCCCCGAGAACTCGGTCCATGTGCGCCCTCCATCGCCGCTGCGCTGCACGTTGCCATCGTCGGTGCCCACCCACAGCACATCACGCACACGCGGTGATTCGGCGATGGCCGACAGCGTGGGCCAGTACGGCGTGCCATCGTCGAGCGACAGCGAGTTGGCGCGCGGCATCTGTCCCATGATCGGCAGCGTGCGCCGATCCACACCGGTCGTGCGATCGCCGAGCGCCGTCCACGTGTTGCCGCGGTCCGTGCTCTTCCAGAGAATGTTCGTGCCGGCGTAGATCGTCTTCGTGTCGTGGTGCGAGATCAGAATCGGCGCGTCCCAGTTGGCGGGCGCCATGGCGTTGCCGAGTCGCTGCGCCGGTGCGCTACGGTCACCCCAGGTGGTCCAGTTGCGACGATCGCTGATCGCGCCCTGCGGATCACCCGGTCGAATGTTCACGCGCTCGCCCGTGATGAGATCCACGCGCGAGAAGCCGAGAAACTGCGAGTTGGTGTAGAGCGTGCGATTGTCGCTGGTGTCCACGAGGTTGAAGAAGCCGTCACCGCCGCCCCACTTGATCCAGTCGGCGTTGGTGATGCCTTCGCTGCGATACGTCGCGCTGGGGCCGGCCCACGACCCGTTGTCCTGAAGGCCGCCATACACGTTGTACGGTGTGGCCATGTCGAACGACACACGATACCACTGGCTCACGTTCAGGTGCGGCACGTACTGCCACGTCTTCGCCTGATCGAACGAAAAGCCGATGCCGCCGTCGTCGGCCTTGATGAGATGCTTCGAGTTGGCCGGGTTCACCCACAGGAAGCGGTCGTCGCCGTGCAGCGTCTGGCGCAGCGACTGCGAGGTCTTGCCGCAATCGGTGCTCCACGAGAAGAAGTTCATCATGTAGATCGTGCACGGATCGTTCGGATCCACGATCACCTGGCTGGCGTACATGGGGCGCGGATTCCACGTACTCATCTGCTCCCACGTGGCGCCGGCGTCCTGCGAGCGGTACAGACCGGCCAGCGGCTCTTCGTACGCGGTGCTGGCGGTGTAGCGATTGCCCTGCTCGATGCTCACGTACACGATCTTCGGATCCTTCGCGTAGATCGCGATGCCGATGCGTCCGTAGTCGCCGGCGGGCAATCCGTTCGACAACTTCGTCCACGTGGTACCGCCATCGGTGCTCTTCCACAGCGCGCTCCCGGGACCGCCGCCGTCGAAGCCGAAGGGCGCACGTCGCCGCTGATAGCTCGCCGCGTACAGCGTGTTCGGATCGGAGGCGTGCATGGCCACATCCACCACACCCGTATTCGCATCCACGTGCAACACGCGCGTCCACGTGCGACCACCGTCGAGCGTGCGGTACAGGCCGCGCTCCTCGTTCGCGCCCCACAGCTGCCCCATCGCGGCCACGAACACGCGGTTGCTGTTGGTCGGATCGATGACGATGCGGCCAATGTGCGCCGACTCGCGCAAACCGACATTCGTGAACGTGGTGCCACCGTTGGTGCTCTTGTACACGCCGTCGCCCCAGCTCGAGCTCTGCCGATTGGCGCGCTCGCCGGTGCCCACCCACACGATGCTCGTATCGCGCTGGTCGAGCGCGAGCGCACCAATGGAGTGTACCGGCTGATCGCCGAACAGCGGGGTCCACGTGGTGCCGCTGTTGAGGGTCTTGTAAAGACCACCCGTGGCCGACGCGGCGTAGAACACATGCGGCTGCGCGTTGTACACGGCGAGATCCACGAAGCGGCCGGACATGGCCGCCGAGCCGATGGTGCGCGCGCCGAGTCCGGCGGTGAGCGGGGCGGCGGGGGTCTGGGCGAGCGCCGAGGTGGAGGCCACGGCGAGCAGGAAGGCGAGCGAGCGAGCGGACATGGCGGCGTGGGTGAGGGAAGACGAGGGCTCCCTAGATTCTGCCCTTCGCGCGCGCGATCGCAAGTCACGGCCGCCGCGCAGGACCCGCCGACCGGGTGTGTCGCGCGATATGTTGCGAGGCATGCAATCGTTCAGCGAGTTTCTCGATGCACGACTGGGCGTGCCACCGTGGATCGCGGCCGTCGTGGGGATCGCCCTGCTCACCGCGGCGGTGAACCGTATCGCCCAGACGTTGCTGCGGCAGGCGCTGCGCGTCACCGAACGCACCGAGACGGTGTGGGACGACGCCCTGCTGCGCAGCGCCGGCCGCCCCGTGCTGGCGGCGCTGTGGGTGATCGGCGTGAGCTTCATGCTGCGTGTGGCGCAGGCGCAGGTGGCCGGGGTGCGGTTCCTCGAGCATGCGCTCTCGGTGCGCGATGTCGGCCTGGTGATCTGCGTGGCCTGGTTCGCGCTACGCTTCGTGCGGCGCGTGCAGGAGAACCTCGTCCAGGCCGGCGCCGCCCGCCCCGACCGAGTGGACCGCACCACGGTCGACGCACTCGGCAAGCTCTCGAGTCTGCTGGTCATCGTGGTCACGGTGCTCATCGTGGCGCAGACACTCGGGTTTCAGATCACCGGCCTGCTCGCGCTCGGCGGCGTGGGTGGGCTCGCCGTGGGCCTCGCCGCGAAGGACCTGCTCGCGAACTTCTTCGGTGGCCTCACGATCTACCTCGATCGGCCGTTCAGTGTGGGGGAGTGGATTCGCAGCCCCGACAAGAGCATCGAGGGCACCGTGGAACACATCAGCTGGCGCCACACGCGCGTGCGCGGCTTCAACAAGAATCCCATCTACGTGCCCAACGCGGTGTTCACCACGATTGTGGTGGAGAATCCGGGGCGCATGACACACCGGCGCATTCGCGAAACGATCGGTCTGCGCTACGATGATTTCGCCGTGGTGGCACCGGTGGTGAACGACATCCGGTCCATGCTGCGGTCGCATCCGCGCATCGATGCCACGCAGACGCTCATCGTGAACTTCAACCTGTTCGGCGCGTCCTCGCTCGACCTCATGGTCTATGCGTTCGCGAAGACCGTGGTGTGGACGGAGTTCCACGAGATCAAGGAAGACGTGCTGCTGCGCATCGGGGAGATCATTCTGTCGCACGGCGCCGAGATCGCGTTTCCCACGCAGACGTTGCACATCGCAGCGGGCAGTGAAGTGGCGGGTGATGAGATGGCGTTGCGCACGGAGGACTGATACAACGCGCGCTGTGGGCCGGATCGACAGCGCCGGTCAGCTGGTGGGATGGGCGAACATGACATCCACCTGTCGTCCCACCACGCGCTGCGCGATCCACCCGAACAACATCGCGAACAGCGAGATGCCGGCGGTCCAGACCTGACGTGCAAGCAGGCCGGCATTCACCACGGCCCGCGTGGGATCACGCGGATCGACGTGTACGGGCAGGTAGTGGCCGAGTCCGTACGGCCAGATCGCGTGTGATGGCCGGCCCTCCGCATCGTACTTCGGATCACGCACCGTCTGCCGCGCATAGCGCACGGTGTCAGCCGCGACGTAACGGAAGACGACGCGGGTCGGATCGCGCCCCCCGATGAGGTCGAGCGTGTCTGCCGGTGTGAACCGGGTACCCGCCGTGTCGAAGGGCGCCCCGTACACGATGCGTCCGGGCACCGTCGGCCAGCTGGTGGCCTCGATCTCGCGCCACGCGGTGGGCAGCATCCACACCAGCAATCCGAACCCGGAGAGCTGAAAGAGCAGGCCGAAGAGCGCGACCACCACACGCATGTACGGCCAATCGCTGATGGAAATGGCGATCACCAGCACGATGAACAGAATCGAGATATTGATCGCAAAGCCGGCCAGCGGCAGGCCGAGCGCCTCGCTCGAGAATCCGGGCTCGAGCACGGCCAGCGACGGATCCCTCGGCGCGTATCGGACCGGCACGCGCGCCCCCACGGGATAGCGGCGGCGCACCAGCTCCGCTTCGGAGCCATCGCCGCTACCGAGCGTCTGACCGAAGGCACGCGTGGAGGTCGTGTAGGCCGAGTCACCCACGACATAGCGTACCGTGACGGCGGTGTTGTACGTGATGTGCAGGTGCTGCCAGCGACGCCAACGGCCGTAGTCGCTCGAAAGGGTGAGCGGCGGTTTGCTCGGATCGACATTGCTTTCGGCCGAGATCACCTCGCCCTCGGCCACGGGCCAGCCGCGACTTTCGCGGGCCATGAGTGCCGTCGCCACGCCCTCCCACACCCACACGCCGCCGCCGATGGGAAGCAGCGCCACGAGCACCGTGAGCGCCACCAGCAGGCGGGTCCGGGCGGTGGAGACGGGGGGTCGCGGGGAGGCGCGCATGCCATGATTCTGGTGCCACGGCACCACGGTGGCGAGGGCCGGGATCGCGCGCCGTCAAACTGCGAAAGACGCGATGGCGCGAGAGGCTTACCCGCCCCCCATATTCGAGCGTTCGCCTCCGATCGCCTCTCACCCCGCTCGCATGCACACCTCGCGCCTCATCCCCGTCGCGCTCTGCGCCGCCTCGCTCGCCTGTGCAACCGCTGACGCGCCGCAGGGCGAACTCGTCGATGTGCTGATCACCGGCGGCACGGTGATCACCATGGATTCCACGCGCCGCGTGATCCAGGACGGCGCCGTGGCGATTCGCGCCGATCGCATCGTGGCCGTGGGCCCCACCGCCACGATCACCGCCACCTACTCGGCGCGCGACACCATCGACGCCGCACGCAAGATCGTGATGCCGGGGCTCATCGATGGACACGGACACGCCGGGCACGGGCTCGTAAAGACGCTGGGCATGGACCAGAACCAGTTCTACCCCATTACCGAGGCCATCTACGCCCGCGGCTCCACCGAGGACTTCTGGCGCGCCGACGCACTGCTCACCGGCGTGGAGCGCGTCCGCTTCGGCGTCACGACCGCCCTCAGCTTCTTCGGCGGGGGCGACATGATCATGCGCACCGACGAGCAGCGCTACGGTGATGCGTATCTGCAGGCCACGCAGGATGTCGGACTGCGGTACATCCTCGCCGTGGGGCCGCGCCGTCAACCCTATCCGAGCACCTTCGCCACGTGGACTGGCGACAGCACCACCACGCAGGCCGTGTCGTTCGAGCAGCAGCTGGCCGTATCGGAGGCGCTGATCGAGCGGTGGCACGGCGCCTCCGACGGTCGCATCAACCTCGCCGTCGCGTTCGCCACGCATCATCAGGACGAGACGCCGGTGGCCGGCGCCGAGCTCGCGCTGCTGCGCGAACAGGCACGCGCCGCGCGCGCGCTGTCACGATCGCGCGGCCTGCTCTTCGTGCAGGACGGACACACCACCGGCTCCGTACAGTTCGCGCACGACGAACTCGACCTGCTGGGTCCGGATGCGCTGCTGTCACACGCCACCGAACTTACAGACGACGAGATCCGCCTGCTCGTGCAGACCAATACGCGCATCGTGCACAATCCGAGTGCGAACGCCGCCTCGCGGAAACGCTTTCAGCTCGTGGAGCTGCTCGATGCCGGCGTCACCGTGATGCTCGGCTCCGATGGCGTGGCCCCCGATCGCAGCTTCGACATGTTCCGGCACATGTTTCAGGCCATGCGCTATCACCGCTTCCACTGGCGGGACACCAAGGTGCTGCCACCGGGCAAGGTGCTGGAAATGGTCACCGTCGACGCCGCGAAAGCGCTCGGCATGGAGGCTGAGATCGGTTCGCTCGACGTGGGCAAGAAGGCCGACGTCATTCTCATCGACTGGTTCCGCCCGCACCTCGCGCCCATGCACATGCCGCTCTATCGCGTGGCCTACTTTGCCAACGGCAACGACGTGACCACCGTGCTCGTGAACGGACGCGTGCTCATGCGCGATCGTCAGGTGCTCACCGTCAACGAAGCCGAGGTGATCAACCTGGCACAGCGCGAAGCCGATGCCGCGATTCGTCGCATGGGGCTCGACTCCATGCTGACCACCCCCGAAGGCTTCTGGGGGCGGAGTCGGTTTCCCGACTGAGCGGCGGTACGCTCGCGGGTCGCGGGCCATGCAATCCACGCCCGTGCATTGACGCGTCGTCCCGCACCACGTGTATTTCGACATGCGCCTCCTGCTCACGACCCCGCTCTTCGCCCTGCTCGCCGCCTGCGGCGGCTCGCGTCCTGCCTCGGCACCCTCGCCCGTGGTGCCCACCGTCACGCCCACGCGCATCGTGGTGCACGCGGTCACGCATGACGCCAAGCTCATCGGCACCGCCGTGGGCGGCGTTCGCATCACCATTCGCGAAGCGAGCTCGGGGCGCGAACTCGTGAGCGGCCTGCAGCTCGGCCCCACCGGGGACACGAAGCGCATCATGCAGGACCCGCGCATGCGCGGTGACTCGCTGTTCGCGGGCCGAGAGGGTGCACGCTTCGAGGCCACGCTCCCGCTCACGGTGCCCACGCTGGTGGACGTGACCGCCGAAGGGCCGGTGCAGTACCCCGATCAGCTCGTTTCCACCACCAAGCGGCTGCTGCTGATGCCGGGGCGCGACGTGCGCGGTGACGGCATCGTGCTCGAGATGCACGGCTACGTGCTCGATCTGCTCGCGCCCGACACCACCACCGCAGTGGAGAGTGGCGGCGAAGTGCGCGCGCAGGTGCGCATGCTCTGCTCGTGTCCCACCGAGCCCACGGGCATGTGGCGCGTGGAACAGGTGAGCGCGCGACTCTGGCAGGGCGGCGCGATCGTGGGCGAGGTGCCGCTCGTGTATGCCGGCACGCCCAGTACCTACAGTGCACGTCTGCCGCGCGTGGCCGCGGGGCGCTACACGCTCGAGATCGTCGCCGCGTCACCAAACAGCGCCACATTCGGCGCGGTGCGGCGCACGCTCACCGTGCGGTGAGCGCGGTCGCGCGCCGATGACTCAGTTGGCGGTGCGCACCGTGAAGGCGTGAGTGCCCTTCACCACGTGCCCGTCCTTGGACATCGCGCGCCAGTCGATTACGTAGCGCCCGTTGCCGGGAGGCGTGGTGAACTTCGCGACGACCGGGTCCTCACGCTGCGCACCGCGTGTGAGCGCGGCCGTGGGCACCTCGGCGCCGGCCTCCGTCTTCACCGAGACTTTCGTGGCCGCCAGATCGGCCGGCTCCGAGAGCCACAACCGCACCGCATCGGGCGCGCTCGTGAGCGTGGTATCCTTGGCCGGGAAGGCGGCCTTGAGGCTCAGGTGCCGCCGCGCCTCGGCGTGCATGGACGAAGTGGGCACGGCGACGGCTATGGCGGCCGACCCGATCACGGCGGCAAGAGCAAGCGTGCGAAGCATCGGCGAACTCGCAGAGAAGAGGGGCGCGGCGATTCTCATCACGCGCGGGTATATCATGCATGGTACCCATGTCCAGAGAGGGCGTCAACGCGGCGCCCCGCCCCGCACTCCCCCCGCTGACTCGGAGCCCTCCGCCATGCTGAAGCGTCTCGCCACTGCCGCCCTGTTCGCCGTTGCGCTGCTCTCGCCGAACACCGCCTCTGGGCAGCTCGCCACCACGAAGGCGCTCACCGCCGACGCCGTGAAGGCCGTGCTCACGGCCGCCGAGGCCAAGGCGCGCGCCAACAGCTGGAACGTGTCCATCGCCGTGGTCGACCCGGCCGGCGACCTGCTCGGCTTCCTCAAGCTCGATGGCGCCGCCACCGGCACCGTGCAGATCGCGCAAGGCAAGGCGCGCACCTCCGCGCGTTTCGGGCGCCCCAGCAAGGTGTACGCCGATCGCATCACGGAGAATCAGCTCAACTTCCTCTCCGTGGACGGCGTGGTGGCGCTGCAGGGCGGCCTGCCGATCGTGGTGGACGGCCGCGTGATCGGCGCCGTGGGCGTGAGCGGTGTGACGAGTCAGCAGGACGAAGAAGTGGCGGCAGCCGGCATCGCCGCGATCAAGCAGTAGCCGCCACGTCGCATACCGTGTCGCGCCTTCTGCTCGCGGCCTGTGTGCTGGTGGCCGCGCACGTCGCCACGCCGGCGCACGCGCAACCCGGCAAAACCACCGCCCTCATCGACCGCCACGTGGTGGTGGACGGGGACACCGTGCGCCTCGCCCAGCCGCTCGGCCCCGCCGAGAAGTGGGTGGCGGTGAAGGGGGACACGCTGGTGCGCGTCCCCCCCTCGTACTTCGACGCCGACGCCGACGGCCTGCTCATCGTGCGCGACCCGCTCGGCCCGGTCACGCAGTTCGCGCTCCTGTTCAACAGTGCGCGCAACATCGACGCGCTCGTGGGCGAGCACATGCGCGACTACGGACGCGGGGCGGCCTACACCTCGGCGCCGGTACCCGAGGGACTGCGCGAAAACTGGACGTGGAGCGACGGGAAGACGTCGCTCACGCTCACGCGCTTCACGCCGGCGCAGAACGGAATCGCGGCGATCCGACTGTTCACGCACCTGCCGTAGGCGACGGCGCGCCGCGCTTGGGCGCAGCGCGGACCGTTGGCGGGGCCGGTGTTGGCGTGCCGGCCATCGGCGTCGCGCGCGCCGGTGATCGTGTGTCGGTCGACGCACCAGTTGACGACGCGCGACCCGTCGACGCCGCGTCGCCACGCGCCGCGGCCGCCGCACGTTTCGATTTGGGCGCCCGCTGCAGCGTGCCGTCGAGCGAATCGATCAGGGCGCGACTGTCCGCCGGCGCAACACGCGTGGGCGCCTTCACGGATGGGCGGAGCGGCACCGATCCTTCCGCCGCGCGCTGCGCGTCGACATGAGCGATCGGGAGAGCAACGAACGACAGCAACACCATCGCGCGCACCACAGGTGACCAACGCATCATCTCAGTTCTCCGTCGAATCAGAAATCCACTGCGCCGTTGCCGCGATGCGGTCCACCGCATCCGCCAGCGCTGCAAGCACTCGAGGCGCATCCGTGCACCCCGCATCGAACTGCACGGTGCGCGTCGGTCCACCGGCGTGCACCACCAGCGTGAATCGCGGTCCGTCCGGGACGTGACGCCCGCACGGTGACGCGCCTTCCACCCACGCGCCATCCGACGCGAGTCGGGCATCCGCACGCAACGTGCGCACGAGCGCCTGCACCGAGTCTGCCGACACGTTTGCGGTCTGACGACCCATCGCGGTCACATGCGCACGTCCGTCGAAGTGCACGCGTCCATCGGTGAACAGTGCCACGGTGTACACCGGACACGTCCCGAAACACGCGTCACGCGTAAGCGTCACGGCCGGCTCCGATGCGACGAGGGACTCCGCAGCGCCTGCGCCGGCGTTTCGTTGACATGCGCCGCCGAGCAGTGCGCTCGCGGCCATGAGCAGACCGGCAATGCGTGCACGGGTGCGCGCGGCGGGCAGGCGGCCTGGCCCGAGACGCAATCGTTCGTGGCTCATGGACGCATCGCTCCCGTGGCGGTTTCGACGGTCACCCGATCGCTGCGCACACCGGTGGAGAGCAGCATTTCCACACGTGCAAGGCGTCGGAACTGTGAGACATCGAGTTGTCCGTCGCGTGCGATCGCCAGTACTTCGCCAGACACGGGGTCGCGCACCAGCACGGCCGGCACGCTCGCGGGGGCCCACGTGGCCGTCACGGTGCCTGACGCCTCGCGGCGTGCCGTCATGGCCGACTGCGCGTCGCGCACCGCCGCACCCACACGCGTGCTGCGGCGCACCGAGACACGTCCGGCCGCGAGATCCCGCACCTGCAGTCGCGTCACGCGCTGCTGCTCGGCGGGCGCCAGCGGCACACCAATCACGAACGCCTCCGTCTCCGCGTCCGCATCACTCACCGCGTACGGCGTGAAGCGATGCGACGTGACGAGGCGGTCGTCGACGTCGAACGCTTCCACCACATACCGACCGGCCGGATCGTCGATCGCCGACGGCATGCGCACGGAGAATGCCGGATCGACCGTCAGCGCACCGCCGCGAATCGTACCGACCACCAGCAGCACATCGGTGGTCGCACCGGCAACCTGCGCGCCCTGCGGGTTCTGCCGACGGAAGTCGAGCACCTTGGTGAAGTGGTACGCGCTCACCCATTGCGGGGGACGGCAGTACGTCATGATGTCGAAGCCGGTCGGTGGAATGAGCCGACTGTTCGGAATGTCCGCGCCCCACGATCCCATGGTGCCATCGGGGAACGGATAGTTCGGATCGGGACCGGCCGCGCCACCACACGGCGCATGACGCAGGCCGAGCACGTGCCCGATCTCGTGCGCGAACGTTTCGCGTGACAGCTCGGGACCAAAGTCCGACCCTTCATCCACCCCGATCGCCGTGCGCGCCGGAATGCCGTTGGCGAGGCCAAGCACGCCGTTGCGTCCCGTCGTGCGTACAAGGCCATAGTAGTACGTCGCGCCGCCCTCGATCTGCCGCACCATCTCCACATCCGTCACGAGACGGATCCAGTCGTTGAAGCTCTGCGTCCCGATCGTATAGTCGATCACGAGCGGCTGGCGCACCGTGGCATTGATCACACGCACCGGCCAGATCGTGCGGAACATGTCGAAGAGCGATTCGTTGGCCGCGCCCACCTGCCCGTTCCGGTTTTGCGCAATCGGCACGAAGCGAACCGAGAAGGTGGGCACCTCCTGCACATCGAGTGCCCGTGGCGTGCCCGAGACGGGGAAGCTGTTGTCGGTCTCATTCGTCTCCGGCACCGTGTTGTCGGGATCCACCTCGGCCAGGAACCCGATACCGGTCTGGATCACCTCGGCAGGAATGAGAATGTTGGCCGAGCAGCAGGCTTGATCTACGGTGGTGTTGGGCGTGGCGGTGCCGGTGTACGTGCCAAGCGTGGTCGCGCCGCGCACGATGCGGACACGCACCGGGACCGCAGGCAGCCCCGAACGACTGCCGCGCACGAACACGCGCGCCAACGCCTGGCGGCCGGCCACCAACGGCACGCGTCCGTCGAGCTGCTGCACCGCCTGCACCAGATACGCGGCCGCGATATCGAGGTTGACCGTACCGCCGGCGGGTGCGGTGACGGTGACCGCCGTGCTCGCCGTGCGCGCGGGATCGGCCGACGATCGGGCCGTGATCGTCGCGGTGCCCGCGGTGAGCGCGCGTACCAGACCAGTCGCGCTCACGGTGGCGACGCCCGCTGCGCTGGTCGTCCAGGTGACCGCCGTGTTCGCCGACCCACTCACGGTGGCCGTGATCTGTTGCGTCTGGCCCGGCTGCAGATTGAGCGCGGTGGGCGACACGGTGAGGTTCACATTGGCCACCGGCACACGCGCGACGGTGAGCGTGAACGGTCCGGTTTCTCCCGTGCTGTAGGTGGTGGCGTTCACGATGTACTGGCCGGCGGCAAGATCTGCGACGACTCGTGCGTTCGTGTTGCCCGGTGTAACGTCGTCGTTCTCCGCCACGACGGCACCTGTCTGCGCGTTCTGGATCACGAGATACGCATCGACCGCCGTGCTCGTCATGTCGATCTGCACCGAGGTACGTTCGCTGAGCACGAGCCCATAGCGTTCGAAGTAGCGCACCGGGCCGCCACTCTGATCGGAGAGTGCACAGTCACCGGCCGCGAACGACTCCTGCACCGTCTGCGGCAACGTCAGCACGCGCGTGACGTCGCACGGATTCACGGCCGGCTCCACCAGGAGTCGATAGGGGCCCGTTTCTTCGCGCCGACCGCGCACCAGCACCGTGTAGCGTCCCGCCGCCAGCTCCTTCTCGAGTGTCGCCGTGGTGCCGCGTGCGCCGCTGGCCTTGTCGATCACGGCCTCGTCGGGGTCTGTCAGCACCATGAACGGCGCGATCACACTGCTCGTGAGCCGAAGGCGCAGCGCGGACGGCTGTGCGAGCTGCACGTCGTAGCGGTCCTCGTAGCTGCCGTCGCGCTGCAGACAGGATTGGGCGGTCAGCTGCGCATCGGTGGTGGACGGTATCTGCGTTGCACGACCACTGACACAGACGGCCGGCGCCGGGCGCACCGCCAGCTGGTAGGGGCCATAGGTATTGGCCGCGTAGGTGTTCGCGAGCACGAAGTACCGACCCGGGTCGAGTGTACGCAGAATGCGCGCATTCAGGCCGATCCCCCCATCGTCGTCCTCATCCAGCACGGTGAGCGAGGCATCCGAAAGAAACAGGTACGGGTCCACGCTGCTGCTCGTCATCACGATCTCGATCTTCTGCCGCGTCGTGATCGTGAACTCGTACAGTTGAATGACCGAGTTGTCACTCAGGCGACAATCGCTCGCGTTGAGCGTGCCGCTCACGCTCTGCCCCAGCTGCACCGTGCGCACCACGGAGCACGGGTCCTGCAACACCTGCACGGTCGCCGACCCGACCACCCCGTCCACACTCGCGGTGATCACGGCGCTGCCCGTCGCGACGGCGGAGACGGTGCCCGTTTGTGTGACGGAGGCAATGGCGGGATTCGCCGAGTTCCACTGCACGGGCCGTGACAGCAACGCACCCGCCGCACTGCGTGGCTCTGCGACCAGCTGACCGGTGCCACCGCCGAGCTGGAGCTCGAGCGTGGACGGCGTGATCGCGACCGCCGCGACGCGCGTGCGCACGGTCACCAGTGCACTCGCGGCGCGCCCATCGCTGGTGGCCGTTATCGTCGCGGTGCCATCGGACACGCCGGTCACCAGGCCGGCATTGCTCACGGTGGCCACCGCGGCGTCCGACGTTCCCCAACTCACCGTGCGCCCGCCAACCACGGCGCCGGCGGCATCGAGGGGGACGGCCGTCGCAAGCGACGTCTGGCCAGGCTCGAGCTCGAGCGTCGCCGGCGTGATGCGCACCGACGCCACAGTCGCCGGTGGTGTGCCGCCGTCGCCACCGCCGCCGCACGCGGTGGCGACGGCGAGGAGCGCGAGGCGGACTGGTCGCGGCCAGCGCGGGGAGGGCGGCGATGCACAGGTGGAGGGACGCATGCGTAGAGAGAGTACAGATAGGACCTGCGATGTGCCGCCGCAGGCTGGTTTTCCCGAGGTCCGGCTCACGGGTACACGCGCAGAAACCAGTGGAAACAGCTCATCGCCGCTCGCGGAGCATGCACCGTCCACCGCATTTGACACCAGCTCGCCGAGCGCGAAGTTACGGGGACGTTTCCGGCGGCTACGCGTGATGCATCGCCGCTCGCGCTGCATGCCTGGCCGCACTTCGCCCTCCGATCCCTCCCCGGAGCTGCACATGAACAATCCCCGCATCATCGCCGTCGTCGGCGCGACTGGCGCACAAGGTGGCGGCCTCGCCAACGCCATTCTCGATGACCCCGATGGCGGCTTCAGATTGCGCGCCATTACGCGCAAACCCGATGGCGAACGGGCACGCGCACTCGCCGCACGAGGCGCCGAGGTGGTCGCGGCGGATCTGGACGATGCCGACAGCATGCACCGCGCCTTCGAGGGAGCCTATGGCGCGTTCTGCCTCACCAACTTCTGGGAGCACTTCTCCCCCGAGAAGGAGATGACGCAGGCGCGCACGATGGCCAAAGCTGCACACGCCACCGGCGTGCGACACGTGATCTGGTCCACGCTCGAGGACACGCGCGATCTCGTGCCGCTCACCGACGATCGCATGCCCACGCTCATGGGCGAGTACAAGGTGCCGCACCTCGACGCCAAGGGCGCGTCGAACCGCTTCTTCAGCGAGCTCGGGGTGCCCGTCACGTTTCTCTACACGTCCTTCTATTGGGACAACTACGTGAGCTTCGGCGCCGGTCCGCAGCGCGGACCCGATGGCGCACTCGCCCTCGCATTCCCGCTCGGCAGCGCGCGCATGTCGTGCATCGCGGCGGTGGACATCGGCCGCTGCGCCTACGGCATCCTGCAGGGTGGCGCACCGTACGTGGGGCGCGCCGTGGGCATCTGCTCCGAGCAGCTCACGGGCCACGAACTCGCCGCCGGCCTCAGTCGTCACCTGGGCGAACCGGTGCACTATCACGACGTACCACCCGAGGTATATCGCAGCTTCGGCTTTCCCGGCGCAGACGATCTCGGCAACATGTTCCAGTACTATCGAGACTTCGCCGACGAGTGCTGCACCATGCGCGATCCCGCCGTGGCGAGACGTCTGAATCCGCGCCTGCAGTCGTTCGAGCAGTGGCTCGGTGAACATGCGAAGCATATTCCGATAAGCTGACGCACACGGGGCCGCCGCGACGCATCGCGGCGGCCCCGTGTGTTGCAGCAACGGCTACGCGCGCTCAGTCGGGCGTCTTCGGCAGGTCCATTGCCGGATTGCGCGAGAAGAAGCCCACCGGGCGAATCTCGAAGCTGTGCTTCGCCACGGGCATGAGCGGCCAATCTTCCGGGCGCGGCACGTGATGAAAGCCCATCGTGAGCCACGCCACGATGTCGGTATTCGCAATCGGCCGATTCGCGGCGGTCCACCTGGGCAGTCCCTCGCCGGCGGTGCTCATCGTGGGGTAGTCACCGGCCGCATACAGCTCGCGCTCGTTGTAGGGCGTCACCCAGAGCGTGTGATCGGTAAACCCCGCACGTCGCTGCAGATAATCATCGGGTGCGAGCAGGGTCATCGCCCCGTGCCCGTCGATCTGATAGCCGGTGAATCCACCGTACGGCCCCGGCTTGGACGGATTCACGATACGCCAGATCTCCGGTGCATTCATCATGGAGTGCCGCTTCGCATCGCGTTCCCGCGCGGCCTCGTTCGTCTGCACGGTCCACAGGCTGCGACGCGGATTGTCGGCGGGCAGCGTCTGCGGCACAAGACGATCCACGAGCAGCGAGTTCTGCGGCCCGTCCACGTCCAGGTCGAGCCGGAACGAGAAGAAGTGACTGTGGTTCACCCCCACACGATCGGCGGCCACGCGACGTCCATACGCATCGTCGCTTGCGGTGCCAGTCGCCGTTTTCGTCGCATCCATGCCACTCGCGCCGGCATCCATGCGTAGCGTGCCGTCCTGCTGGAACACCCAGTCGAAGAGGTAGTCGTAGTTGCCAGCCGTCATGAACATGCGCAGCACGAGATCGCGCTTGGGACGCGCTTCAATGACACTGCCACCTTCGCGTCCGTGACGCCACGCCACATCACCCGCTGACCGTTCGAACAGACACGCCGCGCGCATGCGCTCGCGCGGCTGTCCCTTGGCGGTGACCACCATCGCGTTGAAGTACGTAGCGTACTCGGGGCACTCCACACCGGGTTCGAGACTGCTCGCAATGCCACCGAACAGCGCGGGGTAGGTGCCGAGGTCGAAGAAGCCCTGGTAGTTCCACGGGTCTTCCGCGTCCATGTACGGCACGAAGAGCTCGGAGAGCGAGCCCTGGTACATCACCGAGCGTGGTGCGCCGTTGTCGTTGTAGGACACGAGCGACAGCACCACACCGCGCCTCGGGTCCACGCGAAACTGGAAGCTCCAGTTCTGCCAGCTCACCTGGTGTCCGTTCACCGTGAACGACGGACCCAGTGGCTGCTCCATGCGCACCGGGTTGCGCACGTCGCGCGTTGGTCCGATCGCTTCGGCGTCGAATGCGCCATACGGCCCGCCCATGGGGCGCACGCCACTGTCGGTCACGCGCAGAATCTTCTTGTCGGTGAGGTCCACCACGATCACGAGCCCTTCGATCTCCGCGCCGTAGCCCGTGACGACGCCGCGATCATCGGCGCACGTGACATGCACGGTGCGCTTACCGCGTTCTTCGGGCAGATCGAAGTAGCCGTGATTCGCGCCGCAGTTCACATGCGTGAAGTCGGTGATACCGCGCGCCTCAATCGCACTCCGCACGCGTGCATCCTCGAGCACGAGTCCGCTCATGGCCCCGAACTCGGCGCCATACGTCATGAACTGTCGCGCCGGCACGGGCGTCCACGACAGCACGCGATTGGCCGCGACGTCCACCACGGCTTCGTACCCGCTCTCCCCCTGCACCACGTGCACGAGTGCCTCTCGGCGGAACGGTTGCCCGGGGCGCCACGCGAGTACCTCCGACTTCACCGGCTCCTTGAGGCCGACATACAGAAAGTTGGTGGTGGTATCGGTGCGACCCGACGCCACGAGGGCGTTGTAGATCGTCCAGTGTTCGCGACCGGATAGGCCGTCGAGCGGGTGCTGCGGTGCCTGCGCGCCGAGTGGGCACAGCAGGGCTGCGTGCGCGGCCACGCTGAGCGTGGCGAGCAGGCGCGGGAGGAGGCGCATGGCGGATGGGGTGGGAGGGGCCAACGCGGCGAACATACGGATCACGGGACCAACCCGCCAGCGCGGCGCTGACTGAACGCGCCCCTCGCCTCCCCACGCGGATCGGTGATGGGGACGGCGAAAGACGCGAAGGCGCGATGGACGCGAAACAACGCGAACACGTCCCCTCAGATCCACGAGACGATGGCGGGGTGAGACGTCGCAACGTCAACCTGCGGTGTTCGCGTTCATCGCGCCCATCGCGTCTTTCGCAGCTCCCCAACGCCCGCCCAACACATCGCCTCCGGCTTCAATCACGACTCGCACGAAGCACGGCGAACTGCAACAGAGCGGTGCCAAGCAGGGAAGAAGAGATCAAGTGCTTACAAGGGTTCCGAGCGACAATGCCTTGTTCCCGCTTGATCCATTCTTCCCCCCTTCCCCAACTCGGTTGCAGTTCCAACGCCCGACAGCAGCATCCGTCCGGACGAGCGTTTCAATCCATTCATTGAACCCCTCCGTTCACCCCCACCGCCCCCTTCGCCTCCAGCACCCGCCGCCCCTCCGCGGACGCCACGAACGCCAGAAACCGCGCCACGCCCGCGTGCGCATCACCGCGCGTGATCAGGTACGACGACCGCGTGAGCGTATAGCGCCCCTCGCGCACCGCCTCCACGCTCGGCATCACACCATCCAGCGCCATGGCGCGGATCGCGCCACCACTCTGCGCCGCAACGGTCGCGGTGGTGATGCCGATCGCGCCCTCGGTGTTCGTAATCGCACGCGCCATGTCGGCGGTTTCCTCCACGACCACGGCCGACGGCGTGATCACCACATCGTGCGCACACGCCACCCGGTCGCGCAGCACTTCCATGTCCACTTCGGCTTCGGGGCGCACCACGAGCACGATCGGCAGGTCGCGTCCGTCGCCGAGCGGGCGCCACGATGTTTCGCGCCCCGCCAGCACATCGCACAACCGTGACGACGGCAATCCGTCGAGCGACACCGACGCCGCATGCACACCGAACACCACCGGCGTTTCAGCGATGCGATGCACCGGCAGCCCTTCCGCACGCAACGCCGCGGTGTCGAGGCCATGGCTCGCGAGCGCGATGTCCATGCGCCCCGCGCGCAGCGAATCGAGCCGAGTGCGCGAGCCGAGCCCGTTGCCGAACGTGACCACACTGCCGGGCTCGGCGGCCATGTACGCCTCAGCGAGCGCGCGCGCGAGCGGCATCACGCCGTTGGAGCCGTCGATGTGCACGGGGGCGAGCGCGGCGTCAGTGTCATCACGCGTGGCCGCCGAGTCACCACCACACGCCGCGAGTGCGGCACACAGCAGTGCGAGTGCAAGTCGTCGCATCAGTCAGTGAACTCCACGGTGCTCTGTCGGCGCCGGTCCACAATCAGACGCGTCACATCGGGGCGCGCGTAATGTCCGGCCGGATCGAAGGTCTGTCGTTCGCGCCGCACGAGGCCGTGGTGCAGCGTGGCCGTGATGAGACACTCCGCGTCGGCTACCGGCTCCACCAGCCAGTTGCCATCGGGTGCGGCAATGCACGAGCCGCCGTTGGCCATCACGTCATCGCTCGCATCACGCAGCACATCGGCAAAGGGGAGCATCTCGCCAATATCGTCGGCGCGCATGAGCGCACACGCCGACAGCACGTACGAGCGTCCTTCGCGGGCGATGAAGCGCGTGATGTCCTGCGTATTGCGCACGTTGCCGGGCCACGTGGCCACATGCAGGTCTTCGCCCTGCGCGTAGAGCGCCGCGCGCGGCAGCGGCATCCAGTTCTCCCAGCAGTTGAGCGCGCCCACGGTGAAGGGCCCCACCGGCGTGGTGCGCAGGCCGTGCCCGTCACCCGTGGCCCAGGCGAGCCGTTCTTCGTACGTGGGCATGAGCTTGCGGTGCGCCACCGCGATGCGCCCCTCGGTGTTCACCTGCACGAGCGTGCAGTACACCGAATGCCCACCGCGATCAGCCGGCCGTTCGATCGTGCCCACGCACACATGTACGCCATGATCGGCCGCTGCCTCCTGCACACGATGCAGGTCGCCGCGCTCGAGGTCCACCGCCTGATCGAGATAGTGCGCGTGCAGCGCCTTCTGCAGCGGCGACTCGAAGCGCGCGCCATCGGTGCGCTCGAGCCAGAACGGATAGCCCGGCACGAGCGCCTCACCGAATGCCACGAGCTCGCACCCGTCGCGCGCGGCGCCCTCGATCCAGGTGCAGACCTTGTCGATCGTGGCATCACGATCGAGCCACACGGGCGCGATCTGCGCAATGCCAACGCGGAGGGTGTCGGAATCAGGGCTCATGCTGACGTCGTCGTTTTCGGTACATACCGCACTCCATCGAGGCCATCAAAATCGTCGTCCTGCGTCCACACGATACCGCCCACGGCACGCGCGGTCGCGTACACCATGCTGTCGGCGAGCGGCAGTCCGTGCGTGTTGCCCAGCGAGGCGGCCGAGAGGGCGAGCGGCGCGTCGAGATCCACCACGCGCCCCTGCTGCATCACGGCGATCGCCTGCAGCGCCGCGCCATCGCCGCGCTGTCGCGCCACCACCTTGAACACCTCGAGCAGGCACACGGCGGGCACCACGAGATGCTTCAGGTCCTCGATCGCCGCCGCGAAGGTGCCGGCCGTGGGCTCATCCGCGAAATAGGCCAGCCACGCCGACGAATCCACCACGTTGGGCAGGGCGCGATTCACCACGGCGATCGCTCACACGCGATCGGCATCGTCACGTACCACCGTGGTGTCGATCCCCTTGAGGAACCCGCGCAGGGCGCGCGCGGGCCGCAGCGGAATCAACTCCACGCGATCACCGTGCACGAGGGCCTGCACCTGCTGCCCTGGGCGCAGGCCGAGCCGCTCGCGAATCGCGCGCGGAATCACCACCTGGTACTTCGGCGAGATCGTCACCACATCCATGGCCCCTCCATCGATCGGGTTGGCGTACAACGAAACCTACATCGATCCGTCCGGCCCCGCCACGCGCTCGCCTTGCCCACCATCCCGCCCCGGGCCGAAGTTACGCCATACCCTTTCCTCAGCCCCTCCCCCATGGCTCGACTTCGCCCACTCGCCGCGGCCGCCGCGTTCGCGCTCTCCGCGCTCACCCTCGCCACCGCGCCGCTCGCTGCCCAGTCCTTCCCCACCGACGACCCGGTCATCCGCCGCCTCTGGACTCTCGGCATGGACTCCTCGCGCGTCCAGTCGCTCGGGCAGGTGCTGCTCGACTCGCTCGGACCCCGCATGAGCGGCACGCCCAACCAGAAGGCGGCCAACGACTGGCTCGTGCAGACCTACGCCAGCTGGGGCATCGAAGCGAAGAATGAGCGCGTGGGCACCTGGCGCGGATGGCGGCGCGGGCACTCGCACATCGACCTCGTCACGCCGCGCGTGCGCTCGCTCGAGGGCACCATGCTGGCCTACAGCCCGGGCACCGGCGGCCAGGCCATCACCGCGCCGGCCGTCGTGCTCCCACGCTTCGCCGACAGCGCCGCCTTCGTGCGCTGGCTCCCCGAAGCGCGCGGCAAGCTCGTGCTCGTCTCCGCCCCCATGCCCACCTGCCGCCCGGTGGAGAACTGGACCGCCAACGCCGAGCCGGCCGTGAAGGCCCGCATGGACTCCATGCGCTCGGCCGCCAACCGCGAGTGGGCCGGCCCCAACGTGCGCGGCACCGGCCACTCCCTGGCCCTCGGCTCCGGGTCGCTCGGCGTGCGCCTCGAAGAAGCGGGCGTGGCCGGCGTGATCACCTCCCGCCCCAAGGACGCGTGGGGCACCATCGACATCTTCGAGAGCTACAACACCAAGGCCCCCGCCATCGCGCTCTCCTGCGAAGACTACGGCCTCGTGTTCCGTCTCGCGGAGAACAACCAGAGTCCCACGCTGCGCCTCGACCTCGATGCCGAGCTGCTCGGCGACCAGCCCATCTTCAACACCGTGGGCATGATCAAGGGCTCCACGAAGCCCAACGAGTACGTGGTGCTCTCGGCCCACTTCGATTCGTGGGACGGCGGCTCGGGCGCCACGGACAACGGCACCGGCACGCTGCTCATGCTCGAGGCGATGCGCATCCTCAAGCAGGCGTACCCCAACCCCACGCGCACCATCGTGGTGGGGCACTGGACCGCCGAGGAGAAGGGGCTGGTAGGCTCGCGCGCGTTCACCGAAGATCACGCCGACATGCTGCCGGGCATTCAGGCCGTGTTCAATCAGGACAACGGCACCGGTCGCATTCTGCGCATCGGCGGCGGCGGCATGGTGAACTCGCCCAAGTACATCAACGCGTGGCTGGGCAAGCTGCCCACCGAGTTCCAGCAGCAGGTCACCTTCGGCGGCCCCGGCTCCCCGTCGGGCGGCGGCAGCGATGACGCCAGCTTCGCCTGCCACGGCGTACCGGCCTTCGGCCTGAGCGGCCACAGCTGGAACTACGGCCAGTATACGTGGCACACCAACCGCGACACCTATGACAAGGTCGTCTTCGACGAGATCAAGGGGAACGCCACGATCGTGGCCATGCTCGCCTACCTCGCCAGCGAGGAGCCCGAGAAGGTGTCACGCGAGCGCGTCGACCTCGCCGCCCGCGCCCAGGCCGGCGGCGCCGGCGGCCCGCCAGGCGCCATGACTTGGCCCGCGTGCCAGAAGGCACCGCGCCAGACGAATCCGCGGTTGCGGTAACGGCAACAGAGTAGGGGAAGACGGGAAGAAGAGATCAAGCGTGACAAGGCATCACAACTCGGAGCCCTTGTTCCCGCTTGATCCATTCTTCCCGTCTTCCCCCACTCGGTTGCCGTTCAAAAACGCCCGCCCAACACAACGCCCCCGACTCCATGCAAGGAATCGGGGGCGTTGCTTTTCCAGAGGCGCCGGTCGGAATCGAACCGACGAATGCCAGATTTGCAGTCTAGTGCCTTACCACTTGGCTACGGCGCCGTGCTATCCCTGTAAGATGGCGCAGTCGCGTCGTCGGTGGAAGGGGCGTCCACCTCGCCCGCAACCTCCACCGCCGCCCCTTCGCCGCCAACCGCTTCCCGACCCGCCGGCACCACCCCGGCGCGCCCCACGCGATACTCGAACACCTCCGGGTCGCGAAGACTGCGCAGCAGCGCGTCCGCGTCGCGGTTTTGCAGGTACCGCCCCTTCTCCCACCCCGCCACGATGCCACGCGGCGTGCCGTAGCACACATCGGCCAGCTGCGCGCTCGTGAGCCCCAGCTCCTCGCGAAGCTGCCGGATCTCCTTGGGGCTCAGCAGGCCGTTCGCCGCCCGGATCTGTTCGGTGGCCGACTTTTCGGCCGCGTCCCGCTGTTCGATCGTGCGCTGCTCGTGCCCGCACTTCTCGCACCGGAAAAAATCCCGGTCCACCTCGGCCGCCATGCCGCTCAGTCGCACCGTGACCCGTTCCGTATGCTGCGCATACCGACCGCCGCAACCACGGTGCAGGGACCCTTCCAACGAGGACAGACTCATGTCGCTCCAGGGGAGAAAAACAGGGTGGCGCTCAGCGCCGATGACCCCGAAGTGTCGCAGGACGCACAGCCGCCGCGCCAGTGCAGATCGCGTTCAAGTCTTCTTCGGCGCCTGCCGATCTTCTTGGGCAGACCCCTACCCCTTGGATGCATGTCCGACTTCTGCATGGTCCGGCAGCCCGTTTTTTCACGCGACGGCGACCTGATCGGCTACGAAATTCGTTTCCGTGAGACCCCCGAAGGCCGGGAGGCCTTCTCGCAAAGCCTGCTCACCGGCTCCTTCGATTCGCTTCGTGGTGATCGGCCGGCCTTCGTGCCGGTCTCGCGCGGTCAGTTTCTCGAGCAGATCATCCAGCTCGCGGACCCCCTCGCCGTCATCCCGCTCATTCCCAATGACGTAGGCGCCGATCCGTCGGTGCTCGAAGCCATCGAACGCTTCTGCGCCGCGGGCGGCCAGATCGCCATTGACCAGCTCGGCGAGACCATCAACGCCTCGGACACGCTGCTACCGCTCGCGCACTGGGTGCGCATTGATGTACGCAGCGAAGACTACGCCGCGCTCGCCGGCACGGTCGCGCGCGCGCGCCTGCGCCCCGACACCCTGCTCATCGCCGATCACGTCTACGAAACCAGTCAACTGGCCATGGCCGAACGGCTGGGCTTCGACGCGTTCGAAGGGGCACACTTCAGCCGCCCGGAGCCGCTGCCGTCGGCCGAACTCCCGTCGTCCACCATCTCCGCGCTGCGCCTGCTTGGCCAGGCCCGCGACCCCAACGTGCACGATCGCACCCTCGAGGAGTCGATCGCGATCGATCCCGTGCTCACGTTCCAGCTGCTGCGCATCGTGAACTCCGCGTCGGTGGGCGCACGCGGCGTGACCTCGATCGGGCACGCACTGCGACTCATCGGCCGCAGCGCCTTCCTGCGCTGGCTCTCGCTCGCCATCGCCGCCTCGCGCCGTGGCGGCTCGGGCGTGGACGAACACCTCGTGCGACAGGCCGTGGAGCGCGCGCGACTGTGCGAACAGCTCGCCGGATCGGGACGCGATGCGGGGACGCTGTTTCTCGTGGGACTCTTCTCCCTACTCGATTCCGTATTCCGCGTCTCCATCGAAGAGCTCGTCTCACGTGTGGCCCTCACCGACGACGCGCGCGAAGCGCTGCTCGAACGCAGCGGCCCCTATGCACCGGCACTCGACTTCGCCGAGTCGTACGAACTCGGCATGTTCGAGAGTGCCGCCGAGGTCGCCAAGGAGATGGGCGTTGACCCGTCCACGATCGGCGAGATCTACGCGGGCGCGCTGAGCTGGGCCGAGGAGATGCTGGCGCCCATGTCAGCCGACGCCCCAAAGGCTCGCCGGGTGGCATAACCCCATCGGATGCCCCCCAGGGGAGTGCTGTTCGCACTCCGATTGGCGTGGTATGCTTCAGGACGCGCCTGCTGTGAGCGGGCGCCACTGAGTCGGCGATCTGCGCCGACCAGTGCACGGCGTGCGTCGTTGTGCGCCCCCCTGCGGTGTACGTTCTCCACAAGGAGTCGTCCCATGCGTGCCGTTCGTTCGCTCCCCCTGCTCCGTTCCGCCGCCACGATTGGCGCGATCGCCCTGCTGCTGACCGCCTGCGGTGGCGGTGGGGACACCCCATCGGCTGAGACGCCATCGGCCGATATGCCCGCCGCCGAACCCACGACCACCGTCGCCGGGGGCCTGGACGGCCAGGCGCTCTATGGTCGGTGCGCAGCGTGTCATCAGGCCAACGGGGCCGGGCTCGCGGGTGCCTTCCCGCCGCTGTCCGAGTCCGAATGGGTCACCGGTGACCCCACCATCCCCATCAAGGTGGTGTTGCACGGCCTGCAGGGCGAGATCACCGTCGCCGGCTCGACGTACAACAGCGTCATGCTCCCCTACGGCGGCACCGGCGACATGAATGACGCGGAAGTGGCCGCGGTGCTTACTTATGTACGTAGCTCGTTCGGGAACAGCGCGCCGGCCGTGACCGCTGACGAGGTGGCTGCGGTGCGCGCTGCCAACAGCGGTCGGACCACGCCGTGGACGGCCGAGGAACTCAGATCCCTCATGTAATGCAGGATTCCATCATTGGGGTCGCGTTGCCCGCGCCACTCGGCGCGCTGTACCGCGACCTGCTCAGTCCGTACTGCCCGGGCCTCTCGCTCGCGAGTTGCCCGAGTCCACAGGCGGATTCGTTGCGCAAGGCGATCGCCGTGCGCTTCAACGACGGTGAACCGATCAACGCGATCACCGAATCGCTCGTGGCGCACTACGGTCCGAACATTCGGGGCAGCCCCACCATGGAGGGGTTCGGTGCGGCGGCCTTTCTCGTGCCCGCGCTGCTGTTCATCGGGGGCGGGTTGTTCATCTTCCGCTGGCTGCGACGCAACACGTCACGACGTGCGGCGCGGGGTGCGCAGTCGCTGCTGCTCGCAACGGTCGTGGCCGGCGCGAGCGTGCCACTGATGGGCTGCGGATCGGCGGCAGACACGCCGGCCGTCGATCCGTTGGGCGACGCCGTGCGTGTCGAGGCCGCGTGGGTACGCGTGGGGTCCGCCGGCACGGTCACGGGTGCGTACGGCACCGTGTACAACCCGACGCTCGATACGCTGCAGATCGTGGGCGCATCGAGTGGCGTGGCCGACACGGTGGAGCTGCACGAAACGATGGAGCACGACGGCATGGTGCACATGACACCACAACCGGCACTGCCCGTGTTGCCGCGCGATTCGGTGATGTTCGCGCCTGGTGGCCTGCACCTCATGGTGCGGTCGCTGCAGCGTGATCTCGTCATCGGAGAGAGCGTGCGTTTCACGCTGCTGCTCGGCGATGGGCGCGCCATCGACTTTCCAGTCGAAGTGCGTTCACTCGATGGACGCACGGTGGCGACCACGAGTCGCAATGCGTCGGGCGCACCCCGCATGTCACCGGGCCGCAAGGTACGCAGCAGCGACTGAGTGCGCGGCGCACCAGCCCGACCGCTACCCCTTGGTGTCGGTCGTGGGCGGGTTCGCCGGTACGAACGCGGTCCATTCGAGGGTCGCCGTCACACCGTCCTGACGGGCGGTGCGCCGGCCGCTGGTCGTGCCGAAACTCGCGTTCAAGTTCAACCGCAGGCACTGCATTCTGCCGCTCTGGAAGTCCGAAAGCGCCGGGGGCAGAAACAGCACCGGCAGCTCGACATCTTCGGGCGGTTCACCCCCGCCTTCGCCGCGCACCGTGACCACGCCGTTCATGGAGAAGCAGAACTCCATCGTGCGCGCGTCGGGATCGATCGTGACGACGCCACCGAAATCGGTGAGTCCCAGTTCGAACGAACCGCCCGCGTCCACCGTCGCCTTGTCAATGATCTCCATCTCCCTCGTGCCGGTCAGGCGCAGGACGCGACCCGTCGCACTGGTGGACAGCACGCCCGAGCCGGTCACGCGACCGAACGACGCGGGCGAGATGTAGGTCGAGACCAACCGCGCTTCCGGCTCTTCTTCCACGTCCTTGCGTCGCTCGTGCACGTCGGCACGGAACTTTACGTCCACCTCACCGACCGCTTTCGCGTCCCCCTGATCGAACGCCAGCGTGAGCGTGAGCCCACCGCGCCACTCCGTGAGCGGCACGTCGTTGCTTTCCAGGCCACCCGGCGCCTCCACCACCACGTCGCCGGACGCACCCGGGCCGCTGAACGGACCGGTCACCGTGATCTTCGTCTTCGTCCACGACGACACGGCCACCGCGCTGCCGCCGATCTTCACGCTGCCCTGACGGCCACCGAACGTACCGACCAGCTCGGTGCGCCCCGTCCCGCTGGCCGCGTCATCGATCACGTCGATCTCGCGAATGGACGGTGCACCGATGATCTCCGCGTCCGGTGCCGTGGTGGCAAACGTGGTACGCGGCGGCACGTTGCCGAACCCGCGCGAATGCGAGAGCAGATCAAGTGTGCCCATGCTGGCCCGCACCAGCGCAAGATCGAAGGGACGTCGCTTCGGATTCACCATCGGCGCGCGCACATTGGCGCCAACCAGTCGATCGAGAAAGTACGCCATGCTCGGCAGCGACGTCGTCGGCCACACGTAGTTGTCGTAGCTCTGCACCACGCGGACACCGGCGCCCAGAATCGCACTGCGGATGGCGGTGGGATCGAAGTAGCCCCCCAGCCACAACGCGCAGAGGCCCTGACAGACACCGCCGGTGAACGGACCGGAGCCACCGAAACAGGAGTGCAGCACCATGATGGCATCGTCCAGCGCCCAGTGCTTCGCCACGAACGACTCGGTGATCGAGAAGCTCGCCACGCGGCGTGCGGCGCTGCCGGTTCCCACGGTCGCCACGGAGATGGTGAGATCACCACCCTTGAGTTCGTCGAGATAGCGGGCGAGCGCGGATTGCGCGATCTCCGTTGAGGTCTGCAGCGCGTACTTGCTCTCGCCCCAGTCGAGGCTGCGTCCACCGGTCGCAGGATCGACAATCACACCATGTACCGTCTGCCACGCGGTGCCATGCGTGTCGAAGTACAGCGCACCGAGTCCCTTCCAGTTCCGCATGCCTTCGATCGACCCATCGAGCGCCTGCACCGTGTAGCCGCCGTCCCTGAGAATGCGCCCGATCTCCGGCAACACCTCGGCGCCTCCTCCAATGGAGATCATGCCCGCCGTCTTGCTACCCGGTACAAACGGCGCGGCCACGCCACCAGGGCGTTGTCTCATCGACCAGGCCTCACGAGGTGCCCCCGCCTGCGCCATCCGCATTGCCGTCCCCTGCGCGATCTCGGCGGCGGTCGGCACCTTGTTGTGAATGATGTTGATCGACAGACCATCCTGCAGAATCACCTGTGCCGTCGCGGTCTCCGTATGCAACAGGACGGTGAGCACATCGGGATGCTCGAGCAGTGACGGTACGATCGCGGCCAGCTCCGCACCCAGATCGCGACCGTCGGCCGGCAGTGCCGGGGACGGTAGACGCGTGTTCACCAGATCGACCACCTCGTCCACCGTGACGTGCAACGGGGGAATCGGCGCCACCACCGTGTCGAACACGAACGGCGACGCGGCACCCATCACCACGGCACGCACCCGATACACCAGCGTATCAGCGGCGAGATCGAGCGTGTCCACGAACCGCGCGATACCCGCTGCGGTGACAGCTGTCACCGTGAACTGTGTCTCCGGAAGCGCGCGACGCTGCACCTCGAAGGCGGCGCTACCACTGCTGTTATCGCTCCATGTCAGGTCCACTTCGCCACGCGACACCGCCGACGCAAGATTCGTGGGCGCACTGGGCGCGGGCGGCGTGACCATCACCGGTAGCGAGGCGCTGAGCGTGCCCGTGCGCGCGCGCACCACCGTCATTCCTGCGGCGACAGCCGACACCACGCCGCTCGCGGACACGGACGCGATTGCCGGCGTCTCGGACTCCCACGTGATCGGCGCACCCACCACCGCTCCACTCGCCGAACGCGCGGTCGCCACCAGCGCCTGCGTCTGCCCCACACCGAGCGTCACGGTATCGCTCGGCGTCATCACCAACGTCACCGGCGCGGTATCGGCAACCACGAGTGTGCTGCGTCCCACAACTGCGCCTGCGCGCGCTTCAATGACCGTGGACCCGCTTGCGATCGCCGTCACCACCCCGGTCGAAGACACCGACGCCACCGTCACATTGCCGCTGCTCCACGCAAACGTGACCGACACCGGCGCACCACTGCTGCTGGTGGCCGTCGCCGTCAGCGACGCGCTCTGTCCCGGCTGCAGCAGCACGTCCGACGGCGTCACGGTCACGGTGGCGGCGACCGGCGTGCCGTTGCCCGGCGTGCCGTTGCCGGGCGTGCCGTTGCCGGGTGACGTGGCGTCACCACTGCCGCCGCAGGCCACCGCGAGCGACAGCACGCACAGAACACCAAGGGCACGCGCTCGCCGATGCGCGCCCGTGAGAGGTGGCGTGGAATGGGGCATGAGCATGATCAACGTCCTCGGTAGAGCGGTCGGTGGCACGGCTGCCGCACATGGTCGACGTTGACCGAATGGCGTACCTGTGCAGGCGGCGAACGCGCGGTCATCCCGCCATCGGCGGCCGGGTACTGGGCACCAATCGGAGCACTCCCCGCTTTGTCGCATGCGCGCCCGTTCCTCGGCGAGATGCGCCAATCACGCGCGGCACCGCGCTTCCACAGGAGCATCGAATGGAATCGCTCGTCGCCGCGGCACAAGTCGTGATTGCTGTCTCCGTGTTCTTCGTCTGGGTCGTCCGCCTGCCGAATGTCGAAGCCGAGTTCCGCGAGTACGGCCTCTCCGACATTGTGCGTAACGCCGTGGGCGCGGCGAAGATGAGTGCGGCCGCGCTGTTGCTGGCGGGACTGTGGTATCCGGGACTCGTGTTCCCCGCGGCCGTCGTGATGGCGGGCTTCATGTTGTGCGCGCAGTACTTTCACCTCCGCGTACGACACCCCCTGACGAAGTACATCGCTTCCTTCGTCCTGCTCGTGCTGTCGCTTGGCGTGGCAGTCGCCGCTCGCAACCACGTTGGTTGAGTGACGCTCTTTACATCGCTGACCGTGCTCTCGGGTGTGGCGTTCGTGGTGTACGGCATCAGCTGTCTCGCGTCACAGAGCATGGTACGAGAGTTCACACGCTTCGGGCTGGCACGATTTCGGGTGCTCGTGGGGGCCCTCGAAGTGCTTGGTGGGGCCGGATTGCTCATCGGGCTGTGGTACCACCTGCCGCTTTTGGCGGCCTCTGCCGCCGGCCTCGCGTTGCTGATGGCACTCGGCGTCGGTGTGCGCCTTCGGATGCGTGACGGGGTGCTGCTCACGTTGCCCGCGCTCGTGCTGTTCGTCGTGAACGGATATCTTGCCGTGCATGCCTGGGAGCGCCTCACCGCCTGAGCGCACTGGCGTGTGAGCACGCCCATTTCCGCTCTGCCCACGCCGCCATGAACGCCACCGATCGTCACGCGCTGCTCACCACACTCGAGGTGCGCTTCGCCAAGCACATGCCTCGTCATGCAGCGCTGCAGTGGTCTGACGTGGAAGCGCGGCTGCGCGATCACGAAGACGCGTTGCGATCGCTCTTCGAGATGGAGCGCACGGGTGGTGAACCGGATGTCGTGTCGCTCGAGGCCGACATCGAGACGCTCACGTTCGTGGATTGTTCGATCGAAAGCCCCGCGGGTCGACGCAGCATCTGCTACGATCGCGCGGGACTCGAATCACGCAAGGAACACCGACCCGAACACAGCGCCATCGAGATGGCCGAGGAGATCGGCATCACGCTGCTCACCGAAGCGCAGTATCGTGCGTTGCAGACTTTCGGCGCGTTCGACCTGAAAACCTCGAGCTGGATTCTCACACCAGCACCGATTCGTGCGCTCGGCGGCGCGCTCTTCTGCGATCGGCGCTACGACACCGTGTTCACGTATCACAACGGGGCGCAGTCGTACTACGGCGTGCGCGGATTTCGCGGCGTGCTGCGCGTGTGAGGGTAGCGTCGTGACCTCCAGCTGGCGCACGTCGGAACGCGATCTCGCCGTCGGGTACATCCTCGCCTACGGCGTCATCGCCCTCGGCATCGGCATTCCGGCCGCGCTGTGGGCCGGCTGGCCGTTGTGGCTCGCGGTGCCCGTGCTCATCCCCGTGCTCGGCACGTTCATCTATGCGCTGCAGCGCGCGCTCTCGTCCGTTGCAGGCGGCGCACTCGCGCGCCTGACCGGATCACAGGTTGGCGGCCACGACACGCGCGCGCACTTCGGATTTTCAGCGGTGGACGCGCTCGTGGTGCGCGGACAGATCGATGCGGCGATCGAGCGCCTGCGCGTGGAGCAGTACGCGTACGAGGGGCACACCGGCGCCGAGATTGCGCAGCGCCTCGGCGACCTGTACCTCAAGCGTGGCGTGCCGGAGGAGGCCGCGCAGTCATATCGGCGCGCGCGCCGGCTGTGGGAATCGGTGCCCGGCGTGGAAGGGCGCGAGGGGCGCATGTATGTCACGCGTCGTCTGCTGGACTTGTACGAGGGACCGCTGGCGAACGAAGCGGCGGCCGGGCGCGAGCGGGAGCGATTGGCGTCGCGGTAGCAACGTGCGCGCGCAACCCGCAGCGCGTCACTCCGGCGGCGCCGACTCCGCCAGCCAACCCGTGAGTGCAAGCACGACCACTGCCAGGGCCACCTCGGTCAACAGCGTGCCACGTGACGGCTCGTCGCCTCCGCGCACGAGTCGTCGATGGTGCTGCGCTCCCAGGCCGAGAATGACCGCCACCACGACCACCTTCACGGCGAGCAGCTGTCCGTACCCGGAGTCGAGCACCGTGAACACGCTGCCAAAGCGCGGCCAGGCCGTCACCACGCCACTCACGAGCGTGAGTGGCGCCGCCATCAGCGCCAGCCGACCGTAGGGGCTCACCGCCGCACGCAGCGACTGCACACCGGTCCACCATCCTCGCGCGAGCAGCGCCAGCGTGCCCAGCCACACCGAGGCCGCCGACGCGTGCACGAGTGCGATCAGGTACGCGCGCACCACCCCCTCCTCCACCGCCGCCGCGTGGCCGAGCCGGGGCAGCAGACCCACGGCGACGAGCGCGAGCACCCGCGCGCTCCAGTCCGATGCCGAGCGTTCGCGCAGGAGCAGGCCGGCCAGCAGCGTGAGCGTCGCCACCGCGCCCACCGCGAGCCGGTTGCGCCCCCAGCCAGTGCGCGCGATCATGGCCAAGGTGTCGGCGAGCGGGTCAGCGTCGGGCAGGAACGCGTCAAAGGCGCGCAGTTGCCCCATCAGCTGCAGCCCGAGACCGAACAGCAGCAGCGCACCCGCCACCCGCATCGCGGGTCGAATCGCACGGGTCGGCGCCAGCCAGCTGCTCACCGCCGACCCCGCCAGCAGCAGCACACCCGCCAGCAGCGCGGCTCGGCCGAAGGCCAACCACGCGTCCGTCATCATTCTGTCCCCTGCATCATCTCTCTCATGTCACTCCGCGTGTTCCGCCGCCGTCTGGTTCTCGTGCTCGCGCCGCTCACCGTGTTCACCGCGTGCGCGGGCGATGCCGGGAAGGATGTCCCCGCGCCAGAGGTCACGCGAGCCACGATCGACACGCCGGCCGTCGAGGCGGTGCTCGATTCCGCGGAACAGGCGCGAGTGGACAGCGTGCTGGCCATGCTCGCCAGCTGCCCGCGCGATGGCCGCTGGCATGCGTGCAGCGTGGAGCGCCGCTTGTCGCAGTCCGGGTTTCGGCCGGTCGCCGAGCCTGATTCCACCGGCGCCATCCCGGGGCTCACCGGCGACGCGCTCGTATGGCGGCTGGGGCGACAGCAGCTCCGGGTGGTGCTCTTTGCCGATTCCGCGGCGGCGCGCGCCGCCATGACGGGCATGGATTCGCTGCGGGCCGCCCCGCGCGGTGACACCACGGTGACGTGGCCCGACCGCGCGACACTGCTGCGGTCTGCCAATGCGATCGGCGTGCTGCTCGGCGGGACCGACCGCACCGTGGAGCGCCTGACCGACGCGCTGCTGGCGGGCCCGCCGCAGCCGTGACGTTTGTTCGGGTTATGTTCGCATGCGTTCGCTGCAAATGGTCAGCGACGCGCATTTCATGTCGCTTTTGCACTCGCACCTCACCGAAGAACAGTCTGAACGATTGAATCGACGCCAAACGTGACTAGATTTCTGCGGATCAGGCAGAAAATGCGCGACATGAGCGCAACGCCCTGATCTCCCGCTGCTCGCTCTTCTCACGCCGCTTCCTTTCGTCATGCCCATCGACAACATCAATCCGCGCTTCTCGGTGTTGCGCGAAATCGCGCAGCGCACGGCGCGTGTTGTGCCCCGTCCCACCGACGCCAACGGCGTCGTCCTCCCCACCTCCGCCTTCTACGGCGACAACACCTTCGGCCTGCGCCAGATGCGCACCAAGCTGCCGACGGATGTGTACGAGTCGCTCGCCGCCTCGGTTCGGCTGGGTCGCAAGCTCGACGGCGAGATCGCGCCGATCGTAGCGCAGGCCATGAAGGAGTGGGCCATCTCGCGCGGCGTCACGCACTTCACGCACTGGTTCCAGCCGCAGACCGGGCTCACCGCCGAAAAGCACGACGCCTTCCTCGGCTTCGACGAAAACGCGCTCCCCATCGAGCAGTTTTCGGGCGAGCAGCTCATTCAGTCCGAGCCCGACGCCTCCAGCTTCCCCTCGGGCGGCCTGCGCGCCACCTGGGAAGCGCGTGGCTACACGGCGTGGAATCCGGCCAGCCCCGTCTTCATCGATGAAGAAGGCGGCACCAGCACGCTGTGCATCCCGTCGGTGTTCATCGGCTACAACGGCGAAGCGCTCGACGAAATGACCCCGCTGCTGCGCAGCTCCGACACCATCTCCACCAAGGCGATGGCGCTGCTCGAGCTGCTCGGCGATACCGGCGTGCAGCGCGTGATCACCACGCTCGGACCGGAGCAGGAGTTCTTCATGATCGACCGCAGCCACTTCGCGCTGCGCCCCGATCTGGTCATGGCGCGTCGTACGCTCATTGGCGCCGAGCCGCCGCGCGGCCAGCAGCTCGAGGACCACTACTTCGGTGGCATCCCCGAGCGTGTGCAGGCGTGCATCAGTGAAGTCGAAACCGAGCTCTACAAGCTCGGCGTACCGATCATGACGCGTCACAACGAAGTCGCGCCGTGCCAGTTCGAAATGGCGCCGCTCTTCGAAGAGACCGATGTGGCCGTCGATCACAACCAGCTGGTCATGGAAGTGCTCCGCAAGGTCGCCATGCGCCATGGCCTGCAGGCGATCACGCACGAGAAGCCGTTCGCCGGCATCAACGGCTCGGGCAAGCACTGCAACTGGTCGCTCGCGATCACGTCGGAGAACGATCTCGACGGCACGAACCTGCTCAAGCCCGGCAAGACGCCGCATCAGAACCTGCGCTTCCTCGTGTTCCTTGCGGCCGTGCTCAAGGGCGTGCACAAGCACGGTGCCCTGCTGCGCGCCGGCATCGCCACGAGCGGCAACGAGCACCGACTCGGCGCCAACGAAGCGCCGCCCGCGATCATCTCCGTGTTCCTTGGCAGCATGCTCACCAGCGTCGTCGAGGACATTGCCGCCGGCAAGACGTCCAAGAGCGGCGCGGAACAGGCGATGCTCAAGCTGGGCGTTGCCAAGCTGCCCGAAGTCGTGCAGGACAACACCGATCGCAATCGTACGTCTCCGTTTGCGTTCACGGGCGCGAAGTTCGAGTTCCGCGCGGTGGGCGGCTCGCAGAGCATCGCCTTCCCGGTGATGCTGCTGCAGACGGCGGTCGCCGATGCGATCGAAGAGCTCACCGTGTCACTGCGGGCGGCGATTGCAAGCGGCAAGAGCACCGGCGATGCCGTGCTGGCCGTGGTGCAGGAAGCGTTCCGCAGCACCGAAGCCATTCGCTTCGAGGGCAACAACTACTCCGAGGAGTGGGTGGTGGAAGCCAAGAAGCGTGGCCTGCCCAATCTGCGTCGCAGCCCCGAGGCACTGGGTGAGATGATCAGCGAGTCGTCGCGCGCGCTGTTCGCGAGCACGGGCGTGCTCACCGCGCCGGAGCTCGAGAGCCGCTACCACATTCGTCTCGAGCGTTACAACAAGGACCTGCTCATCGAGATGCATACGCTGCAGCAGATGATCGACACGCAGGTGCTGCCGGCCTGCTACACGTACCTTGGCGCGCTCGCGTCGAACGCGGGCCACGCCAGCACGTCGGGCATCAACGTGCAGCCGCTCATCAACGCGGCCAACACGGTGAGCAACCAGGTCACCGCGCTGCAGAAGGCGCGCACCGATCTCGGCAAGGTGCTCGTGAAAGCCGATGCGCTGCACGACGACATCGTCGCGCAGGGCGAGCTGATCTCCACCGTGGGCCGCGAAACGATGGATGCGGTGCGCGCCGCGTCGGACGCGCTCGAACTCACGGTGGGTGATGCGTACTGGCCGCTCCCGCGCTACCGCGAGATGCTCTTCCCGGTGTAATCCGGTGTCGTCCGCATGAGGGAGACGCGCGCCAGCGAGCTTCGGCTCTCTGGCGCGCGTCGCGTTCCGGGTGCATGATCGGGGAGTCGCGACGATGCGACACGGTGCGCGGTGCATGCCGACCCGCAGATGGCGGGCGGACGAGCACGGCGACAACGGAGGTTCCGATGACGACACACCCGTTCGCTTGTCGCATCCGCGACGTGGTCGCCCAGTGGGAGGGCGTGACGGTCGCGCCACACCGCTTCGGCGGCTTCACCTTTCGCGTGCAGCACCGCGAGATCGGCCATCTGCATGGTGACGCCATGGCCGATCTGCCGTTTCCTGTGCGCATTCGGCGTGATCTGATCGCCGCGGGCCGTGCCCAACCGCATCACGCGCTGCCGGCCAGCGGCTGGGTAAGCCACCCCATTCGCAGTGCGCTCGATGTGCCGGCCGTGCTCGCCCTGCTGCGCCTCAACTACGATCGACTGCGCGGCGGCCGAGCGCGACTGCCGCGAGTCCCCACCATCAGTGATTCGCTGCAGCTGCTGAGCGACGACTCCACGGGCACCTTACCGGCCTGAGCCGCGCGATCAGAGCGTGCACGGCGTCGCCGCGACGCGATTCCGGACAGTCAGGGCGTCCCGATCACCCGCACGCGCTCGCTGCTCGCCTCCGCCCCACGTCGCACCTCGAACTGGGCCGGCGCGCCGAGCCGCAGCATCGCCCCCGTCCCCGGGGCCGTGGTGAGCACGGACGGGGCCGGATGCAGGAACAGGCCACCCACATCGATCGTGTCGATGGCGATGACCCCGGCCAGATCCCCCACCTCGCGCACCCGACCACCGGTGCGCGCCACAGCGTCGTCATAGTTCACCGCCACGTCCACGCGCATGGGCGCCATGCCCGGCATCACCAGTTGGCCGCCCGTGATGAGCAGGTCGCTCGCGCCGGAGGCGTTGAAGGGCAGCGAGTCATACCACGCCGGATCGGCGTTGGCGTACGCGCCCGTGGCCAGCGCGTCGAACACCGACAACAGCGCACCGACATGCAGTGCACGCAGTCGCTGCTTTTCGGGATCACTGGGCAGGGCGCCACTTTCGATGAGCACGGTACTCGTGCCCCAGGCCTGCATGAGGTCGCCGAACGCGCGCGCGTTGAAGCCATCGTCGTACTTGGCCACCCGCGTGGGCAGCTCGGTGCCGAAGGAGAGCGCCAGCGTGGCCGCCACGAGTCGCGCGCGTTCACGCACGGCGTTGTAGCCGCGAGATTCATCGTGCGCAGGAGCCAACAGCGCGATCGCCGCCTGTTCGCCTTCGCGTCCAACGCGCGTGCGCGCGTTCTGGTCGTGCAGGTTGAAGCCGAAGCGCGGCGAGAGCCGATCGCGCACCGCCTTCAGCGCGCGTGCTTCGGGCGTGGCGAGATTGCGCGCGTCGCGATTCACGTCCACACCAATCGCGTTCTCCCGCTGAAAGCGCTCGGCGCCGTCGGGGTTGAGCATCGGCAGGAACACCAATGTCAGGCCACCAAGAATGCGCTCGCGTAGCGCATCGTCCCGATCCTCCGCGCGCGTGTTCGCAAACCAGCGAAACAGATCGGCGAGCGCCATCGTGGCCGTGGACTCGTCGCCGTGCATCTGCGACCACAGCAGCACCGTATCGCGCCCCGTCCCGATCGTGATCGTGCGCAGCGGCCGGCCGTGCAGCGAGCGGCCCACCTCCTCCACGCGGAACCCGGCGTACGTCACCACCGGCAGGACGGCGTTCCAATACTGCTCGTGCGTGAAGCGCCGAGTGGTGATCGCGGGTTCTCGATAGTCGGTGGCAATGCGCAGCCCCACGCCCATCGCACTGTCGCCGCAGCAGGCCAGCGCGGCGGTGGCCTCGGCGGTGGTGGACGTCGGTGTGCGGGGCGTGGACGAGCGACCGGCGCAGGCGGCAGCGGCGAGAGTGAGCCCCAGCACGAAGAGCGGAGCAGAACGCGACGGCAGCGAAAGCATGGACAGGAATCTGGACGGTGGAAAACGCGATTGCAGGGAATATGCGCGTGGGGTGGTGCAGGCGTGGTTGCCCCCGCTCCTCGCCTCGTGCGATCTTCGGCCATGCCTTCGCTCGATGAGCTGCTGCCAAAAGTGTACGAGGAGCTGCGCGAACTCGCGCGGCGGCGCCTGCGCGACGAGCAGGCCGGCCACACGCTCGATACCACCGCGCTCGTGCATGAGGCCTACCTGCGCCTCAAGCCACTCGACGACGGGCAGTGGCGGGATCGCGCCCAGTTCTTCGCCTTGGCCTCCAAGGTGATGCGACACGTGCTGGTGGATTATGCGCGACGTCGCAGCGCCGACAAGCGTGGCGGCGGGCGCACCTCGATTACCCTCGATCCGGACCGCCACGCCATCGAACCTCGTCTCCCCGAGTTTCTGGCGGTCAACGATGCACTCGATCAGCTCGCTGTGCTCGATCCACGGCTCGTGCAGGTGGTGGAGTGCCGATTCTTCGGCGGGCTCAGTGCGCCCGAGACGGCTGAAGCGCTCGGCACGTCGCTGCGTACCGTGGAGCGCGACTGGATGCGAGCGCGCGCGTATCTGCACGAACTGCTCGCCGACACGCCTGATCTTGCGGACTGATGACCCGCGCTCCGCACGGACGAGGAGCATCATGAGTGGCGATCGGTGAACGCGCCACTCACCGACCCGGCGCGATGGGCCACGATCGATCGCATCCTCAGTGCGGCGCTCGATCTGCCGACGGACGCGCGTGATGCCTTTGTCGTTTCCGAGTGCGCGGGCGATGCCGCGCTGCTGGCGCAGCTGCGGCGTCTGCTGAGCGCCCAGGATACACCATCGCCGCTGGACGAGCCGCGCAGTGCGCTGGTGCGCGACGCCCTGCTGCGCGAGGCCACGCGTGATTGGGACGACGCGCCACCAGATGCCCCACTGGTTCCACGCTTTCGCATCGAGCGCGAGCTCGGACGTGGCGGCATGGGCACGGTCTATCTCGGCGCGCGAGACGACGGGGCGTTCGAGCAGCGGGTGGCGATCAAGGTGCTGCGGCGCGGTGTGGATACCGACGACGTGCTGGCGCGCTTTCATCGCGAACGGCAGATCCTCGCGTCCTTCGAGCATCCGCACATCGCGCGCCTGCTCGACGGCGGCGCCACGGCCGACGGGCGTCCGTTTCTGGCCATGGAGTACGTCGATGGCGCCGCGATCACCGAGTGGTGCGATGTGCGCGCGCTGAGCAGCTCGGCGCGACTCGCGCTCTTTGCGCAGGTGTGTTCGGCGGTGGAGTACGCGCATCAGCGCCTCGTGGTGCACCGGGACCTCAAGCCGTCGAACATTCTGGTGGACGACGCCGGGTCTCCGAAGCTGCTCGACTTCGGTATTGCGAAGCTGCTCGACGAGCCGGAGCCGGACGGCCGCTCGCCCGTCACGCGCACCGGGCACATCTACGCCACGCCACGCTATGCAAGTCCAGAGCAGTTGCGTCACGAGCCGGTGACCACGGCAACCGACGTGTACCAGCTCGGCGTGCTGCTGTACGAACTGCTGGCCGGCGTACATCCGATGGCGCATGTGGAGCCCACGCTCGAGGCCATGCATCGCGCGTTGCTCGTGGATGCCGCCCGTGCGCCGAGTGCGGCCGCGAATCGTCCGGCGCTGCGCGGCGATCTGGATGCGATCGTGCTCAAGGCCATGCGAGCCGATGCGAGTGACCGCTATCCCTCGGTGGCGGCGCTGCGCAGCGATCTGGAGCGCTTCGGTCGCGGGCTTCCCGTGGAGGCGCGTGTTGGCGCACGGTGGTACCGCGTACGCCGTGCGGCGTGGCGACATCGCGGTGCGTTGCTGCTGGCGGGCGTGGCGCTGAGCGCTGGCCTCGCGTACACGCTCAGTCTGCGAAGCCACTCCGCGCAGCTCGAGGCGGAGCGCAATCGTGCGCAGCAGCAGGCGCGTGTGGCCGAGGCGGAGCGTGCCCGGGCCGACGCGGCGCTGGTTGACGCCACGCGCCAGCGGCTGCAGGCCGATAGCGCGCGCCAGGTCGCGGGGGCGCTGCAGCTCGAGGCCGACGTACAACGCACCACGGCTGAGCGTGAGCGCGACGTGGCGCGCGCGGCGCAGCGGCGGGCCGATGTGAATGCATCGCAAGCGCAGCAGACCACCACGTTTCTGGTGGACCTGTTTCGCACACCCGGGGACGGGGCCCAGGTGCGCGGAGATACCGTGACCGCGCGCACGCTGCTCGAACGAGGCGCCGAGCGTGTGCGCACGGAACTGGCGGAGCAGCCCGAGGTGCTGGCGCCGCTCTTGGGGGCCATCGGCACGGCGTCGAGTCGTCTGGGGCTGAGCGGCTACCCGGCGCTCTTTGACGCCGAGCTTGAGGCACTCGAGCGGGCGTACGGCCGCGGCGATCCGCGCGTCGTGGCGGCGCTGCAGCGGCAGGGTGCCTTGCACGTCGCCGAGCGCGGATTTGCCGATGGCGCGGTCCGCTACGCGGCGGCGGCGCGATTGCAACACGAGAACGCGGCCCCCGACTCCGCGCGTGCCAACACGCTGTTCCAGCTCGCGAATGCGCTGGTGTTTGCCGAACGCGCTGACAGCGCCGAGCTCGTGCTGCGCGAGGCCGTCGCCCTGCGCGGTGCGCTCACCAGGCAGGACGGCGAGGGCCTCGTGAACCTGCAGGCACAGCTCGCGGCGGTGTATCGTCGGCAGGGGCGCTTCGCCGACGCGGACTCCCTGCTGCGTGTCGCGCTGAGTACGAGCACGAATGACACCACGCGCGGGCAGCTGCTCAACAATCACGCCTCGTTGCTGCGCAGCCAGAGTCGACTCGAAGAGGCCGAGGCCACGTATCGGGAGGCGGTCGTCCTCGGGCGTCGCGTGCTGTCGCCCACCGACCGGAATCGGAATGTGGTGGCCAACAACTACGCGAGCATCTTGGCGCAGCGCGGGAAGGCGGAGGAGGCGCTGGTCGTTCTCGAAGAGGAGCTCGCCACACATCGCGCGCACTTTCCCCCGGACCACTGGCGTGTGGGATCGGTGGAAGGTGCCCTCTCCATTCACTTGCGCAACATCGGACGCGTCGCCGAGGCCCTTCCCCCTCGCACGCGACAGGTGGCGATCTATCGCCAGGCGCTGGGCGAATCGCACGATTGGACACTGCGTGCCAGGCTTGATCTGGCGGAGACCCTCGAGGCTGCCGGCCGGCCTGACGAAGCCGCGGATGAACGCACCCGGATCGCGGAACGGGCCGCCGCCATGACGAGCGACGCCGAACGCACCGCAGTGCTGGAACGGCTCGCCAAACTGACCGAGGCAGCGGGCAAGCCCCGATAGCCGTAAACTGTGGGAGCGGCTGTTCGGCTGATCCTGTCTCTCGCCCATCTCGCCATGTCACGCATTTTCCCTGCTGCTGCGCTCGCGTTGCAGACGCTTGCGCTCCCCGCCGCGCTGCTCGCCCAGCCGCGCGCCAACGACGACCCCGCCATGGTCGCGCGCGCGCGCGCCATTCACGAGCGCGTGATGACGCTCGACACGCATGTGGACATCAGCCCGGCCAACTTCGCCGCCAGCGGTCCCAACTACGCGCAGAAGCTCCCGCGCACGCAGGTGGATATCGCGAAGATGGAAGAGGGTGGACTCGACGCCGCATTCCTGATCGTGTACGTGGGTCAGTCACCCGACCTCACCCCCGCCGGCTTCGCCGCCGCCAAGGCATCGGCGCTCGAAAAGTTCGAGGCGGTGAACCGCCTCACGACATCACTCGCGCCCACGCGAGTCGGGCTCGCGCGCACGGCCGCCGAAGCCCGCGCGATTTACGCCAGTGGCCGCAAGGTGATTTTCATTGGCATCGAGAACGGCTTTCCGATCGGCTCCGACATCAGCAACGTACAGCGCTTCTACGATCTCGGTGGCCGCTACATGTCGCTCGCGCACAACGGGCACAGCCAGCTCTCCGACTCCAACACCGGTGAGCGTGACAATGTGTGGCTGCACAATGGGCTGAGCCCATTGGGCCGCGAGGTGATTGCCGAGATGAATCGTATCGGCATCATGATCGACATCTCGCATCCGTCCAAGGCGAGCATGATGCAGACACTGCAGCTCACCAAGGCGCCGATCATCGCGTCGCACTCCGGCGTGCGGGCCATCTGCAATCACAGCCGCAACCTCGACGACGAGCAGCTCGACGGCCTCAAGGCCAACGGCGGCGTGGTGCAGCTGGTGGCGTTCAACAGCTACGTGAAGTGTGACGCGGTCAAGAACGCGCAGCGCGAGGCGGCGATTCAGGCGCTGCGCCGCGAGTTCGGCATCACGGCCACGAACAATCGTGAAGTGAGCGCGGCGATTCAGGCGCTCCCCGAAGCGCGTCGCAACGACTACCTCGCCAAGCAGGAAGACATCACCGCGCGTCGCTATCCGGCCGATCCCGCGGCCACCGTGTCCGACTTCGTGGATCACATCGACTACGTGGTCAAGCGCATCGGCATCGATCACGCGGGCATCAGCAGCGACTTCGACGGCGGTGGTGGTGTCGAAGGATGGCGCAGCGCTACCGAGACGTTCAACGTGACGCTGGAAATGGTGCGTCGCGGCTACACGGAAGCCCAGATCGAGAAGATCTGGAGCGGCAACCTGCTGCGCGTGATGGAACAGGTGGAGCGCGTCGCAGCAGCCCGCTGAACCGCGCGCTTGGTGATTGACATCACCGGACGGGGATCTTGCTCCCCGTCCGGTTCGTTCTGTTACGGTGGATGGTTCGGCGGCGGCGTGTGAGGGGCTACCTTGCATGCCTGGGAGTCGCGTCCGCCTCAACGGAGCCGCCATGCGTCGCACGCTGCAGCTAACTCTGATCCTGACATGCAGTTGGTGGATCCTCGCCGAGGGGGATGCATCGTCGTGGGCCATTGGCTTCCCGACGGTGGCGTTGGCCGTGTGGGTCGCTCGGCAGTACGCCAGCGATGATGTCTCGTTCGTCGTGCGTTATCAGGCGATCCCGGGGTTTGCACTGTACTTCATGATCCGGTCGCTGGTGGCCGGCGTTGACGTGGCGCGACGCACGCTGTCGCCGAGCCTGCCAATCGCGCCGCGCCTGCAGTCGGTGCACACCACGCTCCCAGCTGGCCTGCCGCGCGTGTTGCTCGTGGCCGTGCTGAGCCTCATGCCCGGCAGCCTCGGCGTCTCACTCGACAACGACGAGATCGAGTTGCACGTGCTCGATGCACGCACCGACATACTGGCTGATGTGCGGCGAACGGAAGCGCGCATTGCACGGCTGTTCGTGGCGGTACCGACCGTGCACGCGACCGTATGAGTCCCGACTTTCTTCGCGTACTCGAGATCTCGGCCACGGCGCTGCTGCTCACGCTGCTCGTCGGGTTGATTCGCGTGTGGCGCGGGCCGCGCGCTGAAGACCGCATGCTCGCGGGCCAGCTGTTCGGCACCACGGGCGTGGCGATTCTGCTGGTATTGGCCGCGCGCAACAACGCCCCCTCGCTGCGCGACATCGCACTCGTGCTGGCCGCGCTGGCCATCGTGACCGTCGCCACGTTCGTGGGACGCGTGGGTGAGTCTCCCGCCACCGAGTCGGCGGCGGACGAGGACGGACATGAGCTGGTCTGAGTGGATGCAGGCGGCCGTGCTCCTGGCCGGCGTGCTCTTCTTTTCCGTGGGCACCATCGGCGTGCTGCGATTCCCCGATGTGTACACGCGGGTGCACGCCCTCACCAAGGCCGACAACCTCGGGCTCGGCCTCGTGGTGCTCGCCCTGATGCCCTCGGCAGGGTCGATCGCGGGCGCACTGAAGCTGCTGTTGGTGTGGGCCCTGGTGCTGGCGGCGAGTGCCACGAGTGGACATCTGGTGGCGCGCCGGGCGCGGGCGCGCGGTGTAAAGCCCGACACCACGGTGCGCAGCGCATGACGTTGTTCTTCGACCTCATGCTGGGGCTCGGTCTGCTGCTGGCAGCGCTCGGCGCCCTGTGGTCGCGGTCGCTCTTTCGCGCCGTAGTGCTGTTTGTGGTGTTCGGGTTGCTGGTCGCACTCGCGTGGGTGCGACTCGAGGCGCCCGATGTCGCGCTGGCCGAAGCGGCGATCGGTGCCGGGCTCACCGGCGCCCTCCTGCTCGATGCCGTGGGGCATTTGCGGCGCGTTCGGGCGAACGCCGCGGGGCCCGAGGCATGACGGGCGCTCCGCGCGATACGACGTATGTGGCGATCAGCCGCGGTCGGCTGGCGGTGTCGCTGGTGTTGGGTGCAGGTCTCGCTGCGGCGCTGGTGTTCGCCATTCGCGGACGCAGTGTGCCGGCGATCGATCTCGCGATGCAGGTGGACGACGCACTCGACTCCAGCGGCGTCTCGCACGAAATCACCGCCGTGCTGCTCAACTTCCGCAGCTACGATACGCTGCTCGAAATCGCGGTGCTGCTCGCGGCGGCGATCGTCGCGCTGGCGTTGCGTGCTCCGGTTGCCGAGACGACGCCGAGTGCGGCGACGACCCACGACGTCGCCAAAGCCATTGATACGCCGGTGCTGGCCTCGCTGGTGCGCGCGCTGCACCCGATGCTGCTGCTGCTCGCGGGGTATCTGCTGTGGGCAGGCTCCAGCAAACCGGGCGGCGCCTTTCAGGCCGGTGCGGTCATCGCGGCGCTGGGGGTGATTCGGCGCGTCTCCGGCGTGGCCCCTGGCGCCGACGCGTTGAGCCGCTGGCAGCGCAGTACGCTGCTGGCCGGCTTCACGGTCTTTCTCGTGCTCGGTGCCGGCATGTTGTTGCTCGACCGACCATTGCTGGCGTGGCCGGTTGACCTCTCGGGCGTGCTCATTCTCGCGATTGAAGCAGTGCTCACCGTGTCGATTGCGGTGAGTCTCATTGGTTTGTTCGCGAGTGCCCCGAGCGAGCAGACTTCTACGCGTCCCTCCGGCACACCCCGTCCGTGACCACGCTGCTGCAAAGCGCGCCACTCTTCTACGCGCTCGTGGGCGCGCTGCTTGTGGCGATCGCGTTCACCGCGTTCGCGGCGCACACGCATGTGCTGCGTCGCCTGCTCGCGTTCAATGTGATGGGCACCGGCAGTTTTCTGATTCTGGTAGGTCTCGCGCAACACACACGCGGCCCTGACCCCGTCCCGCAAGCCCTGGTGCTCACGGGCATCGTGGTGGCGGTGGCGTCCACGGCGTTGGCACTCGTGGTGTTCCGGCGATGGTACGAGGCCACCGGACACGTGGTGCTGCCAGAGGATGAGCGCGCGTGAGCGTCGCGCCTGCCGCGACGCTGCTGGCCCTGATGCAATCGGGCAGCACTGTGGCGGCCTCGCCGCTGATCGCGCTGGCCCTCGTGATTCCGCTCTGTTGGGCCGTGCTCACGGCGATGCGTCCCGCACCGCGGCAGACGCTGCTGGTGCTCAGTGGCCTTGGCATCTGGAACGTGGCGAGTGCGATGCTCTGGTGGCACACACGGGCCAATGGCGTGGTGAACTACGCGCTGGGCGGATGGTCGGAGCCGCTCGGCATCGGACTGCGCGCCGATGGTATCGCCTCCTCACTTGTACTGCTCACCGCGGTGATTGCCGGCGGGTGTGGTGTGTATCGACTGTGCACACCCGATGCCGACCTGCGCGGCACAGCCATGCGCTGGTTCTGGCCACTCTTCTTTTTGCTCGGCGCTGCGCTGAATGCGGTGTGGCTCGCGGCCGACCTGTTCAACATGTACGTGGGCCTCGAGCTGCTCGGCCTTTCGGCGGTGGGTCTCGTTGCCGTGGCCGGGACGACCGCCGCCCTGTCGGCAGCGCTGCGTTACCTGCTCGCGGCGCTGCTCGGATCACTCGCCTACCTGCTCGGCGTGGCGCTGTTGTATGCGGAGTACGGATCGCTCGCGCTCTCAAGCGTGGCAAGCGGCTTCGCGCCGACCGACACCACCATCGTGGCGCTGGGATTCATCACCGCCGGACTCTGTCTGAAAACGGCGCTGTTTCCGTTGCATGGCTGGTTGCCCCCAGCGCATTCGGCCGCGCTGCCCCCGGTGAGCGCGCTGCTCTCGGCGCTGGTGGTGAAGGCGTCGTTCGTGATGCTGCTGCGCATCTGGCTGGGACCGGGCGCGCCACTGCTGGTGCCCACGGTGGCGCAGGGGTTGGGTGTGCTTGGTGCCGGGGCCATTGTGTGGGGCGGCTGGCAGGCCATTCAGCACGCGGACCTCAAGATGCTGGTGGCCCACTCCACCGTGGCGCAGCTGGGCTATTTGTTTGTGGCGATCCCACTGCTCATCGACGCGTCGGATACGGCGCGCGCGTTCGCGTGGGATGGCCTGATGCTGCAGATCGTGTCGCACGCGCTCGCCAAGAGTGCGATGTTCCTCGCCAGCGGAACGCTCATTGCGGCGGTTGGCAGCGGCAAGGTGGTTGATCTCGCCGGTGTGAGTCGGCACATGCCGCTCGCACTGTTTGCGTTCGGGCTGGCCGCGGTGAGTCTGATGGGACTGCCGCCCAGTGGCGGGTTCAGCGCCAAGTGGCTGCTGCTGCAGGCCGCGCTCGCCGGCGGACAGTGGCACTGGGCCGCGGTGCTGCTGGCGGGCGGACTGCTCACGGCCGGTTACGTGTTCCGTGTGTTTCGCGCGTCGTTCCTTCAGGGCGCCGAAGACCGATTTACGGACACCCCGCTCGGTTGGGACGTGGTGGCGCTCCTGCTCGCGGGCATGGCGATCATGCTCGGCCTGCTCTCCACCGGACCACTCGACGTGATGCGATTCGGGGCGCTGCTGCAGCGAGGCATCACATGATCGCCAGCTTCCTCCCGCTCTGGGTCCTCGCGTCGTCGCTCGTTCCGGCCATTCTGATCTTTCTGCTGCCGGAGCAGCAACGGGGCGCCCGCACCGCGCTCAACCTGACGGCTGCGGTGCTCAAGCTGGTCCTCGTCGCGATCATGACGTGGGGCGTGGCGCAGGGCACGGTTTACGAAGTGCGTTTCGCGATGGTGCCGGGGGCGGATTTCATTCTGCGCGCCGATGCGATGGCGTGTCTGTTTGCCGGCCTGTCGGCGCTGCTGTGGTTTTTCACCACGGTGTACGCGATCGGCTACCTCGAGGGGGCACCAAACCGAAGCCGATTCTTCGGCTTCTTCAGCTTGTGTGTCGCCAGCACGATGGGCATCGCGCTCTCCGGCAATCTGATCACGTTCCTGCTGTTCTACGAACTGCTCACGCTCTCCACCTATCCGCTGGTGGTGCATCGCGGCACGGAGAAGGCGCTCGCGGCAGGCCGCGTGTACCTGCGCTACACGATTACCGGTGGTGCCGCGCTGCTGCTCGGCATCGCCGTGTTGTATTCGCTCGTGGGTGACGTGGAGTTTCTGGAGACCGGTTCCCTACGCTCCGTCCCCGAGAGCGCGTGGCCGCAGCTGCGCATCGCATTCGCGCTCATGATCGCCGGCCTCGGCGTGAAGGCGGCGCTGGTGCCGCTGCACGGGTGGCTGCCGCAGGCCATGGTGGCGCCGGCGCCCGTGAGCGCGCTCCTGCACGCCGTCGCCGTGGTGAAAGCCGGCGCATTCGGCATCGTGCGCGTGGTCTACGACGTGTACGGCATCGAGTTTGCACGGCAACTCGCGCTGCTCACCCCGCTCATGATTGTCGCGTGCGCCACGATCCTCTGGGGCTCGGTGCGTGCCCTCGCACAAACCGATCTCAAACGGCGCCTCGCATTCTCCACCGTGAGCCAGGTGTCCTACATCGCGCTTGGTGTGAGTCTGTTCGGGCCGCTCGGTACCATCGGCGGACTCGTGCATCTGTTGCATCAGGGGATCATGAAGGTCACGCTCTTCTACTGCGCGGGCAACTTCGCCGAGACGCTGGGCGTGCACGATATTCGCGAGCTCGATGGCGCGGGACGCCGCATGCCGATTACCAGTACCGCGTTCACGATCGGGGCCTTCGGCATGATCGGAGTGCCACCGCTGGCGGGCTTCGTGAGCAAGTGGTATCTGGGGCTTGGTGCGTTCGAGGCGGGCATGCCGTGGGTGTTGGGCGTACTGATCGTGAGCAGCATGCTCAACGCCGCGTATTTCCTCCCGATCGTGCATCGCCTCTGGTTCCGTCCGATCGCGGGCGCATGGCCCGAGGAGCACACCTTTGGTCGCTTCGAAACCAGTGCGTGGTTTCTGGTGCCCACGATTGCCACCGCGCTCTTCACCGTCGGGGCGGGGTTGTTCGCCGGCGCCCCGTTCAGTCCGCTGGAGTGGGCCATGCTGATCACGCGTCGGGAGTATCTGCCGTGATCACCGCGCACGGTCGTGCATCGAGTGCAATCGCCGTGCTGTCAACGCACCGTGATGCGTTGGAGTGTGGTGCATGAACGCGATGCTGTTCGCTGCCAGCGTCGGCGTGCCCTTCCTGCTCTGGGTCGCTGCGTGCGTGCCGGCATGGCGGCGTACGGTGGCGCTCACGCTGCCGATTGCACCGCTGCCGGCGCTCGCCGCCGCCATGCTGTCTTCACCCGGCACAAGCGTGCCCGTGCCATGGCTCATGCTCGGCGGCACATGGGCGCTTGACGGAACGCGACGGCCACTGCTCGCCGCGATGGCGCTCGTGTGGTGCATCGGCGGCTGGTTCGCGCTCGAGTCGCCGTCGCTCGCCACGAAGCGGCACGCGGTGGCATGGCCGTGGTTGTTTTCACTCACCGGCAACCTGTGGCTGGCTCTCGCCACGGACATCGGCGGCTTCTACAGCGGCTTCGCGATGATGTCGTTCGGCGCCTATGCGTTGATCATGCTCGGCGACGGGGTACACACGCGGGCCGCAGGCAGACTCTATCTCATCTACACCGTGATCGGCGAGATGGCGCTGCTTGGCGGACTGCTGGCCGCGAGCATTGCCGGCGCCGGCAATCAGCTCGGCGATGTGCCCAGTGCCGTGGCGGCGTCACCGCACGCGTTGTGGATCACGATGGCGCTGCTGGTCGGCTTTGGTGTGAAGGCCGCGCTCTTTGGCGTGCACGGCTGGCTGCGCATGACGTACGCCATGGCGCCGGCGCCAGTCCGCGTCGTGCTCGGTGGTGCGATGATCAACGCAGGCGTGTTGGGGTGGCTGCTCACGCTGCCAATCGGACTGACCACACTCGACCCGTTGGGACCATGGCTGATCGTGCTGGGTCTGTTCGCCGCGATTTACGGTGCGGCGCGCGGTGTACCGCTCGGCTACGCGCCGTTCGTGCTCGGGTGGTCGAGTGTGAGCCAGATGGGATTGATCACGGTTCTGCTCGGGGCCGCGCTCGCCTCCGGGAACTCCGGATTCATTCCGGTGATCACGCTGTACGCCGCGCACCACGGCGTGGCCAAGGGCGCCCTCTTCGCTGGCAGCGACGAGACGCTCTCGGTGCGGCCCGCGTACCGGCGATGGCTGCTGCTGCCGGCGCTGGCGCTGGCGGGTGCGCCGTTCACGAGCGGTGCGGCGGCCAAGCTGTCGATGAAAGCGGAGTTCGCGATGATCGAACTCACGTGGGCCGACCCGTGGCTATCGGTGGCCGCCGTGGGCACGACGCTGCTCATGGTCCGCGTCTTCTGGAGCACCGAACGCATGGCGGGTGAGGCGATGCGTACGCCGTTGTCGTGGTGGCTCGCACTCGGTAGCGTGGCGACGGCCGTGTGGTGGTTGCCACTCGCTGCGGACGTACAAAGCGGGGCGAGCTACCTCGTGACCCTCGGCTGGCCGATCGCTGCTGGTGTGGCACTCGGCGCACTCGCATGGTCGCGGCACACGCCCAGGCCGACCGTGTTCGGAGAGCGGTCGGCGATCCAATCAGTCGATGTGCAGGTGCCCGCGAAGTCGAAGGACAGCGACGTTTCGCCACGTCCTGTGAGCACTGCGGGGGCAGAGCGCGCGTCCGCATGGGACGCGCGTCTGCGCAGTGCGATCCCGGTGCTGTTGGGGGTCGTGCTGCTGGTCGTGGTGGCGGCGCTCATGACGCACGCCACCTGACCGGAAGTCGCGTCAGTGCGTGGCGAGCTTGCCGAACACGGTGTCGAGCGCGCGCTTGAGCTTGTCGGAGGCGCCGGACACGGCCTTGGTGAGATCTTCGGCGTGGTGCGTCACCGCCGTGGGCTGACGACCGGCAATGCGCGCTTCGATGAGGCACCGCTTGTCGTGCGATCCATGCTTGTGACTGTTCTCATCGCTGAGATGCACTTCAACGCGCGTGATGCGATCGGCAAAGCGCACGAGCGCGTGGCGTACGGCCGCTTCCACGTCTGCGGTGAGAGCGTCGTGGTTCTCGACGCTGCTATCGGTGTTGACGAGTACTTCCATGAGTGATCCGCCTGTGTCATGAAGTCGACGCGAGGGGGGCTCTCATCGCCCGCCGTCGCGGTGTCATCCCTGTTCTGAAGCTTAATCGTTTGCCGCACCCGGAGGCGAGGCGCTCACATGCATCATGACCGGCCGCACCGCGTTGTTGCCGTAGCCGAGTCGGTTCCATGGCGACACGTCGGGTTGCGTGGCGCCGCTGCTGTCGGTGGCACGGCTGCGCAGCACGAGGCGACCGGGGTGATCCACCACGCACGTCGCCTGCCACGGCGTCCACGCGTGCGGCCCGTCCGGCGTGCCCAGGGTCGCGTCCTGCCACGCGTCGCCACCGCCCACCGCCAGCTCCACGCGCGTGATGCCTCCATCTCCCGACCAGGCCCACCCGCGCACGGTGATCGAACCAGCCGACACCGTCTCGCCCTCCACCGGTGCCGTGATCATCGACTTCACGCGCATGCGCGTGACAGGACGGATCATCCCCCCTTCGTCGTACACGTACCGTTGCTGCTGGAAGTAGCCGACAAATCGTTCGCGCGACAGCGTGAGCCCCACCACCCACTTCACGTTCGCCATGCCGTACCACCCCGGGACGACGAGGCGCACCGGCGCGCCGTGCGCCACCGAGAGCGGCTCCCCGTTCATGGTGAGCGCCAGCATGGTGTCCGGATGTGTGGCCACCTCGAGCGGCATGCCACGCGCGAACGACACGACGCCGGGTGTCAGCGCATCATCGCGAGGCCCGTGGTCTGCGCCGGTCACGATCACTTCGCGCGCCGTGTCGAGCGGCTGCACCCGTGCCAACACGTCGGCCAACCGCACACCGCCCCACGTCGCCGTGGCCACCGCACCGCTGGCCCAGGGTTCACCCGCAGGAATGGGACGCATGCCAAGACGATCGTTGCCGGCACACTCCATCGTCACGCGGGCTTCGAACGCGGGCAGTTGCGACAGTGTGTGCAGATCGAGGTGCTGCTCGTGCTGTACGTCGCCGCCGATGGTGAGCCGATAGCCGTCACGGTCCAGCACCGGCAGATCGAAATTGGATCGCACATAGTGCGCGGCGGTCGGCGTGACCGTGGTAGCGAACTGATCGGATGACGTCTCCGCGTTGTACGGATCCGTCTTGATGACGCGTGGCTCGCTCACTTGGCCGTCAGCAGCGAGGGCACGCGCAACCGATCGAGTGTGCGTCGCAGCACATCCATGGACACATTTGCGCCTTCGAGCTGCACCAGGAGCCGATCACCGGCCACGACCGACAGTTCGCGGTCGGCACCGTCGAGTGTGCGTTGCTCGCTCTCGAAGCCGCGGTTGCCACCGATCGTGACCGTGCGCTCGAACCCGTCGCCCGTGACCCGATCGACCGATACGTTCGCCCACGCCGCACCGAGCGCGGCGAGCAATCCGGCCTTGCCCGCGTCGGTGATGGTGATGGTGAGCATGCGCGCGCTGCCGTCTTCGTAGCGCGCGGTGGCCGTGGAGATGTTGATGCCCATCGCCCCGCCCTGCGTACGCTCACTGTCCACGAGATCCATGCCGTCCACACTCTCGGGGAATCGCGCCTGCAGGGCTTCGGCCGGTACCAGCGGGGCATTGCTCACCACCGCCTTGGCCGCCGTCTCCATCGCCCCCTGCATCTGCTGCATCGCGTCGGTCATGCTCGCGGCGGCGTCCTCCATGGGCGTGCGCGGCGGCGGCGCATCGCCACCGCACGCCGCCAGTGCGCTCACGCACATCCATGCGACCCACCTGCTGCCTCGCCCGCTCATGTCCGCCTCCCGTATCGCGCCGATCAGCGCGCGGCCTCCTGCTCCTTGTAGCGGCGCCCCAACCAGAGCGCGAGCGCCAACCACGCTGCCGACAAAGGTACCATGCTGAACGCGAGCGCCGACAACCCCAACCCGAACACGCCCATCCACGTGTACGACCAGGCACCCATCTGGTCGCCGAGCCGGTACACGAAGGTGTCGTTGAAGTTCTTCGCCTTGTACTTGTCGCCGCGCGGCAGCACGGTGTACAGCGCCTCACGCGCCGGCCGCTGAATGGCGAAGTTGCCCGCGCGGCGGATCACCAGAAACACGATCAGCACCGGCAACACCGGCGACACGCCGAGCACGGCAAAGCCGATCAGTGTCACCACGGGCAGGAAGGCGAGTGTGGCGCCCACGCCGAACCACTTCACCACGCGCCCCGTGAGGAACAGCTGGGTGACGAGCGTGAGAATGTTCACGGCCAGATCGATGAGCCCGAAGGTGCGGGTGCGTGCATCGCGATCATCGGCGAACGCCTGCGCCACGATGTCCACCTGCTGGAAGTACAGGAACGTGGACGCGATCGTGAAGCAGAGCATGAGCACGGCGATGCCGATGAGATACGGCGACTTGAGCACGTGCTTCACACCATCGAGCACACCACCGCCGATCACGGTGTCGGCGTTGCTGCCATCGGCGGCCGCCCCGGCCTCGCGCGGAGACGCGTTGGCGTCCGGCGTCGCATCAGCCGCGCGCAGCAGCGGCTCCCGTTCATCGAGCGCGTGCGAGGCACGCGCCGCCAACTCGAGAATCAGCGCCGACACCAGCAGCAGGTTGATCGAGCCCAGCGGCTTGGCAAGCGCCGTGGTGATCGTGGAGCCGAGCACCGCCCCCACGGTGCCACCCACCGCCACGATGCCGAACAGGCGCTTCCCCTGTCCCGGGCGAAAGATGTCGGCCATGAACGACCAGAATACCGACACCACGAACAGGTTGAAGACGCTCGTCCAGATGAAGAAGACGCGCCCGATCCACACGCTTTGGGAGGCGTCGGCCATCTTCAGCAGCACGAAGAACACCACCAGATTCGCAATGAAGAACCGGTAGGTGAGCGGCACGAAGCGACGGCGCGGCAGCTTGGCCACCAGCGCGCCGTAGAACGGCTGCACCAGCAGCATCGCGCCGAGCGTGCCCGTGAACAGCCACGCGAGGTTGTCCACGCCACCAGCCGCGCCCATTTCGTCGCGAATGGGGCGCAACACGTAGTACGCGCACAGCACGAAGAAGTAGTAGGCGCACGACCACACGAGCGCTGCGCCCTCGCCGGGACGCGCATCCACCGCATTGCGCGCCCACGTGGACAGTCCACCACCTGCCTTGCTCGCTGCCATGCCACGCTCCGGAGGGGTCCTGGGGGAGGTCACTGGGCCGACCGGCACACGGAGCGCCGAACGCGTGGCGCGCCGGCATCGGCACTCGCCAGTTTACTCCAAAAGCCGCGCGCTCGTTGAGCGGGTGGTTGTCTCCGACCGGCGGCGCCTGCATCATGCGGCGATGTGGCACTTCCTCACCGACCTCTGGCTCCTGCTCGTCCCCCTCGGACACATCGTGGGCGCCATCGCTGTCACCGTCGATGCGGTGCTCCGCAAGCGACAGGTCTCGGCGGTGATCGGCTGGGTGGGGCTCGCCTGGCTGGCCCCCATCGTGGGGTCCCTGCTCTACGTGGGGTTCGGGATCAATCGCATTCAGCGCGCCGCCGTGGCGATGCAGCGCGAACCCATGCTCGGCGACACCGGCGAGTTCCGCGCCACACAGGCAGGCGGGGAGTTTCTCGACGAACTCGCTACAAGGCATCCGTCGCTGCCGGGACTCGCTCGGCTCGGATTTCAGACGACCGGCAACCCGCTGCTCCCGGGCAATACGGTCGAGATGCTGCGCAATGGCGACGAAGCCTACCCCGCCATGCTCGCCGCGATCAACTCGGCCGCGGAAACGATCACGCTGCTCAGCTACATCTTCGATCACGATGCCGCCGGGATTGATTTCCTTGATGCACTGCGCCGGGCGACGGCGCGCGGTGTGCAGGTGCGTGTGCTCATCGACGATGTCGGCGCGCGCTACTCGCGCCCGTCCATGGTGGCGCGACTGCGCGAGGCCGGCATTCCGGTGGCCACCTTCCTGCCCACGCGATTCCCGCGGCTCTTTCGCTATGCGAATCTGCGCAACCACCGCAAGCTGCTCGTGGTGGACGGACAGATCGGGTTCACGGGCGGCATGAACATTCGCGAGGGACATGTGCTCAGCGGCAACCCGGCGTCACCCGTGCGCTGCCTGCATTTCCGGCTCGAAGGCCCCATCGTGTACGAACTGCAGCGCACCTTCGCGGTGGACTGGGCCTTCGTCACGCGCGAAGCGCTCGACAAGGAGCCCTGGTTTCCCCGGCTCTCCCGACACGGCACCGTGGTGGCGCGCGGGGTGCCCGATGGCCCCGATGCCGATCTCGAGAACATCCTCGAGCTCATTCTCGGCGCGCTGGCCGCCGCGCAGTCGCACGTGCGCATCATCAGCCCGTACTTCCTGGTGGACGACGTGCTGCTGCGCGCCTTGCAGGTGACGGCGATGCGCGGCGTGACCGTGGACATCGTCGTGCCGGAGCGCAGCAACCTGCCGATCATCGACTGGGCAATGGCGCCGCAGTTCGTGCCCCTGCTCGACAAGGGGTGCCGAGTGTACGCGTCACCGCCACCCTTCGATCACTCCAAGGCGTTCACCGTGGACGGGCAGTGGGCGCTCATCGGATCCACGAACTGGGACGCGCGCAGTCTGATGCTGAACTTCGAGTTCAATCTGGAGTGCTACGATGCGACGCTCACGGCGGAGCTCGATGCCCTGATCGATGAGCGCATCGCGGCGGCGAGACCGCTTGGACTCGCCGAGCTGCGCGGCCGATCACTACCGGTGCGTTTTCGCGATGGCGTGGCGCGACTCGGGCTGCCGTATCTCTGAGGCGGCCCGCGTTGCGCCGATCGATCAGCGACGCACCGTGATGCGTACGGGGCGCGACACGAGCTCGCGACTGATCACCTTGTGCTCGTGGTCGGCCAGCACCGCGCGCAACGTATAGGTGCCCGGGGCGAGCGTGAGCGTCGTTTCAATCTGGCCGCCTCCGAAGTGCCGGTGCAGCGAATCGGCCGGAATCATCACACCGGGTGCGGGTGGTTCCACGTTGATGAGAATATGGAAATGTCCGGTGCCCTTGAGATCCACACCGGCGGGCGCCACGCCATAGTTGCGCAGCCCGAACTCCACCGGGAAGGTGGCCGGTACGGTGGCGCCGTCGCGCGGCGCGCGCAGATAGATCTCGGGGGCGGGCTGCGCGGCGGGCGGCTGCGCGGGCGCGGACTGCGCCGACAGCGGCGCGGCGACAAGGGCCGCCGCAAATGCGGTCGACCGGAGGAGCAGGGAGCGAGTGGTCATGACAACTCAAGGGATCGGGAAGAGAACACGTTCCGAACGCACGACGCCTGTCACGATCACTCGTGACAGGCGTTGTGGCAACCCTGCGGCTATCTACTGCGGCGGCAACCGACGCGTCTTCTCCAGGAACACCTCGCGACCCTGACGCGCCGTGAGGTAGACCACACCATCGGGGCCGAAACCGGCGATCGAGCGGCCCACGGGCAGCTGCACCCGTTCCACCAGCTCGCCCTGACGGTTGATCACGTCGTACGCGAGGCCCGCCGTGGGCGCGGCCGTCATGCCGGCGGGCAGCACGCCCGGCGGAATCTGGCCACGGGCGCCCGGTGGAATCATGGCTGCCATCTGACCGGCGAGCGACGACGTCGCCGGCAGCACCCACAGGTTGCCATCGTAGTCGGCCACCGTGGAGCCTGCGCGAATGGGCGGGTAGTAATCGGGGAGGAACTGCGCATCCACCGGCTCGAACGACGGACGGAATCCGCGTCCCCCACCGCCACTGGCCATCATCTGCTCGATGCGCTCCGTGGCTTCCTTCGCGGCCGTCTTGAGCGAATCCACCATGCGGTCCTTGTCTTCGTCGGTGATGCGCTTCCAGTCGAACGGAAGCGGGGCCGAGCGCTCGAGGGTGCCGTCGGGCTTGTACCAGTCGATGCGATAGTCGAGCACGCGCACCACGGCGACGGACCCATCCTTCATGAGCGCCCAGTCGTCGTTCTGCGGCAGCGGGTTCATCTTCACGCTCACCTGCATGCCGCCCTCGGGCGACTGCTTCATTTCCACCTGCGGATTGGTCGCGCGCATGAACGCCACCGTGTCGATCAGGCGCGTCTCGAAGTTGGCGCGCAGAATCGGCGTGGAATCGGGCATGTTGCGATCACTGAACGAACGCGTGCGACGTTCGCCACCCACGGTGATCTGGGCCGAGTTGCCGCCCGACGGGAACCGATCTTCGCGCGCCGCCTCGGCCTGGGCACGGGCCTGTGCACCGGCCGCGGCCGCGGGCGTGGCGGCGGCCGCAGCTGGCTGGCCTCCACGCCCGCCGGTGGGTGCCGCGCCGCCGGGAGCGCCGCCGCGACCACCGCGACCGCCGCCGCCGAACCCACCCATCATCGCCATCGGGCCGCCGCCGCCGCCGAACCCGCCCCCCATGCCACCCGGCTGGTTCAGGCGATAGATGAGACGCCCCTCGGTATCGAACGCGTGCGTGCCGAGGTTGGCGTTCGCAAGAAAATTGAGATCGTTCGATCGCGGCGCCGCCATCACGCGTACCAGCTCACCCTTGGTGTTGAGCACGAGCATGGACAGGGTGGCCGGATCGAGCAGCAGCGTGGAATCGGACACATAGGGCATGAGTCCCATGCTGCGCTGGCCATACGGAATCGACGCTTCAAGCGTGTCTGCCACCACGCGCTCGATCTCGAGCGCAGGGGACAGCAGCAGCACCTGCCGACGCATGCCGTCGTTCACGAACAGGCGACCGTCGGGGAGCGCGCGCAGGGTGTTGATGTTGCCGAGCGACTGCGCCGTCTTCGCCTCGACGGGGCCGAGCTGGCGAAGCGGAATCGTCGCGGCCGTCTCCTGTGCCGCCAACGGAGACGCGAGCGCGGCAACCGCCGTGAGCGAACGAAGTGTGGTACGCAGCATGATCGAAGACCCGAGAAGTGAACCTGTCAGCGAGCGGCGCGATGCACCGGCTCGTGCTGTATCGATGGAACAACTCATCCGCCGCGTCCGCCGCGGCCACCGCCGCCGCCCATACCGCCGCCGAAGCCACCCATGCCACCACCACCACCGCCGGCCGTACCGGAGCGCAGCGCACGCAACGTGCGCGCATCCATGAACGCCGCCAGCTGTGTGGGCAGCATGCGATACTGCTCAGCCGTAAGCAGCCCCTTGATGTCGGGCACGACACGAAGCAGCATGTCCACCGACTGCTCACGACCACGGCGATACTTGTTGAACGCCAGATCGTGGTTGAAGCGATCCGGCAGCTCGGCCAGTTCGCGCGCGATCGGCGCCCACACCTTGTCACTGCTCAGCACGTACCAGCGATTGAGCGTGGCGAGACTGTCGGCCTGTTGGCGCGTGAGCTTGAGCGAATCGGCCTGCACCAGGATCTGCTGCATCGGGTTGATGAGCCCCGCACTCACGGTGCCGCGCAGCTGCTGCAGCGTGGGCTTGGTACCCGGACGCGTGCGTCCACGATCCAACTGCTGCATGAGCTGCTGTTTTTCGCGCGTGGGCCCGATGTCGAAGCTCACGAGCGCCGTCATCGCCACCGGCTGGCGGAACGTGGTCTGCGACGGACGTGTGGAGCCGAAGCGTTCGTTCACCTCATACCGATACTGCTGGGACTGCGGATCGAAGCCGCGCACGAAGAGCAACTGCTGCTCGGGGATGATCGTCTGGCCCCAGCCCTTGAGACCATCCTGCCCGTTCAGCATGCGGTCCAGTCCGCCGAGCGGGTTGGACACCTGCAGCGTGATCGTCGCGCGCTGCGGCAGCCCCAGACGCACCGAGTTGAGCGAGATGCTCAGGTTGGCACTCGTCGTCCAGGGCCCGAGGCACGAGTTGCGCGCCGCCAGTGCGCCCAACTGCGACTCCAGGCATTCGCGCGCCTGACCGGTCGCGCTGGCCAGCAGCGACGTCATGCCGCTGGCAACCATCGGGTCAATCGTACCGACGGGCGCTGCGGGATTGAACACGAACGCGCGGTCATTGCCGTAGCTGTCGCCATTCACATCACCCGAAATGAGCGGCGTGTACGGCGTGCCCGAGCGAATGTTGCCGAACCACCGCAGCGTCACGCGCTCGAAGAACTCGCGGCTGAGGTTGTACTGCAGCTGATGGCGCGAGAAGTTGCCACGCGCCCACTCGCGCGCCGTGGGATCACCCACCGTGCTCTGGAACCCGTAGAACTGGTCGCGCACGTCGGACAGCACGTAGCTCAGTCCCCACTGGAACTTCGAGTTGAACGCCAGCGGGTTGAGACTGATCGTGACCTGTTTGCTCTCGCTCGTGAGGTCGGAGCGCTGCAGCGACACACGGCCGAACTCATCGACGACGCGCGCTTCACGCCACGCCGTCTGGCCCGTGGTGGGCACGATGCTCGACGGGGAGACGAACACCGGGCGACCACCCTCGTTCGCCAGCGTGAACTGCTGGGCGCCCGGGAAGTTGAGATCGAAGTTTCCGGACTGCGCGAGATTGCGTGAGTAGGTGAAGTCGATCGAGCTGCGGAACCGATTGCCGAGAATCGCACCAGCCCACTGCAGGTTGGAGCGCAACGAACGCTGCGCCACGAAGTTCTGGTCGAAGAGCGAGACGTTCGGGTTGCTGTTCGCGAACACCGTGCCGCTCGTGCCATCGGCGCAGGTGAGCGGGATGTTGCCACGGTCGATCAGGTAGTCGCTCCAGTTCGGTGACGGGGCGGCCTGCCCAAGACACGTGAGCTGCTGCAGCCCCGACGCGAGGCCCGTGTTGTCGATCGCGCCACCGATGAGCTGCGTGCCCGGGGTGTTCTGGAAGATGCCGATGCCACCGCGTACCACGGCGCGCGGCAGGCGCACCATGCCCGGAATCAGCGCCATCTGCGCGTCGGTGCCGTACGTCCACGAGAAGCCAACGCGCGGGCTCACGTAGAAGCGATTGGGTACATCGGCGTTGTTCAGGCCGAACACCTGCTGCACGAGCGGGTTTTCGTTGGGGCCCTGCAGGAAGCGGTTGCCATCTACGCGCACGCCGTACTGAATCTGCACGTCGTTGACCGGGCGCCACGCATCACCGAGGGACATCGCACCCACCACCTGGCTGCCTTCGCGACGACGCGGCGCCAGCTGGCGCGTATACGATGCCGGACGGCCCGCCTCGAGATCTTCCAGCGAGTTGAAGCTGAAGGAGCCGAGTTCGTTCGTGGTCAGGTCCTGCCAGTAGTCCTCGTAGCGCAGCTCGGTGGTGAGCTTCACGCGGTGGCGGTTGTTGTCGCTGAACCACGACAGCGTGTTGATCAGACCGTGCGAGCTGCCACCGCTGGCCGTGTTGGCCGCGGGGCTGCCACCGAACGTGAGGTTGCGCACCGAGGCGCCACCATCGGTGAGCAGCGAGTTCACGCGCACCGTGCCGGAGGGCAGGAAGAGATACGGATCGTTCTCGTTGCGATTGATGCTCGACCCGAGCGACGTCTCGGTGAGAATGCCGCCGATGCCGAGCAGGCCGCTCTGCCGCAGCTGCACCGTGCCGCTGTAGTTGAGCGTCTTGCCCTGACGCGTGGGTGTGGAGAGCGCCGAGCCACCACCGCCGAACCCACCACCGCCGAAACGGCCGCCACCACCGCCACCGCCCGTGGGCAGCGAGCGGTTGATGTTGCCCGACACGGAGATGGCGTACGTGTTGCCGCGCGCCGAGCTCAGCGGCGTGAAGTCGAAGCTGCCCAGGAAGCTGCCGCGATTGGAAATCGTCTGCCCGGGGAAGCCCGCCACGCCAGCCGGCAGACTCTGGCCGTTGATGATGTCGAGGAAGCGTGCCACGGAGTCCGTGGCCACACCCGCCGTGACGAAACCGAGGTCGTTCGTGTTCAACAGCGTCTGCAGATCATTCAACCGCCGGTCGAACTGGAAGGAGCTGTTGTAGAACATGCGATCCGGCGACAGCGGTCCCGAGGCCGAGCCGCCCAGCGACACGTTGGTGTACTGCTGGCCGGACGCGATCGCCGCGCGATCGAGCCACTGCGTCTGCGGGCTCACCAGGTTGCTGCTCAGCGAGCGCCGCATGAAGTTCGACCCCGAGCGCGTGCGCAGCGTGAGCTGCCCACCCGAGAAGCCGCCGCGGGCCACATCGTATGGCGAGGTGGCCAGTGATGCGAACACCGCCGCATCACGAGGAATGCTGCCGTCGCCAAAGTTCAAGCCGTTCAGCTGCGTGTTGTTCTGGTCCCCGCCGAGGCCGAACACCGAGAAGGCATCCGCGCCGCCATCCGCACCCGGAATGAGCTGCACACCCGGAATCGCCGAAGCCATGGCCACGAGGTCACCCATCTGCTCCGCCGACAGCAGCCCCGGATCGGTGCTCGACAGCAGATCGCGTTCATTGCCGCTCACGTCGCCCACCGTGTCGCCGCGCGTGGCCGCGGCCCGCGTGGTCGTGGTCACCGCCTCGAGATTCACCGCCGCCGGCGACATGCGCGCGTCGGCAATGAGAATCTCCTGGTCGGCGGTGCGCTTCACCTGGTAGCGACGCTGCGTGAGGCCGATCGACTGGAAGCTCACCCAGTAGTCACCTTCCCCGCCGGGGAAGGAGATGGTGTAACGTCCGTTGTTGTCGGTGCGAACCGAGCGGCTCACCTGACCGGTGAGCGTCGTGGCCGTCACCGTCACGTTCGGAATGGCCTGACCGTCTGGGCCGGTGACTCGGCCGCGAATGATGTCGACGCCCTGCGCGGCTGCTGTCGCAGTCATCACCAGAACGAGAAGCAGGGCCCGGAGGGCGAGAGAGAGAGTATGCACGAAGGGATTGGACGCGGACGCGGCGACACCGTTAATGCCGCGGTGTTCCAATGCACCCACGCGCCACACCGTTCAGTCGTCGGCCATCCAGCCCGTTGGCTCCAGCACAGTCTCCACGCGCGCGCCCGCGTCGAGCTCCCGCACGCCATCGGTGCTGAAACACGGCGCACTCCACGGCCCACCCAAGCGAATCGCACTCCCCGACACCTCCAACCAGCTCCCCTCCGGCAACCCGATCACCCGCGACGCCGGATTCAGCACCAGATACTCCGCCAGCCGCTCCCGCCGCGTCTCCCCGCGAAAGCCCTCGGGGTGTGCATCGGTGAAGTGGGCGTTGATCTGAAATCCCACCGCCGCCAGCGCCCCAAGGCCCGCCGGCGCCACGATCGGCATGTCGTTCGTGGTCGCGATCGTGGGCCCCGCCAGCACCGCCCCGGCGCTCCACCCCACATACGGGCAGCCGTCCGCCACTCGGCGGCGCATGGGCTCGAGCAGTTCGGTGGCCTGCAGCCGCTCCAACAACCGGAACGTGTTCCCCCCGCCCACCACGATCGCCTCGGCCTGCTCCACCGCCGCCCTGGGGTCGGACTCGGCGTGCACCCCGCGCAGCGCGACGCCCAAGCCGGCCAGCACCGGCGCCACGCGCGCCGTGTACGCGTCCCAATCGATCGTGACTCCCGCAAACGGCACGAACAGCGCCTCCCGCACCCCTGCCAGCTGGGCCGCCAGCGCGTCGCGCGCATGCGCCAGAAACCGGCCGTCCGGCCCTCGCGAGTTGGAGAGCAGCAGCAGCGAGCGACTCATGGCTGAAATGGCCCCGTGCCCGGACGGGGCGGCTGCGGCGGCGCCTCGAACTCGGCCAACCGGGTCACCAGCCGCGCCGGATCTTCGTCCATGAGCAGCATCTCATGATGCGGCCCCCGCACGAACCCCTCGGCGAACGCGTGATCGAGAAAGGCGCTCAGCTGGTTGTAGTAGCCGGCCACGTTCAGCAGCCCGCACGGCTTGCTGTGCACCCCGATCTGCGCCCACGTCCAGATCTCGAACAGCTCCTCGAGCGTGCCCACGCCCCCTGGCAGCGCAATGAAGCCGTCCGACAGCTCGGCCATCAGCGCCTTGCGTTCGTGCATGGTTCGGGTGACGTGCAACTCGGTGAGCCCGGTGTGGGCCAGCTCCCGGTCCTGCATGAACCCCGGAATCACCCCCACCGCGCGACCACCGCGCTCCAGCACCGCGTCGGCCACGATCCCCATGAGCCCCACGTGCGCGCCGCCGTACACCAGTCCGATGTCGCGGTCGGCGAGCACGTAGCCGAGCTGACGGGCGCCCTCGGCGTAGGCCGGATGCCGGCCGGCGCGGGAGCCACAGTAGACGCAGAGATTCGTGAGCGTGGGCATGATCGAGTCGGGTAACGGGGGCACGGTGCGCCGTGTAGACTAACCGGATCCGCGCGATGCGCGCGCATGCCGTTTTCTCTCGTGTCCGCGCCCCGCGCGCGCTCCCCTCTCGCCCTGGTGTCCGCGATGCTGCGACGTGATCTCCCGCTGGTTCTGCTCGGTGTGCTCACCCTCGGCGCCTGCGACGCGGGCAACGGTGATGGCACGTCGGGTCCACCGCCCATTGGCGCCGTCACCACCGGCGCCGAGCCCGTGTTCGCCAGTGCAAGCACCCCCAGTCTGGCGGTCGATGCCTCGGGTGCCGTGCATCTGAGCGCCACGGTCAAGCTCGACAGCACCGCGCATGCGCTGCGCTTTGCCACGATGCGCAACGGCGCGTGGAGCGAAGCACGCGACATCGCGCGCGATCGGGCGTTCTTCGTGAACTGGGCCGACTTCCCGTCCATCATCGCGCTCGACAACGGTGATCTCGCCGCGCACTGGCTGGAGCGCGAAGGCGCGGGCACGTACTCGTACGGCGTGCGCATCGCGCGGTCGCGCGACGGCGGGACCGTGTGGGACGCACCCGTCACGCCGCACGCCGACGGTCTGCTCGCCGAGCATGGTTTCGTGTCGCTGTGGGCCGACGGAGACGATCGGGTGGGCGCCGTGTGGCTCGACGGCCGCAAGACCGCCATGCCCGACAGCGCCCGCGAAATGACCGTGCGCACCACGGCGTTCGGGCGCAGCGACACCCGTCCGCTCGAAACGCTGCTCGACGCGCGCACCTGCGACTGCTGTCAGACATCGAGCGCCGCCACGCGTCGCGGCCGCGTGATCGTGTATCGCGATCGCAGCGAAGACGAGATTCGCGACATCAACATCGTGCGCTCCGAAGGCGGCGTATGGTCGGCGCCTGCGCGCGTGCACGCTGACGAGTGGCACTTCGAGGCCTGCCCGGTGAACGGGCCGTCGGTGGCCGCCATGGGCGACACGGTGGTGGTGGCGTGGTTCACCGGCGCGCAGGATACGGCGCGCGTGCGCGTGGCCACGAGTGTTGACGGTGGCGCCACCTTCGGCGCACCGGTTCGCGTGGACGACGGCGACCCGGTCGGCCGCGTGACCGTGGTGCTCGATGACGACGCGCGGCCGGTGGTGCTGTGGATGGAGAATCTCTCCGCCGACTCCGCCGCGGTGCGCGTGCGGCGTCTGGATGCGTCGGGCGGCATGTCGCCGGCCGTCACGGTGGCCACCGTGGCCGCGAGCCGCCGCAGCGGCTTCCCGCGCATGGTGCGCGCGGGTGACCAGCTGGTGTTCGCCTGGACCGATGTCGAGGCGGGGGTTCGCACGGCTACCGCGCCGCTGGTGGGTGGCGTGCGGTAGCGGCTGTCCGGTACGCCGGAGACGCCGGCGATCGCCGCGTTCGGCCGACGGCTAGTGCCGTCGCCTGGACGGCGCCGACGCGTTCTTCACAGTCTTGCCCCTCGCCCCACTCCGGCGTGACGCGACATCGGTCGATGTCGGGAGCCGCTTGAGGTCGTCGCGATCCTTTCTGCGTCCCGTCGCCTGCTTGTTCCTGCGCAGCGCGTCGAGGCCAATCACCGGCAAGCGCTCGCCCGCGATCTCGAGCTCGACCGCGTCCACGCGCGCCTCGTCAAAGCTGACGCCGGTGATATCCGCGAGCAGGTCGATACGGACGGGAGGCGCCCCGAACTGTGTCACCCCGTTGCGGGCCGCGAGTTGGGCGCGGTCCACCACGATCTCCGGCGCGCCGAAGGCCACCAGCGCCTGCATCAAGCGGTCGACGTTCTCCGGCGTCACGCGGTAGAAGAAGTCGATATCGACCGTCGCGCGCACGTGCCCGTACATCCCGACGGCATAGCCACCCACCAGAAGGTATTCCACGGCGTGCGCGTTCAGCTCGTGAATGAAGTCGAGAAAGTCGCGCGGGAACGCCGCATCCGTGACCGCATTGGGCCGCCCTTCCCCGGCAGGCGTCATCGGGTGGTCTGCCGCGCCCTCGCCCTGGGCTCACGCTCCCGGGCCTGCTGCTGGTGCGCCGCGCGCAGTCCCGCAGCGAGTTGTGATGCCGAGGCGACAGCCACGAGGCGTTCCGCAAACTCGGACGATGGAGCCGGTGGCGATTGCTCGGAGACCGTCGAGTACGACCCGCGCCACGTCTGGCGGCGGTGTGCGGCACGCTCCGATCGAGCGGCAGCCTCGTCCGCCACGAGTGGAGGAGAGCCCGGCACCGGCGCCCCCACGCTGTGCAGCAGACGCAGCGCCGTTTCGAGCGAGACATGCGGGCGCTTGCCGCGCTCGAACTCGCTCACGAGGCGGGGACTGACGCCAACCTGGGCTGCCAGCGAAGCAACCGTCACCCCGCGCGCTCGCCGGTGGGTACGCAGCAGGGCCGCCACGTGAGTCCCGAGATCGTTGGCAGAGCACATGAAGGGAATCTACGGTTCGCGCCCGCCCTCCGCCATCCCTTTATGTACGGTTGGAAGCCTGCGGGCTTCGCTACTCATACGGCCTAGATCGCCCGATCAGCCGGCGGCGGGCGTCTCGTCGGTGGTGGACTCGTCGCCCTCGTCGCCGTCCTCGTCCACGTCGTCGACATGGATCAGGTCGCCATTCTCATCGAGGGCACCGAACGCGATCTCCTCGGGCAGGCCGGCCGCCTTGCGGCGGGCGCGCTCCTCGCGCTTGGCCTCCTTCTTGTCGCGACGTTCCTGTTCCTTCTTGCGGCGCTCGAAATCGTAGTTGGGCTTGCGTGCCATGCGGGGACGGTACTCCGGTCCGGGGTTCATCGGTGCCCCCGGACGGCTCGGCCCCGGCGGGGGCGGCTCGGCTGCGTGAGCGACTATCTCTGTAACGTATTGTATCGGCCGAGGTTTTGCTGATGCGGCCTCGATTGCCGCGCTCGCCGAGCCGCGCCGGCAGCAGCGCTCGCCGCTTGTATTCAGCGTGACCACTACCAGCCGGCGGCGCACTCGACGGTGGCCTCGGCGGGCCGTGGTCCTGCAGCTGCGTTGCGTGGTAGATTTGTGGCATGACGGTACGACCGCCCGCGTCACCCATGCTCGAGACACTGTACGGCGAGGAAGCGGCGCAGTGGATGCGCCTGACGCCGATCGAGCGGTGGGCAGAGATGCGGCGCCTGGCCGCGTGGTACCACCTCGTGGGGGGCACGAGTGATCCCGACCCAGATCCTGCGAGTCCTTTCTACGTTCCGGGCACACCACGTCCCCGCCCTGTTGATGGGCGGCCAGGCGTGCGTGTTGTACGGCGCAGCGGAGTATAGCCGCGACCTCGACCTGGCCGTGCTCGCCACGGACGATGGCATCGGGGCCCTGCGTGGGGCCTTGGAGGAACTGGGCGCTGAAGTGATCGCCGTCCCTCCGTTCCACGCGGACTTCCTGCGACGGGGCCACGCGGTGCACTTCGGCGTGCCCGCACCCGTCGGCGACGGAACGTGGCCCCTGCGCGTCGATGTGATGAGCACCCTGCGCGGGGTCGCGCCGTTCCCCGAGCTGTGGGAGCGGCGAAGCACGCTGGTGCTCGACGATGACGACGGCCACACGGTGGAGGTCGATATCATGGCCCTCCCCGACCTCGTGCACGCGAAGAAGACGCAGCGCGACAAGGATTGGCCCATGATTCGTCGACTGGTCGACGCGTCGTACGCGGTCGGTGTCGATCGCGGTGAGCCGACGGCTGAGCAGGTGACCTTCTGGCTACGCGAGCTCCGCACCCCGGAGTTCCTGCGTGACGCCGTGGTGCGGTTCCCCGCCGCGGCACACGCCTCCACCCGCGCCGCGGTGCAGGCAACACTCGCCGGTGCAGATATCGAAGGGGCGTTGGACGCGGAGCGACAGCAGGAGGTGGCCCGTGATCGCGCCTACTGGCTCCCGCTGCGCGGCGAGCTCGAAGCGCTTCGTCATGCCGCTCGCCGCGGCGCATAGCGGGCAGGCATCCGGGCTCACGAACCGCCCGCGTCGGCGGGTACACCGATCACTCTGCCGCGCGAACTCGGATGGTGACGGGAGCGCTGACCAGACTGAACTCGCCATTCCCAATCGACGCTTCAAGCTGGTACTCGCCAGGCGGCATCAGGACCGGCCGACGTGGCAATGATTCCGAGGCGACCTCCCCGGCCCAGACGTTGAGAAGCTCAACCGACTTGCCCGGTGGCAGCGAGATGGTCGATCGAAGCCCCAGCAGGCATGCGTGCGGCATCAGCGGGACAACCTCGTTCGCGTCGTTGCGGATCCGGAAGTAGTTGCTGCAACCCCACGGCTCCAGCGTGAACGGCCATCGGGAAGTATTTGTCGCCACCACGCGCACGAGCAGCGTGTCCCGCGGCACGACCAGCTCGGTGTGCGAGACGAACGCAGTCAAGCGAACGTTGTCTTCCGGCGACAACGGCTGTGAGTCGCAGCCGCCGAGCCAGAGCGCGGTGGACAGTGCAGCGACCGCGACCAGGCATTCAGGCCTAGCGCTCACTGTGTCGCGCGTACGTGGATCGTGACGGGCGCGCTGACCAGCCGGAAATCGGCGATCGGCAGAAATCCTTCAAGCTGATACTCGCCAGGCGGCATCGGTGCCCTTCCACTCGGCGTTGATGCCGAGGCGATTTCCAGGGACGACGCGCGGACAATCTCGACGGGCGTGCCCGGCGGCAGCGAGATGACCGTGCGCCGCCCCAGCAGGCATCCGCCCCCAATCAACGGGACGGTCTCTTCCGCGTCGTTGCGGATCCGGAAGACACTGCTGCACCCGTCCAGCGCGAGGGGCCAACGGGAGGTGTTCGTTGCCACCAAGCGAACGAGGAGCGTATCCTGAGGCAGCACCAGCTCGGTCTGCGAGACGAACACCTCCAGACGCACATTCTCCCATGGGCTCAACGGCGGCGACTCACAGCCGGCGGACAAGAGCGCGGCCGAGAGCGCCGCGACCGAGCCGAGCCGCGCGCGGACTACCATTCGAAATGCCCTGCTCATGTGACTGTCCGTCATACGTCGCCACTCCTGCCCAAAGCGCTTGACTGGTCGTGCCACAATCATGGCGAGAAATAGCGATTCAGATGTGACTGCAGTTGGTTCCATTCGCTGAACCAGAAGTGGCATTGGGGGCCCAAGCATCTGGCCTCGCCCTGAACGTTCACGTCCGTGTTGTTGTCCGCGCCCGCAAAGAGAATACCCATTGCATAGGCCGGCTCGCTTGCAGAGGCCGGATAGTAGACCGGCGATCCACTGTCACCATTGCCGACCGCCACGCTGTTCACCCGGCCAGTACACAGCACTGCCAAGGTGACTTGTGGTGGCCCTTGTCGGAACTGCGAATCGCCCGGGCGCGCAGGCCCACCACTCACTCTGGCGCCCGAACTCGAATCGTCACGGGAGCGCTGATCACATTTAGGTCGTCAATCGGAAGAAATCCTTCAAGTTGATACTCGCCAGGCGGCATCAACATAGAGCGACCTGGCATCGAGTTACGAACGATTTTCCCGGTCCAGACGCTGACAAGCTCGACCGACCTGCCCGGCGCCAGCGGGATGGCCGATATCCGCCCCAGCAGGCATCCGTCCTCAGTCACCGGGACGACCTCGTTCGCGTTGTCGCGGATCCGGAAGAACTTGCGACACCCGCCCAGCTCAAGGGGCCAGCGAGAGGTGTTCGTTGCGACGAGGCGAACGAGGAGCGTGTCCCCAGGCAGAACAGGTTCGTTGTGCGAGACGAACAGCTCCACACGCACATTCTCCCATGGGCCCAACGGCTGCGATTCACAACCGCCGAACCAGAGCGCGGCCGAAAGTGCAGCGACCGAGCCGAGGCGCGCGCGGACTGCCGTTCGCAGCCCCTTCCTCATGTAGTTGTTCGTCATCTGTCAACACTCCTGCTAGTGAGCGGCTGACCGGTCGCGCCGCAATTACGGAGAGAAGTAGCGATTGAGGTGCGCCTGAATCTGATTCCATTCGCTGAACCAGTAGAAGCAGTCGGTTCCGAGGCATCTCGCCTCGCCGCCACTTCCGGTATTTAGCGCAGAGCCAGCAAACAAGATGCCCATCGCGTACGCCGGATCGGCTCCCGACGCAGGGTAGTAGACAGGCGACCCACTATCGCCACTTCCCTGTGCGCTACCCTCCACCTTGACCGAGCACAGGACGGCTATTGTCGGCGACGACAACGGCAAGTACACATGCTCACACGTCGCACCAACCGTTCCAGCGGTTTGACCGGTGTTCCGACCGACCTTGTACACTGTGGCACCCTGGAAGATGAACGGCGCAACTTGCAGACCTGTACTCGCGGCGTTCACGATTCGCGACCCTATCGCTCCGTTCCACCCAGTGAACGTGGTCCACGCCACATGCTTGCTCGTCATGCTTGTCGTGGTCTCGACAAACATGACATCGGCCAATGTGCACAGCACAATACCGTTACACTCCGGATCCGTGCGATTCCACGGCGGATTCAGGGTCACGGCGCCGACGATGTTGGGCGGATTCGACAGCTTGTACATCGGCTGACCGATCCAAGGATCCGCCAGTGAGCCGCTGCCCGTCGCACCGACCGAACAGTGCGAAGCCGTGAGGAAGCCTCGCTTGTTGTGGAACAGCATGTCGACGGTGAATCCGGCCGTGCACTCGGAGTTGGCTGTCTTGTTCATGATCTGCAACCCCGCGAAACTCGGACGCCACCGGTGGCGCAGCGTTGGCTGAAGCAGCCGCCCCGACTCCCGGCGCTCGAACACCACGGCGTGCAGCGGCACACCGGCCGCGCTGATGGCCTGCGCGAAGTCACCACTCGACGCATCCGGCGCAATGACCACGCGAACTCGATTGCGACCCTCGTCCGCGTCGATCCCGAGCAGGCCCGACACACGAACCGACCTCGAGATGGCACGCTGCCACGCCACCAGCTCCGAGAACGCGTAGTCACCCGTGAGTACACGCAAACTGTCGTCGCGCTGGAGACGCAACACGAAATCGCGCGGCGCTTTCAGCGACATGGATGCCGCCCGCAACTCG
>JAABRL010000023.1 GCA_011390935.1 Gemmatimonas sp.
TGCTCAGCGTCCGCAGCTCGCTCGCCGCGAGCCGGAGCGGAATCGGTATCTCGGGCGCGGCCAGCTCGGCGTCATCGAGCGCCTGAGCCAGCGCACCAGCGTCCGGGAATCGCGCGTCGGCGTCCTTCTCCAGACAGCGATCGATGGCACGACAGAGCGCCGCGGGCAAGTCGGGGCGCGCCGTGGCGATCGGTGGCAGCCGTTCGGTGAGCTGCCGCACGAGCACGCGTTGCGCGCTGTCGGCACCCATCGCGGTGGTGCCTGTGAGCGCGAACCACATCACGAGGCCCAGCGCATACAGGTCGCTGCGTCCGTCCACGCCCTCGCCGGCGGCCTGCTCCGGGCTCATGTACTCGGGGGTGCCCACTACTTCCCCCACACGCGTGAGGCCGTTGGCGCGCACATCGGGCGCGGTGCTGCTGGGGCGCGCCACACCGAAGTCCATGAGCAGCGCACGCGAGGAGGCGCGCTCGAGCATGAGGTTGTCGGGCTTGATGTCGCGATGCACCACGCCGCGACCGTGTGCGTACGACAGCGCATAGGCGACATCGTGCATGAGCCGCACCGCTTCGCGTGTCGTGAGCGGGCCCGTGCGCCGCACGCGCTCGCTCAGCGTTTCGCCTTCCACGAAGCCCATCGTGAACGCCAGCAGGTTGCCGTGTTCTTCGACGGAGTAGACGGGGACGATGTTCGGATGCGAGAAGGAGGCGGCGAGGCGCGTCTCCCGCAGAAAGCGCTCGCGCAGTCCGGGGTCATCGGCGAACTCGGGTGGCAGCACCTTGAGCGCCACCAGGCGGTCGAGCGCCAGCTCGCGCGCCAGGTAGACGGCACCCATCCCCCCTTTGCCGAGCGCACGATCGATGCGAAAGCGGGAGGCGAGCTGCGTATGCAGGAGATCGAGGTCAGCCGAGGGCATGCGCGTATAGTCGGGCGCGGGATGCGGACTGTCCAGACAGACCGGGCCGCGCTCGGTCGAGCACGCCATGTGCGACGTGGCATTGCTGGCGCGGCTCGCACGCTCGCGTTTCATTAGCGAGCGCCGTGCTGCTGCGCGGTTCGTTTCCCCTACCACGGAGCCCGTGATGCGTTCGACTCTCTCCCTGCGTGGCGCGGTGCTCGCCTGCGCCCTCTCCTTCTCGGCTGGCGCTGGCGCGGTCTACGCGCAGCAGCAGGCACAGCAGACCCGCCGCGAGCCGCAGTTCGAAAACGCTCACCTGAAGGTGTGGAAGTCGATCATTCTTCCGAACCAGCCGCTCACGCAGCACCGCCACGATCACGGACGCGCGCTGGTGGCGTTGACGGACGGTGTGCTCGATGTCGTAAGCCCCACTGGCAAGACGCTGACGACGTATCGCTGGGAGAAGGGGCGCGCCTACTGGCTGGACGCCGATCCGGTGGGCGAGACGCACGCGGACGTGAACAATACGGGCCAGCCGATCGAGGTGATCGTGGTGGAGCTCAAGAACGATCGGTAGAGGCGGGAGGCGTCAACGGGCAGCGTGCGTGGCGGCGCGCAATGCCCTACCGCGTCCCGAACAACCGGTCGCCCGCGTCCCCAAGCCCCGGCAGGATGTAGCCGCTCTCGTTCAACTGCCGGTCGAGTGCCGCCGTGAAGACGTGCACGTCGGGGTGTGCGTCGGCCATTTTTCGCACACCTTCAGGCGCAGCAACAAGACACAATAGGCGCACACTATTGGCACCGGCGCGCTTGAGTGAACTCACGGCTGCCGCCGCGCTCCCCCCGGTGGCCAGCATCGGGTCGAGCAGCAGAAAATCCCGTGACTCGGCGTCGCCCGGCACCTTGAAGTAGTAGTCCACCGGCTCGAGGGTGTCGTGGTCGCGGTAGAGCCCGATGTGCCCCACCCGGGCGCTTGGCACCAGCCGCAGGATTCCCTCCACCATGCCCAGGCCGGCGCGCAGGATGGGGACGAGCACGAGCTTCTTGCCTGCGACGGCCCAGCCGGTGGTGCTTTCGAGCGGCGTCTCCACGGGGATGGGCTCCACGGCCAGGTCGGCCGTCGCTTCGTAGGCCATGAGCATGGCGATCTCGTCGACCAGCTCCTTGAAGGTCTTCACGCTCGTTTCGCGGTCGCGCAGCAGCGTGACCTTGTGGCGCACGAGCGGGTGATCCACCACGGTGAGCGTGGGGAAGTCGGGGTGCGGAGCGGCGACGCGCATGGCAGGTGGGACGAGGAGCGAAAGGAGGCGGCGGCTCGTCGAAGCTAGCGGTCGGCCGAGCGAGGGCGCTAGTTTAGCGCATCATGAAGGAATATCAGGCGGTAATCGTGCGCTTGGGCAAGCGCGTGCGCGACGACGAGGACGCCCTCACGGATCTGCTCAACGAGCGGAGTCGTGGCGGTTGGACGCCCACGCTCATGACGCAGGATAGCAGCCGCCTGACGGTGCTGTTCTCTCGCGAGGCCCCGAACGTCGACGGCTGAGCCGGCGACCGGGTCGGCCCGCGACGCCCGCGCGCTCGACGCGCTGCGTCGGTACGGGTGGGCGGCGACCAGCTTCCAGATATTGGAATCAGCTTTCCTGATCTGGGAAGACCCGCAGGGGCATGGGCTGGTCGGCTATGTGGATACCGGCGCGGCCTGGGTCGCTGGCGGCGAGCCGATCGCGGCGCCGGAACGGGTACTCGAGGTCGCGCAGCGATTCTTTGCGGCGGCGCAGGCGTCGGGTCGCCGCGCCTGCTGCTTTGCCACCGAAGGCCGTCTCGCAGAGCTCCCGGAGACGCGACGACTGCTGCTCGGCGAGCAACCGGTGTGGGATCCTGCGGCATGGCCAGACACGTTGGCGACCGCCCGATCGCTGCGGGCCCAACTGCGCCGAGCCGCGAGCCACGGGGTCACGGTGCGTCCCGTGGCGGCGGCGGAGGTGGCCGAGGGAACGCCGTTTCGCATCGCGCTCGACCAAGTGGTGACGAGGTGGCGCGCCTCTCGGGCCTTGGCCACCATGGGCTTTCTCGTGCAGGTCGAGCCATTCCGCGAACTGAACGAACGGATGTTGTTTGTCGCCGAACGATCGGGTGGTCCCGTCGCACTGCTGTCCATGGCACCCGTCTTCGCCCGTGCCGGCTGGCTGTTCGAGGATCTGCTGCGCGATCCGTCGGCGCCGAACGGGACGACCGAGCTGTTGGTGGACGCCGGGATGCGCGCCGCCGCCATGCGCGGCAGCCGCTGGGCCACCCTCGGATTGGCGCCGCTGGCGGGGCCGGTCACGCCATGGCTCGCGCGGGTGCGACGCTGGGCAACTCCCCTCTTCAACTTCACGGGGCTGACGCAGTTCAAGGCCAAGCTGCGGCCCGCGTCGTGGGCGCCCATCTGGATGGTGCACCCGGCGCTTACCCCCACGTGGCGCGCGTTGCTCGACGCACTCACGGCGTTCGCGGGCGGCTCGCTCGTGCGCTACGGCTGGCGCACACTGCTGCGAGGCCCGCAGCCGGTGCTGGCGGCCATGGCCGCGATGCTGGTGCCGTGGACGCTGGTGCTCGCCACGCTCGATACCGACCGGTGGTATCCCGCGCCATGGGTGCAGGGCGCGTGGGTGAGCTTCGACGTCACGCTCTGTGTGATGATCGCAGTGCTTGCCCTCCGCTGGCGCCAGCGGCTCGGGGTCGCGGTGGCGAGTGCGGTGACCGCGGATGTGCTGGTGACCCTGTGGCAGGCGGTCACATGGTATCTGCCGCGCGCCGTGAGCGTCGCTGAGTATCTCGGCGCCGCGATCGCGGTGACGGCGCCGGCGCTCGCAGCGGTCGTGTTGTGGGGGCGGGTGCGGCGCGGGGTGCAGATGCAGCGGACCTCACGCCCCTGAGCACGCGCGATGTCGCGCCTAGCGCTGCGATGCCTGCCACGCCGCGTGCGCACGCTCGGTCGCCGAGTTGAGGCGCCACACGAGCACCAGCAGCAATGGCGCGAGCCCGAAGCTCACCACCAGGAGCACCGCGCTGCTCGTGCTGCTCGTGCGTCCCTGCGCGCTCTGCCACAGCATCCATTGCACGCCGAGCATGATGACCATCATCAGCAGACTGGTGATGTCCATGAAGATGCGCATCTGCGCAATCACGGGCGCGCGTGCTGCCGGCGGCAGCGCCAACAGTTTGTCCTTGGACGGAAAGTTGAAGAGCTCCGGACGCGAGGGGAGCAGCGTGCCGATCCCCTGGGTGAGCGCGAGGGTGAACAGCGCAATCGCGGGCAGCATGCCCCAGGAAACCGGAGTGCGCGCCGTGGTGCGCGTGATGTCTCCGGCAGCGTTGATCTGCTGCGGAATGTCGGCGGGGAGCAACTCGTACGTGGTCACACTGAAGGCAACCAGAGCGAGCCAGAGCGCCCAGGGAAGCAATCGGAGCGGCGTCATGCGCAGTCCTACGGCCTGTCGCTCGGTGTGGTTCCGCCCAGTGGTCCGATGGCCATACCGACGCCTGAGGGCAGATCGAGCGGTGCTTCGTGCGGAGCAGGCACCGGGTGCTCCGCCGTGGTGACGGGCCGATCGATCAGCACGGCGCGCTCCACGACACGCGTGAGGTGCGCCCGGGTGATCAGGCCCATGAGTCGGCCGTTCGGTCCGTCCACCACGGGCAGCGCGGCGAGATCGCGTGCGCCCATGCGGCGCAGGACATCGTCGAGTGGGGTGTCGAGCGTCACGGCCGGAATCGATTCGGCCAGGTCCGCCACGATCAGCAGGGGGAGCGCATCGCGTTCGCGAGAGGCGCGGGCCAGTGCGCCCACCGGAAGGATGCCGGCCAACACGCCGTTGGCATCGGCGACCGGAAACATCGGCTGCCCGCTGAAGGCGACGCGTGACAACACGGCGTCCACCCGCTCGTGCTCCCGCACCACCAGCGGCGCCATATCGCACGCATCGCGCACGGTGAGTTTGGCCAGCACCTCGCGCTCACTGTCACGCTTGAGCACGATGCCGCGACGGCGCAGCCATCCGCTATACAGATCGTCCTGCTCGAAGCGTTTGGCGATCACCACGGCCAATCCGGTCACCAGCAAGAGTGGGGGCATGAGCGCGTAGTCGTCGGTGAGCTCGAAGACGAGCAGCACGGCCGTGATGGGCGCGCCCGTGCTCGCCCCGACCACGGCGCCCATGCCCACGAACGCCCACGCGGCCGGCGTGATGGAAATAGAGGGCACGAGCCACGCGATCAAGCCGGCGAGTGCGCTCCCCGTTGCCGCCCCAACGTAGAGTGTGGGGGCGAACAGTCCGCCCGATCCCCCGGTGCCCAGCGTGAGCGACGTGGCCACGATCTTGGCGAAGAGCAGTCCGAGAATGATCCACCAGGCCGTGCCGTCGAACAGTTCGGCCGGCACCACCATGTGTCCTTTGCCCAGCAGCAGTCCACCGGAGAGCCAGACCAGCAACCCCACGGCCGTCCCGCCGATACCGGCGCGCACAAGAGGCGCCACGTTCCAGGCGCGCGCCGATTTGCCCACGGCAAAGTAGGTGCGCACGAAGAGTACCGTCACCAGCCCGCAGGCGATGCCCAGCAGCGGCGGCAGCGCCAGCAGTTCGAACCAGGAGCGCGACGGGTGCAGCGCCGGAATGGGGAAGGCGGGGTGCACGCCGAAGACCGACTGCGAGACCACGGCGGCGGTGACGCTACTGACGACAACCGTCGGGAAGGCGGCCACCTGCAGCCCGCCGAGCAGCTCCTCGAGCGCGAAGAACGCGCCGGCGAGCGGGGCATTGAAGGCGGCGGAAATGCCGGCCGCCGTGCCGGCGCTCACGAGCAGCCGAGTGCGGTCGCGCGAAAACCGGAACGTGCGCGAGAGCCATGAGCCGATCCCGCCACCGAGCACCGCTGCCGGTCCCTCGCTTCCCACGGAGCCACCGGCCCCGAGCGTGACGGCGCTCGCGAGGCTGCGGGCGGCGAGCGGCTTCACGGGCATGTGTCCGCCGTCCTGGGCTACGCGACGCTTGAGATCGGGGACGTTGAGCCCTTCTTCGCCCGGGGCGAAGCGCCGCATGATGGCGGCGGCCGCAATGAAGCCGGCGGCGGTGAGCACCGGGCGATAGATCGGGTTGCGCAGCGCTTCGACCTCACGCCCCGGCAGCGTCACGAAGAGCCAGTCGCTGAAGTCGATCAGCTTGTAGAACCCGACGATACCGAGGGCGGCGCCGATGCCGATGAGTACAGCGAAGACCAGCAGGATCGCGTTCTCACTGACGGCGGTCGTGCCGAGCCAGTCGACGAGATCGTCCCAGCCGCTGCGAGCGAGTCGCCCCGGCCCGTACGTGACGCGTCGTGCCTGCCGGCGGGCCTGCACGTAGAGTGTGCGCAACCGATACGCCAAGCGCTTGCCGGCGGGTCCGAGCGCGCTGAGGCGCTTCAGCAGTGCGCGCTGCAGATCGCGAGGCCCGCTTCCGCGCGGCGTCGGTGGCGGCAACGGCATGGCGGGCGGGCGATCAGCGGGAGGCGGCGCGGGCATTTCCCAATGTAGGGAGCCGTGACAGAAGATGGGTGGGCGGGCATGTTTGTGGGCTGTGGTGCGCGGCCGATGATGCGCGGCGCGTGTGCACCGAGATGATCAGGACATCAATCCGGGGATGGCATGCAGCAGCGGGTGGTACGACGCAGTGTGATCGGAGGAGCAGCCGGTGTGCTCATGGCGGCGTGCGGCGGTGCCGCGGGGCGACCGGGCGCCACGCCATCCCTTCCGCCGCAGCCGGTGATCACGGTCGCCGTGGAACCCGGCGTGACCGGCATGGTGAACCCACCGGGGACACCGTCGGTGAGCGGTGCACTGCGCACGTTGCACGCGCTGCAGTACGTGGATGTGCGCGTAGGCACCGGCGATTCGCTGCAATCGCGGCAATGCGTCTACGCGCACTACACCGGCTGGCTCGCCGACGGCACGAAGTTCGACTCGTCGCGCGACAGCACGCGCACGGGGGAGCCCCGTGAGCCGATCTCCTTTCCACAGGGCATGCGGCGGGTAATCCCAGGGTGGGACTACGGGTTTGAAGGCATGCGGGTGGGTGGACTGCGTCGGCTGGTCATTCCCTTTCCACTTGCGTACGGGGAAGCGGGGCGCCCGCCGGTGATTCCGGAGCGTGCGACGCTGGTATTCGATGTCGAGCTGCTGGCGGTGCGCGACACGCTCGCGCGTGGCCCGGATGAGGCGATCTTTCCCGGCGCGCCGCCGCAGTGCCAGGGCTGGCGTGAACTGCCGTAAGCCGCGCGCGCTGATGCGCGGCGTGGCGCGAGCGGTGGCGGTGATGGGCGCAATGCTGGTGCTGGCGGTCCCGTCTGCCTCGGCGCAGCCAGTTGATTCGGCGAGCGCGTCGTCGCGCGTGATTCGAAAGCTCACGGCTACACGCCTCACGACGCCGATTCAACTCGACGGCGTGGTGGACAGCACCGAATGGCGGGGCATCCCGCGCAGCGGCGATTTCATGCAGTACTTCCCGTTCGATACGTCGCCGGCGCGTGCGCCGGTCGAGTTCATGATGGCGTATGACGACGAGACGCTCTATCTCGGCGCCATTCTGTACGACTATGGGCAGGGCGGCTATGTGTCCGCGTCGCTGCGTCGCGACTACCGAGGCAGCGCGAACGATGGGGTGACCCTCGTACTCGATCCATGGCGTGATGGCACCACCGGCGTGTTCTTCGGCGTGAATCCGTACAACGTGCAGCGCGAAGGGCTGATCGTGAACGGCGGCGTGAGCGGTGAGGACTTCGATCGCTCGTGGGACAACGTGTGGTCGAGCGAGACGTATCGCGGCGACGGCTACTGGTCGGTGGAAATGGCCATCCCGTTCAAAGCGCTCCGTTTTCACGCGGGTGAAGACACGTGGGGAATGAACTTCTATCGCATTGACAGCAAGGCCAATGAGCGGACCACGTGGAGTCCGATTCCGCGGCAGTTTCAGGTGTACAGTCTGGCGTATCTCGGTGAGCTGACGTGGGACACGCCCATGAACGCGCGCAGTTCGGGATTCACGCTCATTCCGTATGCCGCGGGTGACGCGACGCGTCAGTATGAAGGCGGGTTGGTGAAGCAGTCGGGTGGTGACGTGGGACTCGATGCGAAGGTGATGCTCACACCGTCGCTCAACCTCGACCTTACGGTCAATCCCGATTTTTCGCAGGTCGAGGTGGACGAGCAGCAGACGAATCTGGACCGGTTCGAGTTGTTCTTTCCCGAGCGGCGGCAATTCTTTTTGGAGAACGCCGATCTGTTCGCCGGCTTCGGCTTCAACAACGCCCGCCCGTTCTTCTCGCGGCGCATCGGCATCGCGATCGATTCGAGCACGGGGCAGAATGTGCAGAATCGCATTATCGGTGGCGCGCGTGTGAGTGGGCGGTTGAGCGACGACTGGCGCATCGGGCTGATGTCGATGCAGGCCGCCACGGACGACGCGATCGGCGTGGATGGACGCAACTATGCCGTGGCGGCGGCGCAGCGCCAGCTGTTCAGCCGTTCCAACCTCGCGTTCATTGCGGTGAATGAACAGACGAACTCGGGCGGTCCGCTCGATCCGCGCCGAGGGGACTCGGTCTCGGCAAGCCGGCTGATCGGTATGGACTACAATCTGGCGTCAGCCGACGGGGCGTGGACCGGCAAGCTGTTTCACCACCAGCAGGTAACGCAGGGCGCGGGCGGTGACGCGTTCTCGCACGGCGCGTTCCTGGAGCGCAACGCGCGTCTCTGGCGGGCCCGGTGGGAGCACCAGATCATCGGTGACGGATTCGATGCACGCACCGGCTTCGTGCCGCGTCGCGGCTTTCAGCGGGTGAATCCCGAGTTCGAAATCAGTCGCTTTCCGGCGGGATCCCCGATCAATCGACATGTGCTGCGCTTGGAAGGCAACTTCACATGGGACGATCCATGGGGGCTGACCGACCGCAATCTGTCTGCCCGGTACTCCGCCGAGTTCCGCAACACGGGACGCGCCGATGTAACAGCACGCACACGGTACGTGCAGCTGTTTGCGCCCTTCCGCCCGGTGCGTGGCGACGGGCTGGCGTTTCAGCCCGGCGAGGCCTTCGAGCAACCCGAGCTCGAGGCCAGCATCACGACGGATCCGCGCGAAGTGGTGTCCGGCACGTTTCGCTTGCGCGGGGGGCGATACTTCAATGGATCACTCCGGCAGACGTCCGGGTCGTTGAACTATCGGTGGCGGCAATACGCCACGGGCGCGCTCACCTGGAACGTGAGCCAGATCGATCTCGCCTCGGGCTACGACGATGCGACGCTGTGGCTGTTCGGATCGCGCATCGACATCACGTTCACGACGACGCTGTTCTGGACCACGTTCACGCAGTACAACAGCCAGTTCGACAACTTGAACATCAACAGCCGACTCCAGTGGCGCTTCCTGCCGGCGTCCGACCTGTTCATCGTCTACACGGACAACTATGTACCAGATGGGCTGCGCGCCAAGAACCGGGCGCTGCTCGCCAAGGTCAGCTGGTGGCTCAATCTGTGAGCACCACGCGGTAGGAGCGGGTCCCATCTCTCGGGAGGCGTGATGCACATCGAGTTCTCCGGCGCGGCGCGCGAAGTCACGGGGTCGTGTCACATTCTGCATGTGGCGGGGCGTCGCATTCTGCTGGACTGTGGACTGTATCAGGGGCGCCGCGCCGAATCACGCGAGAAGAACGAGCGGCTGCCGGTGCCCGCCCATGAGGTTGACGCGGTGCTGCTGTCGCACGCGCACATCGATCACTCGGGACGCTTGCCGTATCTGGTTCGGCAAGGGTACCGCGGCAGCATCTGGACCACGAGCGCCACGCGCGACCTGTGCGCCGTCATGCTCGCCGACTCGGCCCACATTCAGGAGCGCGACGTCGAGTTCCTGTCACGGCACAACCGTCCCGTGCTCGACCCATTGTACGGGTTTGCCGACGCCATGCAGGCCGTGGACCAGATGATCGGCGTGCCGTACGATCGGTGGATCGACGTCTTGCCGGGGGTGCGCGCCCTGTTCACCGATGCGGGCCACATTCTGGGCTCGGCGAGCATCGTGGTGGAGGCGCAGGAAGGATCACGCACCCATCGCGTGATCTTCTCCGGTGACATCGGCCGCGACGGATTGCCGATCATTCGCGATCCTGCCCCGCCGACCGGTGGTGCGGATACGGTCATCATGGAATCCACGTACGGCAATCGCGATCACGAAAGTGTGGCCGGCGCACGCGACCACCTGGCGCGCGTGGTGCGGGAAACGGCCAAGCGCGGCGGACGCGTGTTGGTGCCCGCGTTCGCGCTCGGCCGCACGCAGGAGCTGGTATATGACCTGCACGACCTGTGGCGCGAGGGGCTCATTCCCGAGATCCCGATCTTCATCGATTCACCGCTCGCGCTCGACACCACGACCGTGTTCAAGCTGCATGCCAACGTCTTCGATCGCAGCGAGTCGCTGATTCAGGAGGTCGCGGACCCGCTGGCGTTTCCGCTGGTGCGCTTCACGCGCAGCGTGGAGGAGTCGAAGCAGCTCAACCAGCGTCACGGTCCCATGATCGTGATTGCCGCCAGTGGCATGGCGGAGTTCGGGCGCATCGTGCACCACCTGCGCCATCATGCGTCCGATCCGCGCAACACGGTGCTGATCGTGGGCTTCAACGCGCAGCACACGCTCGGTCGACGGATCGTGGAGCGGCAGCCGGTGCTGCGCATCTATGGCGACGAGGTGCCGTTGTCGGCACAGGTGGAGGTCTTGAACGGCTACTCGGCGCACGGCGATCGCACGGAAATGATTGCCTGGCTCGATGCGGTGCGGGCGGGTGGCGTGAAAGCACGACGTGAGATCAAGCGGGTGCACCTGGTGCACGGTGAAGCGGAGTCGCAGGACGCCTTTGCGGAGCAGCTGACCGCCGCAGGCTACGTGGTGGATGCACCGGAGCCGGGGGACACGCGCCCCGTGTAACCCGCTCGGTGCGCCACTAGCTTTCGGGCATGGTGCGCGCGCTCCGTCAGCTGGTCCTGCGCCTCGTCACACTCTTCCTCGCCGGGTGGGTGGTGACGATCGGCCTGGTGTGGTGGTGGTCGCAGCGCGATGACGCGGCGACCGCTGACGCGCGTGTGGCCGACGCCATCGTCGTGCTTGGTGCGGCGCAGTATGCCGGTCGGCCGTCGCCCGTGTTGCAGGCGCGACTCGATCACGCACTCGCCTTGTACGAGCGACGTCTGGCGCCGTATGTGCTGCTCACCGGTGGACGTGGCAAGGGCGATACGCAAAGCGAAGCAGGCGCAGGACGCCGCTATCTGCGGCAGCGCGGCGTGCCCGACTCGGCGATGCTCTATGAGGATCAGGGGCGCACCACGTTCGAATCGATGCGGCACGCCGCGGACACCCTGGAGCGCCTCAATGCCCGGGCGGTCCTGCTGGTGAGCGATCCGTTCCACATGCTGCGCTTGTCGGTGCTCGCGCGCCTGCACGGTCTCACCCCACACGCCTCGCCCACCCGAACCAGCCCGATTTCTGCGAACCGCCTGCTCGAGATCGAGTACGCCATGCGCGAGTCGTTGGCGGTGCCCGCCGATGTGGTGCAGTTCGCGCGTTGGAGCCTCGCGCGGTGACGGCGCGGACGCGGAGCGGGTCAGCGCCCGCCGGGTCGTGAGATCTGGCGTCGCGTGACGCGCCAGTCACCCGCGCGCACGAGGCGCTGACGACCCGCGGCGTCCACGGACCACACCGCGGTCGGCCAGTGGTCATCGCCGTACGCCACCGACGCCGCCGGCATCATCAGCGCGCCAAAGGCGGCAGTCCCGAACGGCGGCATGGTGAACGACTCGGCATCGTCGAGTCGCACCTGATAGCCAAGGTCGGCGAGCGCACCCACGGAGAGCCGGGAGAGTGGCATGCCCCCCTGCTGTGCGAACCCCACCATGAGCTCGCGACGCAGCACGTTCAGGCGCCAGTGCGAATCGCGCGTGCCCTGGCCACCGGTGTTCTCCAGCGGCACCGGCGTACCGGTGTAGCTGCCGCCGCCAATCGCGGCAAAGCCCTCGCGTCCGACGGCCCCCTGAAAGAAGGGATCCAGTCCACCCTGATTCACGACCAGGCCTCGTCGTGACCAGCTGAACGACTGCAAGCCGAGCACGTGACCAAACTCGTGCGTCATCACGTCATCGAGCGTACCGTTGCGTTCGAGGTTTGCCAGATCGGCCGTGTCGAGCTCCACAAAGCCCACCACCGGCAGCCCGCTGGCGGTGCGGATGAAGCACGGACCCGCCCGCCCCAGAACCGATCCCGGTCCATCGATACTGTCGAAGTTGATGTAGATGCGCACGTTGGTGATGGCTTCGTTGATCGCCGGCACGCCCGGCCCGCAGACATCCTCGTTCGCGATGACGAGTGCGGGGGGGAGCTGGCCTGCGATCACGCGCCGCCAGCGCTCTACCGCGCGCTCCACCGATTGCAGATTGCGCGGTGACGGTTCTCCATTGATGAACACCGTTTCAATGAAGAAGAGCGTGGGTACCGCGGTCACGCGGAAGACGAATGAGTCGGCCGGGAAGGCCGGTGAGCGCGCGACCAGCTCCTGCTGACTGGCGTCGGACAGCACCCACGCGCCGACGCGGGCAATGCCGTCGGCATCGTCGGTGGTCCGTACGCTGCCGCTCACGGTGCCCGACCCCGTACGCGGCGTGAAGGTCACCGGTGTGCCGCCCGCGGGATTGCCGAATCGGTCCCGGGTACGCACCGCAGGACGCGAGGCGACCGCGAGCGACGGCACGCCGTTCTGCTCCAGCGCCGAGGCGGGTTCAATGGCCACGGCCACGTCCGGTTGGGCGGTGGCGCGGAACACCACGCCACCGGGAATGGATGGCACACTCGCCGTGAGCCGATGCTCTACGGACGTGCTGGTGCCGAGCTGCCACGCTCCCATCGCGGCTTCGCCATTGCCGTCGCTCAGCGACTGCGCGGTGCCGATGGCAAGGCCACCGCCCTGCACCACCGTGAACGTCACCGGGACGCCCGGCACCGGATTGCCGAACTGGTCGAGGACCTGCACGGCGGGTGGTTCGGGCACGAGTGTATTGACGCGGGCCGACTGGACCTCGGCGCTTCGGCGCTGCATCACCGCCGGTTCACCCGGTGAGACGATGGCCCGAAAGCGCACCGGTTGCAGCCCGTTGACCGAGGCGGTGAGCGATTGCTCACCAACGCCGATGCCCAACGTCCAGCTGGACGCCGACGCGACGCCGCGCGAATCCGTGCGCACCGTATCGACGCCGGCCAGTCCGCTGTTCACCCCTTCCTGCCAGGTGACGAGCACGTCGGGGAGCCCACGTCCGCGTTGGTCGGTGAGCGTGACGCTTGGCGCCACGGCAACCGCGCTGCCGGCGCTGCCGGCGACGACGAGGGCCGTGCTGGCGTTGAGCCTGGTGGCAACGGGTGGATCACTCAGATCGCACGCCGCGAGGGCGAGCAGTGCAAGAACGGCTGTGGGGCGGAGCGACATGAGTAGCGTCAAAGGGTGCAGCGGGAAGAAATGCGAGACAGCGGGTTCCCCGCAGCGTGACACGAGGTCCAATTTAAGGCATGCACATCCCCGTCGAGAGCTACCGCCTCACGAACGGCCTTCATGTGGTGCTCTCCGAGGATCACACAGCGCCGATCGTCGCGGTCAACCTGTGGTACCACGTCGGCTCGGCCAACGAGCGCGCCGGCCGCACGGGCTTCGCCCACCTGTTCGAGCACATGCTGTTCCAGGGGTCGGAGAACGTCGCCGCCAACGAGCATTTCGAGTTCGTGCAACGTGCGGGTGGGACGTTGAACGGCTCCACCTGGCTCGATCGCACCAACTATTACGAGACGCTCCCCTCGAACCAGCTGGCGCTGGCGCTGTGGTTGGAGGCGGACCGCATGGCGCGGCTGCTGCCCGCCATGACCCAGCCCAAGCTGGACACGCAGCGGGACGTGGTGAAGAACGAACGCCTGTGGTCGGTGGACAATCAGCCGTACGGGACCTGGTGGGAACGGCTGCCCGCGCTCTGTTTTCCGCCGTCGCATCCGTTTCACCACTCGCTGATTGGTTCGGTGGAAGACCTCGATGCGGCGTCACTCGACGACATCACCGAGTTTTTCCGCACGTTCTATACGCCTGACAACGCCGTCCTGACTATCGCCGGCGATTTCGAGTCGGCCGAGGCGAGGCGATTGGTCGAGCAGCACTTCGGTGCCATCCCGCGTGGCATCGGTCGCCCTGCGCTGCCGGACATGTCGGTGCCGTTCACGTACGGCGGTCCGCTGCGTGAGGTGGTGGAGGACCAGTGTGCGCTGCCGCGCGCATTTGTCGCGTCGCGCATTCCGGTGCTGGGGAGCGATGTGTACTACGCAGCGAGTGTGTGTTCGGCGATTCTCGGGTTGCGCACGGGCAGTCGCTTCGAGCGCTCGCTGGTGCGTGCGCAGCGCATCGCGTCGTCGGCGTCGTGCTTCACCTTCGATCTGAGCAAGGGGGCGGACCTGTTCGTCGCCGACGTCACCGCCTTGCCCGGTGTGACGCCGGAGCAGCTGGAGGCGGCGGTGCACGCGGAGCTGGATCGCATCATGCGCGAGGGCGTGACGACGGCGGAAGTCGAGCGCGCGATCGCCCTCACCGAAACGCATTTCGTGACGTCGCTGCAGTCCGCGGCCGAGCGGGCGGACCAGCTGTCGCGCTTCGCGACCTATTTCGACGATGCCGCGGTGGTGAATACGCAGCCGGCGCGCTACCGCGCGGTCACGGCTGAGGCCGTGTCGGCGTTTGCCCGTGAGTATCTGGGGCGCGACAACCGCGCCACGCTGCTGTACGTGCCGGCCGCACAGGTTTCCGACGGCGACTCCGTGGAGGTTGCGGCGTGAGCGAGATGACTGCTGCCTCCATGCCGGCCCCGCCGCGCCCGTCGCCTGCGCCTCCGCGCCCGTATCACTTTCCGTCGTTCACCACGCGCATTCTCCCCAACGGGCTGCGCGTGGTGGTGGCGCCGGTGCATGCGCACCCGGTCGTGACGGTCCTCGCCGTCGTGGAAGCGGGCGCGACGCGCGATCCACTCGGCAAGCACGGATTGGCGGTGCTGACGGGTCGCGCGCTGGCCGAAGGCACGGCGACCATGACGGCGCTCGAGCTGGCCGAACGCACCGAATCGTTGGGCACCGTGCTCGATACCGGTGCCGACTGGGATTCGAGCATTGTGCAGCTGACGGCGCTGCGTCATCGCGCGGCCGATGCCTTCGCCGTGCTCGCGGAAGTGCTGCGGCGCCCCTCGTTCCCCGCCGCCGAGATGCAGCGGCTGGTGGAGGAACGCTTGTCCGATCTCACGCAGATTCGTGCCGAACCGCGCGGCCTCGCGGATGTGGCGCTCAATCGCCTGTTGTACGCGTCGCGCTCACGTTTCGCGAAACTGGCGGGCGGCGATGAGCGCAGCGTAGCGTCGATCACGCGTGACGATGTCGTGCAGTTTCATGCCGAACATTTCCGGCCCGATTCCACCGCGCTGCTGGTGGTTGGTGACTGCACACCGGACGAGGCCGTGGAGATGGCGGCGGCGCATCTCGGCGACTGGGAAGGACACACCCCCGACACGCCGGCGCCGGATGCCTCGATGCGCTACACCGATCGTCGCGTGCACCTGGTGTCCAAGCCCGACGCGCAGCAGACCGAACTGCGTCTGGGCCACGTGGCGGTGCCACGCGCGCATCCGGACTATTTCCCGCTCGTGGTCATGAATGCGATTCTCGGCGGATTATTCTCGTCGCGACTGAATCTGAATCTGCGTGAAGAGCACGGCTACACGTACGGCGCACACAGCACGTTCGACTGGCGTCGCGCGGCGAGTCCGTTCGAGATCTCGAGTGCGGTACAGACCGACAAGTGTGCCGATGCCGTGCGCGAAGCGTTGCGTGAAGTGGAGCGGATCTGTGCCGAACCGGTGAGCGAGGAAGAGCTGTCACTGGCGGTGAGCTATCTCGACGGTGTGTTTCCGATTCGTTTCGAGACCACGGCGGCGATCGCCGGCGGATTGGCGAACGTGGAGATCTTCCGTTTGCCGTCGAACTACTTCGACACGTATCGCACGCGTGTGCGTGCCGTGACCGCGGACGATGTGCTACGGGTCGCTCGCGCGCATCTGGATCCGAACCGATTGCAGATCGTGGTGGTGGGACCGCCCGACGTGCTGCAGCCGGCGCTCGAAGCGCTCGACATCGGTCCGGTGTCGGTGCACGTCCCGTCGGACGAACTGTCGGCCGACTGACCTCCCCCTGCTCCCCCGCCGTGTCCACCACCTCGTCGTCCAGCAAGCATGTGCCCGCGCGGCACGCCACGCGTACCATCTCCACGACACCGACCGAACGCCCGTTCGAGGTGCGTCGCTCGCGCATTCAGGGACGTGGTGTGTTTGCCACGCGCAAGATTCGGAAGGGCACGCGTCTCATTCGCTACGTGGGCCAACCGATCACGCACGAGGAGGCCGATCGCCGGTACGATGATCAGGAGGGGCGGCACCACACGTTCCTCTTCGTGCTCGATGAAGACACCGTGCTCGATGCGCGGCGCGGTGGCAACGATGCGCGCTTCATCAACCATTCGTGCGAGCCGAACTGCGAAACCGAAATTGACGACGGCGAAATCTGGGTTCGCTCGATCGCGCCGATCGCACCGGAGACGGAGCTGGTGTACGACTACCGGTTCGATTGGGACGACGCGTATGACCCGGACGACGTGCGCTACTACGCGTGTCGGTGCGGCAGTACGAAGTGTCGCGGCACCATCTTGCGGGTCCCGGTGTATCTCCGATCAACAGTGAAGCAGTGGCTGGCGGGCAATGACGTGCCGAAGCCGCGCAAGCCGAAGAAGAAGGTGGCGGCGAAAAAAGTCGCGGCGAAGAAGTCGGCGACACCGCCAGTGAAGAAGACCGCCAGGAAGACTGCCGTGAAGAAGACGGCGGCGAAGTCGGTGAAGAAGACTGCCGTGAAGAAGACCGCGGCAAAGAAGTCGGCGGGACGGCGGGGATGATTCGCGACCCGAAGCGCGAGGTGGGTCAGGTGTCCAGCACGCGCCAGTACACGGGGCGGGTCATCTCGCTCGATGTCGATGAGGTGCGGTTTCCGGATGGCTCCGTGGGGTCGCTGGAGATGGTGCGGCACCCGGGGGCCAGCGCGGTCGTACCGCTCCTCGGCAGTCCGGACGATCCGGATCCCGAACTCGTGCTCATTCGTCAGTATCGCTACGCGGCCGACGGCTACCTCTACGAAATTCCCGCCGGTCGGCTCGACGCGGGAGAGCTGCCCGCCGATTGCGCGCGGCGTGAGTTGATGGAGGAGACCGGCTATCGAGCGGCGGACGTGCAGCCGCTGTTCACGATGTTCACGACGCCCGGGTTCACGGACGAGAAGATTCACCTCTTTCTCGCCACGGGGCTGGAGGCGGGGGCACATCAGCGCGAGGCCGATGAGTTTCTCGAGCTGGTCCCCACACGACTCTCGCGTGCGCTCTCCATGATCGAGCGCGGCGAGATTCAGGATGCCAAAACGGCGCTCGCCCTGCTGTACACCGCCGGTTTTCGGCTGGGCTGAGACACCGCGCGCGACGGGCTGCCAGCACGGCGGCAACCCGCCGCCGTGTCATGGTGTCCTAAATTCGAGACGACAACTCAGGACAGTGTGGCAGGTCGACACACCGGCGCGCATCGCGCTGTTCTGCGTTAACGCCTTTATTCGCAACAACTTGCGAGTGTGACATAGGTCGCGGCGCTCTCGGCACGCGTCGTGCATTATGAGAGGGTGACAGCGGAACTGATGGCGAGGTTCCGGGCTTGTCCTGAAAAGGGAGCAGCCCGATCCCGTCTCCGCCGCGACGCCCATCGGGGTGTGGCGACACTCGAACTGGAGGACCCACCATGGCACTCACGGCCCTTCGTACTACCCCACTGGAGCGCACCAGCGTTCGCGAACAGCTGCGCGCGCTTGACGACGCCGGGGTGGTTGGCGCGTTTCTGGGTGGTGAAGAGCGCGCGTTCCAGGAGCTGGTTGAGCGCTACCAGGGACGCTTGCTGAACTTCGTCTACCGCACCATCGGAGACCGGGACCGCGCGGAGGATCTCGTGCAGGAGGTCTTCATCCGTGTGTATCGCCATATCGGACGCTTCGATCGGTCCAAGAAGTTCTCCACGTGGATCTACACCATTGCGTCGAATCTGGCCAAAAACGAGCTGCGCAATCGGTCCCGCAACCCGCTGGTGCTGTTCCAGGCCATTCGGGCCAAGTTCGAGGACGAAGACCGCCCGCTGCAATTCGAGGACACCCAGTACAAGCCCGACGATCTCTTCCGCAAGCGTCACCTGCGGGAAATGGTGGACAAGTCGGTGGCGCAGCTCCCCGTGCATCACCGCGAGGTGTTTGTGCTTCGCGAGCTCGAGGGAAAGTCGTACGAGGAGATCGCCGACATCACCGGCGTGAACCTGGGTACCGTGAAGTCGCGCCTGAACCGCGCGCGCACGGCGTTCGCGGAAATCATCGAACCGATGGTGCGCTGACCGGGTATCGGCCGCGGAAACCTTCGCGGCGTTCGGCGGTACCAACTCGTTGAATGCGCGAGCATTCATCCCAACACCTCGGCGCACGCAGGCGCCACATCGGGTCTCCCAACCCAACACGAGCCGGCATATCCGTTAGCCACGGATGTGCCGGCTTCGTGCATTCGGGCGTCATGTTGGCTAGAATGTCGCGGTCGCCGACCATATCACCATCGGACAGGGGCAGGGATCGGGGGAACCCTCGGAACGACCTGCCCCCCAGTGGGTATCGGAGGCAGACCCTCCTTCTACGTGCCTCGCGACTCCCCTCGCGTGCAAGGATTGATGCCCAGATGGATTGCCGTGATTTTCGGAACGACCACCTTGCGTACCTCGACGATACGTTGCCCGGCAACGTGATGGCTGAGGCGCAGCAGCACATCATGGTGTGCGATGCCTGTGCGGCGCATGATCGCCTGGTGCGCCGTTCGCTCATGCTGGTGCGAAACCTCCCTGAGCTCGAGCCCTCGGATGCCTTCAGTGAGCGTCTGCAGGCGCGATTGGCCGCCTGCAAGGCCGCGCCGGCCGCGTTCGATGTCGATGAGGACGAAGCGTTTCTGTCGCCTCCGTCGCCGCGGGCTCGATGGCGTCGTCGGGAGGTCTGGTTGGCGATGGCGGCGGGCGTGGCAATTGTGAGTACTGTGTCGTTCGGTGGCGTCGATGGGCAGGCTGCGGAGCCGGAGCTTCCACCCGTCTTTGCGGCCGCGCCGCTGCCGCCGCTCCCGGTTGTGCCGGAGTTCTCGCCGGCAATGCTGCAAGCGATGTCCACGGGCAATCCGATGTGGTCCATGGTGCATCTGCTCGATGAGATGCCGGCGCACGCGCTCGCGAGCACCCCCGGATTCGAACGGACGTCCTACGCGCCCTGAGCACGCAGGGGCATCGGTGCGCCCGTAGCCTCGGCGGCGCCTGAGCCCGGTTGCGGTCGCCCGCGCGCCCGTCGCGCCGCCCGCAACACCCGTGGCAGCGCCATTAGTTTACCCGCATGTCGCCCCCCGCTCCGCGCTCCCGCTCCGCGTCGTCACGCCCATCGGCGCCTCCATCGGCCGACGGATTCAAGACCGTACGGGCCGCGGTTGACGCGAAGTCGTTTGCGCCCGTGTACTACTTCCACGGCGACGACGACTACCTGAAGGAGCAATCGCTGCAGGAGCTGCTGGACACGGCGCTCGATGCGAGCACGCGCGACTTCAACTGCGAAGTGCGAGACGGCGGTGCGCTCGATGCCGAAACGCTCGGCAGCCTGCTCGGCACACCACCCATGCTGGCAGAGCGCCGCGCGGTGGTGGTGCGTGAGGCGCAGGCACTCAAGAAGGCGGCGCGGCAGCAGCTCGATCGGTACCTGCAGTCTCCGGCGAGCGATACGCTGGTGGTGCTGGTGACGCCGGCGGGGCAGGCCGTCGATGCCGCGCTCGCGCACGCGTCCCTGCCCTGTGCCTTTGAGCCGCTCGCGCCCGAACGAGTGCGTCGCTGGATTGCGCATCACAGCACCACCATGCTCGGCGTATCCGTCACCGACGATGCCGCCGCGCTGCTGCAGCAGTCGGTGGGCAACGATCTGCAGCAACTGGCGTCGGAGTTGGACAAGTGTGCCAGCTACGCGCGCGGCGCGCAGGATACGAACGGCAGGACGGGCACCGGGATGGCGATACCGGATCCCACCGCACCGATTCCCGTGGTGGACGACGCGGCGGTCAGCGCGGTGGTTGGCGTGCGTCGCGGTGAAACACCGGTGGACCTGCTCGACGCGATCGCAATGCGCGAGTCGGCGGCGGCACTGGGGCTTGTGCCCTTCGTGCTTTCGCAGCCGAAGGTGTCGGCGGTCACGCTGGTGATGATGCTCAGCACGCAGACGTTGGCGCTGCGCTGGGGACGGGCCAAGCGCGACGGGGGCTGGTCGGTGGGGCAGCTGGAACGCGAGTACTTCACCTATCTCAAGCAGACGGGTGGTGGCATGGTGGGACGGCCGTGGGGTGAAGCGAAGACGGTGTGGGCCAAGGCGGTTGATCGCTGGACCGCCCCAGAGCTTCGGCACGCCCTCCGCCTCATCCTCGATGCGGATGTCGCCTTGAAGGACACCAAGATCTCGAACGAGGAGCAAATCATGTTGACCCTGGTGCTCGCCCTGGCCAAGACGGCGCGCGGACGCGCCGCGTGACGCGCTCCCGTATGCCGCGGCGCACGCCCCGTGTCGCCGAGCGCGTCGCCAGCCGCTCGCGTCGATGGGCAGGGGCGGCGTGCGTGCTGCTCGGACTGGTTGCCGGTGCGCCAGCGCTGGCCGCGCAGGGCACGGCGGTGGACAACGCGGTCGGACGCGCGCGCGCGCTCGTGGAGGGTGGCAATGGCCGCGCGGGACGGCTCGTGCTCGATTCGATGGTGCAGGAAGCGGGCATGTCCACGCCGGCACTTGGCGAGCTGCTGTACTGGCGCGGCCTGCTGGCCGAGTCGAGCAGCGAGGCGGAACGCGACTGGCGCCGGCTGTTGCTCGAGGTCCCGATGTCGCCGCGTGCCGAAGATGCGCTGCTGCGTCTCGCCCAGCTTGAACAGCTGCGAGGGCGACCCGCCGCATCGCGTGCACTGCTGGAGCGAATGGTGCGCGACTACCGCGAGCCGTCGAGCCAGGCGCGTGCGCACTTCTGGTTGGCCAAAGCCTGGTTTGATGAGAACGATCGGCCGCGCGCCTGTGGTGCGCTCGACGTCGTGCAGCGCGATGCACCGGAGAGTGCCGTCGAGCTGCGCACGCAGTCGAACGATCTGCGATCCCGGTGTCGTGGTGTGACCGCGGTCGCGCCGATCGTACCATCGGCGGTCGTCGCGGCAGCGCCGGATGCGGCGGTACCCAGTGCAGCCGCGATTCGGGATTCGGTGCGACGCGATTCGCTGCAACGCGATTCGCTGCAGCGTGCGACCGCGCAACGCGAGGCGGCCGCGCGCGACGCGGCCGAACGGGAGGCCGCCGCCGCGACGGCCGCGACGGCCGCGACGCAAGACGCGCTACGTCGCGCCACAGCCGACAGTGTGGCGCGTGCGACGGCGACGCGTGATTCCCTGCGCCGCGTCGAGCTGGTGCGTGATTCCGTGCTGCGCGATTCGCTCGCGCGTGTGGCCGCGGCCCGTCCGCCCGTCGCTCCGCCTGCCACGGAGAGTACCGCGCGCCCGGCCAATGCGCGCTTCAGTGTGCAGCTCTCGGCGCTGAACACCATGGCCCAGGCCGAGCAGTTTGCGCAGCGCTTCCGTGCCGCCGGCATCGACGCGCGTGTGGATGGCACGAGCGCGCCGTTCCGTGTGCGCACCGGCTATTTCGCGACGCGTGCGCAGGCCAACGCACGGCTCGCGGAACTCAAGCGCGCGGGACACGACGGCTTTGTCGCGGAGCTCACGCCGTGAGTGGGGCTTCCACCCCATTGATGCAGCAGTATCGGGAGATCAAGGCGCGACATCAGGACGCGATCCTGTTTTTCCGCATGGGTGATTTTTACGAGATGTTTCACGACGACGCCGAGACGGCGGCGCGTGTGCTCGGACTCACACTCACGTCACGCAACAACGGTGGCGCGTCCGACGTACCGCTCGCCGGCGTTCCGGTCAAGGCGGCGGCCGATTACCTGCGCAAGCTGGTGCAGCAGGGATATCGCGTGGCGGTGTGCGAGCAGGTGGAGGACCCCAAGCTGGCCAAGGGGCTCGTACGCCGTGAAGTCATCGAGACGATCACGCCGGGCGCGGCGTTCGCGGACGATCTGCTCGACGACAACCGCGCCAACTATGTTGTGTCGGTGCACATCTCGGCGCAGGCGCCTGCAGCAGGCGTGCGTGCAGACGACACCGTGGTCGGCATTGCCGCGGCCGATCTGTCCACCGGCGAACTGCGCGTGCTGCGTGTGACAGCGGCGGATGCGCCTGCACACCTCGCGCGTCTGGCGCCGCGCGAACTGGTGCTTGCGCGCGGTGCCGAAGTGTGGCCCACGGGTGGCGCCCTCACGCGTCTGTTGCGCGCGGTGGACGGCGTGTTGCGCACCGAGCGCGATGCGTGGGAGTTCGACGCCGCGCTCGCGCAGGAAGAGCTGGCGCGACAGTTCCGCGTGGCGTCGCTCGAAGGGTTGGGCTTTGGCACCAACGACGTGGAAGCGATGGGCGCGCTTGGTGCGCTGGTGCGCTACCTGCGCGAGTTGCAGCCGGGTGGGCTGCCACATCTCGCACGCCCGATCGTGGAGCACGCCGGCGCGACCATGCCGCTCGACGACATGACACGCCGCAACCTCGAGCTCGTGGAGTCGCTGCGTGGTGGCACGGACGGGACGGTCCTGTCGGTACTCGACGAGACGGCCACGCCCATGGGCGGTCGCCTGCTGCGGCAGTGGCTGTTGGCGCCGCTGGTGCAGCGTACGGCGATCGAAGCGCGACATGACGCGGTCGCCGCGCTCGTGCGGGCGCCGGAAGTGCGATCCGCACTGCACGACGCACTCGATGGCGTTCGCGATGTGGAGCGGTTGGCGAGCAAGGCCGCCGCGTCACGCGCCACCCCGCGCGAACTGCGTGCGCTCGGCGACTCCCTCTCCCGACTGCCGCGCGTTCGTGAGCTGGCCACCACACTCGTGCATGCGGCGGCGCGTGATGCGCACTCGGCCGGTGTGTTGTCCGAGCTGACGCACCAGTGGGACGACTTCGCCGAGCTTGCCCACGAACTGCAGCGTGTGCTGGTGGAACGTCCACCGCTGCAACTCGGTGACGAACCTACGATTGCCTCGGACGTGGATGCGGCGCTCGACGAGCTGCGCGCGATTCGCGACGGTGGCAAGGACGCGATCGCCACGATTCAGTCCGAGGAGCGGGCGCGCACCGGCATCAGCTCGCTCAAGGTGGGGTTCAATCGCGTCTTCGGGTACTACCTCGAAATCTCCAACGCGAACAAGCATCTGGTGCCGGCCGACTATCAGCGGCGACAGACGCTCACCGGGGCCGAACGCTACGTCACGCCTGCGCTCAAGGAGTACGAGGAGAAGGTGCTGGGCGCAGCCGATCGCATCGAACTGCGCGAGCGCGAACTGTTCGAAGCGCTGCGATTGCAGGCGGGCGCGGAGATTGCGCGCTTGCAGGCCGTGGCGCATCGCGTGGCCATGCTCGATGTGCTGCTGGCGTTTGCGAATGTGGCGGAGCGCTTTCAGTATGTGCGTCCGTCGCTGCACGATGGCTTCGATCTGCGCATCACCGCTGGTCGCCATCCGGTGGTGGAGCGCATGATGCCGCGCGAGCAGTTCATTCCCAACGACATCGCGCTCACCGACGATGCGCGTCTGATCATTCTCACCGGCCCCAATATGGCCGGCAAGAGCACGATCCTGCGACAGATCGGTCTCATTCAGCTGCTGGCCCAGGTGGGCGCGTTCGTACCGGCGCGCGTGGCATCGTTGCCGGTGCCCGATCGCGTCTTCACGCGCGTGGGCGCGAGCGACAACCTCGTGCGCGGCCAGTCCACGTTCATGGTGGAAATGAGCGAGACGAGTGCCATTCTGCACACGGCGACCGCGCGATCGCTCGTGCTGCTCGACGAAATCGGGCGTGGCACGGCCACGTACGATGGCGTGTCGATCGCGTGGAGTGTGAGCGAGCACCTGCACGATACGATCGGCTGCAAGACGGTGTTCGCGACGCACTATCATGAGCTCACGCAGCTCGCCGATGAGCTGTCGTCGGTGCGCAACTGCACGGTGGCGGTGCGCGAAGTGGGCGACCAGGTGCTGTTTCTGCATCGCCTCATCGATGGCGGTGCGGATCGCAGCTACGGCATCGAGGTCGGTCGGCTGGCCGGCCTGCCGTCACCGGTGATCGCGCGCGCGAAAGAGGTCCTGGCCCTGCTCGAAGGGGACGGAGCGCAGATGGCCGCGCGGCTCACCGCCGAGGGGCAGCAGGTACCCGCGGGTGCGCGCTCGCGCGGTCCCGTGGTGCATCGCCGCGGCGCGTCCGAACCGCCGGTGCAGCAGCTCGGGTTCTTTGGCGAGGAGGTGCGCGTTGAGGTTCGCCCGGATCCGGTGCTCGAAGCGCTGGCGGCGCGGCTGACGGCGCTCGATCTCGATCGCCTCACGCCGCTGGAGGCGTTGCTGCTGCTTTCCAGCCTTCGTGGCGAGGCCTTGGCGCGCGCGGCGGCGCCGACACCATGACCGTGAGCGCGATCTCGCCGACACGCGTGCGCCGCACACGACTCGCGTGACGCCGACCTCCCGCGCGGCCGGTGGCTGGAAGCCGTCCAAGGCCGAGCTGGCGGCGGCAGTCTCGCGCACCGTGCCCGACGTGATCGCGCCCGGGCTGCGGGTGCTCTTCTGCGGCATCAACCCGGGGCTCTACACGGCGGCCATCGGGCATCATTTCGGCCGTCCGGGCAACCGGTTCTGGCCCGTACTGCACGAGGCGGGCTTCACGCCGCACCGCTTCCAGCCGTGGGAGGAGCAGGCGTTGCTCCCGCTCGGCTACGGCATCACCAACGTGGTGGCACGAACGACCGCGACGGCCGCCGAATTACACCCGGATGAAATTGTCGAAGGCGGCCGACTGCTGGCCGCGAAGGTGGAGCGCTTCGCGCCGCGCGTGTTGGCGGTGCTGGGCATCGGCGCGTATCGCACCGCCTTTGGAGCGCCAGCGGCGGCATTGGGACCGCAAACCGAGCAGATTGGTACGACTCTGGTATGGGTGCTGCCCAATCCCTCCGGCCTGAACGCCAACTACCAGCGTGATGCGCTCGTAGCGCTGTTTCGTACCCTGCGGGACGCGGTCGCGTCCTGATCCATCGCACCCTGCCCTTTCTTCTGCTTCGAGTTCGCCGCATGCTGCTTCGCCGAACCCTGCTCGCCACCGCCGCCGCCCTCGCTCTGGTGGCCTGTAGCACCGATGCGCCTTCGGCCGAGGTGGGTCGTGGGGCGTCGCCGCTGACGCTGCGCAAACGCACGCCGGAGTACGCGGTGGACGTGGTCCGTGCGTATCCGCATGACACCACGGCGTTCACGCAGGGGCTGCTCTGGCACGACGGTGCGCTGTACGAGGGGACGGGTGTGGTGGGTCGATCGAGCATTCGCCGCGTGGAGTTGGCCACGGGTGCGGTGCAGCAGCGCCGCGATCTGCCCGCGCCGCACTTTGGCGAGGGGATCGTGATTCTGAATGATCTGCTGTATCAGCTCACCTGGCAGAGCAAGCAGGCGTTCGTGTACGACGCACGCACCTTCGCGCCGAAGGGTGAGTTCAGCTACGAAGGCGAAGGGTGGGGACTCACCACCGACGGCTCGCAGCTGTTCATGAGCGACGGCACGTCGACGCTTCGCGTGATCGATCCGGCCACCTTCACCGTGTTGCGCCTGATCCCGGTGACCGAAAACGGCTCAGCGGTGCGCAACCTCAATGAGCTCGAGTGGGTGAAGGGCGAGCTCTGGGCCAACGTGTGGACGACCGATCGTATCGCCCGCATTGATCCGACAACGGGCGCAGTGGTGGGATGGATCGATCTCGCTGGCCTGTTGCCCCAGTCGCTGCGTCATGGGGGCGAAGATGTGCTCAATGGCATCGCGTACGACGCCGCGGGTGATCGCCTCTTCGTGACGGGCAAGAACTGGGCGCGCGTCTTTGAAGTCACGCTGCGCCCGAAGTTGTAAACGCCGTTCGTTGCAACGCCGTTAGCGGTAGCGCACGATGGCCAGCTGCACGTTGGCTGGAGGAGCCTGCCCGTTGAACGACACCGACAGCAGCGCGCGTCGCGTGTTGGGCACCGTGAAGCGCAGGTAGCTGCTGCCACCGCCGGCGATGGTGACGCGGCGTTCCACGTTCGAGGGCAGCGTGCGCGTGGCGAGCGGGTACGCGCCCAGCGCCTGGCCTCCGATCGTAAGCGCAGGGAGGATGCTGCGGAAGTTCCACGCCGGTACGCGGTACTCGGCAGGCAACCCCGCGGCGAGATCGTCAGCGAAGATCGCGACCGACCAATCACCGAGCCACTCGGCCAGCGCCCCCCCGGGGATGGCAGCGGTCAGGTTGGCGATGCCGATCTGCGGTCCGCTCACGAGACGGCGATAGAAGGCCGCTTCGTCGGTGCCCTGCCGCGCGGCCGCGTAGCGGAGGAAGTGCCAGGAGGCGCCGCGGGTCGCCAGCGAATCATTGGGCGCGTAGGGCGACTGGCTTTCTGGAGCGCGAAGGAAGCTGGTCCAGCGCGCGAAGTTCTGGGCGGCGTAGGAGGTGAAGATCTCCGAACGCGTGGTGTTGGGTGCGACCTGCTGAAGCGTGAGGTTCTGGCGCGACGTGAAGCCGGCGAGTCGGAAGTAGAGCAGCTCCTCGGCGGTGTGCGCGAGCCCCTCGTCGAGCCACACCTCTTCGTTGGGGGCGGCGCCCGGTGTGATGTGGAGGCGACGGCCGGCGTTGATCAGATGCTGCAGCTCATGCGCCAGCGTGGTGCGATTGAGGCGAGTGACGTCCGCCTTGCTGCGTACGTTGCCGTTGACCTGTCCCGTCGGATCGGCCACGAGCAGATACATCATTTCGCGCTCGTTGCTCGACTGGCACGCCGGCAGATTGTTGCGCGCGGAGCGCGGATACAGGTCGCGCGCGAAGAAGAATCCGCCCACCACGAATCCGGCGTTGGCCGGTGTGAGCTGGTTGACGGCGCGCGTGTAGAACAGCGTGATGCGTCCGGTGCCGCCGATATTCGTGGGCTCCCCGAAGTACTCCACGTCGAGTGGATAGGTGAGCGTATCGAAGGTTGCGGCGATGGCGCGGTATTCATCGTCGGTGTAGCCGCCGGCCGGGTTGGCGGTGTCGGCCACGATGATGGCGCGCTCGGAAACGGCGACGACGCGACCGGCCCGATTGTTGGGCTGCGAGCACGCCGAGAGCGCCTGCGCATTGAGCGACACGATGGAGCCGACGGTTGGCAGCGCCACCTGCGCGGCGATCGTGGCGTCGCCAGATCGGGATGACGCCGAAAAGCGTTCCCGAGCAACGGCGACGTGCTGGGCGAGCTCCCGCCGTTCGCGCAGGCGCAGCGAGCGCTCGAAGCCGCCGTCGCGAGAACCGACCGACGCCATCGTGCTGATGGGGGCCGGTTGCACCATGCCGAAGGGGCCCGTGCTCACGGCGGCGGCGGCGTTTGTGATGCGCGGGACCTGTGGCGGCGTGCCGACGCCCAGCGCCAGGGCATCGAGCGAGATCGTGGCGCCGAAGGTGGTGGAGGCGTTCAGCGCGACCAGCGCAAACTCGGCGCCGGACACGTCGGCGCCGATGCAGCGTTCCGCGGCGCCGCTGGTGCCGAGCAGGGGGATGACCTCACCTACGGCGGGCACGATCGGTGTGCGTCCCCCGCAAAAGGAGGAGCCGGCCGGTCCCACGGTTACCGGGACGGTGTCGGCAATCGCTCCACCCGGTGCGCTGGCGCTGACGACGATACGAGCCGACCCGGTAGACACGGCCGTCACCAGTCCGTTGGTCACACTGGCGACGCCGGGCTCGAGGGTGGACCAGTTGAGGGCGATCTGCGACAGTACGTTGCCGAACTGGTCGCGCGCCGTGGCCTGCAGCTGCAACGCGTCGCCGACGCCGAGGGCGAGGGAGCCAGGCGAGGCAATGACCTGCGAGGCCGGGCCGGGGAGTACGGCCGCGCTGAATGTGGCCGGTGCCACGCCGCTCACCGAGGCGGTGGCGACCGCGGTGCCGGTCTGGGTGCCGAGGGTCCACACCGCGTCAGCCCGTCCATCGGCGTTCGTCTGGATGGCGCTGGGGGCGAGTGTGCCGCTGCCCGGCGCGGCGCTGAAGGTCACGCGCACATCGCGCAGCGGTCGCCCGCCGTCATCGAGCACGGTGACCGACACCGGCAACGCCAGCTGCTGGCCAACGACGCCGACCTGTGCGTCGCCGGTGTTCACGCGAAGCGCGCTCGGCGTGGGCGGCGGCCCCGCCACGTTTTCCCCGCCACAGGCGACAACGAAGACCGCCCCGGCCAGCAGGAGCGCGCGAGCGGGCGGCAGAGCAGCGAAGCGCAGAGAACCGGACATCGGCGTGGCCAGAGTGGGAGTCGGCCAGAGGCCGGAACGAGCGGACCCGCGCGAAAAGCGGCGCGTGCCGAAGAGTCTAACGCCTAGGGAATACGAGCGCGTGTAGATTTCACCCTATGGACGCCGGACAGGTTCCGTGGATCGGGCCGCTTGCTGCTCGCCGCGTCCGTCGCGCCGCATTCATGCTCGGTGTGGCGGCGCTTGGCGCCGCCTGCGTGGGTGAGCCGGCCCGTTCCATTCGGCAAAGCGCCGAAGGGCTGATCCCAAGCGCGGTGCGCCCCGATGAATTGCCCCTCGTGGTGAACGAGCGCACGCCGTTCACGTACCCGCAGACCGCCTGGGATCAGCGGATTCAGGGCAACGTGATGCTGCGCTTGCACGTGAATGCCGATGGGGCCGCGGTGCGCGAGTCCACCACTGTGGCGGGCAGCTCCGGCGTGCCCGCCCTCGATTCTGCCGCGCTCGCATCGGTGCCGCGGCTTCGTTTTCGTCCGGCTCGTCGCAACGGTGTGCCCGTTGGCGTCAGTCTGCTGTTTCCGGTGCATTATCGACACCCCGAGGGGCCGCCGCTCCCCGGGGATACGCTCCCCTGAGCGGCTGACGCGGCCGCCGCTGGTGTCCGCGTCCAACGCTCGTCCCACCCCCTGCCACTCCCCTGCCATGGCGACGCTGCAACCGCCCGACACCCACACGCACGAGCGGCACCGCCGCCCGTACGACACGGTCCTCGACACGATCGGCTGGACGCCGATGATTCGGCTCGCGCGCGTCACGCGTGGCATGCGCACGCCGGTGTACGGCAAGGCCGACTTCTTCAATCCCGGCGGCTCGGTGAAGGACCGCATCGGGTTGCCCATGATCGAGGCGCTCGAACGATCCGGACATCTCAAGCCCGGCGGCACGATCGTGGAGGCCACGAGTGGCAACACGGGCGTGGGGCTCGCGCTCGCCGCGGCGATCAAGGGCTACAAGTGCATCTTCACCATGCCCGACAAGATGTCGCAGGAGAAGGTGCGACTGCTGAAGGCGTTTGGCGCCGAGGTGATCATCACGCCCACGGCGGTGCCGCCGGATCACCCGCAGAACTATGTGCAGTGGGCCAAGCGCATCGTGCGCGAGACGCCTGGCGCGGTGCTGGCCGGTCAGTTCGAGAACCCGGCCAACCCGGCCGCGCACGTGGCCACGACCGGCCCCGAGCTGTGGGAGCAGACCGAAGGACGCATCACGCACTTCGTGGCGGGCGCAGGCACCGGCGGCACCATTTCCGGTGTGGCGCGCTACCTCAAGCAGAAGAATCCGAACATCAAGATCATTGCCGCAGATCCCGCGGGGTCGGTGCTGGCGGAACTGTGGCGCACGCACGGCGAAGGCCATCCCACCGGCGCGCCGTACAAAATCGAAGGCGTGGGGCAAGACTGCGTGCCGCAGACGCTCGACATGAGTGTGATCGACGAGTTCATCACCGTGGGTGACAAGGACGCGTTCAACATGGCGCGCCGTCTCACGCGCGAAGAGGGGCTCTTCGTGGGTGGCTCGGCGGGCATGATTGCGCACGCGGCGCTCACGGTGGCGCGTCGGCTCGATGATCCGGATGCGCTGGTGGTGACGTTCCTGTGCGACACCGGTGAGCGTTATCTGAGCAAGGTGTTCAACGATGAATGGATGCAGGAGAACCAGCTGCTCGATACGCCGAGCACGGCCTTGGAAGCGGTGTTGGGGCGCAAGGGTGGCGCAACGCCGGTGGTCGTGAGCATCGGACCCGGCGCGAGCGTGCGTCAGGCGCTTGGGCTGATGGCGCTGCACGATGTGTCGCAGCTTCCGGTCATGGAGGGCACGGTGTGTGTGGGCAGCATTGCCGAAAGCCAGCTCACGACGCGCTCCCTGGCCGATGCGAAGGTGCTCGATCGCAGCGTGGCCGACGTGATGGATGCGCCGTTTCCCGTGGTGGACGCGGAGCAGCCGGTGGAGCAGGTGGCGAAGCTGTTGTCGAAGGCGAATCGCGCGGTGCTCGTGAAGAAGGCCGGCGTCGTGCAGGGCATCGTCACGCGGTTCGACGTGCTCGAGTTCCTCATGGGCAAGTGAGCACATCAATGATGAATCGTGTGTATGCCGCTGCAGGCGGCGCAATGCTGGTCGCGCTGTTCGTGAGTGGTTGCGGTGAGACGGCACCGCGTGATCCGGAGGTGGCGCGCTGGGAGGAGACGGCACAGCGTGTGACGATCACGCGTGACACCTGGGGTATTCCGCACGTGAAGGGCCCGACTGATCCCGATGTGGTGTTCGGGGCGATGTACGCGCAGGCCGAAGATGATTTCAACCGCATCGAGGTGAACTACCTCAACGCGCTGGGTCGCCTGGCGGAAGCCGAGGGCGCGTCGGCGATCTGGTCGGACCTGCGCATGAAGCTGTTCATTCACCCGGACAGCATGAAGGCGAAGTACGCGACGAGCCCCGACTCGCTCAAGCGGCTCATGGATGCGTTTGCGGATGGGCTCAACTACTACCTGCACGCCAATCCGCAGGTGAAGCCCAAGGTGCTCACGCGCTTCGAGCCGTGGATGGCGCTGGCGTTCAGCGAAGGGAGCATTGGCGGCGACATCGAGTCGATCAACCTGCGCGAGCTGCGCGCGTTCTACGAGCCGCGCAACGGTGGTGAGATGGCGAGCGGCGTTGATTCGGCACGCATGATGGTGGCGCTGGCCGAGCCCGTGGACCCCGCCGTCGAGCCTGGTGGCTCCAACGGATTCGCGATTGCTCCCTCGCGCAGTGCGACGGGGAACGCGCTGCTGCTCATCAATCCGCACACGTCGTTCTACTTCCGCGCCGAGCTGCAGATGACGAGCGATGAAGGACTGAACGCCTACGGCGCGAGCACGTGGGGACAGTTCTTCATCTATCAGGGGTTCAACGAGCGTGTGGGGTGGATGCACACGTCGAGCGGTGCGGACGCGATCGATGAATACGCCGAAACGGTGACCGAAACGGCGGACAGCGTGACGTATCGGTACGGCGACGGCCAGCGCACGATGGTGCGCGAGGTGATCGAGGTGCCCTATCGCACCGAGAGCGGCATGGCCTCACGGTCGTTCACCGTATACCACTCGCACCACGGGCCGATTGTGCGCGAGGCCGACGGCAAGTGGATTGCCGTGGCACTCATGCAGGAACCCGTGAAGGCGCTGACGCAGTCGTACTTCCGCACGCGGGCGCGCGACCTGCCCACGTTCCGCGCCACGATGGACCTGCACACCAACTCGTCGAACAACACAGTGTATGCCGATGCCGATGGCACGATCGGCTACTTCCACGCGAACTTCGTGCCGATTCGCAATCCGCGATTCGATTGGGAGCGGCCGGTGGATGGTGGCGATCCGGCCACGGAGTGGCAGGGCATTCACACGGTGGATGAAAGCCCGCTGTTCATCAATCCGCCCACCGGTTGGTTGCACAACACCAACAACTGGCCGTTCTCGGCGTACGGTGCGCAAACGCCGAAGGCGAGCGCGTTCCCGAAGTACATGGACTACACCGGCGAAAATCCGCGTGGTATTCATGCCATCCGCGTGCTCGAATCGCGCACGAACATGACGATCGATTCGCTGATCGCGGCGGCGTATGACAGCGAACTGCCAGCGTTCGAGACGCTGTTTCCGCCGCTCTTCCGCGACTACGACGCGCTGCCCGCGTCGAACCCGCTCAAGGCGAAGCTGGCCGAGCCGGTGGCGTCGCTGCGCGCCTGGGACAAACGCTACACGCTGGAAAGTGCGCCCACGTCGCTGGCGATCTACTGGGGCGAGAACCTGTGGCGTGGCGTGAGTCGCGCAGCGGGGCAGGCGCGTGTGAACACGTATACGTACATGGAGCAGCGGGCCACGGCGGCCGAGCGGATCGGGGCGCTGGACGCGGCGGTGGATACGCTCACGGCGCACTTCGGCACGTGGCAGACGCCGTGGGGCGAGATCAATCGCTACCAGCGCATCACCGGCGACATCGTGCAGCCCTTCAACGACAACGCACCGAGTATTCCGGTGGCGTTTGCCTCGTCGCGGTGGGGGTCGCTCGCGGCGTTTGGTGCGGCCACCTTCAACGGCACCAAGCGGCTGTACGGCACGCGCGGCAACAGCTTCGTGGCATCGGTGGAGTTCGGCCCCAAGGTGCGCGCCAAGGCGATCATGGCCGGTGGACAGAGTGGTGATGTGAACTCGCCGCACTTCGGCGACCAGGCCGAGATGTACGCGCGTGGCGAGTTCCGGGATGTGCTGTTCTATCCCGAGGAGTTGGCGGGGAAGGTGGAGCGCACGTACAAGCCCGGGGCGCGCTGACGCGTCTGTCGTGATGGTGTGGTGCAACTGATACGCAGCAACGCCGGTGCCGTGACGAACTCGTCACGGCACTGTGCGTATGTGGGTGATGCGGATTGCGGTGGTGGCGATGTGGTTGAGTGTGGCGGGTGTGCTCGCCGCGGTGCCGTCGCCGTCTGTGAGGCCAACGCCGTTGCCGCGCCTCGAGCGCATGGTGGTGGTGGCGCCGGCGGAGACGCTCGCCGTGATGGTGCCCGCCGAGCTGCGACGCGCCAGCGCACGTGTGGTGCTGCTGCCGGGCGTGCTGGGGTCGGCGTTCTCCATGCGTCACATCACGCGCCTGCTCGAGGCCTCGGGGCACGCGGTGGTGGTGATCGACCCCCTGGGCATGGGCGCGTCGGGGCGCCCGCTCACGGCGAACTATTCGCTGGCGGCGCAGGCGCAGCGTGTGCGCGCCGTACTCGACACGCTCGGCTGGACGCAGGTGATCGTCGCGGGGCAGGGCACGAGTGCGACGATCGCGCTGCATCTGGCCGCGCAGTCACCGACGCATGTGCGCGGTGTGGTGTCGATGGCGGGCGGGCCGGTGTCGTCGCAGCGTACGGGCGGCATTGGCACGGTGCTGCGCTTCGCGCGGCTGTTCGACAACCCCGTGGGCCGAGCGGCAGCTCGACGGCGCTTCGCGAAGGAGCTGCGCGCGCGTGCGGTGCGCACGGACTGGCTCACGCCGGAGGTGGAGCAGGCGTACGTGCGCGGGGTGGGCGGGGACCTGCGCGGCATGCTCGGTGTGCTGAACGCGATGGGGGAATCGCGTGAGCCGGAGGCACTGGACGTGACGTTGGCGCGCGTGAAGGTGCCGGTGCGCGTGCTGGTGGGCGCGGTGGCGGTGCCGGGGGCGCCGACGGCGGAGCAGCTCGGGATGCTCGTGCGGTACGTGCGGGATGTGCGCGTGGATACGGTGCCGGCGACGGGGGTGCTACTGCACGAGGAGGCGCCCGACGTGGTCGCGGAGGTGATTGTGCGGATGGGCAGAGGCGGACCGACCTGAACGCGGGTGCGGTCACGAGGGCTTGGCGCATGATGGTGCGTGACGCCAGCACTCAGCGGCTTCCGCACCAGACGGCGGTGATCCGCAGCGTATCGGAGAATCCGGACCGCGTGCGCACGCTCCTGCTGAGTGCCTTGAATCCAACGTGGCGAACTCGCATCACGTACTCGCCGGCGGCGAGCGAAGGCAGCGCCGCGATGCCGAGCGAGTCGGAGAACGTCCATGTGGTAACCCGGTGCAACGGTACGAGCGAGTCGGTGTAGAGCGCCACCATTGCGCCCTCCACCCGCGAGCCGTCGCGGCCGGCGAGTCGTACCACCAACTCGCTCAGCCCGGAATCAGCGAGCGGCCGTTGCGCGTCACGGGTGAGCACTGGCTGCGCAAGCTCCAGTGTGCCGGCAACAAAGCTGCAATCGACGAGCGTGGTCGTATGCGACGGTGCGGGCGCGCGTGCACTGGTGGCGTTCGGTGCTGACACGCACGCCGCCATGTGCAGCGCCATGGCAGCGCACACTACCGCGGCGCGCACCGATCGGGCATTCATCGCGAAGGCTTGCGCACGGCGCGCATTGATCGCGCCACGACTGAGCTTCGTGCTTGGCTTGTCCTTGACGAGATGCATCGCTGTGCCGGTGCTCTCCTGGGAGGCAGCCGAGCGAGTGGCAGACACTGAAGCGTCGCTGTGCCCCTCGTTCGGCACAACGCCCGCTGGTGCCGTCTCGGCCAAGCTACCCGCGCGGCGCTCGCGTTGACATCCCCGACTCGCGTCCCTAGTCTACGGAATAACCAGTAGACACCGCGAGCGGCTTCGGTTGTCCGCCTGATCTCCACGTACTCCCTCCGTCGACCATGCGCTTCACGCGAACCGTCGCCGCCACGCGCGCGCACTTCACACGCACGGCGCTCCTCGTGTTCGCGATCGGCTGCGCACCCGGGCCCGACGTCGCAGTGCAGGCGAACAAGGGCGTAGTGCGCGACAGCGCGGGCATTCGGATCGTGGAACACGCGGGGCTGCCGACCACGCTGCCGGTGTGGACGATGCCCGAGGTCGCTGACGTTCGGATCGGAACGTCCGATGGATCGGGACCGGCTGGGTTCGGCCGCCTGGCCGGACTCGTGCTCCTGCCGAACGGTCTGGTGGTGGCGGCCGAAGCGCAGGCGCTCGAGCTTCGCGCGTTCGATGCGAACGGAGCGCACCAGTGGTCGGTCGGACGCGGAGGGGAGGGACCTGGCGAGTTCATCAGCAACATCACGCACGTCAGCCGCCTGGGGGCGGACTCGCTGCTGGTGAGCGACGGCGGAGGCCGCACGATGGCCTTCGGGCCAGACGGGACCTACGCACGCATCGTGCGGCTACCCGACGCCACGGAGAGCTACAGTCGACCCAGAGTCATCGGTGCGCTGAGCGACGGGATGCTGGTGACCACATCCAGCCGACTGATGGCCGGTGCCAACGACTTTCCGACCGGGATCGCGCGCAGCACGGAATCGATACGAATGCTGCAGCCCTCCGGGGTGCTCGACGATCCACGCGGCGCCTTCCGTTCGCTCGAATCCATGGTCGTGGTCACGCGATCCGCCGCTGGCGCCATCACCAGCGTGGCCGTTCGCCGCCTGACGATGGGCCGCGGTTCGGTGTTCGCCGTTGGTGACACGAGCGTGATTGCCGCCGAGACCGACCGATTCGAGTTGTTTCGCTACGATGCGGCAGGCGGGCCGACCACGATCATTCGTGTGAACCTGCCCGTGACGTTGCTGGATGCCGACGCACGTCGCCGGGCGCTCGCACGCGATTCGAACGCCGTCGTCTCCGACACCATGCCGGCGTTTGCGACCGTGCGCCTGGATGATGTCGGCCGCCTCTGGGTGCAGGAGTTCCTCCCCAGCGACGAGGCGCGCGCGGCGCGCTGGTGGGTGCTGGACGGTGATGGTGCGTTCGTTGCCCGCGTGGAGGTGCCGCGCGCCTTCGATCTGCGCGCGTTCGCCGGAGACGCGGTCTGGGGCGTGCGACCGGACGAGGATGACGTGCCGTTTGTGGAGCGCCGTGACATCAGGCGAGAGTAGCGGCGCGCTCGCGCGGGACGAGTGCGCCCGCTCATGTGGTGACCGAGGGAGCATGCCAAGACACACGACCGTCCGATTTCTCCACTTACGATCGACGCCTATGCTCAAAACACCCACGGCACCAGTTGCACCTGCCGCGTGACCAGCACCCTCGCCTCCCGTCCCCCAACAAACGCCACCTTCGCATCGCCCCACGCGAAGAATCCGCCGAGGCGCGTCGCCCCACGAAACGGTGACGTCAGTGCACCGTCCGCGTCACCCGCCACCGCGAGTCCGAACGACACGTGTCCGGGGCGCATTACGCCCCCCGCGCGCCCGCCCCACCCGTCCGTCCAGAGGTACGAGCGAATCCCCAGTTCGGCCACCGTCACGGCGCGCGCGTTGCCGTCCGTCACGGTGAGATACGTCGGCACATACGACGCCACCACCTCGTGTCGTGACGGCCACCCGTCCGCGTCGGGCTTGAAGCCGGGCAACCACTGCGCGCCGAAGTTGAGCAGCACTTCGGCCGCATTGAGTCGCGGCGAGGACGGACCGTACTTGCGCTCGAACCGACGCAGCTTCTCCGTGCTCTGTGCGATAGAGTAGTCGCGACGTGCGTACGACCACGCGTTGCGCGGCATCATCAGCGCCGCGATGGCGTCGTTACCCAGTTGCGCGCTGTCGCGCAGCACGATCGGGTAGACCCGCTGCATGATCGCGGTGAGCGTGTCCAGCGCCTCGATGTCGCGCGCGGTGGGCGCGGTGGGGCGCTGCGTTCTGGCCACCACACTTACGCTCGCGCGTGGATCGGCCAACACGCCGAGCCGAAGGTCACGGGTGGTCGGGCGATCGAGCTGATCAATCAGCCCCGACAGTCGCGCGTGCAGCGTGGCATTCCACGACGACACGCGAGCCAGCGAGTCGCCGGCGCGGGCCGCGTCGAGCAGGTCGCCAACGGTGGTGGTGCGCACCAGCGCGGTGTCGAACCGCACCTGCGCACGCACAGGCACTGCCGCCAGCACCAGCAGCAGCAGAGCGCGCCGGATCATGTGAGCCACGTGCGCAGCTGCGCGGCGTGATTGGTGACGTAGTTCTCCCAACTGTGCGGATTGCTCGGCTGAATGTCCGGCGGCGCCTGTGCGCGCAACGACGACGCCAGACGCTGCGCCAGTTCGTGTTTGGTGCCGATGTTGAGCGCGTCCTGCTGATCAACGATCGTAACCTGGCCGGGCACCTGCATGGTGGCCCAGTCGGCGCGCGCCCTGAAGAAGTGACCGCCCACCGGATCGAGGTTGCCGGTGATCGACACCCACCGCTGCACCGACGGCACGTTCCCCAGCTCCGATTCCTCGAACGGCATCGACAGCGCGTCCCCCTGCACGGTGTAGAGCCAGCGGCGATTGGGGATGAGCGTCTCCATGAGCGGCGCATTCGCCACGCTGCGAATGAGCTGCACCGGCGACGCCATGAAGATCACGTTCTCGAACCGCACGCCATCGGACGCGGGCCGCAGCCGGTGCGTGGCGGTGCGCGCGGCGTGATGCAGCACTTCGTAGGTGTGGAAGCAGCCGAGCGAGTGGCAGATGATGGAGAGGCGCTGTTCGTGCTCCGCATGGCCGGCGTCCATGCCGTCCTGCACGATCCGCTTGAGCTGCCGCAGATACACTTCACGCACGGCGGTGCGCGCATCGGCGTTCAGTACCGGCCACAACACATCGCCGCACACCTCCGCGATCGTGGCGCCGAGTGCGGGGTCGTTGATCTGATCGGAGAGTGTGGTGATGGCCGTCTGCAGCAGGTCACCGAGCTGCGTCTTGGCGGCGAACCAGTCGTTGACCTGGTCGTAGTAGAGCTGGTAGATGGCGGTCTCGGCCGCGGCAGGACCGAGCGCGGCCTCGACGCGTTGCCGCAACTCGGTGTAGTCGCCCGGTTTCGCGTTGCCGATGCCGTGCACCAGCAGAACGGCGCGGTTGGACGGCCACGGCTGTGAGATCAGGTCGATTGGCATGGTGCTCCTTGCTCGACGGACTGCCATGCCGCCACACGCCAGCGGCTCGTCCAATCTGCTACCTGCTCACGGCAACCGCGACCGGAAGTACGCCGCCACCTCCGCATCGCCTGCCGTGCTGGTCGCAACCGCCATCGTGATGGCGTACAACTCGCGTCCGTCCACGTGCAGCCGGACGCCGTTCAGCGCGAGGAAGACGAGCGCGCAGGCAAGTCCCGTGCGTTTGTTGCCGTCGCGGAATCCCTGGGAGCGTGCGAACCCCACGAGGTACGATGCGGCGACGTCGGCGAGGTCAGCGTGTTCGTCGTCGCTCCAGCGCTGGAGCGGTCGAGCGAGCGCCGACTGCACGACGTTGTGATCGAGTACGCCGTGCGCGCCACCGAACCGTTCTATCTGCTGCGCGTGGATGGCAAGAAGCGTTGCGTCGCTGAGCCACCGCGGCTCGGGTCCCCGCGCCACCCGCCGCTACTTGGCGAGGGCGCGGAAGACGGCGTCGTACTCCACCATGATTTCGTCGTGCGCCGCCAGCGCCTCCGCGGTGTCCGGCGTATGCGGCACCACGCGGAAGCCACCCATGCCGTCCTCGATCCACTCGAGCTCCTGGCCGGCCGTCACGGACAGACGACGTGCGACTTCAGCGGGCAGCGTGGTCACGACCGACGCACCCTGCGCGCGCGTCTTGCTGACAAGGACAGCCATGGACACCTCGGCGCGTTGGGGAACAGACCTTTTTGAAGGTATGAGACTTTAGTGAGACTGTCAATGGTGCGTCTGGGGTGCGACAGCGTGCTGAGGTCATGCGAACCCCACCCCCTGCCTGCTGCCCCAATGCCCGACGTTCGGCGCCGAGTGAGGTGATCGGTCCAGCCAGCTCGCCGCGTACGAACACGAAACGGAACACGGCTGCGACGCCTAGGTCGTGGCGGTACCTTCTTGGCCATGCACCCTGCCAAAGTCGATCGCACTCGGCTGCGCACCTTCACCGACCTGCCCAACATTGGCCCCGCGATGGCTGGCGATTTCGTCACGCTGGGCTACACCACCCCGCAGCAGCTCGTGGGCGCCGATCCCCACGCGCTCTATCACGCGCTGTGTGAACGCACGGGCGTGCGTCAAGACCCGTGCGTGCTGGACGTGTTCATTTCCGTGACGCGCTTTCTAGCGGGCGACGATCCACAACCGTGGTGGGCGTACACGGCCGAGCGGAAGGCGCGGGGGTGACGCGACGTCGGCAGCTACGCCGCCGACGGCACGAGTGGCATCCTGCCGCACCGCCACACCCCGGTTCAGCCGCTTACCGCGTCGATTCCGCCGCACTCTTCGTGGGACCCGGACACGCGGGCCAGCCACGCGGCGTGCCGTCCGGCGCATTGCCCTGCGGCACGAGATCTCGCGGCAGCTTCTGCGGGTCTTCCGACGCCATGTACGCCAGCATGGCGATCAGCGTCGCGTTGTTGCGCAGATCCTCGGGCACGATCTTGTCGTACGTATCGCGGTTGGTGTGCCACGTGGTGTTGCTGTAGTCCCAGCTCAGCGCGCCGGTGCCGATGCCCGGCGCCTTGTGGCACACGAAGGTGGTGTGATCGGTGCCGCCCGGTCCGTTGAACGGCGCGTTGCTGCCGAGTCGTACCCACTGCGTGATCTCTGACGGCATTTCGCTCAGGTAGCGCGTGAGAAACGCACCGGCGTGCACGAACGGACCCGGGCTGATCGAGGAAATGCGACCCGTGCCGTTGTCCTGGTTGAACAGCATCTGCATGCCCGCGATCACTTCCGGATGCATCTCGGCATACGCCTTCGAGCCGTTGAGCCCCTGCTCCTCCGAGTTCCACAATCCGATCACGATCGTGCGCTTGGGATTCGGATACACCGTCTTCAGAATGCGCATCGCCTCGATCATGGTGAGCGAACCGGTGCCGTTGTCGGTGGCCCCCGAGCCGCCCGTGAACGAGTCGAAGTGCCCCGACAGCACCACGTACTCGTTCGGCAGCGTCGTGCCCTTCATTTCCGCGATGACGTTGCCAACCGGACGTTCCGGTCCCTTCTCGGCGTCCACCATGAGCCGGATCTTCGGCGACTGGTTGTTGGCGGCGAGTCGATAGAGCAGCCCCATGTCTTCGCAGCCCACGTCGACGGTGGGAATCTCCTGCGATGCGGACCCGAACACCTTGTTGATGCCCGGATACTGCGAGAAGTTGGTGGTCAGGGCGCCGAGTGCACCGGCGGCCTTGAGTCTGGCCTGAATCGCGCGTGGGCCACCGCCCGCGAGCACCCGCTGGCTGAACGACGCCGTGAGCGCACTCTGCTCCTGCCGCAGCCGATCGCGCGACTCCACGGTGCCGAACTCTGCCCACTGCGACGCCATGCGACAGGAGAGCTGGGGCGCGTTCAGCAGCACGAACTTGCCACGCGCCGACGGCACCCACGCCGCAAAGAGCTCCGGCGTGACCACGCTGTCGGGGATGAGCACGACATCGCCTTCCAGCCACTGACCATTCGTGCCCGGGGTCCATCCCATGGCCGTGACTTCGAGTCCACGCACGCGCGGGAACAGCAACTCGGCGAACGCCGCCCCATTCTTCCAGCTGTTCCACGTGCCGTAGTTCTCGATGCGCGCCGGCAGGCCCCACTTGGCATACGTCGCCAGCATGTAGGCCTGCGCGCGGTCGGCGTCGGTCGAGCCCGTGAGGCGAGGCCCGATGGAGTCCAGCAGCGTCTGCGCGAACGTCATGACCTGCGAGCGCTCCATCCCCTCCTCGAAGATCTTCGCGATCATGGGATTGGTGGGCGCCGTCGTGCGCACGTACGGTGCATTGGCGCGGTCAACCGGCTGCGCCTGCGGATTGGTGGGCGGCGGCGTGGGACCCGGTGGGCCACCGCGGCCACCGCGTTGCGCGAGCACATCGGTGCTGGTCGCGGCCAAGGCCAGCGCGCCAGTGAGGAGACAGGTTCGAAGCATATCGCGATCTGGTAGGGGCGAAGGCGCCGGGATGCCGGCGTCTCGCGCGTGGGAGTCGACTCGGAGAAGCTACCTGATCTGGGTGTCGTCCGCCTCCATCGCGCGTGACCGCGGTGCCGCCACCACGCACGGCGCGGCGCTTCCGCACGCGTCAGAACGTGTAGCGGATCTGCTGCCCTGCCAGCCCGATCACCACGGTCCCCGGTCCGGCACCATACGCCGCGACATACCGCTGCCGCAGACTCGACAGATCAAACCGTAGGGTCCGCATGAGCAGTGCGTCGCACATATCGCCACCCGCATCATGGGCCAGCCGCGCGACCACCTGCACCGGCTGCGACTCCATGAACGCCGGGTCGATGAGCAGGGCGAACCGGTGCTCCGCACACCCGCCACCGTACTGGATGTCGAGCGACAGCGTGTCGCCGATGACCCGGTGCGTGAGGTAGGTCCACGGGTCGGCAGGCCATGGACGCGGGTCGTCTCGCGGGACCATGCGCGCAGGGGCGAATGCCTCGACGCTCGTGAGGAATGCGCTCACCTGCTCGCCGGGGCTGGTGGTGCCACAGCCGATACCGGCACCGAGGGTCAGCAGCGCGGCGATGATGAGGGAGGGGAGGCGACGGCGCATGGCGAGGAGCGGCATGGCGAGAGTGAACCTGCAATACCCCACGATGCGGCTGGGGCTCCCATTGATGGAGCCACCGCGCGTCCTCAGTCTCCGGAACAACCACCTGGAGGCCGCAGGGCAGCGTTGGTCCCGCGTCTCGGGACCGCATGCTCCGGCATCGAACGAGTTTTCCGGAGGATGTCGGCTTCCCTCGGCGGCGTGCGCTTCCTCAGGCCGCCTACTCACCATGGCCGATCCGCTCCGAGCGGCCGATATTCTCACGGGTATGCCTGCGCCGCCACGCCTCTCATCTCCACGGGACGATGAGCGACCCTCCCGGTCGCTGCTCGCACAGTGGCCCGCGCTCAAGCGAGCAGCCCCGGCGCTGCACCTGATCGAGCACATCCTCAACGAGGATGGCAACTTGCTCGAGCGATGGCGTGCCCGACTCACCGCCGTCTTCCTCGCGGCCGCGGCCACGCTGGGTCTGGTGCCGACGGTCGCCACGATCGTGACCTCGCTTCGCGACGGCGTGATCCCGCTCGCCGTGCTCGACGCGGTGCTCATGACGCTCGTGTACTGGCTGCTGCTGTCGCGCCGTGCGAGCAATCACTGGCGCAACCTCTTTCTGGCCGTCAGTACGTTCTCGATCGGTGTCATGGCCATCGTCACGCTCGGCCCGTTCTCGACCGCGTTGAGCTGGCTGCTGCTGAGCACGTTCCTGGCCACGTTTCTGATCGGTCCGCGTGCGGCCATCGTTGTTGTGTGCGCCGTGACGATCGTGCTCCTCGGTGTTGCGCTTGGTATCGAACGCAACGGGTTCGCGTGGGTCGCGGAGTTCCCCGGGTCCGCCACGCGATGGATGCTGACGTCACTCGACTTCTTCTTTCTGACCGTGATCTTCGCGGGCGCGAACAGCCTCATTCTGCATGTGCTCGAACAGGAGGACGAGGCGCGTTCCTTCGCAGAAGCGCGACTGGCCGAAGGACGGCGCAATGAGGCACTCGGTACACTCGCCGGCGGCATCGCGCACGACTTCAACAATCTGCTCGTGCCCATTCTGGCGAATGTGGAATCGGTGCGAGCCAGCATGCCCGCCGAAGGCGCCGAGCAACAGGCATTGAGCGATGCCCACCGCTCTGCGGAGCGCGCGCGCGACCTCGTGCAGCGCATTCTGGCGTTCGGTCGCGGCGTCGATTCGATGCGCGGTGACGTCGCCATGTGCGTCATCGCTCGCGACGTGATCGAGCTCGCGCGACTGACGCAACCGGACCGGGCGCGCTTGTCGCTCGAATGTTCGGAGTCACCGACGATCCACGCATCGGTCGCCGAGATGCACCAGGTCATCCACAACCTCGTCACGAACGGTTTGCATGCGACGGAGAGACACGGCGAGGTGCACGTGGACGTGCGCACGATCGTCCGAAACGGACAGCGCTGGGCGCAGCTTCGCGTGACCGATACCGGCGTTGGCATGGACGACGAGACCCGAGAGCGCATTTTCGATCCGTACTTCTCCACACGCGACCCGGATCGTGGCACCGGACTCGGCCTGCCGATCGTGCGCAGCATCGTCACTTCACTCGGTGGGGAGCTCGCCGTGGAAAGTCGGATCGGCGAGGGGAGCACGTTCACCGTGCGCCTGCCGGCGGCCGTGGCGCACGGCACACCACCGCGCGATGTACCCACACCGGTGCGTGCCACGGGCCCGATGGTGCTCCCGCCGGGCCTGCGGGTGCTGGTCGTGGACGATGAAGCCAGCGTGCGACGGGCGACGGCACGCATGGCGCAATCGCTCGGCTGCACGGTGGAAGAGGTCGACGGCGCCGCCGCTGCGCTCGCCGTGCTGGGCGGCGGCGACCGCACGTATGACATCGTATTGACGGATCACCGCATGCCCGGGCAGTCAGGGCTGGAGTTGATCGGCGCGCTACGCGATCGGCATCCGTTGTTGCCGGCCGTACTCATGAGCGGGCACATCGAGTCGGCGACGCAGTTCGGTGCCATTCCGACGGGGGTGACCCTGCTGCAGAAACCATTCGCGCGGGCCGAGCTATCGGCGGCAATGCTCACGGCGCGTGGCGCGATGAGGGCCGACTGCCCAGAGCAGCCGTAAGGGAAGCGTGGCAAGGCCAGGAGGTTGGCGAAGCCGACGAAAGCCGAACCGCTGCCGACGCGTTGCGATAGCGACCGGAGTACCACTGTGGCACTCGCCTCTTCGCGCACCAGGCGCGGCGCGCACGAGGCGCGGCCACGGGCGTGTTGTCACCCGCTGCGACCAGCGATCACTCCACGGCCCTTCCCCACCGCTCCGCCGCCCGCAACACCTCCGCGGCCTTCGGCTTCTGCACGAACCACACAATCCGCTCCGCCCCAGCCGCGTCCACCAGCGCGGCGCCAGCGCGCCCCACCGCCAGCCCGCGATACACCACCAGAATCAGGTGATCCAACCCCGCCGCCGCGACCTTGCGGGCCTTCGCCTCCAGGTACTCCGGCGTCCAGAAGCCCACCACCTCCACCAGCGCCTCACGCCCGTCGGTGTGACGCAGCGTGAAGTCCGGCAGCAGCAGTTCGTCGCCGGCGGGCACCGGGGTGGTCTCGCGCGACAGCGTCCACGCACCGCCCGCCGCCTTGATGCGCGCGCGCAGCTCCGCGTCGAGTGATCGCTCCCACCGGGAGTCGAAGCCTGTGCGCACGGCCCGCTGTCCCACGGGGGCGCGTGCCTTCACATCACGTGTGCTCGCACCGCCAGCCGTCGCTTTCTGGGCCTTCGTCCCACGCTTCGCCCCCGAACTCCCGCGCACGGCGAAGCGCACCGTCTCCTCCCCATGCCGCAACTCCGCCTCCAGCCGCCACCCCGGCGCGCGCGCCAACGCCGGCACCACACGCGCGAGTCGCGCCCCGTAGCGCTGCGGTCGGGAGACGAATGCCGCTGCGGGACCCGTGAGCTCGAGACGATACCCGTTGCCCACACGCGTGAGGGTGTGCATCACACGCGCTACCTTCACGGCGCGAAAGATTCCGCGCCAGCCGCCGCGTGCCGTCACGCGGACCCGTTCGGCGTCGAGCAATACTGCGCGGGCGAGTTCGAGATTGTAGCGCGCGAGCAATGCGCGTCCGGTGAACGAGGGCGCCTTCACCAGCAGACGCGCGCCAGGAGCATCGGCGTACAGCAGACGCTGCACGTCGTGCACGGACAGTCCGAGCTGCTGCGCCGCATCCTCGTACGGGAGCTGATCATCACCAGGCACCGGCGGCCATCGCAGACTGCGCGCCGCGAACACGGCCTCACGCACCGCGGCCGCACGCTCGGCACCGGGCGGTGCCTGAAAGACGCACGCATCGAGCAACGCTTTGCTGATGCCGGCCAACCGGCTCACGTCGCGCACTCGCCGCTCCTGACGACGCAGCGCCTCCGTGACGGTAGATCGCGGCGCGCCCTGCAGGCGTCGCACAAGGCGACAGAGCCGGTCCATGAACGCGACGACGCGAGGATTGTCCGCGCCGAGAAACTCCACGCGCACGCGTCCGCGCTCCACGCGCATGAACGGCGCGACGTGCGTCCGCGTGAGCACTACCAGCCCCAGCCGAGTTGGTCCGACCGCTCTGCAACGCGCCGCACGCCCGTGCCTCGTTTCTGCGACGCAAAGAACTCGTACGTGCCGGCGGCCACGATTTCGTAGAGCGTGGCCACCGAGTCGCCCTGACGGCGCAGCAGACGGCCGAGGCGCTGAGCATGCTGCCGTGCGCCACCGCGTGTGGAGTCACCGAGCACGATGCCCAGCTTGGCGCTCGGCACGTCCCACCCTTCGTCGAGTACGCGCACGCTGGCGACCGCGCGCACGTCGCCGCGCGACATGGCCCCGAGCAGTGCATGCCGCTCCGACGCGGGTGTGGACGCGGTGATGATCGGGATCGCGAGCGCGCGCGAGACGCTGAGCGCCGCATCGGTGCCACCGCAGAAGATGATGGCCTGTTCCGCCGAGTGCGCGCCAAGGATGCGTCGAGTTTCGTCGAGTTTCCCGTCAGCCATGCGCACGAGGCGTTCACGTTCGTGAAACGCACGCAATGCCCGACGTACGGCGGGATCACGACGCGCGGATGCGGCGAACATGCGCCACGCATCGGCTGGGGTCGCGGCGTGCTGCTGAAAGCGCGCAATCTGCGTGTCGTACAACGCTGACAATCGCGTGTACTGCGCCTCTTCGTTCGCCGTCAGGCGCACCCATCGGCGTTCGGTGGCGAAGCTCGCAAGTTCGCCGTCGGTCATCTCGCCGATGGTGCGCCGGTACACCACCGCGCCCACGAGTCGTCGGAGCTCCGTGTCGCGCGCTTCAGGATAGGTGGCGGTGAGGCCAAGCCGGAACGGTGCGGGAGCAATGCGCAGGTGATCATGCCACGCGCGGGCCTCGCCATCGACGGTGTCGGCGAGGTGATGCACCTCGTCGAGCACGAGCAGGTCGAACTCGGCGCCCCAGCGTTCGAGCAGCGGAAAGGCGGAGTGGTAGGTGGTGACGGTGATGGGCCGAATGTCCTTCTCGTCGCCGTACCACGCGCCGACGCGCTCAGCACCGAACGCGTCGGCGAGCTGGGCGAACCACTGGGCCAGGAGCGCGCGCGTGGGCGCGATGATACAAGCGCGGCGTCCGACGTTGTGCATCGCGAGCAGCGCCACGAGCGTTTTGCCGGCGCCGGTGGGCAACACCACGGTGCCGCGCCGCCCGGCGGCATGCCACCGCGCGACGGCCTCCTGCTGATAGTCACGCGGCGAACGCGGGTCGAGCAGCGCGGCGTCGAGGGAGGCCGCCGGGGTGTCGTCCTCGACGATGCCACGCGCCGCCGCCCACGCGCGCAGTTCCGGGTAGCGGTGGCCCGGTGCTACCAGGGCATCAAGGCGCGCGTCGGGCACGAGCCACGGGGGCGCCTGATCGGCCGCGACCCCGCGCACGATGGCGAGACCGAGGCGCCAGGAGAGACGTGGGGTGGGGGACGCAGGCGACGGGGGCACACCGCAAGCTCGGTAGTGCGGGCGTCCGAGGCAATCGCTCGATAGACCTCTCGCGGCTGGAAAGCGTCACGCCACGCGTGTCATCTTCAGGGGAGCAACACGTGACTCCCGGCCGATCAACCCCATCCTCTCCGTGACGCTCCGCCTCGCCACCTCCGCCGACATCCCCGCGCTGCAGGCGCTCATCACCACCTCGGCGCGTGGGCTGAGCACCACCGTCTACACGCCCGAACAGATCGACGCTGCGATCACGCACGTGTTCGGTGTCGACACGCAGCTCATTGCCGACGGCACCTACTTCGTGATCGACGGCGATGACGGATCGGCCCCCGCGCCGATCGCCGTCGGTGGCTGGAGCGCACGTCGCACGCTGTTCGGCGGAGACCAGATGAAGACCGACACGGACCCGCGCCTCGACCCGGCCACCGAACCGGCGCGCATTCGCGCCTTCTTCGTGCACCCGCAGTGGGCGCGTCGTGGTCTCGCGCGCCAGCTCTACGCAACGTGCGAGCGGGCGGCACGGGACGCGGGCTTTCGCGCGTTCGAGCTCATGGCCACGAAACCGGGCGAACCGCTGTACGCAGCGCTCGGGTTCGCCGCGCTGGAACCGGTGACGGTCACACTGCCGGGAGGTGTGGTCGTACCGTTCACTCGCATGGGGCGCGTAATCGACATGTGACAGTCGTTGGAGAGCGGCTGCGGTCATCATGGCTTGCCACCATCGTCCGCAGCGTGCACGATTCCCGAGTCCGTCGCGCCCCCTCCCTCTGCCACGCCCTCTGTGTGTTGCCCTGACGAACCCTCGCCAACACCAGACCAGGACGTGACTCAGCTGCTGCAAGCGCTCGCCGACGGCGTGGACGGGGCGTCGGACGCGTTGGCGCCCATCATTTACGACGAGCTGCATCGGCTGGCCACGGCCCTCATGCGGCGCGAGCGCGATGGGCATACGCTGCAACCCACCGCGTTGGTGCACGACGCCTACCTGCGACTGGCGGGGCAGCGTGGCATGGAATGGCAGGGGCGCTCGCACTTTTTCGGGGTCGCCGCGCAAGCCATGCGACGAATTCTCGTGGATCACGCGCGACGCCGCGACGCAGCCAAGCGCGACGGCGGCCACCGCGTCACGTTCGACGACGCCCTGCTTGCCGATGGCGGTCGGCCGCTGGAGCTGATTGCGCTCGATGATGCGATGCAGCGGCTCGCGGTACTGCACGCGCGATCGGCGCAGGTGGTGGAGTTGCGCTTCTTCGGCGGGCTCGAGATCGACGAAGCCGCCACGGTACTCGGCATCGGTCGCGCGACAGCGGTGCGCGACTGGACGTTCGCGCGCGCCTTTCTGCAGCGCGAACTCGACGCCGGTTGAGCGACCACACGCATGCGTGACCGCTCCCATCCTTCGGATGCGTTCGCGCGGGTTCGCGCGCTCTTCGATGCGGCGCTCGAGCATCCCGAAGCCGAGCGCACACGTTTCCTCGCGGATGCGTGCGGTGATGACGCGGCGTTGTACGACGAGGTATCGAGCCTGCTCGCTGCGCTCGAACGTCACGTGCGCAGTGGTGACGCTTCGGTGCCATCGGTGGTGGCCGAACAGGTCGCCGCCCTCGTGGTGGACCGAGCGTCCCTGATCGGCACGCGCATCGGTGCGTACGAACTGGTGCGCCTGATCGGAGAAGGGGGCATGGGTGCGGTGTTCGAAGGCGTGCGCGCCGACGACCAGTACCGTAAACGCGTGGCGCTCAAGTTTCTGCGGCGAGGCGTCGAAGGCGACCTCGCCATTCGGCGTTTCAAGTACGAGCGGCAGATTCTCGCCAACCTCGGCCACGCGAACATCGCGGCGCTGCTCGACGGTGGCGTCACGGAGGACGGGCAGCCGTACATCGTGATGGAGTACGTGGACGGTACGCCCATCACGCACTATGCCGACACTCGATCGCTCGACGTGCCGGCGCGCGTCGCGCTGCTGCTGCAGGTGTGTGCGGCCGTACAGCATGCGCACGCGAACCTTGTGGTGCATCGCGATCTCAAGCCTGGCAACATCCTCGTGAGCGAAGCCGGGCAGGTGAAGCTGCTGGACTTCGGGATCGCCCGTCTGCTGCGCGAATCGGAGGGCGCCGATCAGTTGCCGCCCACGATCGGCGGCACCCACGCGCTCACCCCCGAGTACGCGAGCCCGGAGCAGCTGCGCGGGTTGCCGATGGGCACGCCGTCCGATGTGTATTCACTCGGCGTTGTAGCGTTCGAGCTGCTCGTCGGACGACGCCCGTTCGATCTGCGCGATCGTCTGCTCGTGGAAGTGCAGGAGATCGTCTGTTCGCAACCAGCGCCGGCGCCATCGTCGCTGGTGGACGTCTCGTCGGATGGCGGCACACGCCGCCGCCGACAACTGCAAGGCGACCTCGACGCGATACTCCTGCAGGCGCTGCGCAAGGAACCGGAACGTCGCTACACCGCCGTCGCGCAGCTCGCGGACGACTTGCAGCGGGTACTCGACGGAGCCCCCGTGGCCGCGCGGCGCGACGCGCTGACGTATCGCGTGGGCAAGTTCCTGCGCCGCCGTCGGTTCGAAGTCGCAGCGCTCAGCGTGGTGTTTCTGTCCCTGCTCGGCGGCATCGTGAGTACGAGTCGCGCCGCGGCGCGCGCCGAGCGCGATCAGCGTGTGGCGGAGGAGGCCAACCGATTCCTGTCCACGATGCTGGCTGCAGCGGACCCTGGCTATCAGGGGCAGGACGTCACGCTGCGTGACGTACTCGCGCAAGCGGCGCAGGATGTGGAATCGGAGGCGTTGTCACCGGAGGTGGAAGCGCAGGTGCGTCACACGCTCGGCCAGACCTACTACGAGCTCGGACTCTACGACTCGGCCACAGTGCACGTGGAGCGGGCGGCCGAACTGCGCGAACGCGTCTACGGCGAAATCGATATGCGCACAAGCATGTCGCTCTCGTATCTGGCGGCGCTCGCCGAGCAGCGCGCGGAGTGGGCGCGCGCCGAATCGATCACCACACGCGTACTGCGCATCCAGCAATCGCTGCGACCGGTTGACGAAGGGGAGCTCGCCACGGCGTATGACAACGCGGCGCGCTACGTGTTCAATCTCGGGCGACTCGATAGCGCACTGGCGTTGCAGCGCATCGGTCTCGTGCACCGACGCCGCGCCACCGATTCGGCGTCACTCGACGCGCTGCCATACACGTTGATCAACATGGCCGTGTCGTACATGAATCGCGACGAGCATGTGGAGGCGCAGCGTCTGGCGATCGAGGCGCTGGCGGCAGAAGCGCGGGTGCACGGCACGGAATCGGTCATGTACGGTTCGATCCTTCGCCTCTATTCGCAGATCTACGATGGTCTCGGCTTTCCGGACTCGGCCGATGCAACGATCAAGGCGTCCGTCGACGTGCTCGAACGTACGGTCGGCACGGACCACCCGGACTACCTGCGGGCCCTCGGCGTGTACGCACAGCATCGCGTTGACGCGAAGGACTGGGTGACCGCGGAGCGGGTGGCGCGCGAGGTGGTGGACGCGATCGGGACGCATCTGCCAGAGGGCAACCTGTATGCGGCGGCCTCGCTGCAGAATCTCGGCCTTGCACGCGCCGCGCAGGGGCACGTGGCCGAAGGTGACGACTGGCTGTCGCGCGCCCTCGCGCTGCGGCGCCAGGTGCTGCCCGCGCAACATTGGCTGATCGCCGTGAGCGAGAGCGTGCTCGGGCATCACTACGCGATGACCGACCGCCTCGCACGGGGCGAGCCACTGATGCGCACCGCGATTGCGTCGCTGACGGAGGTGCGGGGCGAGACCGCCCCCCCGACACGCGCCGCAGCGGCGCGGCTCGCCGAGGCACTCGAGCGCCATGGGCAGGCAGACGAAGCGGCGCGGTGGCGGATTCGTGCCGCCGAGGATTCGACCCCCCGCTAGCGACGGGCGCTGCGCGGTGAGCCGTGGCGGACGTGGGTTGCGCATGTGGGGCAAGGTGCCACGAGTCCCGCGGTGCCGACACGCGCACCCGCCGAGGTGGTGGACCGATGGACCGAGTTCTGCTGCGTCACCTGTCGGGTGCGCGCGCGCCGGACGCATTTGCACTCGAGACCTTCGTTGCGATCACGCTGGGACGTGACCCGGAGGCCAGCGTGCGATTCGACTTCATCACCGATGGCCTGGTGAGTCGCGAACACGCGCGGATCGTTCGGATCGGTACGAGCGGTCATCGGTTTGCGCTGCAGGATCTGAATGCGCGCAACGGCACCTTCCTGAATCGTCGACGCGTAGCGGATGCGATGCCGTTGCACGCGGGCGATGTCGTGCAGCTCGGGGCAGGCGGACCGGCACTCGAGTTCAACCTCTGCTCGGCATCGGAATCGGCGTGAGTCGGGTCGGCCGATTCACCGGCGTCACCCAGTCGACCTGTGCTACTGATCACGGGTACGCGAGTGCGGTGCATTCGACGCATGGACGTGTCGTGCACCCCGCGACGGAGAACGCGCTGACCGCGCATGGCGTGCTGGCCGTCGTGTGTGACGATTCAAGTCGACAGGGTACGGGTGTGGCCAGCGCGCGACTGGCGGCAGAGGTCGTGGTCCAGCGCTACGCACGGATCATCGATCGCAACGATCCTCACGATGCGCTGCACGATGCGGCGCAGTCGGCGAATCGATCAGTGCACGCCCTCGCGCGTCGGGGCGGCGTGGGCGCCACGACGTTCACCACCTGTACGGCGCTCGCGATACGTGGTGGTGCGGCCTACTGCGCGCACGTGGGTGACTCGCGTGTCTATCTGGCGCGACGCGGCGTGCTGTACCTCATGACCGAAGATCACACGGCGGCCATGGCGCTGGTGCACGCCGGTGCGCTGACGGTTCGTGATGCGCGCTGGCACGAGGACCGACGCGTGCTCACTCGCGCGCTCGGTCTCCAAGGGATCGTGGATGTCGCGAGTTGGCCGGCGGCATTTCTGCTGCACCCCGGCGATCGATTCCTGCTGTGCACGCGGAGCGTGCACGAAGCGGTCCCGGAATCGGTGTTGCAGCACGCGCTGGGCTCGCTCGCACCTTCGGCAGTCGGCGCCGCACTGATCACCGCCGCGCGAGCCTTCGGAGCAGGCGAATCGCTCACCCTCGCTATTGTGGCGCACTGATTGCGCGATGGTGTTTTGACATGCAAGTTCGTCACGCTGGGCGACCCACTTCGCTGGGCGGTGTCCAGTGCGACGCAGGAACCACAGGCGGCAGACGCTGGCTGCGCCGGGTGAGCTCCGTCATCCGCGTGGGCGGCGAGACACCGTCTCATCTCTCAGGAAGTGTCCGATGACCCGCTTTGCGCTTCCCCTCGGCAGCAGTCGCCTGCCCGCTACTCGCGTGGCGACCGTCCTGACGCTCACGTTGCTCGGTGTGGCCTGCGCCGGTGATCCGCCCGCGACCGACGATGCGGGTGCGCCACCGAGTTCCACGTCGCCCACGGTCGTCTCAGTGTCGGCCGGCGACTTTTTCTATACCATGGCCGATACGATCGCCGCCGGCGCGGTCACGCTGGAGCTCGCCACCACCGGCGAGGAGCTGCACCACCTGCAGCTGGTTCGGTTGGCCGATGGCAAGACGGCTGAGGACCTGTTCCGGGAGATGCAGGGGGAGATGCCACCGGCGTGGGCGGAGCTGGTGGGTGGCCCGAACGCGCCTATTCCGAACGCGACCACGTCGCGGGTGACGCTCGACCTGAGCGCCGGCACCTATGTCGCGCTGTGCGTGATTCCGTCACCGGACGGCGTACCGCACGTGGCCAAGGGCATGAGCAAGACGGTGGTGGTGACGCCGGGCGCGGCCGGCGCCGCGCTGCCCATGCCGACGGTGAGAATGTCGCTCGTGGACTACGACTTCGTGATGGACACGCCCCTCACGGCGGGCTCGCACGTGATTGAGGTGAGCACGGCGACCGGCCAGCCGCACGAGGTGGTGATCGCGAAGCTCGCCCCGGGTGCCACGGCGATGCAGATGGTGGAGTGGGTGGAAAAGATGGACGGCCCACCGCCGGGTGCCCCCATGGGCGGCACGGTGGGGCTGAGCCAGGGGCTCACGAACTACGTGCACGTGGACCTCGAGCCGGGTGAATATGCCCTGCTGTGCTTCCTGCCCGACGCGAAGGACGGCAAGCCGCACGTGCTGCACGGCATGATGAAGCAGATCACGGTGATGTAATCACGCCGCGCGACAGGAGGAGACGTACACGGGGGCGTGATCACCAGTGATCACGCCCCCGTGTGCATGCCGCACGCGAACGAGTGCTACGGTACGACGGTCGGCGTCTCGCCGCCCAGCGTGGCGTCCTTCACATGCACATCGAACCACGCGAGCCACCGGGCCCACAGGTCGAGGTCGCTCTGATACGTCGCCACACTGTGATCCTCGTACGGATACATGTACAGCGCGGCGTTCTTGCCGAGTCCCTGCAGCGCCTGGTAGAGACGCGTGGAGCTCATGGGCGCCGTGCCCACGTTCTGGTCTTCCGTCGCATGATAGAGCAGCAACGCCCCCGCCAGCTTGTCGGCACGCAGGAACGGCGACATGTCGAGGTACGTGGCCTGCGCCTGGAAAAAGTTGCGACGCTCACTCTGGAAGCCGAACGGCGTGAGCGTGCGGTTGTACATGCCGTCACCGGCAATGCCCGCCTTGAAGTACGGCACGAGCGTCATCGCGTTCACCGTGCTGAACGCGCCGTAGCTGTGGCCACCGATGCCCATGCGATGCCGATCCACGAAGCCGGAGTCGACCATCGCGTCCACGACGGCATCGAGGTTTTCCTTGAGGTCACGCGTGTAGTTGTCGTTCATGCGCCCCGCGTCCCCGAAAATGGGGATGTCGGGTTGAATGAACGCGTAGCCACCCGCCACCCATAGTGAGGTGGCCGTGGCCGGACGTGCGGCCGGCACCACCGGGAACTTCTCGATATTGGTGGCGAAGCGTGAGCGCTCGTAATCATCGAGCGACGCATACTCGCGCGGATAGAACCAGATGATGCCGGGGAGCCGCGTGCCGGGGCGCCAGTCGCGCGGCATGGTGATTTCGGTCCAGAAGCGATAGCCGTCGCGCGGCCGCACGACCTGGAAACGCTTGGTGACCGCACCGGTGACCTCTGGCGCCACGTCTACGTTGCTGGTGAGCTTCTTCACCTCACCGCTGGCAACCGAGCGCAACCAGGCATCGGGAATCGTGGTGCGCGATTCCCGCGTGAAGATGTACTGCGAGTAGTCATCGTCGAGCGCGGCGACGAACTCGTCGTAGCCACCGTTCGCGCTTTCGAACACGCGGGCGCGCGTGCCGTTGGTGATGTCGAGCTTATCCACCCAGGGACGCGGCGCCTGCTCGTGCCAGCGAGCGCCTGGTGTGCGCGTGCCACTCACGTACACCGACTTGCCATCGCTGCCCACCACCACACGCGTGTCGCCCAACGCCCCGCGCGACGTGGCGAGGCGACCGTTGTCCGTGGTATCGGCCGAGCGGGCGGCCGCGCCACCACCACCACCGAAGCCGCCACCGCCACCAAGGGCGAGCGAGACCCCGCGCGGGAGACGATAGCGCTGCGTCGCGTCGGTCGTGCGCACGGCGATCACGACGCCGCTGTCATTCACGAACATCGTGCGGCCGTCGCGGCTGTAGGCGAGGCCCGTGAACTGCGTGCCACCGGTGAAGAGCGTAGCGGTGTCGTTGGCACCGTACGGTGCCCGCCAGTGCACGTAGCGCACACCGGTGGTACCACGCCCGCCGTTACTGCCGTTGGTGACCATGTTCTGCAGGTACACGAGCCCCGCGCCCACCGGGTTCCACTGCACATTGCGACGACTCGTGTCGGTCGCGGCGGCGGCGCCACTGCCAGCTGCCGGCCCAGCCGTGCGCGGATTCGATTCGCGCAGCGGCGTCGTGGCCAGCGTCACCAGTGTGCGCCCAGACAGGTCCCACACTTCCTGCACGGTGCCAAAGCTCGAGACGGGCACGAGATACGAGTACGGCGTGGTGACGCGGGTGATGCGCACCTGCTGCGCATCGGGCGACACGTCCACCGACCGGAACAGCTGCGGTGTGCCGATGCGACGCTCGGACCGCGAGCGCACATCGAGCAGCGCGAGCTGGCCGATGGTGTAGTACTCGAGTATGGCCTTGTCGTGCGGGCCTTCGAGCAGACTGAAGTGCACGGGTTGTGGCACCGCGCGCTCGCCCGTGATGCGCACCTGCGGCCCGTTTTCGATGCCGTTGTCGCCACGCACGGGCACCGCGCCGCGCGCCGACGGCACGAGCACGGCCAGCAGCTGCCGTCCATCGGCGGTCCATGTGAGCGACGTCACCATCGTGGCGAGCAGCGGGGTGCGGCTCACCTGCGTCGCACGGCCGCTGGCAATATCGGACACGTACGCGTGCGACGCGTTCGCGAAGTTCGCGATGTAGGCCACGTGCGTGCCGGCCGGCGACCAGGTGGGCGCCGACAGAGACTGGGCCCCACGCGGCGCCTCGAGCGTGCGCGTGGTGCCGGTGCGCGGATCGATCAGGGTGAAGCCGCGAATAGTGCTCGTCGTGAGCGAACGCGCCCGATTGGCCGCCGTGTCGACCTGCACGCCACCAATCCAGAGGTGCGGCTTGCCGTAGTCCTTGATGTCGCCACGGTCGGGACCCGTGGTGCGCAAGAACCAGCGCTGATCAGGGCTCGGGTTCTCAAACGAAATGTCCACGCGCGGCGCCATGATGATGCGCTCGACGGTGGCGGGGGGCCGCACGAACGTCTCCTGGCGCAGCACGCTTTGCGGATCCCAGCCGGCGGTGCCGTTCTGCTGGGCGGCCGCCGCGCCAGCGGCCACGAGTGAGAGGCCAAGGGCCGCGCCGAAGGGGCGCCACGAACAACGAACAGGAACGACGGGGGACACCACGTGCATCCAGTACTCCGGGAAGAAACGGCGGGAGGGCGACAGGCCGATCACTGTGAACATACGCGCGGGTCACATGGATGCTGAACGCTCCCGAACGTGATCCCCATCACAGAACGCGCCGGCAAGTGGACCCGACGTCACTGATTTGGGTTATCCTATTACAAAAGTCGACGCCTCCGGCGCGCCTGCCTCGCTCACTCACCCGTCGTTCTGCATGTCCTTCGGCAACTCCCTCGTCATCGCGCTGGGTGTGACCGTCGTCGCGCTGTTGATTGCCACCCTCATCTGGTGGCTCAACCGCACGCCGGCGGGCTATCGCCACGCCTCCGACGAAGAGTTGCCGCTGTATTCGGTGAGCCTCAACCGCTCGTCCGCACCTGCCCCTCGGACTACGCCGGTCTCCGCGCCGGCCATGTCTTCAGGATCGGGAACCGCCATGGCGGCGAAGCCCGTACGCATCCCACCGGCGCCCGCTCCGGTTTCGTCAGTGGCGTCCGCGCCTGTCACCACTCGGCCTGCCCCCTCGCGCCCCGAAGCCGTGCCGATTCCCGAGTCGACGGCGCGCCCCGAGACGGCGCCGGCGACGCCCGGAGCCGCTTCCCTCGCCGCGCCTCGCGCCATTACGGCGAACGGCGTCCCCGGCACCGAAATCGAAGGGCATCTGCTCCGCTTCAGCGTCCCGCAGGAAGGCACCCTGCAGTTCCTCCCCGGGCGCCTCGAGATCACCAGTGGCGCCGATTCCGGACGCGAGATCCGCTTCGTGCGCGTCCCCGGACCAGACGGCACCACGGTCACGTTCGGGCGCAGCGAAGGGCCCGCCTACCGGCATATTCAGCTGCGCGAAGCGACCGTGAGCCGGCAGCACGCCAGGCTCCGCCTCGACCAGGCGCAGTGGCATCTCACGAACCTGTCCGCCACCAACCCCGTGGTGCACAACGGACGTCACCTGGAAGACGGCGAAGAGCAACCGCTCAGCGATGGTGACCGGATCGAGATGGGCGAAGTAGTTTTCGGGTTCCGCAGCAGATGAACGGGGCGCCGGTTTGCGCCGGCGCCGAGGGTCGATTCGGATGACGGACGCGTGGGACGAGAGCGAGGTCGCCGACCTCGAAGACGAATACGAGCTGCTCGGCGAGCTCGGCCGCGGTGCCAGCGCGGTCGTCTACCGCGCCCGCGATCGCGCGCTCGGTCGCCTGGTGGCCATCAAGGTCGTGCGGCCCCACTCGATCGCGTCCGCCGACGATGCGTTGCTGCGTCTGGCGCGCGAGGCCCGGACCGTCGCGCGCCTGCAGCACCCGAACATCGTCACCGTACACGCCGTCAAGCGACTGCCCACGGGCGGCCTGGCTCTTGTCATGCAGCTCGTACCGGGGCGCACGCTCAAGCAGGCCATCGTGCAGCACGGTCCCTTCGCGCCGGAGCAGGCGGAAGCCGTCATGCGCGATGTGGCCTCCGCGCTCGCCTACGCGCACGGGCACGGCGTGGTGCACCGCGACGTGAAGCCCGAAAACATCTTCCTCGACGCCGAGACCGGGCGGGCCATGCTGAGCGACTTCGGCATTGCGCACAGCGCCGACCACGAGTCCCGGCTCACCATGACGGGCGCCGCAATCGGGACACCCGCCTACATGGCCCCCGAGCAGATCGATGGCGCGCGGGCTGACGCGCGCTCCGACCTGTACAGTCTGGGCCTCGTGACGTGGGAAATGCTCACCGGGCAGCGTCCGTGGGATGGCGAGTCGCTGTTCAACGTGATCACCAAGCAGAAGACGGCCGAGCTGCCGGCCATCGATGCCTTGCGTCCCGGCGTCGTGCCGCCGCGATTGCAGTACATCGTGGAGCGCATGCTGCAAAAGAAGGCGGCGGCGCGCTGGGCGGGTGCGGACGCGCTGCTGGCCAAGCTCGATCAGTGGGTCGTGCCCAGCGACTGGCCGCAGTGGGAAGCCGCGCACCGACGTCGTCGTGAGGCCGCACGGGTGGCACGCGCCGAGTCACGCGCGAAGGAGGTCGCCCCGTCGCCGTCCGATGTGGCGACGATCCGGTTTCGGCGCCCGGTGGCGCCGACGACGAGTTCGGCCACGCCGGGTGGGTCGATGGCGGGAGCGGACGCCGGCACCGAGGCCCCCGACGCCCGCGTGCAGCTCATTGAGCGGGGCGCGACGCCGGCGGTCGCCGTGCCCGAGATCGATGAGCAGGATGACGCCCCGTCGTGGGCGAGCGCGGCTGCCGCGCCGGCGCGGGGCGGGCGTCTCCGGTGGTATGCCGCGGCGTTCGTCTTGCTCGGCGGGAGCGGGTTGGCGTTCGCTGCTTCGACGGGTCGTCTTGCGGGCGGCTTGTGGTTCGGCAACGAACGAGCGGCGGTCGTCGCAGGCACCGCTGACCGGTCCTCTCCGGCGATGGATACCCAGATCGGCACGCTCGTCGAGGCGTCGCTGGCCGATGACTCGATCGTCGCCCTCGGTGGAGACATCGGGGACAGCAGCGGGCCGGTGTCCGGTGTCGTCGACAATCGCAGCGTCGTCACCTCGGTCGGTGGCACCGGGACCGATGGCGCCGACGCGCTGAGCCGAGCTCGCGGGGATCGCGAAACGGCCACGTCCGTGCCGGTGGTCTCCAGCGACAGTCCAGTGGTCCGGCCACGTCGGCGCGCGGTTGCAGCGGTCCCTGACAGCGTCGCGGCGGCGCCGTCCATTCGCGCCACGGACGATCCGGCCGTCGTGTCGGCCGGCGGTCGCCACAGCTGTGCGGTGACCGGCGGTCGTGCTTTTTGTTGGGGGGCGAACGATCGCGGGCAGCTTGGCGACGGCGAACTGGAAACACGCGATGCGCCCACGGCGGTCGTGGGTGACATCGAGTTCGTGCAGGTGGCCGCCGGACTGGCGCACAGCTGTGGCGTGACACGCGACGGGGAGGCCTATTGCTGGGGCGCTGACGATCGCGGGCAGCTCGGCGATGCCACCACGACCTCGCGCAGCGCGCCCGTGCGGGTCGCCGGCAGCTACAGCTTCCGCCTCGTCCGCACCGGCAACAATCACACGTGTGGACTCACCACGGGCGGTGAGGTGGCCTGCTGGGGCGCAAATGATCGCGGCCAGCTCGGGGACGGCAGCACGTCGCTCCGGTCATCACCGGTACGCGTTGCCGTCGATCGGCGCTTCGTATCGGTTTCGGCGGGGTGGAACCACAGCTGTGCGATTGCGTCCGATGGCACGATCTGGTGCTGGGGCGCAAACAGCGATGGGCAGCTGGGTACGGGATCGCGCGCGGATGCTCGGGTGCCGCAGCCCGTGGAGTCGACGCCGCGCTTCACCTCGGTCGCCGCGGGTGGCAACCACAGCTGCGCGGTGAGCGAGGGTGGGGACGCGTGGTGCTGGGGGCGCAACAGCTATGGCCAACTTGGCACGGGCAGCACGACGGCGGCGACCGTGCCGACGCGTGTCGCCACGACGGCGCGCTTTGCCTCGGTGAGCGTGGGCGGCGTGCACAGCTGTGCGCGTACCGCCGGCGGTCAGGCGTGGTGCTGGGGGCGCAACATCTATGGACAGCTTGGCGACGGGACGATGACCGATCGTGATGCGCCGGTGCGCGTGAGCGGCGGACTGAGCTTCGCAGCGGTCAGCGCCACGGGTGCGCACAGCTGCGGCACGAGCACCAGTGGAGAGGTGGCGTGCTGGGGCTTCAACGTGCAGGGACAGCTCGGCGACGGCACGCGCAATCATCTGGCGCGTCCCACGCGTGTGACCGTTCCGGGACGCTGAGCATGCGTAGCTGGCGGCGCGACCGGCGACCACCGGTAGAGCAGGCCGTCGGTGTGACTGCCGCCCGCGAACGAGCTCGGCGTCGCCTGCGGTTGCTGATCGGCGCAGCCGTCGCATCGGTGGCGGCCGCGTGCGCTGGCCTCTCCGACTTCACAGGGCCCACGCCCGTCGAGTCCGACATCGCCTCGATCGACTTGTCGACGCGTGAGGTCACGATCGGCGCCGGCAGCACCGTCACGCTGCAGTTCTCCGCGCGCGACGCTGACGGACGGGCTGTCACGGATCGTGTGGTGCGGTGGTCGAGCAGCGACACCATGGTGGTGCGCGTGAATGAGAGCGGCGTGCTCACCGCCGTCGATGCAGGACGTGCGCAGGTCGCAGTGTCCATGGGAGGTCGCAGCGCGACGGCGCAGGTGACCGTGGTGCCGCGTCCCGTGACCTCACTCGACGTGCTGCCGGCCAATCCGGCGCTGCGCGTCGGCGAGGTCCTCCAGTTCACCGTCGTGGCGCGCGATGAGCTCGGTCTGCCGCTGGCCGGACGCGTGGTGGCGTGGTCCAGCAGCAACAGCGCGATTGCGACGGTCGACGCCACCGGCTTCGTGAGTGCGCTCTCCCCCGGAGTCGTGACGATCACGGCCACCAGCGAAGGACGATCGACGGCGGTGGGCGTGGTGATCTCTCCGGTGCCCGTGGCGCGTGTGGATGTGTCGCCCGCGTCGGAGCGCATCGTGGTGGGACAGACCACGCAGCTCACCGGCGTGGCACGCGATGCGAACGGTGTTCCGCTCGATCGTCCCCTCAACTGGAGTACAAGTGCCGCCGCGGTCGCCACCGTGTCGGCCGACGGCCTGGTGATCGCGATCGCGCCGGGCCGAGCGACGATTACGGCCGAGCACGAGGGCACGACGGGCACCGCAGTTGTGGATGTCGACTCGCGTCCCATCGGGGCGGTCATCGTATCGCCGGCGCAAGCGACGCTTTCGGAGGGCGAGCAGCTCACCCTGAGCGTGCAGGTGACGGACGGATCGGGGAACCTGCTCACCGGGCGCCCGCTCACGTTCTCCAGCGGCAATCCGTCGAGCGCCACCGTGGATGCCAACGGCGCGGTGCGCGCGATCGCCGCGGGCAGCGCGACCATCACGGTGCGCAGTGAGGGGCAGGAGGGGACGATGCGGGTCACGGTGCTGCCAACGCCGGTGGCGTCGGTGCGCATCGAGCCCGCCAACGACACGCTGGCGGTCGGTGATTCCGTGGCCCTGCGGGCGATTCCGCTGGATGCGTCGGGCGCGCCATTGCCGGCGTCCAGTCGCACGACCTGGACGAGCGGAGCCCCCACGGTCGTGTCGATCTCGTCGAACGGCGTGGTGCGCGCGTTGTCACCGGGCACCGGACTCGTCTTCGCGGTGGTGGATGGGCGCCTGGCGACCGCGCGCGTGCACGTGGCCGCGTCGTCGGTGGGCAGCGTGACGCTCACGCCGGCGGTGGGGAGCATCGTCGTGGATGCCACGATCGATCTGGTGGCCACGGTGCGATCGGCGACGGGTGAGATCATCACCGGACGTATCGTGCAGTTCAGCAGCAGCGCGCCCAACGTGGCGGTGGTGTCGAGCAGCGGGCGCGTGCGTGCATTGTCGCTCGGCTCGACGCGCATCGATGCGACGGTAGACGGCGTCACGGCGTCGGCGAACATTTCGGTTGTGCCAGCGCCCGTGGCGACGGTGCGTGTGACGATCGCCTCGGCATCGATCGCGGTGGGGAGTACGACGACGGCCACGGTGCTGACGCTCGATGCGGCGGGGAACGTGCTGCCTGGGCGTGCCGTCGTGTGGTCGAGTTCGAACGTCGACGTCGCGACGGTGTCGGCGACGGGCGAAGTGCGGGCGGTGGGGATCGGCACGGCCACCATTACGGTGACCAGTGAAGGGGTGAGCGGTTCGGCCACCATCACGGTATCACCGATTCCGGTTGGTACGGTGCGTGTCACGTTGCCGGATTCCTCGCTGACCGTGGGGCAGACGGTGACGGGCACGGCCGAAGTGCGTTCGGCGGGCGGGGCGGTGCTGCCGGGACGCGTGGTCACGTGGAGCAGTTCGGATACGCTGGTGGCGCGCGTGAGTGCCACGGGCGTGGTGACGGGCCGAGGTGTGGGTTCGGCGACGATCACTGCCACCAGTGAAGGCGTGAGTGGATCCGTGGCGATCTCGGTGGCGCCGGCGCCGGTGGCGAGCATTGCGTTGAGTGCGCCGGATTCGTCGCTCATTCGCTTCGACACGATACAGGTGACCGCTGTACTGCGCGATGCGGCGAACAATGTGCTCACGGGTCGGACGATTGCGTGGAGCAGTTCGAACACATCGGTGGCGACCGTGTCGAGCACGGGACGGGTGATCGCGAGCGGGATCGGCAGCGCGACGATCACGGCCACGAGTGAGGGCGTGAGCCGCACGTTGGCGCTCACGGTGGCGCCGGCGCCGGTGGCGACGATCGCGGTGACGTTGGGGTCGTCGAGTGTGCAAGCGGGCAACACCACGCAAGCGACCGCGGAGCTGCGTGATGCGCGCGGCAACGTGCTGACGGGCCGCACTGTCGTGTGGGCCAGCAATGACGCGTCCGTCGCCACGGTGAACAGCACCACCGGTCTGGTCAGCGCCGTGGCCGCAGGCTCGACATCGATCACTGCCACCAGTGAAGGCATCACCGGCGGTGCGACGGTGACCGTGACGGCGGCGCCACCGGCGCCGGTGGCGAGCATCACGCTGAGCACGCCGGATTCGTCGCTGATCCAGTTCGACACGGTGCAGGTGACGGCCGTACTGCGCGATGCTGACGAAAATGAACTCACTGGTCGCTCGATCGCGTGGAGTTCGTCGAATACGGCGATCGCAACCGTGTCGAGCACCGGTGAAGTCGCCGCCGTCGCCGTCGGCAGCGCGACGATCACCGCCACGAGTGAAGGCATCAGCGAAACCCTCGATCTCACGATCGCCCCCGCACCGGTGGCGACGATCGCCGTGACGTTGACGCCGCCGAGTGTGCAGGCGGGCAACACCACGCAGGCCACCGCGGAGCTGCGCGACGCGCGCAACAATGTCCTCACCGACCGCACGATCACGTGGACGAGTGACAATGCGCCTGTAGCGACGGTAAACAGCACCACCGGTCTGGTCAGCGCCGTGTCCGCAGGCTCGGCATCGATCACCGCCACCAGTGAAGGCATCACCGGCAATGCGACGGTGACGGTGACCGCGGCGCCGCCGGCACCCGTGGCGACCATTGAACTCAGCACGCCCGATTCCTCGCTGATCCAGTTCGACACGGTGCAGGTGACGGCCGTACTGCGCGATGCAGACGAGAATGAACTCACCGGCCGCACCATCACGTGGAGCAGCTCGAACATCGCCATCGCCACGGTCTCGACCAGTGGAGAAGTTGCGGCAGTGGGTGTGGGCAGCGCGACGATCACCGCCACGAGCGAAGGCATCAGCGAAACCCTCGATCTCACGATCGCCCCCGCACCGGTGGCGACGATCGCCGTGACGTTGACGCCGCCGAGTGTGCAGGCGGGCAACACCACGCAGGCCACCGCGGAGCTGCGCGACGCGCGCAACAACGTCCTCACCGACCGCACGATCACGTGGACGAGTGACAATGCGCCTGTAGCGACGGTAAACAGCACCACCGGTCTGGTCAGCGCCGTGGCCGCAGGCTCGGCATCAATCACTGCCACCAGCGAAGGCATCACCGGCAATGCGACGGTGACGGTGACCGCGGCATCGGCACCACCGGCGCCGGTGGCGAGCATCGAACTCAGTACGCCCGATTCCTCGCTGATCCAGTTCGACACGGTGCAGGTGACGGCCGTACTGCGCGATGCGGACGAAAATGAACTCACTGGCCGCCCGATCGTGTGGAGCTCATCGAACGCGGCGATCGCGACGGTGTCCAGGAATGGTGAGGTGGCGGCGGTGGGCGTCGGCAGCGCAACGATCACCGCCATGAGCGAAGGCATCAGGCAAACCCTCGATCTCACCATCGCCCCCGCACCAGTCTCTCGCGTGAGCGTGTCACTCGCCTCGCCCAGCATCGAGGTCGGCAACACCACCGAAGCCACGGCGGTGCTGCGCGACGCCCGCAACAACGTGCTCACCGATCGCACCGTCACCTGGAGCAGCACGAATGCAGTCGTGGCCACGGTGAACGAAGCCACCGGCCTCGTCACCGCGGTCAGCGCAGGCACGGCCACCATCACGGCCACGAGCGAGGGCGCCACCAATGGCGCGCTGCTGACCGTTACCGTCCCGCCGCCGTTGCTGGTGGAGACCATCACGCTCACGGTGCCTGACTCGTCGCTCGTGCAGTACGACACGGTGCGGGTGACGGTGGACATTCGCGATCCCGCCGGCAGGCCAATCACCGGGCGCGTCGTCACCTGGGCCTCGTCCGACCCGCTGGTGGCGACCGTGTCCGATTCCGGGGTGGTCATCGCCGTGGGCGAAGGCGAGGTGCGCATCACCGCTACGAGCGAGGGCGTCGAAGGCACGCTCGACCTCACCGTAACCGCTCCCGCGGTGGCGTCGATTACCGTGACGCTCCCCATGCCGACGTTGCTTGTGGGCGAAGTCACACGCGCGATCGCCCTGCTGCTCGATGCACGCGGCAATGAAGTGACGGGGCGCGCCATCACCTGGCGCACGCGCAACCAGGCCACGGCCACCGTCTCGGCAAGTGGTGACGTCACCGGCAGGCGCATGGGTACGACGGCCGTCATCGCCACGAGCGAAGGGGTACGTGGCGAAACGAATGTGCGCGTGAGAAATCCATGAATCCATCACGCGTACTGGCGGGGCGTCGGCCACTGCTGCTCGCCGCGCTGCTCACGCTCACCGCCTGTCTCGACCGCGGCGTCACGGACACCGCTGTCGTGGAACGTGTGGATCTCACGCCACCTGTCGCCTCCGTGGAAGCCGGTCGCACACTCCCGCTCGCTGCCGTTGCACGCGATGCGGCCGGCAGTGCGCTCGGCGGTCGCCCCATCACCTGGTCGAGCAGCAATCCGCAGATCGCCACCGTCTCGTCGTCTGGTGTGGTGACCGCACGCGCCGTCGGTGAGGCACGCATCGCCGCGAGTTCCGGTGGGCAGAGTGCCCTCAGCACCATCACCGTGACCGCACGCGAAGTCGCGAGCGTGCAGATCACGCCGGTGGCGATTTCCGTGCGTGTGGGACGCAGCGCGACGTTGCAGGCGCGCGCACTCGATGCCGATGGGCAGCCACTGACGGATCGCACCATCACGTGGACGAGCGCCAATGCGTCCATCGCGACGATTACGGCGCAAGGTGTCGTGACGGCGGTGGCTGCGGGCGCGACGACCGTGACCGCGACCAGTGATGGCCGTACCGCGCAGGCGGCGGTGACGATCACACCGGAGCCGGTCGCCACCGTGACCGTGGCTCCCACACTCGATACGCTCGCCGTGGGTGGTGCCCGGACCTTTGCGGCAACCGTGCGCGACGTGGACGGGGCCACGCTCACCGGGCGTGCGATCGCGTGGAGCGTGAACAACGTGAATGTCGCGACGGTCTCGTCTACTGGCGACGTCACCGCGCTCGCACCGGGGACCGTGACCGTGTCCGCGGTGAGCGAAGGACGCGTGGGGCAGGCCACCGTGGTGGTGTTGCAGCGCTTTGCGAACGCGGTGACGCTCACCCCCAACAGCGGTACGCTGCAGGTGGGCGCCGAACTCACACTGCAGGCTCAGGTCACCGACCCGGCCGGCACCCTGCTTCCCGATCGCATCGTGTCGTTCAGCAGCAACGCGCCGCAGGTGGCCACGGTGACCGCGGCCGGGCTGGTGACGGCGCGTGCGCCCGGTGTGGCACGTATCACTGCGTCGAGCGAGGGCAAGACCGCTGACGCGGTGATCACGGTGATCCCGGTCGCCGTGACGCAGGTCGCCGTCACACCGCTCGCGAGTGAAGTGCTCGTGGGCACGGCACGACAGCTGCTCGCCGTCGCCCGGTCGGCGACGGGCACCGTGCTCACCGGGCGCACCATCACATGGACCAGTGGCGCTCCGGGTATCGCGAGCGTGAGCGCCACCGGCGCGGTGAGCGGACTCGCGCCCGGTGTGGCTGTCATTGCGGCCACGATCGATGGCATCACCGGATTCGCCACCGTGACGGTGCGTCCACGCGTCGTCAGCACCGTGCAACTCGCACCGGTGAACCCGTCCATCGTGACGAACAGCAGTGTGCAGCTGCAGCTCACCGTGCGGGACCAGGCCGGCTCGGCGCTCACCGACCGGGCCGTGGTGTACACGTCGAGCAACGACGCGATCGCTTTTGTCTCGAGTACCGGCCTCGTCATCGGCCTACGTGCCGGCGAGGCCACCATCACGGCTACTGTGGAGGGAGTGAGTGGATCGACGCTCGTTACCGTGCGCTGAGCGCGCGATGCGGATGACACCGCGGCCTCGCCGCGCGCGGCGCAGCAGGTTCGCGTGCGTTGCGGGCGCGTGGGCGGTCGGTACGTTCGTGCTGCTCGCCGCGGCCACGCCGCTCGCCGCGCAGACGCTCGCACCCAAACGCACGCTCACCACCGGCGCCGCACCGGGGTGCGACCTCGCGCCGGTCGTCACCGACGCGTCATCGCCACGCAACACCGCCGAAGCGCGCCGCCTCGCCGTGGCCGGACAGGAAGCCACCCTCGAAGGCGACCAGGCGGCTGCGCGTGACGCGTTCGCGCGCGCGTCGCAGCTCAACCCGGCCGATGAGCGCCTGCTGTACGATCTCGCCCGCGCGCACGAAGCCCTCGCCGACACGTTGCCCGCGATCGGTGCCTATTGCCGCTACCTCGGCCTCGCGCCCGGCGGCACCGAAGCAACCGACGTGCGCGCTCGTCTGGCGCAGCTCGTGCCCGACGAGGCGCGCCAGCGCGCCGAAGACGCGTCCGTCGCCTTCCGACTCGGCCTCGGGTTTCTCGAAGAGCGGCAGTTCGAGGCGGCGGTGCGGGCGTTCGACGAAGTCGTGCGCCTTGCGCCGGCCGCGCTCGAAGGGCCGCACAATCGCGCCTTGGCCCGATCGGCCGTGGGACGTCGGCGTGAAGCGCTCGAAGATCTGGAGCTGGTGCGCGCCGCCGCGCCCACCGTCGAGGACCGCGTGGCCATTGCGCAGGCCATCGATGTGCTGCGGCGCCCCGTGTACTCACCCGGTGTTGCCTTCGCGCGCGGCCTGCTCCCCGGATTCGGCCAGCTGTATACCGGCCGCCCGGTTCGCGGCGTGGTGGTGATGGCGTTGGTCGCGGGCGCGGCGGGCGCGGCCTTCACACCGCAAACCGAAGAGCGCGAGATCGCGTACACCGATCCCAACGGCGTGCCCGCGCCCTATATCGAAATCGTACGCGAGCGGCCATGGTTCGTGCCGGGGCTGGCCGCCGCCGGTGCCCTCACGGCGCTGGCTGCGCTCGAAGCCTCCAACTTCGCCAACCGCTCTCGGCGCGGCGCGTCCATTCTCGCCGCGGCCTCCTCGTTGCGTCCCGGCGTCACGCCGCGCGGCGATGCGAGTGTGGGCCTGTCCATTCAGTTCTGATCCGAACTTCTTCCCATGATGTCATGCGTCTGACTGTGCTGCTGGGCGGCGTCTCCGCCGAGCGTGATGTATCGCTGTCGTCGGGGCTGCGTATGGCGGCCGCGCTGCGAGACGTGGGGCATGACGTCACCTGCTTCGACCCGGCGTTCGGGGTGCTCTCCGCCGATACGGAGCGGTCGCTGCTGGCCGCGGGCGTGGGCTCGCACCCACCCGCGCTGGCCGAGCTGGCGGAGATGCGGCATCGCTCGCTGTCATGGGAGTGGCTATCGCATCCGATCGTGCGCGAGACGGAGTGTGTCGTGCTCGGGCTGCACGGTGGACAGGGGGAGGACGGCACGGTGCAGGCAGCGCTCGATCTCGTCGGCGTTCCATATACTGGAAGTGGGCACGCCGCGAGCGCGCTGGCCATGGACAAGCATCTCACCAAGGTCGTGCTGCGGCACGCCGGCGTGCCCACGGCCGACTGGTGCATGGCGCCGCCGCGCGGAACGCGCATGGATGCCGGCGAGGTGGAGCGTCGGGTCGGCTGGCCCGCGGTGGTGAAGCCGTCTCGGCAGGGGAGCACGGTCGGGCTCAGTATCGTGCAGGCGCCCGAGGAGCTGGGGGGCGCGATCACCGAGGCCTACCGGCATGATGAGGCCGTGATGGTGGAGCGATTCGTCCCGGGGCGCGAGTTCACGGTGGGGATCGTTGGGGATCAGGCGTTGCCGATCATCGAAATCGTGCCCGCCAAGGCCCTCTACGATTACGAGTGCAAATACACGCCGGGGATGGCGCGCGAGTTCGTGGCCGACCTGCCGCGGGAAACGTCGGAGCGCATGACCGCGTATTCTCTGCAGGCGTTCGCGGCATGCGGGCTCTCCGGGTACGGACGCGTGGACTTCCGGATGGACCCGGAGGGCTGCCTCTGGTGTCTGGAACTGAACACGTTGCCGGGCATGACGCCCACCAGTCTCATACCGCAGTCGGCGGCCGCCGCGGGTCTCTTGTTTCCCGCGTTGTGTGACCGCATCGTGGAGTTGGCGCTCGTGCAGCATCGGCGAGGATAGCTCCGGTTCGTGCTCGTGTCGCGTCGGCGCGGGTTGTCATGTACCGCTTTCGTGGTTCCCTCCATGTCTTTCGCCCTGGCCGACGAGTACGAGACGCAGCGCAGCAGCACGCCGTCAGTGGCGTGGATCATCGGGCTGTGCGTGGCCGTCGCGTTTTTGCAGGAAACCATCCTGCGCGACGGCTTCATGCGCGATTGGTTCGGCTATCACGCCACCGATCTGGGCGAGCGTCGTGTCTGGAGCACGATCACGTACATGTTCGTGCATGGCGGGCTGCTGCACCTCGCGCTCAACATGTACATGCTGTGGATCTTCGGTCGCCGTGTGGAGCGCGCGTGGGGCAGCACCACGTTCACGTGGTTCTATCTCTGGTGCGGCGTGAGCGGGTGGGCGTTCCATTGGATGTTCACACCGCGCGCCGGAGTGCTGGTGGGTGCGTCGGCGGCGATTCTGGGTGTCGCGGTGGCGTACGCGTCGCGGTGGCCCGACGATGAGCTCTATCTGTTCGGCATCGTGCCCATGAAGGTGCGCTGGCTGGTGGTCTTCCTGGCCGTGCTCAGCTTCGTGATGGTGGTGGTGAATGCCGGCAGCGTGGGCGGCACGGCGTACGCGGCACACTTTGGTGGCATGTTCGGCGGCTGGCTGTATCTGCGCACGCCGAATGCGCAGAGCATCGATCGGCTGCGTCGTCGCATTGCGCCGGCGCCCGACTACGGCGACGACACGCCGCGCGCCGTGCCGCGTCATTCGTCACGTCCGCGCGATCGCGAGCCCGAGGTGGACGACATCGTCGCGCAGAGCAAGGCGGCGGTGGCGCGGACACGTCCGCAGGTCGGGCCGGCGGCGAGCGCACCGGCGCCGATCACTGGCGCGTCGGCGCAGCGGGCCGCCATGGACCTGCTGCTCGACAAGATCGCCGAGCAGGGCATGGACAGTCTGTCGCGCGACGAACGCGCGCTGCTCGAGGAAATGAGCCGGAAGTTGCGGGAGCGGTAGG
>JAABRL010000024.1 GCA_011390935.1 Gemmatimonas sp.
ACGTGAGGCCGTACACGCAGCACGCACTGCCGCTGAGAATCGTGGCCGTGCGGCGCATGCGCAGTCCCACGCGCAACGAGCCGAAGGCGGGGCACATGCTCTGCGGCTGATCGTGCGGCCCCTTGGGATAGTCGGCCGCGTACTGATCGAGGGTGTCACTCTTCCCCGCAGCGCGCGCTGCGGCAAGCATCTCGTCGGCGCCGGCGTGACAGCCGAGGCCGTCCTGCTTCGTGGCGTCCACGTTGATGGCGTTCGCATCGACCACGGGGAGCGCCCTGCCGCTCGCACCGCCGGGACCACATCCCATGCCGCCGGGCTGGTCCGCGTCGTTCACCATCGGGCTGCTGCCGGCGTCGTCGTACACGACCTCGCCGGCGGCCTTCGCGTCGGAACTCATGCGTGCGATCCTCAGACGGTATCGTAGACGACTTCGAGCGTGGGCTTCACCACGTCTTCCGTGCCGCACATGTCGAACATGGTGGCCGGCTCGAGCACGAAATCGCGACCGGTGGTTTCCGCCGAGAAGAGGTCGAGCAGCGCATCCATGCTGAGCGGCTTCGGGCGCACGGGCGGCGCGTCGGCCACGTTCTGCGCGAGTTCGCCGAACAGCGGACCCCACTGTCCCTCGGGGAAGCCGATGATCTCATAGTTGGCGCTCTTGCGACGGATGTCGTCGTCCTGCGGCACCTTGGCGAGCACGGGAATCGCGGCCTTCTCGGCAAACTTCGCAGCTTCGCCGGTGCCGTCGTCCTTGTTGATCACCATGCCGGCCACACCCACGTTGCCGCCGAGCTTGCGGAAATATTCCACGGCGTTGCAGACGTTGTTGGCCACATACAGCGACTGCATGTCGTTCGACGCCACCACGATCACCTTCTGGCACATGTCGCGCGCGATCGGCAAGCCGAAACCGCCGCACACCACGTCGCCGAGGAAGTCGAGCAGCACGAAGTCGAAGCCCCAGTCATGGAAGCCGAGCTTCTCGAGAATCTCGAAGCCGTGAATGATGCCGCGGCCACCGCAGCCACGACCCACTTCGGGGCCACCGAGTTCCATGGCGAACACGCCGCCGCGCTTGAAGCACACGTCGCCGATCTTCACCTCTTCACCGGCGAGCTTCTTCTTGGAGCTCACTTCGAGAATGGTGGGGCAGGCCTTTCCGCCGAAGAGCAGCGAGGTGGTGTCGCTCTTGGGATCGCAGCCGATGAGCAGCACCTTCTTGCCCTGCTGCGCCATCATGTACGAGAGATTGGCGAGCGTGAAGCTCTTGCCGATGCCACCCTTGCCGTAGATGGCGATGATCTGCGTTTCCTTGGTCACCGGTCCCGTATGCACGGTCTCGGGTTCACTGTTCGCTTCAGCGCGGACGTTGCTGTGCAGCTGATGCAGGGCGTTGTCACTCATGCGGCGGAGCTCCAGTCGAGGATCATCTTGACGCACTCGGGATCGGTAAAGGCAGTGACGTAGGCCGCATCGGCAAGCGACGCGTCCTGGCGGTGGGTAATCAGTCCGTCGAGGTCGAGCGTGCCGCTGTTGGCGAGCTCGGCCACGGCGACCAGGTCGCCAGGCGCCCACTGCGCCGCCACGGTGAGCGTGGCCTCGCGCAGGAACGCCGGCGGAAACACAAACGACACGGGCTCATGGTAGAAGCCGGCGAGCACGATCGTGCCCTGCGGCTTGAGTCGACCAATGAGCGTATCGAGCAGGCCATTGGCGCCGCTCACTTCCTGAATGCAGTGATACGCGGTGCCGACATCCTCATCGGGGTGCACCACGCGATAACCGGTGGCCCCCGTCATGCGAATCGGATTCACTTCCCACACGGTCGGGGCGGCCCCGCCGAGCACGAGCGTGAGGCGCGCGATGAGGCGGCCGAGCGCGCCGTGTCCGATGATGAGATCGGGGAGCGGGCGCTTGCCCACGCCGAGTGCATGGTACGCCGTGGCCGCGAGCGCAAAGAGCACCCCCTTCTCGCCCACGGCATCGGTAATGGGGACGGTGCGTGCGCCCGGCACCACGACGCGTGCGGCCTGTCCGCCGAAGAGACCGCGCGCCCCTTCGAATCCCTTGGAGCCGGCAATGAAGACGAGCTGGCCTACAGTGCGACCACTGTCGGGACCGGCCTGAATGATCTCGCCCACGGCCTCGTACCCCGGGACCAGCGGGTAGCCGAGTCCGGGGAAGGGGGGCATGGTGCCGGTATATAGAAGGCGCTCGGTGCCGGTGCTGATGCCCGACCAGCGAATGGCCACCACGACGTCGTCGTCGGCAGGCGGTACGAGATTGAGTCGTCGGAGCGCTAGCGTTTCAGGCTGCTCGAACACAACGGCCAACGTGTCCACGGAACCTCGGAACTGGAGGGAGGGCAGGCGGGAGGAGCCCCGTCCGTCAGATGAAGTGTAAACTGAACGTGACACCACGGTCTGTCAATAAATCCCGACAAAGTCGTTCGGATCACATTCGAGGCGTGCAGCGGGGCTCACCGGTGGCGGTGGCGCGAACGCCTTCCGCCCACCGGTGAATCAGGCCTCGGCGACGATCAGGCCGGTCTGGATCGGGTAGCGCGTGGGGTACACGCGGGTCTTCCGGAAACCGGCGGCGTGGATCATGGCGCGCAGTTCGTCGGGCCGGCGGGCGCGTCCCTTGCCCATGGCCAGCAGGTAGAAGTTGAAGTACGCGTCGCCCACGGGCTCGGCCGAGCGCACCCCCGACATCGCTTCGGCCACGAGCAGCGTGCCGCCGGCGGGCAGGGCGGCGTGCACCTTGCGCAGCAGGCGCTGCACCGACTCGTCGTCGTGGTCGAGCAGCACGCGCACCAGGGAGATCACATCGGCGCCGATGGGGAGCGGGTCGGCGTGGAAGTTGCCGCCCACGGTAGACGACCGGTGAGCGAGCCCTGCCTTGGCGAGTCGGGCCTCGGCCCGCGCGGTCACGGCCGGCAGGTCGAACAGCTGCAGGCGGAGGTTGCCGTGACGCTCGCCGGCGTGGCTGAGGAACACGCCCTCGCCGCCGCCCACGTCGAGCAGACAACGGTGGCGGGACAGGTCGTAGGCGTCGAGCACGTCGCTGGCCAACGGCGGGAGCGTGGCCGCCATCATCTCGGAGTACGAGGCCACACGGGCGTCGTCGATGGCCTGGGGGCGGGGCGCGTCGGCGTAGGGCCAATAACGCGAAAGCTCCGTCCGGAAGTCGCTACCGGAGCGGAGCAGGGTGACGGGGTCGGCCAGATCGCCGTACGCCATGGCGTGGTGACGAATCAGCGCCACGAGCCCGGCGTTGCCGACCATGGGGGCGCCGAGCGGGCCGAGGGCGATGCGGCCGCCACGGCGACGGGCGAACAGCTTGAGCGAGCAGGCGGCGCGGATCAGCCGCTCCGTGGCCACCGGGGGGAGGCCGGTCTGGGCGCCGATCTGCTCAGCCGTGAGCGGTCCCTTGGCCAGCAGGTCGAAGAGTCCGAGCTCCACGCAGGCGTACAGCGTCTGCGTGTAGACAAAGCCGGCCATGAGGTCGAAGAGAGCGCGGCTTCGGCGGAGCGCGACGGGGCGCGTGAGCGGGAAGCGGGCGGCCCAGCGCTGGAATCCTTCGGTGGCCACAAAGGCGTTCCACCGATCGCGCCAGCGCTCCCAGAAGGGGGCGTCTTCGAGCGCCGCACCGCGGCTCTCGCGGGGGCGTGCCTCGTCGGGGGCGGCGGCACGGAGGTCGCGGGCGCGGGCGTCAGGCGCCACGGCGTCGGGGAGGACGTCGGCCAGCGAGCGGTCTGGGGGCGTCACCGAGGACACCCGGAAGTGGGACGAGCGGGCAACGGGGAGCCGTGGGGAGCCGCGGACCGGGTCGCTGGATGCGCCCACGATCACGGTGGCGGTGACGGTGATGGAGCCATGATGTCACCATCACGCTCTGGTGCCGACGATAGTGCGCCCCTCACAGAGTGTCAAGCGAAGTGTACAGTTGGCGTGTGAGGGCTTAATTACACGCCCATGCGCCATGTCTATCCATTCAGTGCCATCGTTGGGCAGGACGAGATGAAGCTCGCCCTGCTCCTGACCGCCGTTGACCCCTCCATTGGCGGGGTCATGGTGTTCGGAGACCGCGGTACGGGCAAAAGCACCGCAGTGCGCGGGCTGGCCGGCCTGCTGCCGCCCATGACCGTCGTCGCGGGGTGCCGCTATGGCTGCGCCATCCCGTCGGGGGACAGCGGCTGCGGCTACTGCGACCGCGGACATGCCGGCCACGAGAAGATTCACAAGGCCAAGGCGCCGGTGCCCGTGGTGGATCTGCCACTCGGCGCCACGGAAGATCGTGTGGTAGGTGCGCTCGACCTCGAGAAGGCGCTCACGACCGGCGAGAAGGCGTTCGAGCCCGGACTGCTCGCGCGTGCGCACCGCGGCTTCCTGTATGTGGATGAAGTGAACCTGCTCGAAGACCATCTGGTGGATCTGCTGCTCGACGCGGCGGCCACCGGCGAGAATGTGGTGGAGCGCGAGGGCGTGAGCATTCGGCACCCGGCGAAGTTCGTGCTCGTGGGCAGCGGCAATCCGGAAGAGGGGGAGCTGCGTCCGCAGCTGCTCGATCGCTTCGGACTCGCGGTCGATGTGAAGACGCCCACCGACCTCAGCATGCGCATCGAGGTGATCCGTCGTCGTGATGCGTTCGATCGCGATCCGGATGCGTTCGTGCAGCATTGGGAGAAAGCGGAGAAGGTGGTGCGCAAGCGCATCGTGAAGGGACGCGAGCATCTCGCGACGGCCACCGTGCCCGATGCCGTTCTGGAGCGTGCGACGGCGCTGTGCGCGCAGCTCGGCACGGACGGCTTGCGCGGTGAACTCACGCTGCTGCGCACGGTGCGTGCGTACGCGGCCCTCGAAGGGCACGAGGAAGCCACGCTCGACGATCTGCGACACATTGCACCGTTGTGCCTGCGGCATCGTCTGCGTCGCAACGTCCTCGATGAAGCGAGCAGCACCACGCGTGTGCAGCGTGCGCTCGACGAACTCTACGCGGTGGCGTGACCACCGTGACCGTCGCGCCGATGATGGATGCGCTCGAAGCGCCCACCCGCGTGTGGAATGACGCGGAGCTGATCGCGGCGTTGGTCGCGATCGATCCGACGTTGCTCGGCGGTGTGGTGCTCGATCATCCGTCGCACGACGCGGCGCGCGAGTGGCTCACGTTGTTGCGCGCGTGTCTGCCCGAGGGCGCGCCGATGCGCCGACTGCCGGCGAGCGTGACCGACGATCGGCTGTTTGGCGGTGTGGATCTGGCGGCGACGCTCACGACCGGTCGTTTGGTGGTGGAGCCAGGGGTGCTGGCAGCGAGTGATGGTGGTGTGGTGGTGCTGCCCATGGCCGAGCGTGCATCGGCGAGTGTGCTGGCTGGGCTCGTGGAAGTGCTCGATGCGCACGCGGTGCGTGTGGAACGCGAGGGAATTGCGGCGCGGCATCACGCGCGCGTGGCCCTTGTGTGCTACGACGAAAGCGCGGATGACGAAGCGCTGCCGCAGGCGCTCGTGGACCGGTTGGCGTTTCGTTTGATCGGCCTGCACGTGTTCGCGTGCAGTGCGCGCACGCGTGAGGCGCTGTCGGCCGCCGTTGCTGCCGCACGCGCGCGTCATGCGCAGGTCGCCGATGGTGGGGATTGGTTGGGGGCGGTGTGTGAACTGTCGAGTGCCTACGGCATCACGTCATTGCGTGCGCCGCTGCTGGCGTGGCGCGCGGCCCGTGCCCATGCGGCGCTCGCGGGACGCGATGTGGTGACGGAAGACGACGCCACGGTGGCCTCACGGTTGGTGCTGCTGCCGCGCGCGGTGACGATGCCGGCACCGCCGCCCGAGGCGCAGGAGGAGTCGCCACCGCCGCCGCCGGATCAGCCACCGCCCGACGAGCCACCACCACCGCCTCCCGAGGCTGAGCAGGAGGAGCGCCCAGACGAGCAGCCGGACACGCCCCCCGACGAACCGGACACGCCGCCCGACAGCGACGATGCGTCGGACGACGCGCGTCCACCGTCGGACATTCTGCGTGATGCGGTCACGTCGTCGCTGCCGCCTGGCATGCTCGAGCAACTGCTCGCGCGCAGCGCGGCGATGCGAGGCGTGCAGGGACGCGTGGGCGAGGAGACGGTGAGTCTGCTGCGCGGACGTCCGCGTGGATCGCGCCAGGGAGAGCCGCGAGGTGGTGCGCGCCTGCATCTGCTCGAGACGTTGCGCACTGCGGCGCCGTGGCAGAAGGTGCGTGGCCGCATGGATCGCACGCAGCGGGTTGCACTACGCAAGGATGATTTTCGGGTGCGGCGCTTCATTGAGCGCTCGGGGACCACGGTGATCTTCGTGGTGGATGCGAGTGGATCGTCGGCGCTGGCGCGGTTGAGTGAAGCGAAGGGGGCGATCGAGTTGCTGCTCGCGGAGAGTTATGCCCGGCGTGATCGGGTGAGTCTGATCGCGTTTCGTGGCACCACGGCCGACACGCTGTTGCCGGCGACGCGCGCCCTCGCGCGTGCGAAGAAGGTGCTGGCCGCGCTGCCGGGTGGTGGTGGGACGCCCATGGCCACGGCGATCGACGCGGCGGCGCTTGCAGGCTTGGCGGCGCAGCGATCGGGGTCGTCGCCGCTCGTGGTGTTTCTCACGGACGGGCGGGCGAACATTGCGCGCGATGGCACGCCGGGACGAGGCAAGGCCGGCGAAGACGCGTTGGCGAGTGCGCGCGCGTTTGCGCAGTCGCGGTTGTCGTCGCTCTTCGTGGACACGTCGCTGCGTCCTGATGCGCCCACGCGCGCGCTCGCGGCCGCGATGGGCGCGCGGTATGTACCGTTGCCAAGCGCCAACAGTTCGGCGTTGAGCGGATTGGTACGCACGGTGCAACAGCAGGCGGCGGGCACATGAAGCAGGATCTGGTCGTGAGCGGATTGAATGCGGGGCAGGGCCATGAGTGACGCCACCGCTGCCGGTCGCGAGTCGCTCGACGCGGTCGTTACGCCTGCGCGCCCGTCGCTGCTGGATCGCGTGCTGCTGCGCGCCTCGACGCAGCAGGTGATTGCGGTGCGCGAGACACCGCTGCGCGTGTTGTTGCGCTCGGTCACCTTCGTGGTGCTGTACTGGTGGTTTGCGACCGGTGCGATCTTTGCGCTGGAGCGCAGTCCCACGACGCGCGGGGCGGGGCTCATGCTGGCGATTGCGCTAGGTGTGATGGGCGTGGTGTTGCTGGTGCGCGCGCGCAACGATGCGTCACCGCTGGGTGCGCGGCGCTCGTTTCTCGGGGGCGCGTTCCTGTGGAGTCTGGTGCAGGTGGCGTTCTACGGGGGCTGGCTGGTGGGCCCGCAGGGGTTCGCCGTGCACGTGCCGGTCCAACCGCCATCGCTGGCATTCGCGACACAAGCGGTGATCAGCATGTTGTGGTACCAGCTGGCGATGCTCTTCACACTATGGCTGGCGTTCAGCATCACGTGGGACCGCATCAACCGCACGGGATGGTGGGCGCTCGCGGTGTTCTACACCACGCATCAGTTGGCGTGCATCAGCATCTTCCTCGGCGTCGAGAATCCGGGGCGCGGGTTCTTTCCCACAGATCTCGTGTTCCTCGAGTCCTACTTCGGCCCGGCGCGGAACTCGCTCTTCCTGATCTTCTCGGTGGCGGCGCTGCTGGTGCTCACGCTGACGCTCACGATCAAGGCGCTACGTGCCACCATGCCCATGCGTCGGCAGGCGCTGACGCTGCTCACCGTGCTCGGCACGCTCGGTGTGCTCGAACTGCTGGTGCTGGGGCTCGCGGTGCAGCTGAACTTGTGGGACACGTTCCTGGAGTTCCGCGGGTACTGACTTGCGCGGGGGCGGTTCCGGAACGGCGACAGCAACCGAGTTGACCAAGACGGGAAGAATGGATCAAGGATGAACAAGGCGTCGCGGCTCGGATGTCTTGTTCGGCTTGATCTCTTCTTTCCTGCTTCCCCGGCTCAGTTGCGGTTGCGGTTTTCGCGGGTCACTGCAACGGCAACGGCAACGGCAACGGCAACCGAGTTGACCAAGGCGGGAAGAATGGATCAAGGATGAACAAGGCGTCGCGGCTCGGATGTCTTGTTCGGCTTGATCTCTTCTTCCCTGCTTCCCCGGCTCAGTTGCGGTTGCGGTTGCGGTCGCGGTTGCGGTCGTGGGTGCACAGCCGCTACTCGTGCCGCAGCGCCTCGATCGGATCGAGCCGTGCCGCGCGCGTCGCGGGCACCATGCCGAAGATGATGCCGATCGCCACGGAGACCGCGACGGCGATTCCGGTGAGCGTATACGGCACGCCCGTGTCCACGTTGAGCAGCAGCGTGACCACCTTGCCGGTGACCAGGCCGAGCAGGATGCCAACAACGCCGCCGATCCCCGTGAGCGTGGCCGCTTCGACCAGGAACTGCGACAGGATGTCGCGCTTCGTGGCGCCCACCGCCTTGCGCAGCCCGATCTCGCGCGTGCGACTCGTCACCGAGACCATCATGATCGCCATCACCCCGATGCCGCCTACCAGCAGCGCCACCCCCGACAGCACGATCATCACCACGAAAAAGACGCCGGTGATGTTGTTGAACGTGTCGAGGATCTGGTCCTGCGTCACCAGATCGAAGGAGTTGCGGTCGGCCGGGCGCAGACCGCGCGAGGCACGCAGTTCGATCGTGACGGCCTCCTGTGCCGCGGCCACCGTGGTGCCCTCGCGCGGTTTCACCGGAATCCACAGCGCGCTCGTTTTGTCGACCGTGAACGAACGATCGAGAAACCGGAACGGCACGACACCACCCGTTTCCTGACCGGGCGGTGCGAAGATATTCGCCGGCTCCTGCCACACCCCGATCACCTGCGCGGGGCGCCCGCCGAGCCGGATCCAGCGGTCGACCGGGTTGATCTCGCCGAAGACACGACGCGCCACATTCTCCTGCAGGATCACCACCGGCGCGCCCGACATGATCTCCGATCGCAGAAACCACCGACCTGCGATCAGCTCGCCGCCCTGAATGATCGGGAACCCCTCGTCCGCGCCGAAGATCGCGACGCCCTGCGTGCGCGCGCCCTCGTACTCCACGCGCGCAAACGTCTGCCCCCACAACCCCGCGTACCCCACCTCGGGCAGCCGACGCAGGCGCACCGCCTCTTCTTCGCGAATGTCCGGACGGATGCGCACATACGCCGGCGGATTTTGCGGGTTGATCGGCGTCTGCGAGAACACCTTGAACACATAGAACGTGCTCGGCCCCGCCACCTCGATCGTGCTCACGATCTGGTCGCGAATGCCCTGCACGATCGACGCCATCGTCATCACGGTGGCCACGCCGATCACCACACCGAGAATCGTGAGCGCCGATCGCAGTCGCGCCGACACGATCGCACGCAACGCGATGCCCACGTTGTGGCGGAACGCGCGCGGGTGCCACATCCCCACGAGCGCCGCGAGCAGGGCGCGACGCTCGTGCTGCCGATCCTCCGGCTGTCGTGCCATCAGTCGGGACGCATGGCGGCGATCGGATCGAGCTTCGCGGCGCGCGATGCGGGATACACCCCGAACAGCACGCCCACGCCCGCGCCGAGCCCGAGCGCCAGCGCGACCGACCAGCCACTCACACGTGCCGGGAGCGGCGACACGGCCGAAATGACCTCGGCCAGCAGCCAGCCGCCCAGCACGCCCAGCACGCCGCCTGCAAGCGCCAGCATCACCGACTCGGCGAGAAACTGCTTGCGCACGTCGGCGGCCGTGGCGCCGAGCGCTTTGCGAATGCCGATCTCGTGCGTGCGCTCGCTCACCGACATGAGCATGATGTTCATGATCACGATGCCCCCCACCACGATGCCGATGCCGACCACGGCCGGGATCACGGCGAAGAGCACCTGCGTGAGCTGACGCCAGAAGTCCACCAGCGCGTCCGATGTGGAGAGCGAGAAGTTGTTCTCCTCGGCAGGACGCAGTCCGCGCGACAGACGCATCGCCTCTTCGGCGCGCAGCATGGCGGGACCAACCTCCTCCGCTTCCGCGAGCTTGACCGAAATGGTGGTCGTCGCACGTCGTCCCCAAATGGTTTCGAACGCCGAGATCGGCATGAGCATGAAGGCATCGAACGACTGCCCGAGCACACGCCCCTTTCGCCCCGTGACCCCGACGACCTCGAAGCGGCGCCCTTGCACACGCACCTCTCGGCCGATCGGGTCCACGTCTTCGAAGAGCTGCTCCGCCACATCCGGGCCGATGACGATGACGCTGCGGCGTTCGCGCACATCGAGCTCGGAGAGCGGGCGACCCTTCTCGAAACGGTAGTCCTGCACCGTCTGATACTCCGACGTCACGCCGAACACGAAGACATCGCCGACGGTGCGATTGCGCCACACCACGTCGGAGGATGGCGTCGGCCAGCCGCTCTGCAGCGAGATCGCTTGCGCGTCCGGGAGTGCGGCACGCACGGCGGCCACATCGGCCTCACCCACCTTCGGCCATCGCTGGGTGCGACGCACTTCCTCGTCATCGAACAGACCGAGCGAGACCGGCGAGCGACGCACCTGGAACGTGTTCATGCCCACCATCGCGTCGGCGATGTTCTCCTTCACGTACGCGTTCATGCCGGTGATGATGGCCACGACGGCCACCAGGAACCCCACGGACACGATGATGCCGAGCAGCGTGAAGAACGACCGCAGCAGGTTGGCGCGCAGTTGCCCGAAGGCGAAGCGCAGCACGTCATCGGAGCGCATCATTCCCGGAATTTAGCGAACACCGGGATGCGAAAGAAACGAGGCGGCGAGTGGCGCGGTGGTGCGCGGGACTCGCCGCCTCCCGAGGCGCTCGCCGAAGGCCTCGGACAGCCTACTCGTGCCGAAGCGCTTCCACCGGATCGAGCCGTGACGCACGCAGCGCGGGCAGCATGCCGAACGCCACACCAGTCACCGCCGCGGCCACCAGCGAGGCAATCACGGCGCTCATGGGCAGCTCCGCGGGCAACGAGCTGTAGTTGCGAATGAGCGCCGTGAGGCCGGCGCCCACGATCAACCCCGATGCCGCGCCGATGAGCGTGAGCGTCGCCGCTTCGACCAGGAACTGCCACAGAATCGTGCCGCGCGTGGCGCCGAGGGCCTTGCGGACGCCAATCTCGCGCGTGCGCTCCGTGACGGAGATCATCATGATCCCCACGACGCCCACGCCGCCCACGAGGAGCGCGACCGCTGACAGGGCCAGCCCGACGGCGAAGACCGCGCCGAACAGCTGGTCGAACGTTTCGAGCAGACGTTCCTGCGGGACGATCTCGAAGTTGTTCACCTGCGACGGCTTGAGTCCACGCTGCGCGCGCAGCGACGCCACGACATCGTCCACCACGATATCGCGCGCCACACCCGGCCGCGGACGGACTGCGAGCGAGAGTCCGTTGCGGAAGAGACTGAGGTTGCGAATGGCGCTGTTGAGCGGCACGATCGCGCGTGGCGTGTCTGGACCGCGCCCCTCGAGCGATCGGATGAAGCCGGCCTTGAGGTTGTAGATCCCGATCACGGTAAACGGGGCGCCGTTGATGCGGATCTGCTTGCCGATCGGGTCGAGCCCGCTGAACAGCTGCGCCCGGAGCGTATCGTTGATGAGCACCACCGGCCGACCCGCGTCATGCTCGTTGGCCGTGAAGTTGCGCCCGGGGGCAATGTCGGCCGCCGAGATGCTCAGCCAGTCCGGGCTGTACGCATCAAAGCTGATGCCCTGCAGCACCTGATCGCGATACGTGAACGTGCCACCGCCACTGATGGAGCCGATCACGCTCTCCACGCTCGGCAGCCCCTGCAGCGTCTTCCACTCGTTGAAGCGGATGGGTGGATTCTTGCGGTCGGGGCACGTGTCGTCGGTGCCGTCGCACGCCTGAAAGCCGATGCTGCGGCGGAACACCTGAAAGGTCTCCGCCCCGATGTTCTCGAGATCCTGCTCGAACGAACGACGGATGCCATTCACGGCGGCCGCCATCGTGACCACCACGAACACGCCGATGGCCACACCGGCGATCGTGAGGAACGCGCGCACCTTGTTCGTACGCAGCGATTCGAGCGCGATGCCGACGCCCTCGAACACCAGAAAAAACCGCGTCAGGAAGTTCACGGGCTACTCCTGGCGCAGGGCCGTGATCGGATCGAGGCGCGACGCTCGGCTTGCGGGATACGCACCCGCCGCCACGCCCACGCCGGCGCCCATCACCAGGGCCACGCCGATTGCCCACGGCGCCACGGCTGCCGGAAGCGGCGTGAACGTGGCGACCAGTTGAGCCAGTCCCAGCCCCAGTCCGATTCCGATGGCGGCACCGAACACGCTGAGCGTGGCTGCTTCGGCGAGAAACTGTGCCATGATGTCACGTCGCCGTGCACCGAGCGCCTTCCGCACGCCGATCTCACGCGTGCGTTCCGCCACGGCCACCAGCATGATGTTCATGATCACCATCGCGCCGACCACCAGACTGATGGCGGGCAGGGCGGTGCCAAACAGAATGAGGCGTCCCTTGAGCTGATCGAGAAACGCGAAGGCGGCGTCCTGGGTGACCAGGCCGAAGTTGTCCGGATCACCGGGACCCAGGCGCCGATGCGGCCGCAGCGCTTCGCGCGCCGTCTCCATGTACTCGGCGATCTCCTCGGTGGTGCCGGCCTTCACGATGAACGACCCGATATCGCCCCTGGGGCGCAGCACACGCGCCATGGGACTCGTGATCGGTGCGATGGCGAGGCGGTCGAGCGAGAAACCGAACACGCTACCCTGTTCCTCCATCACGCCGACCACCGTGTAGGGCGTCCCAGCCACACGCAGTTCACGGCCCAGCGGATCGAGCCCTTCGAAGAAGTGATTGGCCACCTCGGTGCCGATGACCAGCACACGCGCGCCGGCGCGCACCTCCTGCTCCACGAAGGCGCGCCCCTGCTCGATCACATACGCCTTGATGTCGAAGTACGACGCGTCCGTGGCCACCGCCTGCACCTGACGCGGACGGGCGCGGGCATTCGAGGCGTACAGGAATGACTCGTTCACCACCGCCGACTGCACACCGTCGGGCAGCGCCTGTCGCACGACCTGCGCGTCGAGGGGCATGAGCAGCGGACTGCGCAACTGATCCCGCGTATCGCGTCCGCGCCCCTGCGGACCCACCGACGCGAAGCGTCGCAGCGTGAACGTATTCGTGCCGATCAGCGCGCTCGCGAAGTCCTCCTCGACGTACTTCGCCATCCCTTCCACAATCGAGACGACGGCGATGAGGAACATCACGCCGATCATCACTCCGAGCAGCGTAAAGCCGCTCTTGAGCTTCTGAACGCGAATCTGATTGAGGGCGAGCTTGAAGGCTTCGAGAAAGGACACGCGGGCGGGTTATTCGTGACGGAGTGCAACCACGGGGTCGAGCCGTGAGGCGCGGAGCGCAGGCAGCATACCAAAAAGCACGCCAGTTATGACGCTCGCCGCAAGGGCTGACACCACGGCCAGCGGCGGCACCGAGGCCGCGATCGGTGTCGCTGAGCGAATCGCGAGGGCGCCAAGCCACCCGCCAACCAGCCCCACGACCACGCCGATGCCGGTGAGCGTGATCGCCTCCACGAGGAACTGCCACAGAATCGTGGCTCGAGTGGCCCCCAGTGCCTTGCGCACCCCGATCTCTCGCGTCCGCTCGGTCACCGAAATCATCATGATGGCCACCACACCCACGCCGCCGACCAGCAGGCCCACGGCCGAGAGTGCGATCATCACGAGGAAGAACACGCCGAAGATGCTGTTGTACGTCTCGAACAGCTTGTCCTGCGTGATGATGGCGAACGACGACTCTTCCGTGGGACGCTGCCCCCGAATGCCGCGCAGAGTGGCCGTGACCTGATCCACCATCACGTCACGATCCACGTTCGGGCGCGGCTTCACCGCGAGCCCGATGTTGTTCATGCGGGCTCCGATGTTGCGAACCGCCGACATGACGGGAATCACGGCCTTGGGTCGCTCCCCGCCGCTCAGGAACGACGCATTGTCTGCATACACGCCGATGACACGAAACGGCTTGCCGTTGAGCTGGATCTCGCGATCGATCGGGTCGGTCTGGTCGAACAGTTGCTCGGCCATGATCGTGTTGATCACGGCGACGCGGGCGCCGCTTTCCGCTTCAGCAGCGGTGAAGGCTCGCCCTGGCCACACATCGGGGGCACCGATCTCGGGCCATTCGGCCGAATACGCCTCGATGGACGACTGCTGCAGGCGCGTGCCGCGATAGCTCACGTCGGCGCTCCAGTCGAGCCGCACGCCAACGGCAAGCGCCTCGGGCAGCGCCTGCAACGCCTTCACTTCACTCATGCGAATGGGCGGATTGGACAACCACTTGCAGGTATCGCCGCTGCCATCGCAGTTCTCGAACGAGATCGGGTAGCGCGAGACGAAGAAGGTGGTCGGACCGGCCGACTCGAACTCCTTGGCCACACTCATGTTGATGCCGTGCACGGCCGCGGCGATCATCACGACCACGAACACGCCGATCGCCACGCCCATGATGGTCAGAGCGGCGCGGACGCGGTTGCCGCGCAGCGAGCCGATGGCAATGACCACACCTTCTGCAATCGTGGAGAACATGTGGTGCTATTCCTGCCGAAGGGCGGTGATGGGATCGAGGCGCGCCGCGCGACTGGCCGGATACACACCGGAGATGATGCCCACGCCCGCGCCCACGAGGACACCAAGGGCGACGGACCACGGCGCGACTACCGTGGGGAGTGGCGTGACCTGTCGCATCACGAAGGCGAGGAAGACACCGAGGCCCACGCCGGCAATGGCGCCGACGGCACCAAGCGTGGACGACTCGACGAGAAACTGCGCGAGTACGTCACGCCGACGTGCGCCCAGCGCCTTGCGCAAGCCGATTTCCGAGGTGCGTTCGGCAACGGCCACCAGCATGATGTTCATGATCACGATCGCGCCCACCACCAGGCCGAAGGCGGGCAGCGCCACGCCCGCAAGCACCAGGTAACCTTGGAGTTTGTCCCAGAAGGCGAGGGCGCTGTCGGCGGTTTGCAGCGCGAAATCATCTTTTTGCGACGGGCGCAGTTGGTGCTGTGTGCGCATGACCTGACGCGTCGCTTCCATCGCTTCCGTCATCTCCGCCTCGGAGGGCGACTGGATGAGGACGGCATCAATCATGCTGGGCTCGGCGTTGAACAACCGCTTGGCTGGCGCCTGCAACGGCACGTACGCCACGTTGTCGAACGACATGCCAAACGCGCTGCCCTGCGATTCCGTGATGCCGATGACGGTGTACGGAAGGCCGGCAATGCGCACCTCGCGCCCGATCGGATTGAGCGACGGGAAGAGCCGTTCCACAACGTCCGGGCCGATCACGACCACGGGCGTGCCCATCGCGTATTCCTGCGACGTGAACAGGCGGCCATCGGTGACTTCGAGGGATTTGATGTCGAAGAAGGCGCCTTCCACGCCCGTGACGCGCACCGTTCGCGGACCGCCGCCGTAGCGCGACATCATGCTGAGCTGGGCATCCGCGATGACCGCGTACCGCGTGCCCTCGGGCAATGCCTCGATCACCGCCGGCACCTCGTAGTCACGCAGGCGCTTGCGACGCTGGTACTCGCGCCATGTCGCGGCATCGGTGTCGCCGATGTTGATGTTCGGGCGATGCCGCAGCTCGAAGCTGTTGATGGCGATCAGCTTGCCGACGAGATCGTTCTGCAGGTACTTGCCCATGCCGTTCACGATGGACACGACGGCAATGAGGAACATCACGCCGATGCACACCCCCATGAGCGTGAAGGCGCTCTTGAGTTTCTGCGTGCGGATCGTGCCGAGGGCGAGTCGGATGGCTTCGAAGAGGTTCACAGCGAGCGGGGGCAGGGGACGGGCCATGCGGCCCGCCCGAGTGAACGATCAGTCGTGCGCGACTTTCGTGGTGGCGTGGGCAATGCCCACCCGATCCACAAACTTCTCGCGACGCTCATCGCTTTCCACGATGCCGTCTCGCAACACCACCACGCGTCGTGCGTGGGCCGCGATGTCGGGCTCGTGGGTGACCATGACAACCGTCTGGCCCTGGCGGGACAACTCCTCGAACACCTTCATGATTTCCTGCGAGGTGCTCGAGTCGAGGTTACCCGTGGGTTCGTCGGCCAGCAGAATGGACGGACGGTTCACGAGCGCGCGGGCAATCGCCACACGCTGGCGCTGACCGCCGGACAGTTCGTTCGGGCGGTGATGCAGACGGGGGCCGAGCGCCACCGAGTCGAGCGCTTCCGTGGCGCGACGCTTGCGCTCATCGGCCGGAATGCCGGCGTACACAAGCGGCAGCTCCACGTTCTGCAGGGCCGTGGCGCGGGGCAGCAGGTTGAACGTCTGGAACACGAACCCGATTTCCTTGTTGCGCACACGCGCCAGCGCGTCGTCGCTCATGGCCGAAACAAGTTGCCCATTGAGCCAGTACTCGCCGCCGTCGGGCGAATCGAGACAGCCGATGAGATTCATGAGCGTGGACTTGCCCGAGCCGGATGGTCCCATGATGGCCACGTACTCGTTGCGCCCGATCGCGAGATCGACGCCACGCAAGGCGCGCACGATTTCACCGCCCATGTCGTATTCGCGCTTGAGGCCGCGCGCTACGATGACCCAGTCCGCGCCAGGGGCGGTGCCAGGAGCGGTGACCACCGCGCGGCGTTCGCCGGTGGTGCTGATGCCGATGTCGTCGACGGTGTGGCTCACAGGTCAGCTCTTGGGCTTGGTGTCGATGGGTACGGCAGTCTTCACCAACGCGCCGTCCCGGAGATCGCGGATCGCCTGATAGGTGCCCGCCACGATGTTCTCGCCAGCCTGCAAACCGGTCAGCACTTCGAAGTGCCGCTCACCGGCGATCCCGACCTTTACGGGGCGGAAGGTGACCGTGTTGTCCGTGCCCACCACGAACACGCCCTCGATATCCGTCCGGCCGATCTGCTTGACCGGTGCAGCACGTCCCGCCGGCAAGGCGGTGTCCCCACTGGCCAGCGCGGAATCCTCGCGCACCGTGAGCGCGATGATCGGAATGCTGATCACTCGGGTCCGCGTGTCCGTCACGATCTTGGCCGTGGCCGAAAAATCCGGGCGCGTTTCCGCCGGCGGGTTGAGCAGTTCGATCTTCACTTCGAAGTCGACCGCCTGATCGGTGGCCGCCGAGGTGGCGGCAGCCCCCGCCGTGGAGCTGAGTGAGATCTCGACCACACGACCCACGAAGGTGGTGTCGCTGAAGGCATCGATCTGCACCACGGCCGAGTCGCCGACCTTCACGCGCGCCACATCGGTCTCGTCCACCTTCACCTTGGTCTCGAGCACGCTCATGTCGGCCACCGTGAGCAGGGTGGCGGCGTCACGATTGAGCGTGCCCATGATCGCGGTTTCGCCTTCCTGCACGAGCAGTCGTGTGATCTTGCCATCCATCGGCGCCACGATCGTCGTGCGATTGAGCGCCTGCCGGGCGTCGCGCAGGTTGGCTTCGGACTGCGCGACGGAGAAGCGCGCGGCCTCGAGCAGCGCCTCGTTCACTTCCTGCTGCGTCAGCGCCTGTTCCACCTGTTCCACCGACACGAGCGTGGGCGTGGCCTTCTGGATCTGCAGCAGCCGCTCGTAGTTGCGCTTGGCCTGAATGCTGTTGGCACGCGACTGCGCTTCCTGTGCCTTGGCCGACGCGAGCGCCGCTTCCGACCGCTGCACCTGTGCCTGCGGCTGCTCCGGGTCGATCTGCAGCAGGAACTGACCGCGCTTGACGATGTCGCCCTCCTTCACGGCGAGGCGCACGATGCGTCCCGTCACGTCGGCGCTGACGTCCACCTTGGTACGCGGCTGAATCTTGCCACTGGCCGTGACCGAGGCGATGAGGTCACGCGCCTCCACCGCTTCGATGCGCACCTCGGTGGCCTTGGGGCCGCCGCGTTTGGCGCCGGCCCACGCGAGGCCGGCCACGCCGACGATGGCTACACCGATGATGCCGAACTTCACCGCTTTGGTCATGGACAGGTTCCCGGGTTATCGGAGCGGGCGGCCGACCGCTGCTTCCAGCGAGGCGAACGCACGTTGAAAATCAAAGATGGCGTTGATGCGATCGGTCTCGGCGCGCTCGAAATCGGTGCGGGCCTGAATGAGCTCAACGAGGTTGATGGCGCCGGCGCGGTACCGCTCCTCGGCCAGCAGCAGCGCCGTGCGTGCCGTGGCCGAGTTCTCGATCTGCAGATCCACCGCCTGCTTGTTGGCCGTGAGCGTGAGATACGCGGCCGTGACTTCGGTGGAGACGCGGAGCTCTTCCTGACGCAGCGTGTTCTCCGCGTTCCGACGCTGCACCGTGGCCTGCTGGACGTCGGACTCGCGACGGAAGCCGTTGAAGAGCGGCAGGGAGAACGAGGCGCTCAAGTTGTACGGCTGACGCGTGAAGTTGAACGGGTAGCGACCCTGGTCGTCACGCACCGCCTGCTCTGCTTCGGGCGTCCAGGCAATGAGCTGGCATTGCGCGAGGTTGTTCGGCAGGCCGAGCGCATCACGCACCTCTTCCGACCGAATGCAGCTGCTGCGTCCGGACAGTACGCCCGACTGCTGTTGGGCGATGAACGCGTCGAGGTTGGTGAAGCGCTGCGTGAAACCGGACACGCCCGCGGAGAGATTGAGCGATGGCAGGTACGCGCTGCGGGCGGTGGATACGCCCCGCTCCGCCTGTCGCTCGCGCTGACGCGCCGCGTCGATGATGGGATTGGAGCGTTCCGCCTGATCAAGCAGTGCTTCGACCGAGATGTCCGGCAGCGTGACGTCGAGCTCACCCGTCAGCCGCGTGCTGGCCGCCGGCGGCACACCCATGATCTGATACAGGCGCAGCAGTTCGATCTCCGCCGTGTTGCGTGCGGTGAGCGCGGCGACACGCTGCTGTCCGTTGGCAACCTCGGCACGCTGCACGTCGAGCTGCGTGCCCGAGCCCACGGTGAGCCGCGCCTGCGCGAGTTCGAGCTGGGCTCGCGTGGTGGCGACGAGCGTATCCTGCAGAATGGCGCGCGCTTCGGCTTGCCGCGCGGTAATGAACTGGTTCGTGACCTGTTGGCGCAGGTTCTGTTCCGCGCCTGCGATGTCGGCTTCGACCGCGTCCGCCGCCGCCCGCTGAGCCCGCAGCGTGTACACGTTGGCCATGGACAGCTGCATGTTGGCGTTGAGGTTGCCGTTCGTGTTCAGCTGGTCATTGGTGGAGCCGAACCCCTGGCCGCCGAAGAACTGCTGCCGACCCTCTCGGAAGTCGCCCGAGAAGCTGGTGTTCACGTTCGGCAGGAAGGCACCGTACGCGTTGCGCACATTGGCGTCCGCGGTGCGGCGCGCGTTCTCCGCGATGCGGTAGCCCGGGTTGTTCTGGCGGGCGATGTTGAGCGCGTCGTTGAGCGTCAGCACCTGACCCTGGGCGGGGGCTACGGTGGTCTGGGCACCGAGGGCCGAGGCCGTGCCGAGGCACGCGAGCACGAGCAGCAGGTTTCGCATGAGCAAGATGGGAGGAAATGAGAGGAACATGGGAGCGTACGGGGGCCGGTCCGGAACGGTTTCAGCGGTGGTCGAAATTCGTGAGAACCCCGAGCACCGCCGCTGCAACCATGGCCGGCCGACTACCGTGGCACGTCGTCGCGGATCGCTTCGAGGCCGCGCGCCGGTACCGTCACCCGGAGCACCCGCCCGTCCGCGTCCGTCCATAAGACACGCCGAGCGTCCGAATCGTCGATCACCCATCGCGAGGCCGTCAGGCGCACCCCCGCCACGGCGATCGTATCGACCGCTGCGTCGAGCGTCACCCGCACGTCCCGCTCCCGGTTTTCCATAGGGGCCAGTGCCCGCACCGTGAAGTCGGTGCGACGCCCACGGTCGATCAGCAGCAGGGCGGCCTGATGGAAGGACTCCGCTTCCAGCACCACCGAGCCACTCGGCAGCAGGTACTCGCGCGCGGCCTCGCCCCGGTCGGTGCGCGCCAGCGTCGCAAAGCGACCTCGCGTGCGCTGTCCGCCGAGCCGTAGCACCAGCGTGGCCCCCGAGCGCACCTCGGCGGAATACCGGAGCGGGGCGCCAGCCGAATCGGTCTCGAGCCGGGTGGCGATGCGCCGATCCCCGATCGCGGACTCGGCACGCAGCTCGAACGCCACCCCCTCGGCCGACCCAACGCGTCGCAGGCTGAACTGCTCGCGGCCCACACGCTCGCCTTCCCGCAGGATGGAGAAGCTGCCCACGTCGAGTGGCTCCGGTTGCAGCGGTGCGGTACGGGAACCGGTGATGAGCCCGAGGGCCAGCAGCAGCGGGGGCAGACCGAGGAGGGACAGACGGGGCAAGGCCATCCCGTGAAATCTAGCGGCCGCCGGACTCGACTCCGAGAGGCGGGGCATGGGCGGCGCGGTGTCGCGCGGTGGAAGGCGGCGGTCGCGATGCTAACTTGGGCCTCAGTCTCCCGTCTCCGGTCCGCCGCCTCTCACGCCTCCTTCGTGACGGAATCCGCGCCTCCCACACATCGCCCTCGCCTTCGCTGGCCACGCCTCTGGGTGGGCGGGGCGCTGATGGCGTTGCTGGCGCTGGTGCGGTGGCTGCGCGCCGAGGATGTCGCGTCGCTGGTGCTCGCCGCGATCGGGCTGGCGGTCACCATCGTGGCGGTGCGTTCGCTCCGGCAGCCGCGGCACTGGGCGGTGCTCGCCATGGGCGCGCTCTCGGTGGCGCTCGGCGTGGCGGTCGCCGAGACCCGCGCCTTGCGGGAGCTGGAGCAGGCCGGAGAGGCGTGGGCGCTGGCCGCGCGCAATCGTGATGTTGCCCGGGTTGCGGATGGCATCGAGGAGGCGGCACAGCGCGCGATGGCGGCGGCGATGGGGGCGGCGCGCACCGGCATTGCGGTCGCGCCGCAGGTCAACGGCGCCGAAACCGGCCTGGTCGTCTTTGAAGACGGCCGTCCGTCGGCACGTGCGGGGCAGTCGCGCGTGCAGCTGGCGCCCAGCCGCGAGGGGGTGCGGCTGGTGCGATCGCTCTTCTACACGGCGTTGGTGGCCAGCAGTACCGCACCCGAAACGAGCGGGCGTGGAGACTCGGGGCTGCGCACGGAGCTGCGTCGCACTGCGGTCGCCACCGTGCTGCTTACCGCGTCGCCACCGGCGGATCGGTTTGCGCGACCACTGGTCCCGTCGCTCGCGCCGGCCGATGTTGCCCCTTCGATCCGCCTCGATCCGTCGCTGGGCTACCCGCTCGATCCGTCCGATTTCACCCGGCGCGTCGTGCGTGCCGCTCCCGATACCGCCGAGATACTCGTGGTCTCCGCCATACCGCGGTCGCTCGACGAGGCGCGGCTGTCGGGACTGCAGCGCGCGCGGGTGCGCACGATTGTTCCGTTGGCACTGGCGGCCGTGTTCCTGTTGGTGGTGGGGTGGCGCCGACCGGCGCGTCTGCTCGAGCGGCTGCTCACGATTGCGGCGCTGCTCATTGCCATCGCCCTCACGCCGTTCGGTGCGCTCTCGAACGTGTCGCCGCTCTTCAACGCGGCCAACTACTTCTCGCCCGTGGGCGGGCCGCTCACCGCGAACATCGCCGCCTTCACGTTGACCGGGCTGCTGGCGCTGTTGGCGCTCTTTCGCGTGCTGCGCAGTACACGGCTGGCTGAATCGCATCGCCTTGCGCTCGCACTCGTGGTCGGCATCGCGGCGCTTGGTCCGTTCGCGCTGCGCGACCTGGCGCGAGGCATCGCGTTCCCGCCGAGTGGATCGAGCGTGGGACTCTGGATTGCGTGGCAGCTCGCCATCGCGCTCGCGGCGGCGGGAATTCTGATCGCGGGCGCCAGCGCCGGACAGGTGGTGCTGGGTCGGCGTCGCGGTTTGCCCGCGGCGTTCGGTCCCGTACTGGCCGCCGTGGCGGCGCTCGCCGCTCCGCCGCTCTGGCAGGCGCCGGGCGCGTGGCCCGCGTGGTACCCGGTGCTGTGGATCGCCGCCATCGGCGCACTCGCCTTCGTGCGACGGGGTCGTGCGTTGGTGGCGGCCGTGGCGTTTGTCGCCGGCTGCGGTGCCGTCACACTCACGTGGGGCGCGACCACGCGCACGCGCATGCAGCTGGCCGAGCGCGATGTGCCGCGACTTGGCGCGACCGACATGAGTGCGTATCCGCTGCTCGGCCGCTTCACGGACGCGTTGGCGTTGGAGCTGCGCGCTCCCGACCGAGAACGTCTGCTCGAGCGCTACGCAGCGAGCGATCTCGCGCTGGCCGGCTACCCGGCGCGACTGTCACTGTGGGCAGGGCCGTCGCTGGACACGCCGATCGCCACGATCGCCCTGGCCAACATCGTGGACGCCGATGCGGTGCAGCGTGGCATGGCGCGACTCGTGCGTGAGTCGGACACCCCCATGATTCGCGCCGCCGACGACGGGCCCTTCACGATGCTGGTGGCAGCCGTCCCATTTGGCGGCGACGTCGTGGCAACCATCGCCGTGCCGCCGCGCACCTGGCTGTTGCCACCCGATCCGTTCACTCGCCTGACCGGTATCGCGGCTACGCCCGACCGGGCGCCGCCGTATCGGCTCTCGCTCGGCGCCCCGTTGGTCGGAGTGGCCACATCGCTTCCGGAGCGGCTGTCCTGGCGACGCGACGGCACGATCATGAGTGCCGATGCCGAGGTGGGAAGCGAGGGGATGCGGCGTCGCGCGCACGTCGAGGTGGAGCTGCGCGGCTTCGACGCCCTTGCACCACGCGGCGCGCTGCTGGTGCTGCTCGACGTGGGCATCGTGCTGCTGATTTGGGGGGCGAGTGCGATGGCGGACGGCGGGTTGTGGCGATGGCTGCGATGGGAGCGCACGCGGTGGCGGCGTTCCTACCGCTCCCGCCTGTCCGTGGCGCTCCTGACGTTCTTTCTCGCGCCCGCGGCGGCGTTTGCGTTGTGGGAAGCGTATCGCCTACGCGAAGACGATCGCAACTCGCGCGAACTGCTCGTGCGCGAAGCCCTGCGGGTGCTCGATTTGCCGAACGGGACGCCGAGTGAACAGAGCGCCGGTCTGCTCACGACGGCGTCCCTCGCCACGTTGTCGAATGCAGTGGGCGGACCGCTGTTCGCGTACCGTGACGGTGTGCTGTCACAGGCGAGCGATCTGGTGCTCGCCGCACTCGCGCCGTTCGGCACGCTGCTGCCCGCGGACGTACCCTCAGGTGCGATCGCGGAGCGGCAGCCACTGGATGCCTCCGATGCGCCCGTGTTTGCGCGCTTCGTGCCGCTGGCCACACGGAGTGGTCTGGTGGGCTTTCGCCCCACCGTGGGGCCGGAAGGCATGCCGCTGGTGCTGGCCACGGCCGCACGCGGCGACGAGTTCGCGCTCGATGCCCGTCGGGCCGACCTGGCGGTGCTCGTGCTGCTGGTGTCGGTGAGCGGTGTGTTGGCCGCGTTGTGGCTGAGCGGCGTCGCCGCGCGACAGCTCGCGCGCCCGATCGGCTCGCTGCGCGACGCCGCGCTCGCGATTGCCGATGGCCGGCCCCTGCCGCCGCTCGACGCGATGCCGCCGGCGGAGTTCGTGCCTGTGTTCGGTGCGTTCGCACAAATGGCGACTGATCTCTCCACGAGTCGCGCCGCGCTCGAGGAAGCACAGCGTCGTACCGCGGCCGTGTTGCGCGAAGTCGCCAGCGGGGTGGTGGCCATTCGACACGACGGCACGGTGCTGCTGGCGAATCCGCGCGCCTCGGAGCTGCTGGGCTTGGCGCTCACGCCGGGACAGCTGGTGCTGGGCGCGGTCGATGGTGCGCTGCCGCTCGTGGCACCGCGCGTGATCGACTTCCTCGAGCGCCCCGATCGCGCGCTCAGCGACTTCGATCTCACACTGCCCGCGAGCGGACGACAGCTGCGCGCGTCGCTCACTCGACTTCCCGGCGGTGCCGTCCTGACGCTTGACGACGTAACCGAGCTCGCGACGGCGCAGCGCGTGCTTGCGTGGGGCGAAATGGCGCGGCAGGTCGCGCACGAAATCAAGAATCCGCTCACACCCATTCGTCTCGGCGTGCAGCATCTGCGACGCGCCTGGCGCGATGGCCGCGTCGATTTCGGCGACATCCTCGACACGAACGTCACGCGCATTCTCGCCGAGATCGATCATCTCGATGAAATCGCGAAAGCCTTCAGTCGCTATGGCAGTGCACCGGCTGAACGTGCACCGGCCGAACCGACGGACATCGCGCGCGCCACACTCGACGTGGTCACACTCGAGCGCATGGGGGAAGGGGACGTCACGTGGACGCTGGAGGTGCTGTCCCCCGATCAGGTGCACGCTGCCGTGACGTCGGCGTCGGGTCAGGCGCCAGACGCCGCCACTCCGCATGTGTACGCCTTTGCGCGCGCCGACGAGTTCAAGGAAGTCGTGCTCAATCTGCTCGAAAATGCGCGACTGGCCAACGCGACCGAGGTGCGCTGCACCATCCGCACCGAGGGCGAGGCCGTGATCGTGCGCGTGCACGACGATGGCGTGGGCATGGCGCCCGACGTCATGGGGCAGATCTTCCAGCCGCACTTTTCGACCCGCACAAGCGGAAGCGGACTGGGGCTGGCCATCACCCGTCGGCTGCTGGAAGGGTGGGGCGGCACGATCACTGTCGAGAGCGCGCCGGGAGCCGGCAGCACCTTCACGATCACGCTGCGCCACGCCCCGGTTCCGGATTAGCTTATCCGCATGTCTACGTCCGACCCGCTCCTTACCCCCACGCGGCTCAAGGCGACGCTCCCTCGGCATCTTGCCGACTGGACGTTGCCACCGGAGTGGGCATGGGGGCCGGACAGCGTGTGGGGTGATCGGCGACACTATCAGGAAGTGATCGACGCGCTTGGCCGCTCGCTCTCGCTGGTGAGCGCGCCCGACGAGACGCACGGCGACTGGTTGCGGGCCGAAGCGCGGGCACTGGCGCACCGCAATCACCCGTCGGTGCCCACCACGTACCACTACTGGGCCAGCTATGCCCAGAGTCGTCGCGGGCCCGGGTACCTGCGCCGCTGGATCGCGGGCGAAACGGTCGCGCAGCGCGTGAGCCGCCTTGGGCCGGAGTCGGTGCCCACGGTGCTGCAGGTGCTGCGCGAGGCGGGCAGTACACTCTCATACCTGCACGACGCGGGGGCACTGCATCGTGCGCTCTCGGCCAACAACGTGTGGCTTACCCCCGGTGGTCGGCTGTGGCTGCTCGGCTGGGAGTGGGTACTGGCCTCGGATCATATTCCGGCTGGTTTGCGCCCCGATCCCGCGCGCACACCGCAGGCGCCGGAGTGGCACGAGGGCGCGTGGCAGCCCACGGTGTTGAGCGATCAGTGGCAGCTCGCCGCCATGGTGTTCACGGCGCTGACGGGTGAGACGCCGCCGGAGAACGACGCGCCGCCGATCGCTTTGCTGCGTCCCGACTGCCCCGTGGGGTTGGCACGCGCGCTCGAGCAGGCGCTGCACGCCGATCCGTCGCGCCGCTTTCCGTCGGTGCGTGCGTTCCTGCGTGAAGTGGATCGCGTCGCGTCCATGCGTGCCGTGATGGTGGAGCCGGCGGGTGACGAGCTGCCGGCCACGCAGGACACGCCGGAAACCCGCCTGCGCTGGGCCACCTCCGACGACTACGAGATTCTCGCGCCGCTCGGCTCGGGGACGTTCGGCAGTGTGTGGCGCGCACGCGATCTCACGTTGGCGCGCGAAGTCGCGATCAAGGTGCTGCATCCGCACATCGCCAAGGACGACGTGGCCGTGTCGCGCTTTCGCCGCGAAGCACGACTCGCGGCACAACTCGCGCATCCGGCGATCGTGCCGATCTACGACAGCGACGAGCGCGGCGGCATTGTGTGGTACACCATGGAGCTCGCCGAAGGTGGCTCGGTGGCGAGCCTCATCGCACGCCGCGGGCCGCGCGACTTCGAAGAGATCGCTGCGCAGGTGGACGGCGTGCTCGACGGACTCATGGCTGCGCATGCGAGCGGCATCATTCACCGTGATCTCAAGCCGGAAAACATTCTCATCGATCGCTACCGTCGGTGGCGCATCGGTGATTTCGGCATCGCGCAGGCGTGGGGCGAAGATCCGGCTACGAGCTCCTCGGGGACGCCGGCGTTCGCAGCACCCGAACAGCTGCTGGGCGAAGCACAGGGACCGGCCACCGACTGCTATGCGTTGGCGGGCATCGTGTATTTCGTGCTCACCGGTCGCCCGCCCTTTGGCGACGCGAGCGTGGAGCAGGTGTTGGCGCAGCAGCTGGGCGATCGGCTGCGCGAGCGCCTGCAGCTCGATGCGTTCCCCGATCCGCTCGAAGAGTTCCTGCAGCGTGGGCTCGCGCCCAACGCCGACGAGCGCTTTGCCGACGCGGCTGAGTTGCGACAGGCGTGGCGTCAGGTCGTGCGACAGATGCGTCGCACCGACGACCCGCGTCCATGGTGGCGTCGTGTCTTCGAAGGACCGATCGACGACGATTCGCCGTTCGACGATCCGGTGCTCCTGTCCGATACGCGCGTCACCTCGTAGCGGCGCGCGTCTCGGCTGTGCAGGCGCCGCTATTCGGCCACGCGCACGGTCTTCACGTTCATGAACTCGCGAAAGCCCGGCGTACCGAGCTCGCGTCCCATCCCCGACTGCTTGATGCCGCCAAAGGGGACCCGTGGTTCGGACACCACCATCTCGTTCACGAACACCATGCCGGCATCGAGCTCCGCCACGAAGCGCGCGGCGTGCTGCGGATCACGCGTCCACACGCTGGCGCCCAGCCCGTAGCGCGTGGCGTTCGCACGCTCGAGCGCTGCATCGGTGTCGGCGACTCGAAACACCGAGGCCACGGGGCCGAAGATCTCGTCGTCCGCTGCGGGTGATCCATCGGGGATATCCACCAGCACGGTGGGTGGATAGAAGAAGCCGGGACCTGCGGGTACGGTCGCTTGTGCAACGACACGTGCACCCGCGTCGATCGAACGTTGCACCTGCCTGGCAACGTCATCCCGCATGGTGCGCGTCGCCATCGGGCCCACGTCGGTGCGCGGGTCCATCGGGTCGCCCACTCGCAGCGTGCGCACGAGCCGCGAGAAGTGCGCAAGGAACTCGTCATACACCGGCTCGCACACGACGAAGCGTTTGGCGGCAATGCACGACTGCCCGTTGTTGAGCATGCGACTGGTCGCGGCGGCGCGAGCCGCGCGCTCCACATCGGCATCGGCCAGCACGATGAACGGATCGCTGCCGCCGAGTTCGAGCACCACTTTCTTCAGGTGCTTGCCCGCCGCCTCGGCCACACTCGCGCCAGCGCCTTCGCTGCCGGTGAGCGTGACGCCGGCAATGCGTGGACTCGCGATCACAGCTGCGATCTGTTCGCTGCTGGCGAGCAGCAGGGGGGTGATCGCCGCTGGCACACCGGTCTCGTGTGCCGCCTGCGCCAGAATCGCATGCAACTGCTGCGCACAGCCCGGCACGGATGACGCCGGCTTGTGCACCACGCCGTTGCCCGCGAGCACATTGGGGACGATCACGCGCATCGCTTGCCAATACGGAAAGTTCCACGGCATGACGGCGAGCACGAGACCAAGCGGCTGGTACTCCACACGCCATGCGCCGAGCGCGTCCTCGGTGATGCGCTCGGGAGCCAGGGCGCGTGCCGCGAGCTGCACGGCGCGTTCGCACAGCAGCGCACACTTGTCCACCTCGGCGCGGGACGCGGCAATGGTCTTGCCCATTTCGCGCGTCGCGCACTCCGCGAGCGCGTCGCGCGATTCCGTGAGCAGGGCGCCAACGCGTTCGATGAACGCCGAGCGCTGCGTCAGGGAACGACGGCGCCACTCGCGTTGCGCGGTGTACGCGTCATCAAGACAGCGTGCGATGCCGCGTTCGTCGAGTGACTCCACCTCGGCCAACGGGACATCGCGATACGGATCGGTCGCACGGAACGCCATGACGAACTCGGGGAGGAGGGAACCACTCCCCGAACCCTAGGCCACCGAGGGCACTCCGGTCAACACCACCTCTCTCCCGGGGCGCGGCTTGTCACTGCGACCCACGGTCGCGCGTGCCTTGGGGGACCGGGTCGAGCGCGCGATGGACTCCATGGCGTCACGGGCGGCGCGACGGGCGCGCTTGGCGAGAAACAGGTCGCGGTCGGCTTCCTCGAGCAGTTCGGCGAGCGGCTGCGTGTTCGATGCGGGTACGTACACGCGTCCCACGCTCACGGCGAGCGAGGCCGGTAGCACGACCGAGTTGTTCACCGCTTCGAGACGTTCGGCGATGCGCGTGCGGATGGTGTCTGCGCACTGGCCGATCGCATCGAGTGCGAGAATCGTGAACTCGTCACCACCCAGCCGCGACACGAGATCGGTCTCACGCACGCTGAGTCGGAGCGCTCGCGACACTTCCTGCAGCGCGCGGTCTCCGACCGCGTGCCCGTGCGTGTCGTTGATGGCCTTGAAGTCATCGCAATCCACGTAGAAGAGCACGCTGTCCTGCCCCAGTCGACGCGCCGTGTCGAGCTGCGAGGTGGCGTGCTCCAGAAAGCCGCGACGGTTCAGGAGGCCGGTGAGGGCGTCGGTGCTCGAGACGCGGCTCAGGCGACGCGACTCCTTCTTCCGCTCGCGAATATCGGTGAGCGTGAGGGCGAGGCCGTCGTCCACCTTTACGGCACGCACCAGCAGCCACGAGGTGGCGACATGTCGGGGATGGGCACGCACTTCGGCGCGGTAGGTCGCACCGCTGCCGAGCGTGTCCACCAGGGCGTGAAAGAGCGCCGTCTGACTCGCCATGCTCGCCAACTCCGAGGTGCGCATACCGGTGACGGCTGGCACGTCGCGCCGAAACAGGGCGGCCGCGCGCATGTTGGCGTCGCTGACGCGGAAATCGATCACCTGTCCGTTCTCATCGCGAATCGGGTCGAGGTGCAGCACGCCGTCCTCGCTGTCCTGCACGGCCAGTCGCAGGCGGCGCTCCCGTGCCTGCAGCGCGATGAGGTCGCGCTCCTGCTGCTGCGTCTGCGAGTGCAGCACGAAGGTGTTGCTGGCCGTGAGTCCAAGCGCCAACGCGCCGGCCGCGACGCTGATCGCCAGGAAGGCAAGCGGACTGGCCGGCAGCAGGCGCAGTGTAGCCTCTACCACGAGGTCGGGGCGCGCCGAGGTGGACTCGGCGAACGGGACGACCGCGTGAGCGCTGACCGGCCAGAGGGCGGCGAGCGTGAGGGCGAGCACGACAAAGGGAGTGCGAGCGAGCAGGGCAGGCATGGAGACGCGAGCGGAGTGATGGTGCCACGACGGGAGGCAATGGGTAGGCGCCTCCGGACACTTCTTCGTATCGCAACGCTCGTGCCAGCCCGAATACACGCCGGAGGCGTTGTGGAAAAGATCACACTCCGAAACGCAATCGTCAGTCAGACAATAATTTCACTGTTCTGGAACAACGAAAGCGAACACTTCGGAGTGTGATGTCGCGTGCTGTGCCAAAGCTGCCGCTCGGCAGCTCTTGCCGTGTCAGTGAGCCAGCGGCGCGCGCTCCTCGTCGTCCGCGCCGAGCAACGTCCGGCGCTCGAGTGCCGCATAGCGTGCCGCCCCGTCCGCGTCCGGGCGAAGCAGCGACACCAGCATGCCCACCGCGAACGAGATCGGCACCGAGAGGAGCGCCGGATTGCGCAGCGGGAAGATGGCGCGGTCGTGGTGCAGCAGATCCACCTGAATCGCGGGCGAGAGCGTGATCAGCAGGACGGTGGCCAGGGTGCCCACGATCATGCTCGCCGCGGCGCCCGCGGTACTGGTGCGCCGCCAGAACACGGCCAGCAGCAGGGCGGGGAAGTTGCCGCTCGCCGCGATGGCGAAGGCCAGCCCCACCATGAAGGCCACGTTCTGCCCCTTGAACACCACGCCCAGCGCGATCGCGATGAGGGCCAGCACGACGGTGGCCACGCGCGCCACGAGCAGCTCCTCGCCCGGACGCGGATTGCCGCGTCGCACCACGCTCGCCCACAGGTCGTGCGAAATCGCGGCCGCGCCGCTGAGCGCGAGCCCGGCCACGACGGCCAGAATCGTCGCAAACGCGACCGCCGCGATGAAACCGAGGAACGGACGTCCGCCGAGCAGCTCGGCCAGCAGCGGGGCCGCCATGTTGCCACCGGCATCCACGCTGCGAATGACATCGGGGCCCACCAGCACCATGGCACCGAAGCCGAGAATGAAGGTGAGCAGGTAGAACAATCCGATCAGTCCGGTGGCAAAGAACACCGACCGGCGGGCCGCGCGCGCGTCCGGCACGGTGTAGAAGCGCATGAGAATGTGCGGCAGCCCCGCCGTGCCGAACATGAGTGCGATGCCGAGCGAGATGGCATCGAGCGGATTCTGCACGAGCTGTCCGGGGGCGAGCACGCCGTCGCCGTACTGTTCGGCAGCGGCAGCGAACAGGGCCAGCGGCGAATAGTTGAACTGCGCCAGCACCATGAGCGCGAGCATCGCGGCGCCGCCCAACAGCAGCACGGCCTTCACGATCTGCACCCATGTGGTGGCGAGCATGCCGCCGAAGAGCACATAGGCCATCATGGCGAAGCCCACGCCCACCACGGCGAGTTCGTACGGCACGCCGAGCAGCAGGCGAATGAGTCCGCCTGCGCCCACCATTTGGGCAATCAGATAGAACGTGATCGTGGCCAGCGTGCCCACCGCGGCCGCGATGCGCACCGGACGCGGGTTCAAGCGAGCCGCGACGACATCGGCGAAAGTGTACCGCCCCAGATTGCGCAGTGGTTCGGCCACGAGGAACAGCACCACTGGCCACCCCACGAGCCAGCCGGTGGAATACAGCAGCCCATCGAAGCCTGACGTGGCCACCAGCCCGGCGATGCCGAGAAACGACGCGGCGCTCATGTAGTCGCCGGCCAGCGCGAGGCCGTTCTGTCCCGCGGTCACGGAGCGACCGGCGGCATAGAAATCGTCGGTGGTGCGCGTGCGGCGCGCCGCCCAATACGTGATGCTCAGTGTGGCGGAAATGAACACCGCGAAAAACGCGATCGCGACGCCGTTCGGTTCGCCAATGCTGGTGGTGGCCTGCGCGATCATGCGGAACGCCCCGAGCCGGACGTCTTCGCGGCCACGCGCCGCGACTCGTCAAGGTCACGACGCTGTTCAGCGACCATGGGGTCGTACACGGCGTTGGCCCAGCGCACGTACACCCACGTGAGCAGCCACGCGGCGACGATCACGAGGGCACCGAGCAGCACGCCGAGCGACAGCCCCGGCACAAGGCGTTGCCCGAGGCGCTCGGGGGCCCACGCCACCAGCGACAGGAAGCCGAAGTACACCACCATCATGGTGGCGGTGAGTGTGCCAGCCAGCCGCCAGCGGGTCCGCGCCACGGCGCGCATGCGTTCGAGAGACGTCGAGGGGGAAGCCATGGGGCGGCAAGCTACGGGCCGCACGTCGCGGGGCAAGGCGTTGAGAGTGTCGTGGCCACACGAGATGCCCGCCGCTGTTGCGACGGACCTTCTCCACAGTGACAATTCAGGGATTGCCGTGCGCTGGTTTCCCTGTCCCCTCTGTGATGCAACGCATGCTCATTGCGCTCGCCAGCCTGGTCTCGGGCATGGTGGCGCTCTATCTGCACCTCTGGAAAATCGGCAAGGCCGGCTCGCTGGCCTGCGGCGGCACCGGCGGCTGCGCCTTTGTGCAGGGGAGCAAATACGGCTGGTTTCTGGGCATCGACGTCGCGCTCATCGGCACGATCGGCTACGCGCTGATCTTCGTGGTGGCCTTCATGGGCACCACGTCGCGCTGGGCCGACGACCCGCTCATCACGCGCGCGCTGCAGCTGCTCATCTGGCCCGCGGTGCTGTTCACGCTCCGCCTCAAGTGGGCGGAGTTCGTGATCCTCAAGTCGTTCTGTCCGTGGTGCGCGGTCTCCGCGGTCACGATCACGCTGTGCGCGATTCTGGTCACGCTCGACGCAAAGCGTCTATCGGTGGCAGAGTCCTGAGCGCAGCGTCAGTTCGCGAGCACGGGTGCAGCGCGCTCACCGAGCATCACGTCAAACCACGTCGCCAATCGCTCGGCGCCCGGGTAACCGGCCATGGTGCCGCGAATGCGCCCCTCGCCGTCGACCGCCACGAATGTCGGCGTGCCGCGATACCGGAAGGTGAGCAGCACCTGTGACTGCGACGTGGCCGGGCCGAGCGGCACCGCGCCCCGAATGTTGGCGTCGGCGAGCATCGGCAAGCCGTCGTTGGCCCCTTCGAGCGTGAGCATGCGCAGACGCGACGCGCTGCGCCCGTTGGCGTACTGTCCGAGATCGCGCAGCGCGATCTTGCAGTACCCGCAGGTGCGCGAGTTGATCATGACGATGGCGGGTTCACCATCGTTCACGATCGGCACGGTGTTGCCATTGATGTCGCGCACGGGAAACACGCCGAGTCCTTGCCGACTCTTGGCCAATGAACCGGCCGGTGCATCGCTGGCGAGTGCCACCACCGTTTCCGCGGCCTCGTTGATCACCGCATCGCCGACCGCCGTGGTGGCGGTCGCCGAGGCCGCTGGCGGGGCAAGCAGTCGGTCGCGCAACCCGAACACCACGGCCAGTACCAACGCGCCGCCGGCGAGCACCATGAGCGCGTCGCGTCCCCACCGGCTGGACGTGCCGCCAGGGGGTGGGGCATCAGCGTCACCCGGAACGGGCGATGCGTCGTCCCGCGGTGTTCCGCGGTCGAAGGGCTCGGTAGGTTCCATGCCATGAAAGATCGCACATCGGCCCCCCGGTCGGCACCCTTCGGCGGACCGGCGCCCATGGGGCCCGCCGATGCCCGCGCCCTCGCGGCCATGGATGTGGACGCCTACCTCGCCGATCCGTCGCGCAAGCAGGCGTTCGTGACGCCCATGTTCGACGTGATCGCGCCGCGGTACGACGATTTCACACGACTCTTCTCCTTCGGCATGGACGCGCGGTGGAAAGCGCAGGCCATTCGCGAGGCCGCGAGCGCGCTCAATCGGGTGGTGCAGGCGAGTCCGACGGGCCACGCGCCGATCGCCGTTGACCTCGCCTGTGGTACGGGCGACCTGGCCATCGGTGTGGCCAGGGCTGCGCGGCAGCTCCACCCCACCCTGCACGTGCTCGGCGTGGATGCGGCGGTGGAAATGGTGCGCCATGCGCAGCGGCGTCTCACCGGTGTAGACGCCGATGCGGCGAGCATGGTGCACGTTGCGCACGGCGACATGACGTCGATTGCCCTCGCCGATGGTGCCGCGTCGCTCGTCACGGCAGGGTATGCGGTGCGTAACGCCCCCGACGCCACGCTGGCCATTCGTGAAGCCGCGCGGGTACTACGCCCGGGCGGTACCTACGTCACCCTCGACTTCTATCGACCGGTGTTCGCACCGTGGCGCATGGCGCTGCTCGCCTATCTGCGTGTGGCTGGCGATGTCGTGGGGTGGACCTGGCACCGTTCCCCGGTGGTATACGGCTACATTGCGCGTTCGATCGATCATTTCATGTCGTGGCAGGCATTCTCGGCGCAGCTCACGGCGCACGGTTTTCGGGTGCGCACCGTGAACCGTTGGTTGGGCGGTGGTGTCGCATTGCATGTCGCCGAGCGCCTGTAGCAGGCGCAGCCGTTGTCACGACCGACTTTCTTCCCGCTTCCGCGTCTCCTCATGCGTCTTCGCCATGCCCTTCGTCCTGTCCGACTCGTCGCGTCGTTCGCCGTCGCCCTCGTGGCACTCGGCGCCTGCAGCAACTCCGATGCTGGCAACGTGAGCGGCCCCTCCGATCCGGCCACCGACGTCTTCGCGTCGTCCCTCGGCGTGAACCTCGCGGAGATGACGCAGGTGGCCGACCGTCTCTACGTGCAGGACCTCGCGGTCGGCTCCGGCGCCGAAGCCACCTCCGGCAGGCAGCTGCGCATGCGCTACACCGGGTGGCTGCGCACCGGTACGCAGTTCGACAGCAACACGTCGGCCAACGGCTTCGGGTTCGTGCTCGGCGTGGGGCAGGTGATTCAAGGGTGGGACATTGGCGTGGCCGGGATGAAGGTGGGCGGGCGCCGCCGCCTCGTGTTCGGATCGCAGTACGGCTACGGTCCGCGCGGCAGCGGTCCGATCCCGGGCAACGCCACGCTCGTGTTCGACGTGGAGTTGGTGGCGGTCGTCAACTGACGCCGGCGGCGACGGCGGTCAGGGAGCTGGAATCGACCCGACCGCCGTGGCCACGAGGTGCCCTGCCACGCGCGTCCAATAGCCCTGCACCGTGATGTGCCGGCCGGCGAACTCCGGCAGGGCGAGCCGCACCGCTACCGCCCCCGCGCCACCAGGAAACACCTCCACCTCCTGAAAGCGCACGTAGCGCTGCACATGCGGATCGATGGCCTTGTACACGGCCTCCTTCAGCGCAAACCGCAGCCGCACCGCTTCGCGATACGCCAACGCATCCGACGCGGCCAGCGGCTCGAGTTCATGCCGCTCGAGCGGCGTGAGAATGCGTGGCGCGAGATCGGGGCGTGCGAGGTCGCGCTCATCGGGCGTCTCCTCCACATCCACGCCGATCGTATGCGCCGACGCTGTGGGTGTGGACACGAGCGCCACAGCCAGCCGTCGCTTGTGACTGACGCTGCCGATCGTGCCCGTCGGCATGCTCGGTGCACCACGCGGCGTCCGCAGCACGGGCGCATCCGCCTGCTCGGGGGCCACCGCCGCCAGACCGGCGCGCAGGGCGACGCGTCCGCCCACGAAGCTGAGGCGTCGCGGGCGTGCGAGCCCATCGGCCACCACCCACTCGTCGGAGCGCAACTGCGCGCGAACGGACGCCAGCGCGGCGTCGATTTCGGCGTCAGTGGACAGCGTTGGCAACGACACGGCCACGAGCGTGCCATGCGGCAGTGGCTGCTGCGCCACCAGCTGAAGAACTGTGTCGTTCGAATGCATGGCGTAATCTCCCATCCGGGCGTGCACCATGCCAAGCTTCACCCATGATCGAACGCCGCGGTTCGCCCCCCTTCGGAGTCCCTGCGTGACGCCTCCCGTCACCTCCCCGCGTTTACGCGACGCACTCACCGGCGGGCAGGCGTGGTACATCGTGGCCGTGCTCACGCTCGCCAACGTGAGCGGCTTCGTGGATCGGCAGATTCTGTCGCTGCTGGTGGAACCGATCAAGCGCGATCTCGGCGTGACCGACACGCAAGTGTCGCTGCTCATGGGGCTGAGTTTTGCGGTGTTCTACTCCGTACTCGGCATTCCGATCGGTCGTCTCGCCGACCGCAGCAGTCGCCGCGCAATCGTGGCCATCGGCGCCGTGTTGTGGAGCGGCATGACGGCACTGAGCGCCCTCGCACGCACGTTCGGTCAGCTGTTCGCGATGCGCATCGGCGTGGGCGTGGGTGAAGCCACACTCGGTCCGTCCGCCGTCTCGCTCATTGCCGATGCCTTTCCGCGGGAGCGACGCGGCACCGCCATGAGCGTGTACATGCTCGGCACGTTTCTCGGGTCCGGCATTGCGTACGCGCTCGGTGCGTGGGTGGTAGGGCTCACGGCGTCGCAGGGCGCGTGGACGTGGCCGATCGTGGGCGAGATTCGTCCCTGGCAGTCGGTGTTCATCGTGGTGGGTTTGCCGGGGCTGCTCATCGGGGCGCTGGCCATGACCATGCGCGAACCGCCGCGCACCTCGGCGCAGGCGGCGCTGCCACTTGCCGATGTGCTCGCGTATTTCCGTACGCACGCCCGCACCATGGGCACGCTGTCCTTCGGCTTCGCCTGCTCGGCGGCGGTGAACTACGGCATCGCGGCGTGGCTCGCCACCTTCTTCGTGCGCACGCACGGCTGGACGGCGTCAGAGGCGGGCGCGCTGCAGGGCGCACTCACCATGACGGTCGGCGTGGCCGGTACGCTGGTGGGCGGACGGCTCACCGATCGGTGGGTGCGAGCCGGTCGCGTCGACGCACCGATTCTCGTGGGCATCCTAGCGGCGATCGGTCTCCTGGTCACCGCCGGGCTGTATCCGCTCGTTCCCTCCGCCACCTTCGCGGCCGTCCTGCTGGTGCCTGTGAACCTCTTCGCGGCGATGCCGTGGGGCGCGGCCAATGCAGCAGTGGCCGAGGCGCTGCCTTCACGGATGCGCGGACAGGGGTCCGCGGTGTACTTTCTGGTCGTGAATTTGTTCGCCGGGGCGTTCGGCCCCACCGCAGTGGCGCTGCTCACCGATCATGTCTTCGGCGATCCGGCGGCGCTCCGGTGGTCGCTCGCGGTGTGCACGATCACGGGAATGTTGCTCACCATCACGCTGCTGGGTGCCGGACGCGCCGCGTACCGGACCACGGTGGCCACACGGGAGACCTGATGCGTCTGATGCGTCTGGCAGTGACTGGAGTCGTCGTAGGAACGCTCGTAGTGTCGGCCAGCGCCGAAGCGCAGCAGACGCGTGGACCGCGCGCGGAAGCGGGCGTCTCGATGATGATGTCGCCGGCCTCAGGCTCGCGCATTCCGGAGCTCATGGTGGGTCCCATGCTGAACGTGCGCGTTGCGGATGTGGCCGGCGGTGTGCTGGGCGTGGAAGGTGCGATGCGCTTTCGCGCCGACGGGACGCAGCTGCTCGTGTGCCCGCAGCCGCCCGGCGTGATCTGCGATGCGCGCAACGTACGCACGCTCGGCACCGCCGGTCTCGTGTTCCGTCGCGGCTTCGGTGCCATGCCCATGCAGCAGGGGCCGATCATGCGCGCGGGTGTGGGCGGCGCGTTCACGTCACTGGCCGGCACGGCCACGATCTATCCGAACACCGATGGCACGCGTCCCGCGCTCGACGAAGTCGGCAAGAACGCTGCCGTGCTCGATCTCGGCCTCGGCTGGGTGCAGCGCTACGGCAGCGTGCCATTTCGGGTGGAAGGACGCGTGAACGGCTTCGCGCCCGAGCTCGCGAACACGCGCTACACCTACGGCGTGCAGTTCGGTATCGGCTACTGAGGTTGCAACCGGCGCGATCACCTCACGTCGTCGCGCCGGTCGATCGCGAAACAGCAACCGCAACCGATGCGGGAAGAAGGGAAGAAGAGATCAAGGGGGATGAGGCATCGTAGCACTGATGCCTTGTTGTTCGTGATCTCTTCTTCCCTTCTTTCGTCATGCTCTGCTGTTGTTGCTGTCCACCTCACGTCGTCGCGCCGCGATCGCCCTCGGCAAACTCGGGGCGCGACAGGCCGGTCACCACGTTGCCGGCCAGAATGCCGGCGGCGAGTGAAATCCCCACGATCGCCACGCGAAACGCCGTGTCGATGCCGAGCACCGTTTCGTTGCCCAGCAGCGACGTGACGGAGCGAAATCCGATGCTCCCCGGCACGAGAATGAGCAGCCCCGGCACCTGCGTCACCATCGCGGTGGCGCGTCGCCACAGCGCGAGCAGGTTGCTCCCCGCACTCACCACGAGTGCGCCCAGGAATGCGCCGAGCTCCTCACCCATCGCGCGCCCGGCATAACGCGACGTGACGTACGCGGCAGCGCCCGCGAGAATGATCCACCCCACATCGCGGCGATCGGCGCGCAGCAGCACGGCAAAGCAGAGCGGCGCGAGCACCACGGCAATGATCTCCGTCCACCAGGGCACCCGCGGCGATTGCACGAGCCACACCCACTCCTGCGACTGTGCGAGGGAGGCTAGTGCACCGCCCGCCTTCGCACCGAGCGCCACACCAAAGCCGAGGCCGAGAAAGGTGACGAGCGCGCCCGAAAGACGCGCCGTGCCCGAGGCGAGATGCCGTGTACTGAGTTCCGTGAGACCGATCGTGAACGTGAGGCCGGGCAGCAGCACGATCAGGCCGGCGAGCGACGTCTGATACGCGTTGCCGCCGCCCGTCATGCCGGCGACGGTAAACGCGATCGTGGCCACGGTGCCAGCCGTGAACGGTTCGAGCACGGGCGCCAGACTCTGCACGCGCGACGCGGCCAACGCGCACAGCCCGGCCACCAGGCCGAGCACGCCCGCAAGCAACGCGTCGAACACGCTCACACCAAAGAAGCTCGACACCGAAGCCGACGCGAGCACGAACGCCACGAGCGTCTGCCACCGCGTCCACCGCGGGGGTTCCTGCAGGAGCTGGCCGATGCGCACCGAGCCCTCGGACGCGGTGATGCGTCCGTCCACGACATCGGTCATGATCGCGTCGAGGCGCGAGAGATGGCCGAGGTTGGGCTCACCCGGCTCCACGCGCAGCAGGTGCGTGCGCTGGGCGTCCTGCGCACCGAAGCCCGCGAAGATCGACGTGGGCGTGGTGAAGAACTGCGCTTCGACGCCGAGTCGCGCGGAGACCTCGCCCAGCACGGATTCGAGGCGATGCGCCGGATACCCGTGCGCGTGCAACGCCCGCGCCAGGTGCAGGATGAAGTGCGACGACAGGTGCTGGGCGGTATCGACCGGTGGCGGTGTCACAGGCATATGCCACGGAGTCTAGTGGAGCAGGCTATTTTGGAACACGCGCGCATTCGGCGCAGCACCCCCCGTCTCGTTCAGGATGGCCCATGGCGAAACGCCTGCAAGTGGAGATGGCGCACTGTGGTTGCGCCTCGCCGGACGATGCCTCCGACGCCGAACGGCGTGCGACGGCCGTGGATCCGGAGATCAAGAAGCGCAATCTCGCGCGGCTGCGCCGTATCGAAGGACAGGTGCGCGGGCTGCAGAAGATGGTGGAGGAGGAGCGCTGGTGCACCGATGTGCTGACGCAGGTGGCCTCGGTACAGGAAGCGCTGCGCTCCGTCTCGCGTGAACTCATGCGCAACCACCTCAAGCACTGCGCGAGTGCGGCCGTGCAGCAGGGGCCGGAGGAAGCGGACACCGTGTACGACGAACTCGTGGAGCTGCTGTTCAAGTACGCGCGCTGAGCGTGTCTGCGGCGCGCCTCGGGCACCGGAGGCCGCCCGCGGTTGCGAGTGCGTGCGCATGATGCCACGGGCGTAGTTTCGGTGATGGGTCGGCGAACCAACGCGTGCACACTGGTGCATGCTCGCTGCCACCCGCTCCGCCGCCGTCCTCGGTATTGAAGCCCTCGATGTCACGGTCGAGGTGCACGTCGCCAACGGGCTCCCGCAGTGGACGCTCGTGGGGCTCGCCGCCACCGCCGTCAAGGAAAGTCGCGATCGCGTAAGCGCCGCACTCGCCAACGCGGGCTTCACGGTGCCGCCGCGCCGCATCACGGTGTCGCTCTCGCCCGGCGACCTGCCCAAAGCGGGCACGGCGTTCGATCTGCCGATCGCCCTCGGCGTGCTGGCGGCCAGCGGCCAGCTCGACGCGACCCAGCTGCAGGGGCTGCGTGTGGTGGGCGAGTTGGGGCTTGACGGTGCGTTGCGTCCGGTGCGCGGCGTGCTGGCGGTCGCGCGCCTCGCCGCCGCGCAGGACGAGGTGCTGGTGATCCCGCCCGGCAATGCCGGAGAGGCCGCGTGCGTGCAGCGCGTGCGGGCCGTGGCGCCCGAGTCGCTGGGGGAGCTCGTGACCATGCTGCGCGCTGGGGGCATGGCGGCACGAGCCCAGTCGGCGTCGGCACTGCTGCAGAGCGGCGCGGGCTCGCTTCAAGCCGCACTGGCCGGCGCGACGTCAGCGATCGGCGGCAGCGAACGCGGCGGCCCCGACATGTCCGACGTGGTGGGGCAACCCATGGCCATGCGGGCCCTCGAAATCGCCGCCGCCGGCGCGCACAACGTGCTGCTCGTTGGGCCGCCCGGGGCGGGGAAGACCATGCTCGCGCGTCGGCTCCCCGGCATCCTGCCGCCGCTGCACGACGAAGAAGCGCTCGAAGTGCTCACGGTACACTCGGTCGCGGGACTGCTGGGCGCCGGACCCGCGCGCCCCGTGCGCCCCTTCCGCGCTCCGCATCACTCGGTGTCGGCGGCCGGCCTCGTGGGTGGCGGCAGTGTGCCGCGCCCCGGCGAGGTGAGTCTGGCCCACCTCGGCGTGCTCTTTCTCGACGAGCTGTCGCTCTTTCCGCGCCATGTGCTCGAGTCGCTGCGCCAACCGCTGGAGGACGGGCACGTCACCCTTGCGCGCGCCGCCTCGGCGCTGCGCTTCCCGGCGCGCTTCATGCTCGTGGCCGCCACCAACCCGTGCCCGTGCGGCTATGCCGGCGACCCGGCACGCGACTGCCGATGCACGGCCGCCGATCTTGACCGGCACCAGGCGCGATTGTCAGGCCCGTTGGCCGATCGCATCGATCTGCACGTGCATGTCCGGCGCGTACCCCCTCAAGCGCTCGACGCCCGCGATGGAGGCGTGACGTCCGCGGAGCTGGCGGCGCGCGTGGCGGACGCCCGGGCTCGACAACGCGCCCGATACGGACGCACGCACCGGTCAGCCGACGAGACCGCGGTGGCCACGAACGCGAGCGTACCAGCGCGCACCCTCGCCACCTCGGCCCGCCTCGATCGGGACGCGCGCGCCCTGCTGCTCTCGGCCGCCGAACGGCTTCGCCTGAGTGCGCGCAGCTATCACCGCGTACTGCGCGTGGCGCGCACAATCGCCGACCTTGATGATGCGGCCGAGATCGGCGCGGCCCATGTCGCGGAGTCGTTGCGCTTTCGGCCGCCGGAGCGGTCGGCGGTGCTGGGGGGTGGAGGGTTACGTGGCGCCGCGGCGCACGATGCGACGTCTGAGCGCTGACGACGGAACCGCAACGGAGTGGAGGAGGGCGGGAAGAAGCGATCAACATCGATAGGTCCGCCGAGCCGCCACGCCTTGTTCCCCCTTGATCCATTCTTGAGTCCTTTCCCAACTCAGTTGCCGTTGTCGAAAGTCGAGGCGCTCGTTAGCCCGTTGTGCTGAGTCTCTAAATGGAGTTATGTTGCTGTACACTCCACAAAAAGATCATCGTATGCCGCGCACGCTACCCAACGTCGCCACTGCCCCCGCTCCCGATCTCGCCGCCATGGCGCCCGGCGCGCTGCGCACCTTCTTTCGCATCGCCGACGCGTGGGAGTTGAGCGCCACCGACGCGCGCACCCTCTTGGGGGCGCCGCCCGCGTCCACGTTCTTCAAGTGGAAAGCCGGTCAGGTAGGACAGGTCTCGCGCGATGTCCTCGAGCGCGTCTCGTACGTGCTCGGCATCTACAAGGCGCTGCAGCTGCTGCTCCCGTCACCCGCGGCGGCCGACGCGTGGGTGAGGCAGCCCAATGAGGCGGCGCCCTTTCATGGCGCGTCGGCGCTCGAGCGCATGTGCTCGGGGAACGTGGCCGATCTGTTCGTGGTGCGTCAGTATCTCGACGCGGAGCGCGGCGGGTGACACGCGTCGAGTATGCGGCGGTGTCCACCAGCGCGGTGTGGTGGCGGGCGAGTGTGCGCATCATCCCCAGTCGCTTTCCGCCCATCGACCTCTTCGAGCGGGTCGCCGATCCCGCCGATCTCGAAGCCGTGTATGCGGTGGAGGCGCTCACCAATCCGCGCCTTCGCGAGTCGGTGGGTGCGTTGCAGGCGGTACCCGCCGAGGATCGCGTGTCCGGGCCAGGCGCCGGCTTCATCATGGCGCCCTTCACACACCTCACGCCCGAAGGCGGCCGCTTCTCCACGGGTCACTTCGGCGCGTACTACGCCGCACACACCCGTGCCACGGCGATCGCCGAAACCGTGTATCATCGTGAACGGTTTCTGCGTGCCACGGCACAGCCGGCGATCGAGCTCACCATGCGCGTGCTGCTCGCCACGGTGCGCGGTGCGCTGCTCGACCTGCGCGGGGCGCGTGAGACAGCGGCCGCGCTGTACCACGCCACCGACTATGCGGCGTCGCAGGCGTTCGCCGTGACGCAGCGAGCACGCGGGGCGGCCGGCGTTGTGTACGAGAGCGTGCGTGATCCGTCGGGCGAGTGTGTCGCGGTGTGGCGTCCTCGGCTCGTGACCTCATGTCGACAAAGCGCGCATCTTGGCTATGTATGGGACGGCACACGCATCACGGCGGTCTACGAAAAATCGAAGCTGCGCGCGCTGTAGCGCGATCTGCCCACCTGTCTCCCTCTCTGCATGACCGAGCCCCGTGTTCGTGCGCGCGCGCGCGCCATGTTTCGTTGTGCCGTCGTCGCTGGTGCCGTGGTGCTTCACGGGGTGCTCCCGCGAATGGCGCACGCCCAACCGACCCCCACGGTTCCGCAAGACAGCGCCGTGGTCACGGTGCGTGTGCGCGCGGAGGCCGACCTGCGCGTGGAATCCGCAATCGTGCGGAGCGGCGCCGTTGGGGCGCAGACGGACGCCCGTGGTGAGGCCACGCTCCGTCTTTCGGCGGGGCGACGTGTGATCAGCGCGAGCAAGCTGGGCTATCGGACCGACTCCGTGGCCGTGCTGCTGCGCGCGAACGGCGACACCACCATCACGATCGCGCTGGTTGCCGAGCGCGTGGAAGTGCAGGGCGTGATCGTCACCGCGACGCGCGGCGAGCGTCGTGTGGAGGACACGCCGCTTCGCGTGGAGATCATTGACCAGGAAGAGGTGGCCGAAAAGCTCACGATGTCGCCCGGTGATATCGCGATGATGCTCAATGAAACGGGCGGCTTGCGTGTGCAGACCACGAACCCGTCGCTTGGTGGTGCGAATGTTCGCATTCAGGGACTGCGTGGACGGTACTCGCTGCTGCTGGCCGATGGGTTGCCGCTGTATGGCGGGCAGGCGGGAGGTCTGGGACTGTTGCAGATCCCGCCACTCGATCTCGAGCGGGTCGAGATCATCAAGGGCACGGCCTCCGCGTTGTACGGCAGCTCCGCTCTAGGCGGCGTGATCGATCTCGTGAGCAAGCGCCCTGGAAACGAAACCGAACGCACCGCACTCATCAACCAGACATCGCGTGGTGGCACCGATGCGGTGCTCTTTGCCAGTGCTCCGCTGGGCGAGCGCTTCGGGGCGACGGTGCTCGCGGGGGCCCACACGCAGGGGCAGAACGATCTGGATGCCGACGGATGGACCGATATGCCGGGGTACGCTCGTGCCGTGGTTCGGCCTCGCGTCTTTTTCGACAACGGGAGTGGCCGCTCTGCCTTCGTCACCGGCGGGTTCACCTCCGAGAATCGCGAAGGGGGTACACTGCCGGGCGCCGTGACGCCGGCTGGCACATCCTTCATCGAATCGTTGCGCACGCGCAGAGCCGATCTCGGTGCGCTGGCGCGATTCGTTGGCAGTGAGGCGAAGCCGTTGTTCGGTGCGGATGCATTGCGGAGCGGCATCCTCACCGTGCGCGGATCGGCGATGGAGCAGCGGCATCAGCATCGTTTCGGCGACGTCGCGGAGCATGATCGGCATCGCACCTGGTTCGGCGAAGCGGCATTGGCCGTGCCGCAGGGGCCGGCCACGTACCTCGCGGGTGTGGCGCTGCAGCAGGAGACCTACCGCGCATCGAATGTGCGCGGCTTCGACTATGCGTTCACCATTCCGGCGGTGTTCGCGCAGCTCGACGTGGACGCGCGCTCGTGGCTGTCTCTCTCCACGAGTGTGCGCATGGACGCCCACAGCGACTATGGCACGTTCGTGAACCCGCGCGTGTCGGTACTCGCGCGTCGGCCTGCCGAGGGGCGTTTCGCCGGCTGGAGCACTCGCCTCTCGGCGGGCACCGGGGCCTTTGCGCCGAACCCCTTTGTCGAAGAGACCGAAGTCACCGGGCTCACGCCGGTGCTGCCGCTGAACCTGCCGCTGAACGAACTCGTCGCGGAGCGCGCCATGAGCGGATCACTCGATGTCGGCGGTCCGATCGAGCTGGAGCACGGTCGCCTGCAGGTCAACGCGACGCTGTTCGGTTCGCGCGTGACGGATCCGCTGCAGGTCGCCGGCATTCCGGCACCCGCGGCCACGCAGCTGTCGCGCCTGGCGATCGTGAATGGGATGGGCCCAACGCAGACGTGGGGTGGCGAGCTGCTCGCGCGCGTCGATCGCGAACTCGGGGAGGATGACGGAGACGAGGAGGCCCCGAGGCTGCGCGTGACCGGGACCTATACGTTCCTGCGCTCGACCGAGTGCAATCTGGAGGCGGAACGTCCGGCAAACTGGCGCGGTCCGATGGGCTGCAACCGGCATGAGGTGGCGCTCACACCGCGGCATGCGATCGCGCTGGTCACCATGATCGAGCAGGAAGGCAGAAGTCGCCTCGGCCTCGAACTCTATTTCACGGGCCGTCAGCGACTCGAGCAGAACCCGTTTCGTGGCGAGAGCCGCCCGTACCTGATCGTGGGACTCATGGGTGAACGCGCCGTTGCGACCCGCGCGGGCACGGCGCGGCTGTTTCTGAACCTCGAGAACCTCACCAACGTGCGGCAGACGCGCTTTGATCCGCTCGTGCTACCCGAACGCGGGCGCGGCGGACGCTGGACGACCGATGCCTGGACCGAGTTGGTGGGGTTCACGGTGAACGGCGGCGTGCGCTTTCAGTGGTGACACGCGGACTGCCGTGACGCGCGTCGCCGTCTAGATCGCCCGATTCAGTCGCGACAGGCGGAAGGGTCGGCGCACGCCTGACGACGCCTCCGCCGAGTCACTGGCCGATTCGTGTTGCTCGGCGTCAGCGGGCACAGGGGCGGCCGTCTGCGAAGCAGCGGGCGCGGTCGCGGCGGCCGCCGCCGCGGCGGGTGCCGCCGCGGAGGGTGACACCGCGATGGGAGCCGCTGCGACCGGAGCTGCGCCGAAGATGTCGTCCGCGCTCGAGACCGCCGGAATGCTCGGTACGGCGAGCGTTGGTGGGGCGACCGCCGGCGCTGCGACCGGCGCCGCCGGCGTGACTTCCGGCGTGACCGCCGGCGTGACCGCCGACTCGACAGCGGGCGCTGCCACCGGCGCCGTCTCCGGCGCACGCTGCCGCGCGGCAGCCCCATGACGCGTCCACGGACGCACCGGCTCCTCGCTTGCCACCTCGCGCTTCACGCCCGCCGATCGCACCGGCTGCTCCGGCAGGCCGGCGATGCGCGCTTTCGAGAGCGCGATGTCGGCGTCCAGCTCGGCCTCGCGCGTGATCTGGCGGATCTCCAGCTGCGTCACCGTGCTCTCGAGGCGCGCAATGAGCGTCGAGAGGGCATCGAGTACCGCGCGCAGCGGCAGGTCGTGTGGCGCGGTGCCCACGTCGTAGTCGGCCCATACGCGGGCGCCGCCGTTCTCGGGGGCGACGCAGCAGCGCAGGCGCGCGTCCGAGCCCACCACCAGAAAGCGCGTGGCGATCGGGGGCCCCACCAGCCGGTCGTGACGGATGACATAGTGCACCGAGTTGCCACCGGGACTGCCAGCGCCGGCGCGGATCTGCGGCACATCGTGCGACGCGGTGGACTGCAGCAGGCGCGCGGCCTGTCGCACCAGCGTGCTCACGTACAGGCCCGCCTTGCGGTCGGTGGACTGGTCGAGGTGCTGGACCGTGCGCACACGCTTGCCGAGCCCGATGGCCATGGCCACCAACGCACGGGCGTCGGCGATCGGATCGGATTCCGGGGCGGGGGAGCCGGCGGGCGTGGGAGCAGCCATCGAAAGGGTCGGAGAGGGTGGACGTGCCTTGGGGAGTGTCGGCCACAGACAGCCCCCCTTGAGTCGCCGGCCCCGACTGTTCCCGCGGCGTAACAGCCGTGCCTGTGGTGTATCACGCGCATCGGCCGCAGGGGGGAGGAGACCGTGCCCTCCACCCGTCGCGCTGGCAAGACTAGCTTTCAGGAATGTCTGCGATTCTCCCTTTTCTGACGCGAGTGTCCGTACGGAGGTCTGGCGTATGAGCTTTCTGGGTCGGGCCGTGAGTACGGCCGTGCTGGTGGTTGGTGTGGCGGGGGCCTGGTGGTGGTGGAGCGGCGGCAATCTGCCGCTCCCCGAGGCAATCGCTTCGCGCATTCCCTTCGAGCCGCGTGGTGCCGACAGCATGAGCACGGCGCCGGCTGCGGGCTTGGCAACGGCACGCTGGCTGCCCATCGAAGACGCCGGCTTTGCCGAAGCGCTCAAGCGAGTCTCGGTGTTGGCCGTGCGCGGTGGCCCGTCCATGGTCACGCTTGACGCCAACGAACTGCTGTCGTTCCTCGTGGAGCCGTTCCGTCGACAGCTGCCCACGACCGCCGAAGCGGCCACGGTGGCCGTCGCTGACGGGCTGCTGTACGTCAAGGCCGACGTGCCGCTCGAAGACCTCGGGGGCGGCTCCATGCTGACCCCGCTGGTGGGGATGCTCAGTCGGCGCGATACCGTCATCATCGGCGGGTCCTTCGACCTCGTGGACGGACAGCGCGCGCAGTTCCTCATTCAGGAAGTGATCATCGGCGACTTCAGCGTGCCGCGTCCGCTGGTGCCCACGCTCATCGGCAACATCCGGCGCGGCATCATGCCCGAGTGGGTGGCCGAAAACGGCTATCCCGTCGAGCTGCCGCCGGCCGTTGGCGACATTCGCATTCGCAAGGACCGCATCACCGTCTACCGCGCTGAAGTGGTCACGCCGTGAGTTCGGCCATGGAACCGCGTCGCATTCTCGTGATCGATGACGAGGCCGGCATTCGCCAGGCGCTCGGCCAGCTGCTCGAATACGAAGGCTACGCCGTTCAGACGGTCGCGAGCGGTCTCGAGGGGCTCACGGCGTACGACACCTTTCGTCCACATCTCGTCTTCCTCGACGTGAAGATGGCCGGCATTGACGGCATCGAAACGCTGCGGCGCATGCGCGCGGCCGATCCGGCCGCGGTGGTCGTGATGATCAGTGGACACGCCACGATTCAGACCGCGGTGGAGGCCACGCAGCTCGGCGCGTTCGACATTCTCGAAAAACCGCTCGACACCGATCGGGTGCTGCTGTTGCTGCGCAACGCGCTCACACAGGCCGATCTCTCCGAAGAGAACTCGCGGTTGCGGCAGACCATCGAGTCGCGCTATGAAATCGTGGGGAACTCGTTCGTCATTCGTGCGCTGCTCGAACGCATCGACAAGGTGGCCGCGACACCGGCGCGTGTGCTGATCACTGGCGAGAATGGCACGGGCAAGGAGCTGGTGGCGCGTGCGATGCACCGTGGCTCACCGCTGTCGCGTAAGCCGTTTGTCGAAGTGAACTGTGCCGCGATTCCCTCGGAGCTCATCGAGAGCGAACTGTTCGGTCACATCAAAGGCTCGTTCACCGGCGCCGTGGCCGATCGGGCCGGCAAGTTCGAGCAGGCCGATGGGGGCACGATCTTTCTCGACGAAATCGGCGACATGGCGCTCTCCGCGCAGGCCAAGGTGCTGCGCGTGCTGCAGGACGGTGTGGTCACGCGCATCGGTGGCAACAAGCCGGTACACGTCAACGTGCGGGTGATCGCCGCGACCAACAAGGATCTCGAGCAGGAGATCGCCGATGGCCGCTTTCGTGAAGACCTGTTCTATCGGTTGAACGTGGTGCCGATCGTGGTGCCGCCGCTGCGCGAGCGTCGCGAGGATATCGAGCCGCTGGTGGTGCACTTCCTGCAGCAGTTCGCGCAGCGTGATGGCCTGCCCAGGCGCGGTATCAGCACCGATGCGATCGCGCGGCTGGCCGAACTCGAATGGCCCGGCAACGTGCGCGAGCTGCGCAATACGGTCGAGCGCCTCGTGATTCTTGCCGCCGGTCCGCACATTGCGGTCACCGACGTGGAGCGTCTGGTGGGGCGACGCGCCGCCGAACCCACCGGGTTGGGGTCGCTGGCCGACTGCCGCACCTTCGAAGAGTTCAAGGATGCGGCGGAGCGCAGCTTCCTGCTCGCCAAGCTGCGTGCGTTCGATTGGAACGTGTCGGAGACGGCACGCGTGCTCGAGATGCCGCGCTCCAATCTGTACAAGAAGATCGAGCGATACGCGCTCACGCGTGAATCGTTGCCGACGTGATCGCGCGCCCGCGCACCCGATGAACTCCTTCGTGCCTTCACCGCTGCTGCCATGACCGATCGCGATTGGGACAAGGAACTCGCGAAGATCGACAAGCAACTCGCGTCGATCTCCGATGAGGCGTTGGCCGCACCCGCGCCCCCCATGCCCACGGGCATGCCGCGAGGTGTTGCGGCACCGTCGCGTGTCGCGCCGGCCGCCGCCGCGGCCGCATCGCCCGCTGCAGGCGGCAAGGCGCGCTGGTTCACCTATACCAAGGTTGCGCTCGCGGCGACTGGTGCCGTGGGGATCTGGCTGTGGCCGTGGGCGGCCCGCTGCGGGCTGCCGCTCGCGGGGCTCGTGGGAGCCGCCGGCGTCGTCTCGCTGCTCGGCGTGTGGAGCGCGCGCGGCACGTGGCGCCATCGACTCGGCCTCGCGCACGTGATCAGTCTGCTGGCGATCGTGTCGGCCGTCGTGTTGGGTGCCCGGGAAGTGCTGCCCCGTGTGGGCTATGCCGAACCCACCTTCGATCGCCCGGATCGGTGGAGCTGTCAGGCGGCACCACCAGCGGCAACGTCTCCAGAAGTGTCACCCACGACGCCCGGTACCACACCGCCTCCGTCCTCATCGTCGTTGTGAGCAAGGGCGACTGATCATCAGTCGTTACCACTCCGTGTCTCTCTCCATCGCATCGTCATGACCGATTTCAAGAACTTCATCGCCGGCGAGTGGGTCGCGCCCAGCACCAATGCGTACTTCGAAAACCGCAACCCGGCCGACACGCGTGACCTGATCGGTCGCTTCCCCGCGTCCGGAGTGGACGACGTGGAGCGCGCGGTCGCGAGTGCGCAGCGGGGCTTCGATCTGTGGAAGCGCACACCGGCGCCGGCACGCGGTGATGTGCTGCGACGTGTGGGCGACATCATGGTCACGCGCAAGGAGGAGCTCGCCGATTTGATGACGCGCGAGATGGGCAAGCCGCTCGCCGAAACGCGCGGTGACGTGCAGGAAGGGATTGACACGGCCTATTACGCCGCCACCGAAGGGCGTCGTCTGTTCGGACACACGGTGCCGAGCGAGCTCAAGAACAAGTGGGCCATGAGCTACCGTCGGCCGATCGGTGTGACCGGTCTCATCACGCCGTTCAACTTTCCGCTCGCCATTCCCACCTGGAAGATGTTCCCCGCGCTCGTGTGCGGAAATTCGGTAGTGTTCAAGCCGTCGGAAGATGTGCCGCACACGGGGCATGTGTTCGTGGAGATCCTGCTCGAGGCCGGTCTGCCGCCCGAGGTGATTCAGCTCGTGCACGGCATGGGCGAGGTGGTGGGCAAGGCGATCGTGGAGCACGCGCAGGTGCCGGTGCTGTCGTTCACGGGCAGCACGGACACGGGCAGCTTCGTCGGCGAAACGGCGGGGCGCATGCACAAGCGGCTGTCGCTCGAAATGGGCGGCAAGAACGCGCAGATCGTGTTGAACGATGCCGACCTCGAACTGGCCGTCGATGGCGTGCTGTGGGGGGCCTTCGGGACCACGGGGCAACGTTGTACGGCCACCAGTCGTCTCATTCTGCAGGAGGGGATCCACGACCGGTTCGTGGCGCGGTTGGTGGAGCGCGCGCGCGCGCTGCGTCTGGGTGATGGTCGTGTGGCGGGCACCGATGTGGGACCGCTTGTACACGAAGCGTCGCGCGAGAAGGTGGAGAAATACGTGGCGATCGGACGATCCGAAGGAGCGGAGCTTGCGTGCGGTGGATCACGTCCCACGGACGCGTCGCTGGCTCATGGCTTCTTCTTCGAGCCCACGATCTTCACGGGGGTGAAGGCCGGATCACGGCTCGAGCAGGAAGAGATCTTCGGCCCCGTGCTGTCGGTGATCAAGGTGGCGGACGCCGACGAAGCGTTCGCCGTGAACAACGGCGTGAAGTACGGGCTCTCGTCGTCGGTGTACACGCGTGACGTCACGGTCGCGTTCCGCGCGCTGCAGGACCTGGACAACGGTATCACCTATGTGAATGCGCCCACGATTGGCGCCGAGGCGCATCTTCCGTTTGGCGGGGTGAAGCAGACGGGCAACGGGCACCGCGAAGGTGGCTGGGAAGTGTACGAGTTCTATTCGGAAACCAAGGTGGGCTACGTGGATTTCTCGGGAGCCCTGCAGCGCGCGCAGATCGACAACTACTAGTCAGCGGGATCGGGCCGGGGGGATGCACCCTCGGCCGCTTGCGTCTCCCTGTGGGTCGCGCTTGATTCCGGAAGTCGTCCCTACCTCAGTTGGTGGTCCGAGATGGATCCTTCGAGCAGTGTGCGCCCAGAGTCCGAGCCCGTTGGCGTGTCGTCGAGCGACACGTCCGCCCTCGGCGCAGCTACGGACACGGCCGAGCGCCTTGCGTCAGACGAAATGCTCCGCCTGGCGGCGCTGCGTGCGGCCAACAAGCGGACGTCGCGCATTCGGCTCGGCTGGTTCTTCGAGTGGATGCGGGTGTTTCCCGCCGCGGTCGCGCTGTTCCTCGTGCTGCGCGCCGTGCTCGTGGAGGCGTACAAGATTCCGTCGGGCAGCATGGAGGGTACGCTGCTCGTGGGTGACTTCCTGCTCGTGAACAAGCTGCTGTACGGCGCCACGATTCCGCTCACCAACGTGAAGCTGCCGGCGGTGCGCGAGCCGCGCCGCGGTGATGTGGTGGTGTTCGAGTGGCCGGTCGATCCGTCCAAGAACTTCGTGAAGCGCCTCGTGGCGCTGCCCGGCGATACTGTGTCCATGCAGCAAGGCGTGCTGCTGCTCAACGGACTCGAACAGGACGAGCGCTACGTGGTGCACACCGATCCCGGGGTCGATCCCACCGCCGAGGATTTCCGCTGGCAGCGCAGCTATCTGGTGCGCACCGCCACGGCCGCGCAGGTGCCCGCGCCACGCGGTGGCTATCGTCCCTCGCGCAACAACTGGGGACCGTTGGTGGTCCCGCAGGACCACTTCTTCGTGTTGGGTGACAACCGCGACAACTCGCTCGACAGTCGGTACTGGGGCTTCGTGCCCGACAGTCTGATGCGAGGGTCGCCTATGGTCGTGTACTACAGCTACTCGCCGGACTCGATGTCCACGGCGCCTTGGATCACCAATATTCGATGGAGGCGGCTTGGAGAGCGCATCCGCTGAGGTGCCCTCGATGGGACGCGCCGAGTCCGCGCCAGCCCGTTCGATCAGCACCGCACGCAAGACTCCCGTCTCGCTACGTCACGTCGATCGAGACGACGACACGACCGCGGACCGTCCGCGCTCTGCCAACGGGGCGGTGCCGCGCAAACGGCCCTCGCTCGACGATGGCTCGCTCGATCAGTACCTGCGCGAGATCGCCAAGTATCCGCTCATCTCGCGAGAGGACGAAGCAGAGTTGGCGCGGCGCATTCGCGTGGGGGATCAGGACGCGCTCGACAAGCTGGTGAGCTCCAACCTGCGCTTCGTCGTTTCGGTGGCCAAAAAGTACCAGAATCAGGGGGTCTCGCTGTCCGACCTCATCAACGAGGGCAACCTCGGCCTGATTCGCGCCGGTCACAAGTTCGACGAGACCAAGGGCATCAAGTTCATTTCGTACGCCGTGTGGTGGATTCGACAGAGCATTCTGCAGGCGCTCGCGGAGCAGTCGCGCATTGTGCGCGTGCCGCTCAACCGCGCGGGAGCGCTGCATCGCATCGGCAAGCGCGCCAGTGCGCTGCTGCAGGAGCTGGGGCGCGAAGCCACGCACGCCGAGATCGCCGAAGGGATGGACATCTCCGAGGAAGAGGTGGCCAAGACCATGTCGATCTCGCAGGTGCACCTCTCGCTCGACGCGCCGCTCACCCCTGGCGAAGACAATCGGCTGCTCGACTATCTCGCCGATACCGTCAGCTCTGCGCCGGACGAGCAGACGATCGAGAAGGCGCTCACCCAGGCGATCGAAGAGTCACTCGGTTCGCTCAAGGAACGTGAGGCGAACATTCTGCGCCTCTACTTCGGGCTCGAAGACCACGAGCCCATGACCCTCGAGGAAATCGGCGTCCAGATGGGCATCACGCGCGAGCGTGTGCGCCAGATCAAGGAAAAGGCGCTCTCGCGCCTGCGCCATGTGAGCCGCGCGAAGGCGCTCCAGAGCTTCCTCGGCTGATCCCAATACCCCGTTCATGGCATCCACGTATTCCTTCGACGTCACCACTGGCGTCGATATGCAAGAAGTCGACAACGCGATCAATCAGGCCCAGAAGGAGGTCGCGCAACGCTACGACTTCAAGGGCTCGCAGGCCGCGGTGGAGTTCAAGCGCGCCGAAGCCGTGCTCGAGATGGTGGCCGACAGCGAGTTCCAGATGGAGCAGCTGTTCGACGTCGTGCAGAGCAAACTCATCAAGCGCGGCATTCCGGTGAAGAATCTCGACATCGGCGAGATCAAGCAGGCCGGCGGCAACACCGTCAAGCGCGAGGTCAAGCTCAAGACCGAGCTCGATGGCGAAACCGCGAAGAAGGTCAGCGCGTCGCTCAAGGCGGCGAAGATCAAGAAGGTGCAGGCCTCGATTCAGGGCGAGCAGGTGCGCGTGACATCGCCGTCCAAGGACGATCTGCAGGAAGCCATTCAGCACCTGCGCTCCGAAGACTTCGGCGTCGAGTTGCAGTTCGGCAACTTCCGCTGAGCGCCCGGATGCGGTTCTCCGTTCTCACGCTCGGCTGTGACAAGAACACGGTCGACTCCGAGCGCTATCGCGCCGATCTGGTGGCGCATGGCGCCGACAGCGTTGAGGACCCGGCCGAGGCCGACGTCATCATCGTGAATACGTGCGGCTTCATCGATGCCGCCAAGAAGGAATCCCTCGACACGATCCTCGAAGCCGCGCGCCTGAAGGACGACGGGGGCGTGCAGGCCGTCTTCGCCGTGGGGTGCATGGTGGAGCGGCACAAGGCGGAGCTCGAGGAGGCGCTGCCCGAAGTCGATCTGTTTCTCGGCACCAGTGAATCCGATCGGCTCGTGCCCGAACTCGTGGCGCGTGGCCTCATCGGTGGCTCGCTCGTGGAGCATCCGGGCGTGCGCCTGTTCAGCGGCGATCAGCCGGCGGTGCGGTATCTCAAGGTGAGCGAAGGGTGCGATCACGGGTGCGCGTTCTGCGCGATTCCGCTCATGCGTGGCAAGCACCGTTCATTCGCACTCGATGATGTGATTCGCGAAGCGCAGCTGCTCGAGATGCAGGGCGCGCGCGAGGTCAATCTCGTGGCGCAGGATCTGGCGCACTACGGGCGTGATCGCCGCGACGGCAACGCGCTCCCCGAGCTGCTCGAAGCGCTGCTGCGCGATACCGACATTCCGTGGTACCGGCTGCTGTATCTGTACAGCGCTGGCATCACACCGCGCCTGCTCGACGTGATCGCGAACAATCCGCGTATCGTGCGCTACCTCGACATGCCCATGCAGCACGGGCACGACGCGGTGCTCGCGCGCATGCGCCGCCCGGAACGCGCGCGCACCATTCGCGACAAGGTGGCGCTCTACCGGCAGTCGGTCCCTGATCTGGCCATTCGCACCACGGTGATCGTGGGCTTTCCGGGAGAGACCGACGAAGAGTTCGAGGCGCTGTTCGAGCTGCTCGAAGAGCTGCGCCTCGACCGGCTCGGGGTGTTCACGTATTCGCCGCAGGAAGGCACACGCGGCGCCGAACTCGACGACAACGTGCCCGAGTCGCTCAAGCGTGAGCGGCAGGAGCGGTTGTACGAACTGCAGCGCGGCATCACCGCGTCGCAGTACGAGCGCTTTCTCGGTCGCGAAACGCGCGTGCTCGTGCAGCGTGTGGACGCCGTGGCCGGTTATGTGGAGGCGCGTGCGCCGTGGCAGGCCGATGATGTGGACGGGGTGGTGCACATCGAGACTGCCCGCGAACATGTCGCCGACCTCCCCGTGGGCAGCTTCCTCGATGTCACGATCGACGATGTCGTCGATGACTACGATTTCAGCGCCACGTTTCGTGCCGTGGCGGCTCGCCCTCAGGTGGCGACCGCATCACGTGCCGGCCGTGTGCTGCCTGTGACCTTTCTTCCTACTTCGGTTGGGAGCTTCGGACGATGACGGCTGTGACTGCTGCAACGATGTTCGATACCACGCGCTCGCAGGCGCTCATGGCGCGGGCGCGTGACCGTTTCCCGGGCGGCGTGAACTCGCCGGTGCGTGCCTTCGGCGGCGTGGGTGGTGAGCCGTTCGTCGTGGCGCGTGGCGCCGGTTCGCGCATCTGGGATGTGGATGGCAACGAGTACATCGACTATGTGCTGTCGTGGGGCCCGCTCGTGCTTGGCCATGCGCCACCGGCGGTGCTCGAGGCAGTGCAGCGCGTGATGCAGAACGGCACGAGCTTCGGCATTCCGACCGGGCTCGAGCTGGAGCTCGCCGATGTGATCGCCGAACGCATGCCGCATCTGGAGATGATGCGGTTCGTCTCGAGCGGCACCGAGGCCGCCATGAGCGTCGCACGGCTGGCCCGTGCCATCACGGGGCGCGATCACCTGCTCAAGTTCGAAGGGTGCTATCACGGGCACGCCGACAGCTTTCTCGTGAAGGCAGGCTCCGGGGTGGCCACGCTCGGCCTCCCCAACTCGCCCGGCGTGCCGTCGGCGCTGGCCGAGCTCACGCTCACCTGTGCCTACAACGATCTCGAGGCGGTGGAGAAGATCGCCCGCTCCGTGCCGCTGGCGGCCATTCTGCTCGAGCCGATCGTGGGCAATGGCGGCTACATCGAGCCGGTGCCCGGGTTCATCGAGGGGCTGCGCCGCATCGCTGACGAAACGGGCGCCCTGCTCGTCTTTGATGAAGTCATGACCGGATTCCGCATCGCCTTCGGCGGAGCGCGCGAGCGCTTCGGTGTCACCCCCGACCTCACCGCCCTCGGCAAGGTCATCGGGGGCGGCTTGCCCGTGGCCGTGTACGGTGGCAAGCGCGAGTACATGTCGCGCGTGGCGCCCACTGGTCCCGTGTATCAGGCCGGCACGCTGTCGGGCAATCCGCTGGCCATGGCCGGCGGTCTGGCCACGCTCGCCGCCCTCACGCGCGAAGTGCACGACAGCATCACCGCGCGCACGGCGCGTCTGGTGCATGGCATGCGCACCATGGCTGCGCGCCACGGCGTGCCATTCAACGCGTCGCACAGCGGCTCCATGTGGGGCTTCTTCTTCCGCGAGCAGACGGTCACCAACTTCGACGAAGCCAAGACGTCGGACACCGAACTGTTCAAGCGCTTTTTTCACGCCGCGCGCGTGCGAGGTGTGTATCTCGCGCCGTCGGCGTTCGAGGCGGGGTTCATGTCGTCGGCGCACAGCGAGGCCGACATCGACCTCACGCTGAGCAAGCTCGATGACGCGCTCGGCGCCGCGCTGTCGGGCGCGAAGGGGTGAGTCGATGACGAGCGCCCGGTCGCGCGGTTCAGCCGCGCTCGTGGCGCTCGTGTTGGGCGTGATGGTGGCGATCAGTGGTCCGGGGTGTGCGCCGCTGCGCCCGGCGTCACCGGGCGCTGCGCCGGTGGGGCCCGCACCGGCCGCGCGTGCGGTCGCCGTGGCTGACACCGCCGACGGCCTGCTCGACGCCGGCGATCGCATTGCCTGGATCGCGCTGCAGGCGCGTGTGCAGAGCGCCCCCATTTCGGCGACGGGGGCGTTTCAGGTGCTGGAGCAGGGGGGGCGTGTGGTACTGGCCCGCGGCACCGGCGGCGAGGCTTGGCGTATCGAGCGTAACGGACGGTCGCTCCGTGTGGCCGCGGTCAAAGGCAACGACGCCACCCCGTGGCGCGCCGGTCCCTTCGTGGTGCGCAGCGGCGCCGCACAGCATGTGGTGCAGCATGGCGAGAAGCGCTATCGCGGCGAGCTGTGGATCAGTGCCACCGACAGCGGTCTGCTCGTGGTGAACCGTGTGCCGGTGGAGGACTATCTGCGTGGCGTCGTGCCGCTCGAGCTCGGGACACGGGAGGTACGCGACGCGTCGGCGCTGCAGGCTCAGGCCATCGCCGCGCGCAGCTACGCCTACGTGCGCGTACCGGCCGATGGGCGTGTGCCGATCTCGGGTCATCACATGACCGCTACGGTGCAGCATCAGGTGTACGGCGGTGTGGCGGCCGAACATCCGGTGGTGGATGACGCGATCGCGTCCACGAGCGGGCTCGTGCTGCGCTTCGACGGCCAGGTGGTGGATGGCCCGTATTCGTCGAGCTGCGGTGGGCAGACCGCGCGGCCGAGCGAGGTGTGGCAGCACGGGCACGATCACGACTATCTGCAGAGCGTGAGCGACGTGAATCCCGCCACGGGTCGGCCGTACTGTGACATCTCCCCGCGGCATGCGTGGGTGGCCAGCTTCGACGAGCCGTTGCTGCGACAGGCGGTGGTGCGGCACCTCGGCACGCGTGGCGCCTCGGGCACCACGGCCCCCACCGTGCAGGCTGTGCAAGTGGGGCAGCGCACGCCGAGCGGCCGCGTGGCCACGCTCGTGGTCCGCACCAACCGTGGCACGGTCACCATGAATGGCCACGCCATTCGTGATGCGCTGCGCGATGCGCGTGGCGCGATCCTGAACAGTACGTATTTTCAGGTAGACCGCGAAGCACGCAGTGGAAGCCGGGTATCCGGTGTCACGCTGCGTGGGGCCGGCAACGGACACGGGGTAGGGATGTGCCAGTGGGGAGCGATCGGGCGTGCACGAGCGGGACAGGACGTGCGCGCCATCCTTCGCCACTACTACCCGGGGACCGTCGTCGGCTTCGCGGATTGATCGGCCGGCGAATGCCGGTCATCGCGTGAAGAGACTCCCGGAGGCTGCATGAAGGATGGCGTGCGTATCGCCGTCGTAGGAACCGGCGCGATCGCCCAGGTCACGCACATCCCCGTGCTCGCGAAGATGCGCGGCGCGCATCTCGTGGCGCTGTGTGACAACGATGGGCCCAAGGCCCGTGCCCTGGCCGATCGATTCGATGTGCCCGATGTGTTCACCGATCTCGAAGAAATGCTCGAGCTCGACGAACTCGATGCCGTCGTGGTGGCCACTCCCAATCATCTGCACGAACCGCACGTGCTCAGTGCGCTGCGTCGCAAGCTGCACGTGCTGTGCGAACGGCCGCTTGGTCTCACCGTGCGCGGCGTGGAACGGTGCATCGCGGCGGCGCAGAAGAACGATCTCGTGCTGCAGGTGGCGCACAACAGTCGCTTCCGTTCCGATGTGCAGGCGCTGTCGCAGTTCCTCAAGAACGGGGAACTCGGCGCACTCACCTCGGTGCGCACCGGTGCGCTGCTCGTGGATCGTCCCGGCGATGGCTGGCGCGGGCGCAAGTCGGAGGCGGGCGGTGGCGTATTCCTCGATCAGGGGTTCCCGCTGCTCGATCTCGCGATGTGGCTGGCCGACTTCCCCGATCCCGTGCGCATCAGTGCGCAGTCGCGCAAGGGCAAGGGCGCCAACGCCACTGAAGTGTCGATGCAGCTGTTCCTCGAATGTGCCGGTGGCGTGTCGCTCATTCTCGATGTGTCGTGGGCGTACGTGGGCGAAGAAGACCGCTGGTGGTTCGAGGTGCACGGCACGAAGGGATCGGGGCGTCTCTCGCCGCTGCGCGTGGTGAAGGAGATCAATGGTCGGCATGTGAACGTGTCGCCCTCGGGTGCGGCGGCGCGCGAGAGCCCCTTCCTGCAGAGCTATCGCGCCGAGCTCGCGCACTTCGTCGCGATGGTGCGAGGTGAAGTGCCGGCGAAGCTGCCCCTCGAGCAGGTGAAGGTGCATCGCATTCTCGATGCGGCCTACAAGTCGGCCGAAGAGGGCCGCGAGGTGCGGTTCTGATCGCACGCGTTCGGCGGGCGCTGGTGGTGGCCACGCTGGCGCTCGTCGCGAGTGTGACGGCGCCAGCGCGCGCGGTGGCGCAGCCCCCGGCGCCCGGTGTGGAGCCGGCACTCGATGCCGCGCGCGCCATTCGTGGCGAGGCGCTCGAGATCAGTGTGCTCACCTTCGCCAATGGCGAGGTGCTCTGGGAGCGATTCGGACACAACGCGCTCGTGGTCACCGACACCATCACCGGGCTGAGTCTCGCGTACAACTGGGGCATGTTCGACTTCGAGCAGCCCAACTTCCTTGCGCGCTTCCTGACGGGCGATACGCGGTACTGGCTCGCCGCGTATCCCACGCAGGCCATGCTCGATGTGTACGTGTCGGAGGATCGCAGCGCTCGGCGACAGGTGCTCGCGCTGTCGAACGTGGAGAAGGCGGCGCTCGCCGAGTTCGTGGGATGGCAGTCGATGGAAGAAAACCGGTACTACCGCTACGACTACTACCTCGACAACTGCTCCACGCGCGTGCGTGACGCGATCGATCGCGCGCTCGGTGGCGTGCTCGCGCGTACCCTGGCCAACGTGCCGGACAACCCGCGCACTTGGCGCGGCGAAACGGCGCGCGTGACCGACGGCGACTGGCCGCCATTCGCCGGCATTCACGTGGCGCTCGGCCGCAACGCCGACCAGCCGCTCACGCGTTGGAACGAATCGTTCTTGCCCGGGCTGCTGGCCGATCATCTGGCCACGGTGATGGTCACGGGCGAGGATGGGGTGCAGCGTCCGCTCGTGGCGCACGACACCGTGCTCTACACCGCGAGGCGCGCGCCGCTCGCCGATCGTGCGCCCGCGCGGTGGAGCGTGGCCATCGTGATCGGCGCGGTGCTGAGCACGCTGGTGCTGCTGCTGGGACAGAAGCGCGAAACGTCGAGTGGTGCACGGTTTGCCGTGCTGAGCATCGCGGCGATCTGGTACCTCGTGGGCGGATTGCTGGGCACGGCGCTGCTGCTCGCGGCCACCGTCACCCATCACGCGCCGTACATGGGCAGCAATGGCTCGCTCTTTCAGGTGCACCCGCTGCTGCTCGTGGGCGCGGTGTGTGCGGTGCTGGCGAGTCGAGCGGGTGCGGCGCGGTTGCTGTCGCGGTTGAGTGTGCTGTTTGCGGCGCTGTCCGTGCTCGGGCTGGTGCTGCAGGTAGTGGCGTTCGGACAGCAGTCGTGGGTAGTGGTGGCCGTGACGGTGCCGGTGCATGTAGCGCTCGCATTGGCGCTGCGCGCACGTCGCGCATGATCAGCGTCGGCGTTGACGTCGGCGGCACGTTCACCGATCTGGTGGCCGTGGCACACGACGGCGCCGTGCAGGTCTCCAAGGTGCTCACCACACCGCACGATCGGTCGATCGCGGTGCTGCAGGCGCTGCACGAATCGGCCGTGCCGCCGGATCAGATCACCCGCTTCGTGCATGGCACCACGGTGGTCACCAACCTGCTGCTCGAGCGGGCGGGCACGCGCGTGGTGCTGCTCGCTACCGCCGGCTTTGCCGATGTGCTGTGGTTGCGCCGCCAGGAACGTGCGTCGTTGTACGATCTCACGCGCGATCATCCGGCGCCGCTGGTGCAGCCGGGTGATGTGATCAGTGTGCACGAACGTGTGGCGCCGCAGTGGGGCGACCACGGCGAGGCGCCGCAGGGCGTTGCCGTGTTGCACCCGCTCGAACCGGCGGAGATCGAGCGTGTGGTGCAGGCCGCGATCGCCACCGGCGCGCAGGCGTTTGCCATCGTGCTGCTGCACGGCTACGCGTACGCCGCGCACGAAGCGGCGCTTGCGCACGCCCTGCGCACCGCCATGCCGCACGCCACCGTGGCCGCCTCGCACGAGGTGCTCCCCGAGATTCGCGAGTACGAACGCACCGCCACCACGGTGGCCGAAGCGTATGCGCGCCCTGCGGTGCGCCGATACCTGCACACGCTCGCCGATGCGCTCGCCCAACGCGGCGTGACCGCGCCGCGTGTGATGACATCGGCCGGCGGTACGCTGCGCGCGCGCGATGCCGATCAGCACGCCGCGTCGCTCGCGCTGTCTGGACCGGCGGGTGGTGTGACGGCCGCGGCCGCGCTCTGTCGCGCGCTGGGGCTGCGTGATGCGCTCACCATCGACATCGGCGGCACGTCGGCCGATGTGGGGCTCGTGATCGACGGCGAGCCACTGGTGGAGCGCGGTGGTGAAGTGGACGGCGTGCCCATTGCACTGCCGCGTGTGCTCGTGGAAACCGTTGCAGCCGGTGGCGGCAGCATCGGGCGCATCGATTCAGGCGGTGCGCTGCACGCCGGCCCCGAGAGCGCTGGTGCCGATCCCGGGCCGGCGTGCTACTCGCGCGGCGGCACACGCGCCACCGTCACCGATGCGCATGTGGCGCTGGGGCACATCACCGCCGGCACGTGGGGTGGGGCCGTGACCATCAGCGCCGAACGCGCCGAGGCTGCGGTGCGCACACTGGCGACCGCGCTGCAGCGCACGGTGCGCGAGACCGCCGCCGCGCTCATCGCCACCGCCGATGCGAACATGGCGCGTGCGCTCCGGCGCATCAGCGTGGAGCGCGGGCGTGATCCGCGCGACCTCGTGCTCATGGCCTTCGGCGGCGGCGGTCCGCTGCACGCCTGTGGCCTGGCCGACATGCTCGGCATGCGACAGGTCTACGTGCCACCCTGGGCCGGCGTGCTCAGTGCGCTGGGACTCGCGCTCGCCCCCGAGCGTCGCGAAGCGATGGCCAGTCTCATGCAGCGCAGCGATCAGGCGGATGCATCGGGACTGCACGCCCATCGAGCGTCGTTGGCGCACACGCTCATGGCCCCGCACGAGGCGTTCACCGTGCGCGCGTGGGTGCGGGCGCGCTACCTGGGGCAGGGGCATGAGCTCGATGTGCCACTGCATGACGATGACACCGTTGATGCGCTGTGCACGCGCTTTGGTGCGGTGCACGCTGCGCGATTCGGTTACGAACTCGATCGCGCGGTGGAGTTGGTGAGCTTGCGCGTGACATGCGAAGGCACCTGGTGGCCGCTCACCTTCACGCGGCCGCCGCGCACGTCGTCTACGCCCTTCGATGGCGTGGACGACGGCAGCATGCTCGAGGCGAGCGTACCGGGCCCGTGCACCATTCGCTTGCCCGATGCCACGTTGCGTGTGGCTGACGGATGGAGTGCGCGCGCGCTGCCGTCGGGCGGGTGGTGGTTGGAGCGTGCGGGGGAGGTGCCGTGAGTCGCATTCTCGGCGAGCCGGTCCCCCCCTGTTTCCCCGAGGCAGGGCACGTGCGTGTGTTGTGCATCGGCGAAGCCCCGGGCCCTCGTGGTGCGGACAAGAGTGGCGTGCCATTCTTTGGCGATCGCGCCGGCGCGCCGCTGTACCGCGCGCTCGTGGCGGCCGGTGGCTGCACCTTGCCCGACGCGGTGGCCTTGCTCCCGTGGGACGGCACCGCATTCGCCGCGCAGTCGCTGCGCCCGAGCATGCGCGGCGTCGCACTCGGCAACGCCTTCGATCGTTGCCCCACCAACGATGGGCAACGGTTTCGTGCACCCTCGCGCGCCGAACTCGAGAGCACCGACAACATGGCGCGGCTCGCGTCGGACATCGACACCGCGACTGCGCGCGGATTGCGTCGCATTGTCGCCCTCGGACGCGTGGCCTCACTCACCATGACTCGCGTCCTCGCCGAACACCCCGATCGCTGGCCACATGTGACGCTCACCACCGTGCCGCACCCCAGTGCGCAGGGGCTGCTCTCGGCCGCGCCCGATCGTGGTCGTGGACTGCGCCTCGCCGATCTGGCTGCGGCGTGGGAAGCCGATCTGGCGTCAGTGATTCGCGCCGATCTGGAGCATGGATGACCGACACGCAGAACGCCTTCGATCCGCTCGCGATCACCGTGTTCGCACAGGGTGTGGCCATGATCGCCGAGGAGATGGGGACGCGTCTGGAACGCGCCGCGGTGTCGCCGAACATTCGCGAACGTCGCGACGCCTCATGCGCCGTGTTCGATGCCGCCGGACGCATGATCGCGCAAGCCGCGCACATTCCCGTGCATCTGGGCGCGATGCCCGAGAGTGTGGCCGTGGTGCGTGCGCGCACACCGGCGGTGGGTGATGTGTTTCTGCTCAACGATCCCGCGCACGGTGGCTCGCACCTCCCCGATCTCACCATGGTGGAGGTGATCGGGCACCCCGTGGAGGTCGAGCGCATCATCGGCTACGTGGCGGTGCGTGCGCACCACGCTGACGTGGGGGGGATGAGTCCGGGCAGCATGCCCTTCGGCGCCACCGAGCTCGTGCAGGAGGGGCTCATCATTCCGCCGGTCCGCCTCGAGCGCGCGGGCGAATCACAGACGGATGTGCTCGCGCTCGTACTGGCCAATGTGCGTACTCCCTCCGAGCGATTGGGAGACTTGCGTGCACAGCGCGCGGCCTGCGCCGCCGGTCGCGACGCGTGGCGGGCGATGGTGGCGCGTCACGGCGACGATTGGTGCAACGCGGCCACCGATGCACTGCTCGACTACACGGAACGACGCGCGCGGGCCCACCTGGCCTCGCTCGACGGAGTGCGCGGCCACTGCGCCGACGTGCTCGAAGGCGATGGGGTGACCGATGGTACCATCGCCGTGGTGGCGCACGTGCAGGTGGAGAACGGCACGCTCTTCATCGATCTCACTGGCTCGAGCGGCGCGGTGCGTGGCAATGTGAACGCACCGATTGCCGTGGCACGGGCCGCCAGTCTGTTTGCGTTGCGCGTGCTGCTCGATCGCGACGACATTCCGGTGAATGAAGGGCTCGCTCGTGTGATATCACTCACGGTGCCCGATGATTGCGTGGCGAACGCCAAACGACCGAGTGCCGTGGCCGCGGGCAACGTCGAGTTGTCGCAGCGACTGACCGATGTGATCTTGCAAGCATTGGGTGATGGACTCGCGTCCGCCGATCAGGATGCGGCCGCACTCCCTGCACAAGGTCAGGGCACCATGAACAACATCACCATCGGCGCGCCGGGGTGGACGTTCTACGAGACGCTCGGCGGTGGACAGGGCGCAAGCGCCCGTGCACACGGGCCGAGTGGCGTGCACGTGGGCATGAGCAACACGCGCAACACACCAGTCGAAAGTCTGGAGTGGGCGTACCCGCTGCGCGTGCGTGAATACGCGCTGCGTCGTGGCAGTGGCGGTGACGGCGCGCGCCGCGGTGGCGATGGTGTGGTGCGGCAGTACGAGCCGCTCGTGCCGGTGGTGCTCACGCTGCTCACCGAACGACGCGCGGTGGCGCCACGTGGGGTGCACGGGGGCGACGCAGGTCGCTGCGGCATCAATCGGCGCGACAACGAAATTCTGCCGGCGAAGGGGCGGTGGCAGGTTTCGAGCGGCGTGCGCATCACCATCGAGACGCCGGGTGGTGGTGGGCATGGTGCACCCTCGCAGGATTCCGCGTGATGCGCGCGCCCTGCGCTTACGTGTCGTCGCGTCCGCGCCAGGCGTCGTCGTCTTGCAGGCTCTCGCGCCACGATTCGCTGGACGACTCGAACTCCGCGTCGTCGGGTGGCGCATGGCGGGCGTCCCACGCGGCGGCCGACTGCTCCACGAGATCGTCGAGTGATGCCTCTTCCACCGCTCGGGTGCGCCAACGAACGATGGCGCGCCACGCGAGCAGCGTGAAAATCGTGAGCCCGAGCAGTGGCAACGGATGCCGAATGCCCGGCAGCGTGACCAGCAGCGCTACGAGCAGCAGCAGCCCGAACAGCGGCGCGCGAGAGCGAAAGAATCGAAGCATGCGTACCGGGAAATGTATCGCCGAGAGCGCCGCCGCATGCTGATCCTCTCCGCCTGGATGGTGCTGGGCCTGACGGCGCTGGTGCTTGGCGCCGAAGGGTTCGTGCGCGGCGCCGCGAGACTGGCCGTGGCATTTGGCGTACCTCCGCTCGTGATCGGCCTCACCGTGGTGGCCTACGGTACGTCCATGCCCGAGCTGGTGGTTAGCGCCGTGGCCGCGCTCGAAGGGCGCAGTGCGATCGCGCTCGGCAACGTGGTGGGCTCCAACATCGCGAACATCGGCCTCATTCTCGGCATCACGGCGCTCATCTCCCCACCGAAGGTGGACGGGTCGCTCGCGCGTCGCGAAGTGCCGTGGCTGCTGGCGAGTGCGCTCCTGCTGCCGGTCATGCTCATGGACGGGGCGATCAGTCGTGTCGATGCGGTGCTGCTGCTGCTGGGGGCGATTGCGTTCACGATTTTCACCGTGCGCACCACACGGGAAGCGAGCGGTGATCAGGGCATTCAATCGGCCGACGCCGAGCAGGAAGCGCGTCGTGGACTGCCGGCGGCGATAGCGTTCACGGTGGTGGGGCTCGCGCTGCTGCTGCTTGGCGGCCGCTGGTTCGTGAGTGCGGCCTCTGACATGGCGATGCGTTTCGGAATCAGCGAGCGGGTGGTGGGGCTCACGATTGTCGCGGTGGGCACGTCGTTGCCGGAGCTCGCGGCGTCCGTTGTGGCGGCGGTGCGCGGCTTTTCATCGCTGGCGATCGGTAATGTGATCGGCTCCAACATCTTCAACGTGGTGTTCGTGCTCGGCGGCGCGGGCGTGATTGCGCCGGTGCAGGGCGAGCTGTTCGCACTGCGGCTCGATCTCGCGCTCATGATCGGCTTTACCGCGGTCGCTGCGGCGCTGCTTCGGGGCGCTCGGCGCATTTCCCGGTTGGAAGGTGGCGTGCTGCTGGCAGGATACCTCGCGGCCATGTACGTGTTGGCCTCGTGATGGCGCACACGCCTGTGTTGTGCAGGGGGGCGACGCGGCTCCAGCACCGGAACGGCGTGTGTCGTTTCGGGGTATGTTGAGGCTTGTCGTACGAAGCACCCCAACCAACGGATACACACGTCATGGTCATTGACATCGGAATCGCCGAAGCCGACCGCAAGGTCATTGCGGACGGTCTCTCCCGTCTGCTCGCTGACAGCTACAGCCTCTATCTCAAGACGCACAACTTCCACTGGAACGTGACCGGTCCCATGTTCCAGACGTTGCACGCCATGTTCGAAACGCAATACGACGAACTCGCGATCGCGGTCGATGTCATCGCCGAGCGCATTCGCGCACTCGATCACTACGCGCCCGGCACGTACGGCCAGTTCCAGAAGCTCAGTGCCATCTCCGAGACCGAGGGCGTGCCCCGGGCCGAAGACATGATTCGTGAGCTCGTGCAGGGGCAGGAAACGGTCGTGCGCACCGCGCGCTCGCTCTTCCCGGCCGTTGAGGCCGCGCACGACGAGGCCACCGCCGACCTGCTCACACAGCGCATTCAGTTGCACGAAAAGACGGCGTGGATGTTGCGCAGCCTGCTCGAGCGCTGAGGTCGCCCGTGTGCGTGCGCTCGTAATCCCGGAGGATTCATGACGGAACCGAGCGCACGCTATCAGGTGCCGGGTGCGCGGCACACCGCCGAGCTTGTCATCGAACGCAGTCGGTTCCTGTGCACCATCGAGCGCGTGCAAACGCCCGCCGCCGCGCAGCTGTTCGTGCGCGAGATGCAGCAGCAGTATGCAGGGGCCACGCACAACTGCTGGGCGTACGTGGCCGGTCCGCCGGGCAGCACGGCCCACATCGGGCTGAGTGACGACGGTGAGCCGCACGGCACCGCCGGTCGTCCCATGCTCACGGTGCTGGCGCATGCGCCCGTAGGTGAAATCGCGGCCGTGGTCACGCGCTGGTACGGCGGCGTGAAGCTGGGCACCGGCGGGCTCGCACGTGCGTATGGCGGCGCGGTGCAGGAGGCGCTGGCCACCTTGCCGCTCACGTGGCGCGTAGACCGTGTGTCGCTGTTCGTGGCCGTGGAGTACACCGCGGTCACGCCGGTGCGACAGCTGCTCGAGCAGCTCGAGGCCGAGGTGCAGGGCGAAGTGTACGCCGAGCAGGTATCGTACGCCGTGGCCGTGGCGCGCGATCGGGTGCCCGAGCTGGAACGAGGACTGGCCGATCTCACGCGTGGGCGTGCGGTGGTGGAGCGGGCGCCGGACAACGCGCACCCCTAAGGCGCCCGGTCCCGTCCGCCAAATCACGTCCGGTGCGCTACATTGGGGGCGCGACCGAGCCCCTCGCGCGACGCGGCGCGAGCGTCGAGTCCATGCTCTCGGAGGACCTCGTGACAGCAGGTGCCCCTGCACGTCCAGCGCACGCGCCGTCGGCGGTGCGCC
>JAABRL010000025.1:0-52870 GCA_011390935.1 Gemmatimonas sp.
CGGTGCGCACGGTGGACACGGGGAATCGCATGAAGTCGCTCACAGGGTCACAGGCGGTCGAGGTCGTCCTGGCCGATTACCGGATGCCAGGGGAGCAGTTCGTACTGGGCCAGCCCGCGCTGCGTGAACGGATCGCCGTCGCGCACACGGTCCAGCGCGGCATGGGCGTCGTCATCGGGCACGCGCAGCAGCAGCGCACCGCCGGTTCGCGGGTCGAAGGGCCCGGACGCGAGCAGCACACCCTCGGACTTCAAACCCCGCAGGTAGGCACGATGTGCCTCGAGGTGCGGGGTGATGGTGTCGAGCGGGTGGCGGTAGCGGAGGATCGCGAGGGCGTACATGGGCGAGGGGTCGAGGTTCACGTGAAAGCTCGCGTTCAGACAAGCGTGAGCCAAGGGTGCAGTCAAACCCTCGTGCCTCGCGCCTCCTCCAGTGCATCCAGCAGCGCCAACCACGGCATGCGTGCGCACCCCACGCGTTGCGGATATGCCGCGACCCCTGCGAGCGCCCGCAGATCGCCGCCGAGCAGCTCCTCACGGACCACCTCCCCGCGCAGCAGCGCCTCAACCGCCGCGGCGAGCGCTCGGGCCTCGACCACCGGTCGCTCGCGCACGGCATCGGTCAGCATTGACGCCGACGCCATGGTGATCGAGCAGCCGCGCCCTTCGAACCCCACCGCCGCGATCGTATCGCCCGCCAGCACTACCCCCACGCGCATGTCATCGCCGCACAGCGGATTCTTGCGCGCGCCTTCATGCACTGCCGGTCCCGTCGGCAACCCGCGGCCATGTGGCGCGCGGTAGTGCTGCAGGATCATCTCCTGGTACATCGCCGACAGAGACGCCGGGAGACGCGGTGGCGCGCTCATGGGGGCGGCGCGGCGCGCCTACGCGTCGACCGGCGCGAAGATCCGCTGCGCTTCGACCAGCGCGTGCACCAGCGCGTCCACATCCCGCGTATCGCTGTACACGTAGAAACTGGCGCGCGCCGTGGCACTGGTGCCCAGCCGCCGCATGAGCGGCTGCGCGCAGTGATGGCCGGCGCGAATGCACACGTTGTGCTGATCGAGGATCGTGGCCAGATCGTGCGGATGCACATCCTCGAGCGTGAAACTCAGCACCCCGCTGCGTGCGTCGGCCGGCGGGCCGTACACGATGAGGCCGTCCATGCCCGCGAGCCGCTCCTGCGCGTACTCGAGCAGCGCCACTTCGTGTGCGCGTACGGCCGTCATGTCGAGGGCCCGCAGATAGCGCACCGCCGCAGCGAGGCCGACGGCATCGGCCGCATTCGGCGTGCCTGCTTCGAATCGGTGCGGCAGCACGTTCCATGTGCTGTCCATGTCGTGCACCCACTCGATCATGTCGCCGCCAAACTGCCACGGCTGACACTCCTCCCACCGCGCACGCGTGCCGATCACACCGCCAATACCCATGGGGCCCAGCAGCTTGTGGCCGCTGAAGGCGTAGAAATCCACGCCGAGTGCATCGAAATCCACCGGCAGATGCGGAGCCCCCTGCGCGCCGTCGAGCACCAGCAGCGCCGACGTGTGGGCACGCACCAGCCGCACCACCTCAGCCACCGGGGTGATCGAACCCACCGCATTGGACACATGCGTGATCGCGACCACCTTCGTGCGCGCGCTGAGCAACGAAGCGAGGTGATCGAGATCGACCTGCTGATCGTCCGTGAGTTCGGCAATGCGCAACTGCGCGCCGGCGCTTTTGGCCAGCTGCTGCCAGGGCACGAAGTTGGCATGATGTTCGAGGGCCGTGATCACGATCTCGTCTCCGGCCTGCACGTGCGTACGGCCCCACGCGTTCGCCACGAGATTCATCGCCTCGGTGGTGCCGCGCGTGAACACGAGCGTATCGGAATCACGAGCACCGAGGAACTGCGCGATCGTCTCGCGTGCCTCGTGATACGCGTCGGTGGCCGCGGCCGCAAGCGCGTAGGCACCACGATGCGGATTCGCGTTCGCCGTGCCGTAGAAGTGCGTGATCGCATCGAGCACCGTCTGCGGCTTCTGCGACGTAGCCGCCGAGTCGAGATAGTGCAGCAACGGGTTCGCGGCGAGCAGCGGAAAATCGCCGCGTGGCGCGAGCGCCGTGTGGGTCATGTCGGTCATGCGTTCTCCGAATCCGGGGCGGCCTGCCGTGCCCCGATGTACACCACGCCGTTGATCACCTGCACGGGAAACGTGGGAATCCCGTCGGTGCAGGGGCCGGACAGCACCGCCCCCGTGGCGCACGAAAAGTGCGCGCCATGCCACGGGCACTCCACAATGGGCGCGCCCTCGTGCTCACCCACCACATCACCACCACCGAGCGCGAAGCCGCGGTGCGGACACACATCATGCACCGCCCACACGGTGTCGCCGCGACGCACCACGCAGACGCGCTCTCCGTTCTCGAGTACCACGCCCGTGGGCAGGTTGGGGTCGAGATCGACAAGGTCGCCAGCGCGCAGGAAGCCCGCGGGCGCATGCGTCGCCTGCGGGTTCGAAAGCGGAGTCGTCACGCGCTACTCCGTACTGACGGCAATGCTCGCGTCGCCATTTTCGAGCGCCGCGCGCAGCGTATGCCAGGCCAGTGAGGCGCACTTCACCCGGATGGGAAAGCGCGACACACTCGAAAACACCACGAGTTGCCCCAGGGACTCCTTGGTGATCTCCGCGTCGGCCAGTCGCCCGGTCACGAGTGCGTGAAAGCGCTCGAACAACACGTCCACCTCGGCGCGCGACTTGCCCGTCACCGCCGCCGTCATGAGTGACGCCGACGCCTTGGAGATCGCGCACCCGGAGCCGGTGAACTTCACCGCAGACAGCGTATCACCGTCGAGCCGCACCGCCACTTCGACCTGATCCCCGCACAGCGGGTTTTTCCCTTCGGCTGAGCCCGACGCATCGTCGAGCGGGCCGAAGTTCCGCGGCTTGCGGTTGTGGTCGAGAATGACCGACTGGTACAGCTCCTGCAGGTCTGACATGGACGGTCAGCCCGTGACGGTGGCGAGCGACGTGAAGCGGTGCAACGTCACCAGCTCGAGCGCGTCACGCACCGTTTCATTCTCGATCGTTTCCAGTACATCGGCCGCAAAGGCGTACGTGAGCAGCTGACGCGCCGTGTCCGCGTCCACACCGCGGCTCTTCATGTAAAAGAGCGCGGTCTGATCGATCTGCCCCACGGTGGCACCGTGCGTGCACTTCACATCGTCGGCGAAGATCTCGAGCTGCGGCTTGGCATCCACCTGCGCGGTCTTGGAGAGCAGCAGCGTGTTGTTGGTCTGCTTGCCGTCGGTCTGCTGCGCGATCGGATGCACGTACACCTTGCCGTTGAACACACCGTGCGAATGCTCGTCGAGAATGCTCTTGTAGATCTCGCGGCTGAAGCACTGCGGCTGCGCATGTTCAATGCGCGTCTGCACGTCACCGTGCTGCGCGCCGTCCAGCATGGTGAGGCCGTTCAGCGTGGTGCCGCAGCCGGCACCGTTGAGCAGCGTGCTGATCGTGCTGCGCGACAGGGCACCACCGGTGGTGAAGCAGAACGAGACATAGTGCGAGTCGCGTCCCTGCGTGGCTTCGATCGTGGCCACGTGGAATGCGCCGCGCCCTTCACGCTGCACCTTGAGGTGCGTGAGTGTGGCGCCATCTTCCACGACCACTTCCGCCACCGCGTTGGTGAAGTACGGCTGCTCGGTGAGTCCCACCCAGCTCTCGACCACCGTGGCCTTGGCGTGCCGCTCGGCGAGCATGAGCACCCGCGGGTGGTGCATGCCGTTCGCACCGGCATCGGTGGTGACGTACAGCAGATGCACCGGCGTGTCGATCACCATCTCCTTCGCCACATGCACCACGGCGCCTTCGCCGAGGAACGACGCGTTGAGCGCCGTGAATCCATCGCGAGACGCTGGTGCGGTGCTGCCGAGCAGGCGCGACACCGTGTCGCCGAGTGCCGATACGGCGTCGCCCAGCGGCAACACGCGGATGCCTGCCGGCAGCGCACTCGTGTCGGACAGTGACGGCTGGTACACACCGTTGACGAACACCAGCGTGGGCCAGCTCGCGTCGAGGCGGTGCTCCGCCAGCGCGTCGGGCGACAGGTCGCTGTCGTCACCCGTCATGGGCGCAAACGGAATCGCCGCGAGCGACGACACGCTCGTGTAGTGCCAATCTTCATTCTTCGTGGTGGGCAGCCCCAACGCAGCAAACTGCTCGGCGCCCTCGGCGCGCGCGGCGCGCAGCACCGCTGGGACGTCTGCGGCTGCCGCGTGGTTGGCCTGCTCCAGCAGCGCCGGAGCGGAAAGCGTTGTGCTCACGCCACCGCCTCCAGCAACCAGTCGTAGCCACGAGCCTCGAGTTCGAGCGCGAGCTCCTTGCCGCCCGACTTCACGATGCGACCACCGGCCAGCACGTGCACCTGATCGGGCACGATGTAGTTGAGCAGGCGCTGATAGTGCGTCACCACGATGGCGGCGTTGTCGGGGCGCTTGAGCGCGTTCACGCCGCCAGCCACGATGCGCAGGGCATCGATGTCGAGCCCCGAGTCGGTTTCGTCCAGAATCGCCAGCGTGGGATCGAGCACGGCCATCTGCAGGATCTCGTTGCGCTTCTTCTCACCACCGGAGAAGCCTGCGTTCACCGAGCGGTGCAGCATGGCCGGGTCCATATCCACCAGCTTGAGCTTCTCTTCGACCAGATCGAGGAACTCCATCGGATCGACCTCCTCCTTGCCTGCGGCCTTGAGCTTGGCGTTGTACGCCGCACGCAGGAAGTACGCGTTGGACACGCCGGGGATCTCCACCGGGTACTGGAACGCGAGAAACACGCCCTGCTGCGCGCGCTCTTCGGCTTCCATCTCGACCAGGTTCTCGCCCTTGTACAGGATCTCGCCACTGGTGATTTCGTAGGCGGGGTGTCCCGCCAGCACCTGCGCGAGTGTGCTCTTGCCCGAGCCATTGGGGCCCATGACGGCGTGCACTTCGCCGGCGTTCACGGTGAGCGTGATGCCTTTCAGGATCGGGGTGCCGTCAACAGCGGCGTGGAGGTCGCGGATTTCGAGCATGGATGCGGACATATGGGAAAGGGGCCGAGCCCCGGTTCTGGCCTGAGAGAAACCAACGAGTGAATGAACGAACGTGTGATCGGCTCACGCGGCGTGAGCCGGAGCGTGATCAGCCCACGCTCCCTTCGAGCGTGATGCCAAGCAGCTGCTGCGCTTCGAGCGCGAACTCCATGGGCAGCTCCTTGAACACTTCCTTGCAGAAGCCGCTCACGATCATCGACACGGCCTGCTCGGCATCGAGTCCGCGCTGCTTGAGATAGAAGATCTGGTCTTCACCGATCTTGCTCGTGCTCGCTTCGTGCTCGAGAATCGCCGAGTTGTTCTGCACTTCGATGTACGGGAAGGTGTGCGCACCGCACTCGTTGCCCACGAGCATGGAGTCGCACTGCGTGTAGTTGCGCGCGCCCTCCGCCTTGGGCAGAATGTGCACCTTGCCGCGGTACGAGTTCTGTCCCTTCATGGCCGAGATGCCCTTCGACACGATGTTGGACTTCGTGTTGCGGCCGATGTGAATCATCTTCGTGCCGGTGTCGGCCTGCTGCATCTTCGACGCCACGGCCACCGAGTAGAACTCGCCCACCGAGTTGTCGCCTTGCAGGATCACGCTGGGATACTTCCACGTGATCGCCGAGCCGGTCTCCACCTGCGTCCACGAGATCTTCGCGTTCGTCATCGCCTTGCCGCGCTTGGTGACGAAGTTGTAGATGCCACCGAGGCCGTTCTCGTCGCCGGCGTACCAGTTCTGCACCGTGCTGTACTTCACCGTGGCGTTGTCGAGCGCGATGATCTCCACCACGGCGGCGTGCAGCTGGTTGGTGTCGCGCTTGGGCGCGGTGCACCCTTCGAGGTAGCTCACGTACGAGCCCTCATCGGCCACAATGAGCGTGCGCTCGAACTGGCCGGTGTTGCTCTGGTTGATGCGGAAATACGTGGACAGTTCGAGCGGGCAGCGCACGCCCTTGGGGATGTAGCAGAACGAGCCGTCGGAGAACACGGCCGAGTTGAGTGCGGCGAAGTAGTTGTCGCTGTACGGCACGACGGAGCCGAGGTACTGCTTGACCAGGTCGGGGTGTTCGCGCACGGCTTCGCCGAAGGAACAGAAGATGATGCCTTCCTTGGCCAGCTCTTCGCGGAATGTCGTGCCCACGGAGACGGAATCGAAGACGGCATCGACGGCCACACCGCTCAGGCGCTTCTGCTCGTTGAGCGAAATGCCGAGCTTGCTGTACATCTCGAGCAGCTTGGGGTCGATTTCGTCGAGCGAGCCGATCGGTTTGGTGGACTTGGGCTCGGAGTAGTACGACACCGACTGGTAGTCGATGGGCTCGTACGTGACGTTGGGCCAGTGCGGCTCCGTCATGGTGAGCCAGCGGCGAAAGGCCTTCAGACGCCACTCGAGCAGCCACTCGGGCTCCTGCTTCTTGGCGGAGATGAAGCGCACGGTGTCTTCCGACAGGCCGGGCGGCAGCGTCTCCGACTCGATGTCGGTGCTGAAGCCGTACTGGTACTCACGATTGACCAGTTGGTCGATGGTGGCGCTCATGCCTGCTCCTCGTCCTACGCGGTAAGTCCGCCGGCGAGCGGCGCGTTCGCGCCTGCGTCCGACGAATCGTCGATATGTGTAGCGGCGACTGCCTGCGCAGTCACGGCGTGTTCTCCAACGTCATACGAGCACGAGCCGCATCCGCCGAAGCGGTGCGTGCGCCGTGCCACCGGGGCGTCGAGCAGACGCGACAGCTCGCGTGCCTCCACGTCACACGCCTCGGGAAACTGCTCGGCGATTTCACACATCGCACAGTTGTGGATGCGCAACGTCGCGCCGACGGCAGAGGTTGCTTCTCCCTCGGCCATGTAGCCGCGGGCCGTGAGCAACTCGGCCACCAACTGCACCCGCTCGGCAAGCGGCAACCCGTCCAGCACCGGTCCCGCCTCGATCGCCAGGGCGTCCCACTCGCGCGCGAGCACGTTTGCCACGGCTCGTCCTCCGCGCTCGGTTTGCAGCGCTTCGAGTGCGGACGCGAGTACGGCCGCATAGCGGCGCGGAAAGACCGCTTCGCCCGCCTCGGTGAGCCGGTACGCAAACACCGGCGCGCCAACGCCCCGCACCTCGCGCTGATAGCGCACAACGCCGTCCTCCTCGAGCACTTTGAGGTGGCGCCGCAGCGCATTGGGGGTGAGCCCAAACCGTTCGGCGAGCTCGGTGGCGGTGAGTGGCTGGGCCTTCTTCAGGACCACCAGCAACTCCGCCCGCACACCGCGGTACCCGCCCATGGACCCAATGACGTCTTGCATTCCTGATAGTATATGTCGGGAATTGATGTTCGGCAACATTTCTGTTGACGAATCGGGGCAGGCATTGGGCGGTTCCCGGTCAGTGACCCAAACGGCGACGAGTCGTGAAGTAGGGGGCGATTGAAGCCCCACCCCGTGCGCGCGGGCGGTTTCGGCAGCATCTTGTCGCAGCAAGTGCGCGCCCGCTGGCTGCTTTGGCATTCTCTGGAAAGGACCGACCTGGTGCGAACGACCCTGCTGGTGGCCCTGATCGTTGTCGTGATCGGCGTACTGTATGTGCGCCGCGTGCAGCAGCGTGCGTATCGGCGGTCGCACGAACGCGACGGCACCGCGCAGTTTTTGGCGTCCTTTCCGGGGCATGACTACCCGGAGGCGCTGCTGCGGCAGACGTACAGCTATCTGCTCGAGCGTCGCGAAGCGGCCGGCGATTATGAAGGGGAGCACTTCACCGTGGCGCCCGGGCACGACCTGCGCACCGTCTATCATCTTGATGGACTCGATATTGAGGATGCGGTGCTGGTGATTGCCGACCGGGCCAGCGCGCGCCTCCCCAAAGCGCACGATCTCGATGATCTCAAGGGTCGGGTGTCGACGGTGCAGGACCTGGTGGAGTTCCTGGTGCCCTACTTCCAGGACGATTCGGCCGCGACGTGAGGGTCGGTCGGGGCGTGTTGCTCGTGCTGGGGCTCCTTGGGGGCACGGCCTGTGGTGGCGGTCTCACGCCACTCCCGCCCGGCGGTGCGCCACGGCCTGTGGAGCGTGCCCCGGGACCGCCCTCCCCGGCAGGGGCAAGACCGGCGGCGCCGGGACCGCTCGAAGCGGGCGTCACGGAAGCGGATCTGGATGCGCTCTGGGCGCGCCAGTTGATGGTGCCCGTGGCGGGCATGGCGCCTTCGGCGCTGCGCAACGACTATGACGCGCGGCGCGGAGCCCGTGCGCATCGCGCGCTCGACATGATGGCCCCCAAGGGGACGCCCGTGCTGGCGGCGGATGACGGTCGGATTGGCCGAGTGGGCACGACGCCGATCGGTGGCAACATCATTTATGCCACCGATCCGGACGAGCAGTTCGTGTACTACTACGCCCACCTCGATCGCCACGCCCGGGGGCTCTCCGTGGGTGACCGCGTGCGCAAGGGGGACGTGATCGGCTACGTCGGCACTACGGGCAACGCCCCGGCAAGCGTGCCCCACCTGCACTTTCAGGTGATGAAGCGCGGGAACGGACGCGCCTGGTGGGATGGGCCGCCGATCAATCCGTGGACATTGTTCGTGTTGCCCGGCACGTCAGTTCGGTAGATTGCGCGTTCACCCTCAAGACAGCCAGACCATGAGCATGCGGGGCAAGGATCGCGCGTCATTGCGCGCGGAAGCACATCATCTCGACGTCATCGTGCACATCGGGCAGGGCGGCATCACGCCGACGCTGCTCGCCAGTGTGGACGATGTCCTGCGCACGCGTGAGCTGATCAAGGCGCAGGTCGCCAAGGGTGGCGAGCTGTCCGCGCGTGAAGCGGCGGAGGCGATCGCACCCGCGATGAAGGCCGAGATCGTGCAGGTCATTGGCCGCACGTTCACGCTGTATCGGGAAAACCCGGAGCTGAAGCGGGGCGAACTGCCTCCGTGGCGCCGCTGATCCTGCACCGTAGATGGTGATGCGCGGTGCGACACGAGCCGCGCAGGATCCACGATCTGTTGTTCCGCGTTACATCATGGCGTGCGACGCCGCCGCCCTCTCTGTCGTTGTCTTGTGCAGTCCCCGATACGCCACTATGCTCCCGGTGGCCCAATCCGGGTTTGACGCGACCGCCTCGAGCCGAACACCACCATGCCCTACGTCATTACCGAAGCCTGCATCAACGTCAAGGACAAGTCCTGCGTGGACGTGTGCCCCGTGGACTGCATCTACGAAGGGGGGGATCAGCTGTACATCCACCCCGACGAGTGCATCGACTGTGGCGCCTGTGAACCGGAGTGCCCGGTCACGGCCATCTTCCCCGAGGAAGACGTCCCGGTGCAGTTGAAGTCCTTTGTGGAGAAGAACCGCGTGGCCTTCACGAGCGACAATCCGCCGGGACGCCCGACGCGCTGACCTGCGGGCGGGGTCACCCTCCGCCGCGCTTCACCAAACGCGTGCGCCCCGTCAGCGATCGGCTGACGGGGCGCGCGTGCTTGCAGCCGATCGCGTGGCAGCCGCTCAGGTGAAGTATCGCTCCTTGAGCACGAACGCTGCGATGAGCGCCACGTACTGCAGCACGGTGCTGCGTTCGCTCCAGACGGCTTCACCCCAGGCGTGCGGTCCGCTGCTCGGCGTGCTCGGTGGGCGCGGAAACCAGCGCGGCGTGCGCTCCTTGTACGCGAGATACTCCGCGCCGAAGATCGACTCCAGCACCCCTTCCTCGTACCGCACGATGTAGTGGTACTCGATGGCGAAGATGAGCGCCGCCACGGGCAGGAACCAGAGCACCCCCGAGACCACGGTAAAGCCAAGCCATACCATCCAGTTACCCACGTAGAGCGGGTTGCGACACCAGGCGAAGGCGCCATAGTCGACCAACCGCTGCACGTTGCGAGAGCGCCGCCGCGTGACGGTGCCGGCGGCCGCCACCCCGGCGAGTCGGATGAATTCCCCGATGGCCACCATGAGCAGACCGATCAGCCAGGTCTCGGGGGCCTGCACCCCGGGAACGAGCAGGGGGACCGCCAGAAACGGGACGGGGATCCAGCCTCGGTTGCGGAAGAGCACTTCCCCGATGCGCGCGGCCTGTGTCTGTTCGGCCGCGCACGGTTCGGCCGCGGCAGTCACGGAGTTCGTAGTCATCGTCGACCTGATCGTGATGGGGGCGGCGCAAGCGCCAGTCGTCCCAGTGAAATGCGGTTGGTCCCGCGGGCAAGTGGGCACGGAAACGTAGCGTCCGGAGGCGCACGGCGCATGTGCCCGTGATGAGTGGCCGAGGTTTCTGCACTCCGGTCGCCGGCAGGATCGCCCAAGGCTATGCACATCGTTGTGGCATGCCGATAGCTTTGTCAGGTGGCGCGCACATCGCGCGCCGTCCCCCGAGACTGCCTGTGTCCGACGCCACACCCCTCTACCTCGACAGCGCTGAATCCGTTGACCGATTTCTTTCCGAAATCGGGCAGCCGACGGCGATTGCGATCGATACTGAAGGCGCCAGCTTCCACCGCTTCGTCGATCGGATCTACCTCTTGCAGTTGTCCACTGCGCAGCATCACGCGGTAATCGATCCGTTGCCCATCGGTACGCCAGAGCGCCTCGGGCGACTGTTGCAGGATCGTGGCGTGGAGGTGGTCCTGCACGACGCGGACTATGACCTGCGGCTGCTGCGTCAGGACTACGGGTGGCAGGTGAACGCGCTGTTCGACACGCGCGTGGCCTCGCAGCTGCTGGGGTTGCGCGCGTTTGGGCTCGCGGCACTGCTCGAGCAGCACTTCGGCATCAAACTCGACAAGAAGCATCAGCGGGCGGACTGGTCCATGCGTCCGCTGTCGGCCGACATGCTGGAGTACGCGGCGCTCGATACACGTTGGTTGCTCGATCTGCGCACCAAGTTGCGCACGCAGCTGGAGCAGCTGGGGCGCTGGCATTGGGCGCAAGAGGAGTTCGCACGCGCCGAGGGCACGCAGTGGTCGAATGAGGAAGCGACGCAGGCGTTCCTGAAGATGAAGGGTGCCCGCGACCTCAATCGTCGAGAGCTGGCGCGGCTGCGGGAGCTGGTGGCGTGGCGCGACGATATCGCGCGGGAAATCGATCGCGCCACCTTCCGCGTGATCGGCAACGAGACGCTGCTCGAACTGGCGCGCCTGTCGCCCGCCACGGCCGGTGAGCTCACGCGCGTGAAGGGGTTCCCACGTTCCATGTCCGAGTCACGAACTGCCGCGCTGCTGGCGGCGTTGCGCCGCGGTGATGCGGTTCCGGACGCCGACCTGCCACGGTTTCCGAAGTCTGCTCGGTGGGATCGCGACCCTGACTTTGACGAGCGGACCAGCCGTCTCAAGGCCGTGCGCGACGTGGCGGCAGACCGACTGGCGCTCGACCCCGGCGTGCTCTGCTCACGGGATCGACTTGAAGCGGTCGCGCGCAAACAGCCGCGGGCCCTCGAGGAGTTCGAGGCGATCCCCGAGCTGCGGCGTTGGCAGGTGGAAGTGCTCGGCGAGGGATTTCTGCGCGCCCTGCACTCCAGCGGGGCGGCGGCGAGCGCACCGACGCCGACTACGGTCAAGCCGGTCACGATGTCGCACGGCGACGACGATTCGCCCTACCGCACCGACGATTGACGCCTGTTGACTTTGCGCGACAGGCGCTGCCTGTTGCGCAGGGTCAACAGCGTGCGGTGTCGTGGAAACGGCTCGGACAAGGTGGCGAGCAAACCGACGCTCTGGTTCGTCGTAGTTTTCCTTTATCCGTATTTTGGAAGATGTTTATGGGTAGACGATTACGTAGAGCGTGAGGCTCGTCACGCCGGAGTCACACGCGGCACGGAGAGTGCAACGTCAAGACAACAACGGGTGCGGGGTTTCCCGCACCGACGGACTGTCTCGAGACGAGAGGACCCGACCATGTCGCTGCGCATCACTCCCGACGGTGTGAACGGAACCGCATCGTCACCCCAGCAGATCGCATTGCGCTTCATGGGCTGGGCGACGCTCGTGCTCATGGCTGATCTGATCACCAAGCAGTGGGCGGTGACCTCGCTGGCGGATCGCGCCATTCCGCTCGTGGATTGGTTCTCGCTGTTTCTGGTGTTCAACACCGGCGCGGCGGGCGGCGTCTCGCTTGGCCCGTACACGTGGCTGATCAATCTGGTCGGCACCGCCGCCACCGTCGCCATGGTGGTCGCGGTGGTGCTCCCGCTCGCCAAGGTGGACGCACGGGCGTCGGCGGCGATGGGAATGGTCGCGGGAGGCGCGCTGGGCAATCTCGCCAGCCTGCTCGGCGAGGCGCGCGGTGTGCCCGACTTCCTGGCGCTGCGCATTTCCGACGCCTACGTGATCTTCAACATCGCCGACGTCGGACTCTGGGCAGGCGCGGCGGTGCTGGTGCCGGTGACGCTGGGACTGGTGCGCATCATCCGCGCCGAGCGGCGCGGTCTGGTGCGCGTGCCGCTTCAGAACCCCATGTAGGCGCGAACGCGCGGTTCGATGCGGTCTGGAGTCCACGCGGGGCTCCACACGAGGTTGACCACCACCTCGCCGACCCCTGGAATCGTACGCAGTTCTTTTTCAGCCTCACCCATGATCTCGGGGCCAGACGGGCACCCGGGGGATGTCAGCGACATGTCGACGCGGACGTCAGCGCCCGCCACCGTCACGTCGTAGATCAGCCCGAGATCGACGATGTTGAGGTTGAGTTCGGGGTCTTTGACCCGGCGCAGCACGAGGCGCGCCTGATCCGGGGAGAACGCCGCGTCGACCGACTCGCCAGATTCGGCGGGCTCAGAGGTGGACGGTGCGTTGAGTTCGGTGTCGTTGTGCATGAATCCCTCCATTCCGCAAAGATAGCACGGTGCGGAAGGGTTCCCGAGTAGGCCGCTCGGGTTGCGGCATCGTCATGGCCGCGAGCCGCAGGAACTAGCGGCCGCGCGCAGTGGTCACCTTCTTGGCGACCGGCTTTTTCACCGGCGCACGGCGAACCGGTCGCCGCGCGGCGCGCAGGGGGGTGTTCCAGTTCACCTGCTTGTCCGCGCGAAAGGCGACGGGCATGGCCCGGACGCCCGTGGGATCGTCCATCACGGCGAGGAGCGCAGCATCGGCCAGATCGTGCCGCACGTCCATGATCACCGTTGCCGGTCGACGCGCCTTGGGGGCGTGCACGCGGTTGGCGAGCAGGATCACGAACATATCGTGATCGGGGTCGATCCAGAGCGACGTTCCGGTGTAGCCCGTGTGCCCGTAGGCGCGGCTGGTGAGGTACTGGCCGCAACCGCCTTCCCCAGCGCAGGTGTCCCAGCCGAGGGCGCGACGACCGGCGGTGCGGGCGGTGAAGCGCGCCACGGTGCTGTCGGAGACGATACGCGCGTTGCCGTAGATCCCACCTTGCAGCAGCATCTGGGCGAAGACCGAGAGATCCGCCGCGGTGCTGAAGAGGCCAGCGTGACCGGAGACGCCGCCGAGCCGATAGGCGTTCTCGTCGTGCACCTCGCCACGCAGCGGATAGCCGCGGGGCGGGGAGACCTCAGTCGGTGCGATCCGGCTCAGTTCGCGCAAAGAGGGGTTGAACGCCGTTTGCGTCATGCCGAGCGGGGTGAAGATGCGCTCCTGCGTGAAGGCATCGAACGACTGGCCGGACACGGCCTCGACGATGAACGAGAGCAGCATGGGGCCGAGGTCGGAATACTCATAGACGGCGCCGGGCGTATTGCGAAGCGGAGCGGCCAGTACAGCCGCCCGTGCGGCTGCGACGCTATTGTACCGGCGCCACAGCTCGAGCCCCGCGGGCAGGCCGGCGCGGTGCGTGAGCAGATGGGCGACGGTGACGGCGCCGCGGTTGCCCGCCGTCCCGAAGGCTGGGAGGTAGCGGGCGATCGGCGCGTCGAGCGCGACCTTCCCCTCATCGTACAGCACCATGATCGCGGTGGTGGTGGCCACCACTTTCGTGAGCGACGCCAGATCGTAGACGGTTTCGGCGGGGTCGACGCGGGCACTCCCCTCCCGCCAGTCGAGCGTGCCGATGCCACGCGACCAGACCGCGTAGCCCTTGCGCCCCACCACGACGGCGGCGCCCGGGAAACCCCCAGCGGTGACGCCACGCTCCACGACGCGGTCGATGGCGCTGAGCCGTTCGGCCGACATGCCCACCACGCCCGGTGCCACAACGGGCAATCCGCCGCCCATGCGATACGCCGACTCGGGCGCGTCGAACGGGTTGGCGAAGAGCAGGAAAGCCGAGAGCAGGATCACGGTGTGGGCCCGGAGGGTGGTGCAGGACGCCAACGACGCGGGGAGGAGCCCACGCGGAACAGCCCAAAGCGGGAGCGCTTCCGATCAAACGCACACTGCCTCCTGCCTGCTGACAGTATCGGCAGGGGAGAGGTAACCGTTCAGTGCGCGCCATGGTGCGTACTGTCACACTGCGGGTAGGACCACGGCCCGTCAAGGTTCCAACCCCGGATCGGCAAATTGGTTGCCGACGCCCGCAGGCGCAGACGGAGCAACGCGGCAACCCTTCCGTGGGAATGCGTGTCAGATTGGGAGATCCTATGGAGACCGACGCCGCCCTCGTACGCCGCGCGATCGACGGGGACGAGCGCGCCATGCGCCTGCTGTGGAACACGCACAGCGCGCACGTGGACGCGATCGTCTCCCGCCTCGCCGGCGATCCCGATCTTGCACAAGACCTCGCTCAGGAAGTCTGGATTCAGATCTTCCGGGCGCTACCGTCGTGGCGTGGCGACTCCAAGTTCAGCACGTGGTTGCATCGCGTCGCGGTGAATCGGTCGCTGAACGCGCTGCGGCGCACGCGGCGATTGGCCGCCGTGGAATCACCGATCGAGGAGCACACGGTCACGGTGGCGCACGACGAGGGGATGCGCTCCATGCTGGCAGCGTCAATCAATGAGGCATGTCAGCAGCTCGCGCCCGGTGCGCGTACGGTGTTCTATCTGCACGACGTGGAAGGGTACACGCACGAGGAGATTGCCAGCGAGCTGGGGATCACCGCGGGCGGCTCCAAATCACAGCTGTTCAAGGCGCGCGCCAAGCTTCGTCGTCTGCTGGCGCCGTTGATCGATGTCTCCGACGATACTGCGGAACGCGGGTATGCCACATCTTGAGTTGGAGCGCCTGGCGGCGCTTGATCATGACGCCCCCTCACCTGAGGAGCTGGCGCATCTGGCGACGTGCCTCGCCTGTCGGCGCGAGCAGGAGGCATTCGCCCAGTTGGCGGATCTGGCCGGATCGCAGGCCACGGCCCCCGCTCGTCTCGACGTGCCGCGGCTCACCGAGTGGGAGTCGTTGGCGACGGCGCTGCGTGCGGAGGGGCTGATGGCGGCGCCCGCGCCACAGGCCATGCGTCGGGCGGGCGCGCCGTGGTGGGCGCGTTCGGCGGCGGCCGCGGCGCTGCTCGTGTGTGGTGCGGCGGTGGGGCGCATGAGCGCCGGCGTGTCGTTGGGGCCGAGCGAGCCGGTGCCCCTGTCGTCCACGGCGACGGTTTCGGCGGAGCGCGAGTTCGCCTCCGTCGCGGAAGCCTCGGCTGTGCTCGATCGGGCGCAGCGCGACTACGAACGTGCCTCGTTCTGGCTGGCGTCGAATGACACCACGGTGAACGCGCAATCGTTGATTCGCGCGCGACTGGCCGCGCTCGAGCAGATGCTCACGGCGTCACGCGATGGCCTGTACGAGGCGCCGCAGGACCCGGTGCTCAACCAGTACTACCTCTCGGCCTACACCGCGCGTGAAGCGACGCTGCGCCAGCTGGGCGCGGCGTTGCCGGTGGATCGCGTGATGGAGAGCTTCTGATGCGCGCGCGGCGTGTGATGCGCACGGTCGCGGGTGGTGCTGCGCTGGCGATGTTTGCGACCGATGGGGTTCAAGCGCAGCAGGGCGGCATGCGGTCAACGGGGCGCGTGACGCTCACCAGTGTGGGGGCCGACAACCTGTGCGTGAAGGAGGCGCGCGAGGGCGCGAGTCTCGCGCGGTTGCCCGAAGGCTTGGCGCTGCTGCGCATGCGCAGCGATCTCGAGGCCGCGTCGCGCTTGGAAACGGTGCGTCCGGCGTCGTCCAGCAACCGTCGAACGCTCGAGTTGGTGCGGCGGGAAGTCGACTCGCTCGCGCGCGTGCTCGAGCGAGTCGTGCTCGCGGCACCGCGGCGTGATCTGGCACCGACGGATATGGACACCCGACGATTGGTCGACGCGCGTGTACGGCAACTCACGCCGAGTGTCGAAGTGATTGTGGAGTCGGCGCTGCGTCGGGTGGTTGGGACGCCGGTGTCGGCACGCAAGGGCTATTTCGGCGTGACGATTTCGAGCGTGCCGCTGCGCACGTCACTGCAGTCCGGTTACATCGTGAGCTATTGCGATTACCCGGTCGTGGAAGCGGTTGACCCGGGCTCACCGGCCGAACGCGCAGGCCTTTCGGCGGGTGACACGATCATCGCGTTCAATGGGCGCGATGTGCGGGTGGGCATGGTGGACTATTCCGCGCTGCTCGCGCCCGATGCGAATGTGCGCGTGCGAACCCGTCGCGACGGTCGCACGCGTGAGACCACCGTCCGGGTTGCGGCGAGTGCGGCACCGGTGCCGGTGCGCGCCTACGCGCGTGCCATGCAGGGGACGGCCACCATGGTGCGGGTAGCGGAGACCGAGGCAGCGTTGGCTGCTGCCGCGCCCACGGCGGAATCGATGACGGGGCGCGTCGCGGGCATGGCGACCGCGGCGTCGGTGTCGGCGATGCCCGGGGAATGGTTCTTCGAACAGAGCATGCCGGAGGGGCTGCGTGGTGTGGCCACGGTACGTGGCGGCAGTGATTCCAGTCGTCGTACGGCATTGCAGCCGCGTGGGGTGAGTCGCGTGTCCGAGCTCGCGGCCGTCGCGCCATCGCCGCCGGTGATGCTCACGATCTTTGCGAACGCGGACGACGCCATGGTGGGAGGGGCGCAGCTACGCTCGCTTGGCGCAGAGTTCCGGGCCGCGCTGTCGTTGCCCGAGGGCGTGCTGGTGATGCAGGTGCTGCGTGGTACGCCGGCGTCAGTGGCGGGGCTTCGCGAGGGCGATGTGATTCGCAGTGCGAACGGACGGGCCGTTCGCCGAGTAGAGGACGTACGTCTGGCGCTCGAGTTGGGTGCGGACGCACGCAGCATTGCCCTGCGCGTGGTGCGCAATGATGCTCCTGAACGCACCGTGACGATGACGTGGTGAGCGGCCAGCGCGCATGTCAGTCGCGCGTACTGCCCGCGGGCACCGAGTAGAGGAGGCGCACCGTCGCACGATCGGCGTCGCTGAGTTCGCGCGCACGTACGCGCGGCGCCATGATGTGTGTGGGGTCGTCCACATGATCGAGGCCGAGCAGGTGCCCGATTTCGTGCAGCGCGATCGAACGCAACTGCGGCATGGTGACCGCATCGCCGCGTGGGTGCAACAGGGCGAGTTCGATCTGACCGGCGACGAGCCACCACGCATCGTCGCGACTCCAGATCGTGCGACCGCTGATGCCTTGTGCAAACTGCTCCACGAAGTGCACGTGCACGTCGGCCGTGGCCGAGTCGCGCACGAAGGTGAAGCGCATCGGGATGTCCGCGCTTGCCCACTCGTCGAACGCATCGCGCACAGCGCGCGGAAAAAGTGGATCCCAGCCGTCAAGTGCGCCGCCGTCGCCGATCCAGACGCGCAGCGGCGCCAACACGCGGTCGGGCCATCGGGTGAGCACGGAATCGCGCGCCTGCAGGAGCGTGGCGATGTACGTGCCTGACTCGCTCTGTCGCAGGTGACGCCGCAGCTCGGCGGCCGGCCATGTCGTGGCGCGCGGCACATCGGCCACGAACACCGGGGCCCCACTGCGGCGCTCTTCGGCGGGGCCGGCGGCGAGTGCGCCAGCTGCCGACTCACGTACCGCGGCGTCGCGTTCGGTACGGCCAACGCGCCCGTCGAACGTCATCGCCGTGCGAGTCGCCGATTCGCCTGCCGGGTAGGCACCGCTCTGCACCGCCACGAACGTGGCGAGTGAGGCGACCATGGCAACGAGGAGTCCATCGGCGACCTTCATGTGGCGTCAGGGATCGGGTGGAGCCTGCTCTGGTGGATCGGGGGACGACAGGAACGCGAGCACCGAGTCGAAAAACGCAGTCGGTGCTTCCCAGAACGGATTGTGACCAGCGCCGGCGAGCGGCGTGAACTGCACCGACACCCCGGTTCGAGCGAGCACGCGCGCGGTGTTCGCCGCTTCGGCGAGCGGGAGCACGTCCTCGCTGCCATGAAGGACGAGCGTGGAGGCACGGAGGGCACCGAGTCGCTCCGTCCAGTCGTAGCCTTCGCGTCGGAGGCGCGCGACGACGTGTGCGCCCGTGACGCTCAGGGCCCGCGGTGGAACGACGCCGCGCGCGAACGCCGGATCGGCGAACCACGCGGGGAAGTAGGCTTGCGTGTAGTCGGCGTGCGCCTCGGGGACAGGCGCGTGCAGCGCATCCACCCCCATGGCACTCAGTCGCGCGGCCGCGTCGTGATGCCCCTGCGCCTGCAGGCGTGCGATGCCGGCCTCATGCAGTGGACGCAGCCACCGACTCGTGACGCCCACCGCGTTGGCGAGCACCAGACGACGCACGCCGAGCGGGTCGAGCGCGGCGGTGAGCATGGCAATGCCACCGCCCCACGAGTGACCGAGGACATCCCAGCGCGCGACGCCGAGGGCCTGTCGCAGTGCCACGAGATCACCGGCATCGAACTCGATGCGCGACGCGGCGGCGCCCGGAGCGGCGGTGGACGCACCGCGCCCCCGCTGGTCGTACAGCCAGAGTTGGCGTGTGTGCGCCAGCGACGCGAGGGCCGGCCACAACAGACTGTGATCGAAGAGCAGGCCACCGTTTACGCACACCAGGGGCGTGGTGCCGGGCACGGGTGGTGTATGCCACACGGCGAACGTGAGGCCGCGGGCGGCAATGTCGATTCGGGTGCGCGGCGGTGGTGGTGGCTGTGTGCGCCGATAGGCGAGCCACCGCGAGCGTGCATCGGTCACTGGCGGGCTGTGAACTAAGCGCGTGGCGTGCCGGGGACACGCTCGGTATCGGGCGGCTCCCCGTCGCGTGGCGGTTCGTAGGCGTACGTCATGATCATCGCCACCACCCAGCCGATCAGCGTCCAGCCAAGCAGCAGATTGATCGCGGCGATGCGCCACTTCTTGTGCCGGTCGCGCTTGAACGCGAGCAGCGTGGGCAGCACGTACATCATGATGGACGTCACGATGATGACGGCGCCCTTTGGCACGCCGCTGCCCATGAAGCGTGTTGTCGGCTCTTCGAGTTGCAGGAGCAGGGGGGCGACCAGCGCGAGTGATCCGATCATGCGTCCGCCGATGCGGAGGCGTCGGGCAGGAGCAACCACACGGTGGTGCCATTGCCTGACGCGCTATCGATTTCGGCCACGCCGCCGAGTTCGCGCACGATGCCGTAGATGGTCGAGAGGCCGAGTCCGGTGCCATGCCCAACCGGCTTGGTGGTAAAGAACGGCTCGAAGGCGCGACTGCGCACCTCATCGCTCATGCCGATGCCGGTATCCTGCACCGAGACGCGGAGATATCGGCCGGGGGCGAGCACCTGGCTGAGCTTCAGCTTCGGGTCGGGCAACTGTTCCCAGCCGGTGCGGATGGTGATGGTGCCCCCGGCAGCGTGCTCGTGTACGGCATCACGCGCGTTGATCACGAGGTTGGTGATGACTTGCATGAGCTGGTCACGATCGGCGCGCACCCAGGCGGGTGCATCGTCGAGCTGCAGCTGCCAGGTGATGGTGCGTCCGACGACCGGACGGAGCAGGCGCTCGCTCGCCTTGAGCAGCTCGTGGAGGTCGAGTCGTCTGGGCGCGACAGGTTGTCTCCCGCCGAACGCGAGCAGTTGCGACACGAGACCGACGGCGCGTCGCGTCGCGTCCTGAATCGTGTCGGCGTCCTCGCGAATCTGGTGTCCGGGTGGCACGAGTTCATCGAGCTCGCCGCGCATGAGTTCGAGGTTGCCCGAGATGACGGAGAGCACATTGTTGAACTCGTGTGCAATGCCGGCCACGAGTTGCCCCAGCGCCTGCATCTTGAAGCCGTGCCGCTGCTGGGCTTCAATGGCACGTTCGCGGGTGACGTCGCGCACATGCATCACCACGCGGTCGGGGGGCAGCGGGCCAAGCGTGATCACGAGACATCGTGCCGTGCCGATACTCCGTGGCGCCTCTTCCAGCTCCAACTCGATCACGTCGCGCGTGGTGATGGCCTCGTGCATGGCCTCGATGGGCGCTGTCGCTGCACCGAAGGCCAGCGCGGCGTCAAGACCTCCGATGCCGGGCGGTTCGCTGAACAGTTGCGCCGCAATCGCGTTGTGACTGTCGAGCAGAAAGTGCCCCGCGGCATCGCGCCGCCAGACCAGCGTGGGGAGCGGCGTGGCGGCGAACTGCGCACGCACCAGCGCTTCGCTTTCGCGCAGTGCGCGCGCGGTGTTCGCCAGCGCCGCGCGTGCAGTCTCCGTTTCTGCGTGGGCACGGCGCAGCGACTCCTCGAAGGCCTCGCGCTCGCGCACGCTCATGAGCGCGAGATCGAATGCGCCGTCGTCGCGCTGGACGGCGCTCAGTACGGCAGAAATCGACGGCGTGCCATGAGCGACGACCGTGACGAGCGCGCCGTCGATGCGCTGGCCGAGGGCGAGGCGCGGTCGGAGCTGCAGCTCGAACAGCAACGCGCTGGACGGAGCGAGCAGGCGGGCGAAGGGGAGGCCGTTCAGGTCGTCTCGATCCTTCCCCGTCCAGTGGCTCAGCAGCGGATTGGCGTCCCGGATCGTGCCGTCCGGATCGCACAGCACCAACGCGCACGCTGATGACTCGAAGGATGAGTCCAGCTGACGCGTCGTGGCGATCATCGGCCGCCCATGGGGAGTGGCACTCCGGGCGGCAGCGCCAGATAGTGCGTAATCGCGGCAATCGTTTCTGCCGGGTGCGTGAGATGCGGGCAGTGACCAGAGGCCGCCATGTGATAAAACGTGCTCCTCGGCAGCTGCGAGGCCACGTAGCGCCCCACGGTCTCCGGCGCGATCACGTCGTCGCTGCACTGCAACACCAGCGCCGGCGTGGTGACACCGCCCAGATCGGCGCGGTGATCAGACAGAAAGGTGGCCTTCGCGAAGGTGCAGGCGACGGCGTGATCGGTGCGGCAGAAGCTGGCCTCGAGCTCGTGCGCATGCTCCGGTTCGTCCGGATTGCCGGCAATCACCGGCGCGAGTGCGCCCGCCCACGCGGTGAAGTTCGTGTGCATGAGATCGACCATGCCTTCGAGGTCGGCACGCTCGAAACCGCCGAGATAGTCCGGCGGCTCGTTGGTATAGCACGGCGACGGCCCGATGAGCACCAATCGCGCAAAGCGCTCGGGCGCGCGCTGTGCCGCGAGCAACGCGACGGTGGCGCTGACCGAATGCGCTACGAGCACGACGTCGGACAGCTCGAGTGCTTCGCACACGGTGAGCAGATCGTCGGTGTAGCCGTGCAGCGTGGCGTGACGGGCGGGGTCGAACGCGTCGAGCGCGCCGTCGCCATGCCCGGGATAGTCGAAGCGCACCACGCGGTGCGTGGCCTCGAAGTGCGGCGCCACAAACCGCCACATGGCCTGATCACAGCCAAACCCATGCGCAAAGAGCATCGGTGTGGTGCCGGATCCCGACTCGCGCACGTTGTAGCGTGCGCGCACCGTTTCGTTCTGCTGCATCACGACATGCTCATGGACTCGGGAAGCGCATTGACTATCGGGCTGACAGCAAACCTGATCACAGGGTCACGAGGCGGCAAGGTGTGCGTGCGTTGACGAATCGTGTGTGTGCGAGGCTCCCGCCTGCCGTCGCATGAGCTGCAACACATCCGGGCGCGCATAGTGCCCCGTGACGTCCAGATCGAGCTTGGCGCGTACGGTCTCCGAGAGATCCAATTCAACGACGAGCAGCGCCTCGGTATCGTACATCGGGCCCGCGAGCAGCGCCCCATACGGGTTGACGATGCAGCTCCCGCCGCGCGTCATGACAGTATCGGCACCAACGTCGGGATCGAGCGGATAGTCTTCCGGATAATCGTGCCGCTGCGCAAACTGGTTGGCCGACAGCACAAAGCAACGACCTTCCATGGCAATGTGCTGCATACTGGCAGTCCACGATTCGCGGCTGTCGGCGGTGGGCGCGAGCCACAGCTGCACGCCGTCCTCGTACAGCGCGGTGCGCAGCAGTGGCATGTAGTTCTCCCAGCAGATGGCCGTACCCAGCACGCCGACCGCGCTGGGTACGCCACGCACCGAGGCGCCGTCGCCCTGCGCCCAGACGATGCGTTCAGCGGCCGTGGGGATGAGCTTGCGGTGCGTCGCGAGCAGTGCGCCGTTTGGCGCAAACGTGCACACGCTGCAGTACAACGAGCCGCCCGCGCGTTCGATGACGCCAACGACGAGATGCACAGCGTGTGCTTGTGCGATCGCGCCCAGCTGCTGTGCATGCGGGCCTGACAGGTCTACGCTCGAGGCCCAGTACCGCTCGTACCACGCGCGCCCTGCATCGCTGCGGCTGCCGATGACGCTGCCGAATGTGAGGCCGCGTGGGTACGCGCTGACGAACGCCTCAGGGAAGAGGACGAGTTCGGCGCCCTGTGCGGCGGCGTTGGCCGTGAGCTGCTGCACCCGATCGAGGGTGGCGGCGAGGTTGAATGCCACAGGCGCCGCCTGCACCACCGCCACGCGCACGGTTCGAATCACGGGAGAAAATGTCATTGCGCAATTTCGCGCGTGGACGCGTCGCGCGCAGCACACGTCATCAGCCGAACAGGCCAGTGCTGAGATAGCGGTCGCCCCGATCACACACGATGAACACGATCGTGGCGTCTTGCACCTCGGCTGCGATGCGCAGGGCGATCGCACACGCGCCGGCGGCGGACGGACCGCAGAAGATCCCCTCGGCGTCGGCAAGGCGGTGAGCCATCGATTCGGCTTCGGTCTGGGAGATGGATTCGGTGCGATCGACACGCGCCGGTTCGAAGATGCGGGGCTGATAGGCCGCGCCCCACTTGCGAATGCCGGGAATCTGCGAGCCTTCGGCCGGTTGCGCGCCCACGATCGTGATCGCCGGGTTCTGCTCCTTGAGGTAGCGGCCCGCGCCCATGATGGTGCCCGTGGTGCCCATTGCGCTCACGAAGTGCGTGATGCGCCCCTCGGTGTCACGCCAGATTTCCGGTCCGGTGGTTTCGTAGTGCGCGCGCGGATTGTCGGGGTTGGCGAACTGATCGAGCACGCGCCCTTCACCGCGCGCTGCCATCTCGGCGGCCACGTCGCGTGCGTACTCCATGCCGCCCTGTGCGGCTGGTGTGAGAATCAGCTCGGCGCCGTACGCGCGCATGGAGGTCTGGCGCTCGAGACTCGCGTTGTCGGGCATGATGAGCGTCATGCGGTAGCCCTTCATGGCCGCGATCATCGCGAGCGCGATCCCCGTGTTGCCGCTGGTGGCTTCAATGAGGCGATCGCCGGGCGCGATCTCCCCGCGCTCTTCGGCGCGGCGAATCATGGAGTACACCGGGCGGTCCTTTACGGAGCCGCCGGGGTTGTTTCCCTCGAGTTTGCCGAGAATGATGTTGCCGCGCGCTGCGCCGTGCGGGCCGGGCAGTCGCTGCAACCGCACCAACGGCGTGTTGCCGATGGTACGGTCGATCGGGAGGTAGGCGGTATTGGGGTCCGTCGCGTGAGGCATGACGAGTGAACGCCCGACGGGCCGCCCGTGTTCGCAGCCGATCAGCGCCCGCCGGCCGGCCTGCTGCCCATCACCGCCGCCAGTCGCGCCACGTGCCGCGCCGTACGCTGCATCGCCGAGAGATCGGCGAACTCGCCTGGCTCGACCCGTGCGCCGCCACGCTCGCCACCGAGGCCGATGGCCAGCGTGCCGCCGGCAATGGCCACGTTGAGGTTGGCGGAGCCGGCGTTGCCAAGCGTTGGCGTGAGCCCGAGCTCGCGTGCGATGGCCACCGACGAGCGCACCAGTCGCGACGTGTCGGCGCCGGCAATCTGGCCGCCGCCCGTGAGCTGCACGGCGCGCATGTCGAAGCGCGTGCCGGTCTCGGTGCTCACCTGCGCCAGAATCTCGCGCACCGCCGCTTCGTTGCGCGCGATCTGGTCGGCGTGCAGCGAGCGGATATCCAGCGAGAACCACGCGCTGTCCGGCTTGCGATTGAACACGTCGCCGGACTGCAGCATGGACACGTTCATCACGGTACGCGTGTTCGCCGCCGGCTGCGGCAACGACAGAATGCGATCCACCGCGCGTGCGATCCCCTGATTCACATTGGGGAGGCCACCGGTGAGCGAATGTCCACCCGTGTGATACGCCCACACCCGCCACCAGTGAATGCCGAGCGCGCCGTAGGTGATCGATCGTCCATCGCCGAGCACGTCCACGAAGGCGTCAGCGCGTGAACGCCAGTCGGCGTAGAGCGCCTTCATGCCGAGCAGCCCGGTCTCTTCCTGCGCCACAGCGGCGAAGATGAGGTCGTGTTCGGGGCGCACGCCCGCCGCAATGAGCGCCTCGGCGGCGGCGAGCATGGCGATGGTGGTGCTGGACGTGTTGCTGCCAGGGCCGATCACGCGGTCGCCTTGAACGTACGGCTTGCGCGGCGCACTGGCCTGATGCGCTGCCACCGTGGCGAGATCGTCGAGCGTGGAGACGAATACGACTGCTCGTCGCTGTCCATCGGGGAGTGAACCGCGCAGGCGACCGATGGCGTTGGGCATGGTGTCGACGGTGACATCCGCGAGTCCGATCGTGCGCATGCGATCGGCGACCCATTGCGCACGTTCGCGCTCCTCGCCCGAGGGCGAGCGAATGGCGGCGATCTCGGCGAGTGCCTGCGCGTTGGCGTCGCGACGTGATTCGAGGTGTGCGTCGAGGCGAGTGCCGAGGGCGGGTGGCTGAGCGCTCGCCGAGAACGCGAACGCGAGGCTGATCGCCATACACAAGACGGGGAATCGTGATCGAATCATGAGGCAGCCGGGGTGAAGTCGAGTGGGGAATGCGGTGGCGCGCGGGTTACGGCTCACTCACGATGGCATCGGCTTCGATCTCCACGAGATATTCGTCGCCCACCAGCGGCGCTTGCACGAGCGTGTTCGCCGGCTGAATGTGCCCGAACCGCTCACCGTGCACGCGAGCTACCGGCTCCCAGTGCGCAATGTCGCTCACGAAGATGCGGGTGCGCACCACATCCTCGAGGTTGCTGCCGAGCGCCTGCAGCGACCCAGCGAGCTTGTCGATGACCGCATGCGCCTGCGCGGCGGGGTCGGTGCCGCCGATGAGGCGCGCACCGTGTGTGGCGGTGGTGCCCGAGACGGTGATCTGATTGCCCACCCGCACCGCGCGCGCATAGCCGGCGTCGCGCTCCCACACCGTGCCCGAGAGCACACGCGAACGACCGTTCGCGTCCACCTGTACGGGATACGGCGCCGGGAACGACGCCACATGATGACTGAGGTCACCGGACGCGGTGAGAAACGGCGGCACCCGATACTCGTCGCCGGGCTCGCCCGGCAGCGTCTCGAGCCGTGCGACCGCGGCCTCGAGCTCGGCGTGATCCGCGTCGGAGAGCGAGAACGAAAAGAGTCGCAGCGTATCGTCGATGTGTTCGCTGCTGCCGAGCCGCGCACCCACGATGATCCCACCAACCGACGGCTGCTCCAGCACGTAGCGACAGGCCACGTTGGTGATCGACACACCATGACGATCCGCGACGGTGCGCGCGGCGCGCAGTACGCGCTGCAGGCCGTCCCAACCGCCGGCGGTGCGCACGAATCGACCGTACTTCATCTGTGACCACGTTTCGAGTGCGTCCCAGTCTGGCTCGGCGCGATCGAGCCAGCGATCGCTCAGGAAGCCACCGGCCACGGTGCCGTACGCCAGCAACGACACGCCTTGCTGCATCGCGTAGGCGGCCATGCGAGCACGGGGGCGCGTGTCGAGCAGCGACCAGCACACCTGATTCGAGACGATCGGAATGCCGCTGGCACGCGCGATGCGCAGATGCGCGGTGTCGGTGTTGGTGAGGCCGAGCTGGCCGATGAGTCCGTCGGCACGCAGCTCGTCGAGCCAGAAGAGCGCGTCGAGCCACGAGGGATCGGCGTAGTTCCATGCGTGGAACTGCATGAGGTCCACGCGTTCACGCTGCAGGCGATCGAGCGCGCGCTGCACGTTGGTGCGCACATCATTGCGTGTCAGCGGTCCCGGTGTCGGCACCCACTTGGTGAGCAGCTGCACATCGTCGCGCGGTGTGTCTCCACCCGCAAAGCGGCCGGCGATCAGTTCGGCTGAGCCGTAGTGATCGGCCATGTCGAAGGTGGTGAGACCACGCGCGGCGTAATCACCCATGGCTGCGGCCGCCACGTCGTGATCGAGTGTTCGTCCGTCCCGTTCGAGGTCGGCAACCTGCCAGAGGCCGGTGAGCACTCGGCTGATGGTGAGGCCGGGAGCGAGTGTATGGCGTTCAACGGTCATGGGAACTCGTGCGAAGGTCGCGAACAGTGGTGAAGATCATTCGGGAGGAAGCACCGCGAACCGGGCGCGCACATCGACGCCGTCACGCTCGAGGGTGCGGCGCTCGCGCCAGTGAATCAGCGACGCGGCCACCAGCACGATCACCCACACCGGCGTGGAGTGGAAGTACCAGGCACTCGCGGTGGCGCTGAGGTCCTTGATTACCTGCACCACGAGCAGGCCGCTCGTGAGCAGCAGCGCGGCGATGGCCACGGGCACGCGCAGCGCAGCAGAGCGCATCACCGTGACCTGTTGCGCCAGTGCCGCGTTGCGACCGGGCAGTGTGAGCACGGTGAGGGCCATGAGCGCATAGGTCACGAGCATGGACGTCACCAGGATGTCCACGCCGAGAAAGAAGTCGCCGGCGAGATGGCTGCCCACGATGGACAGCGAGGCGACGACGCCGCTCGCGATGATGGCGAGGTGGGGCGTACGCCACGTGGGGTGCACGCGCGCGAACATGCGCGGAAAGATGCCGTCGTCGGACCAGGCGAACATGAGGCGCGAGACGGCCAGCAGCATGGCCGGCAGGTCGTTGATGAGCGCCACGGCCGCGCCGGCGACAATGGCCACGGTCCACGCGGGCGACAGCAGGTAGCTGAGCAGGCCTGGCGCCGTGACATCGCGTACGAGCGCCTGCTCGGCGACGTACTGCCACGGCACGGCGTGATACACTGCCGCCGTGAAGAGCATGTAGTACGCGCCCACGGCGATCACCGCGATGCCGATGGCGAGCGGCAGGTTGCGCGAGGGGTTGCGCGCTTCGCCACCGGCTTGCGCGATCGAATCGAAGCCGATGAAGGATGCGAAGAGCACGGGCGTGGCGGCGAGCAAGGTCATGAAGCCTGGCGCGCTGCGGGCGACCTCAGGCACGGTGCGTCCTTCGCGCGCCAGCAGTGCGGCGGCAAAGTCGGTGTGATTGTGCGCGAAGCCTGCCACAATCACCACACCGCCGAGTACGAACATGAGCACCATGAGCGGAATGAGCAGCTTCTCGTACAGCTGCGTGCCGCGCAGGTTCACCAGCACGAACGTCCAGAGAATGGCGAGGGCGATGAGCGGCCGGCCGACGGGTCCGTCGAATATGTTTGCGAGTTCGGTGAGTCCGAGTGGCGTGGCGACGTCGCGCAGGAACGCGGGGATGATGTACGACACCACGCCGATGGCGATGGACAACCCGAACCACTGCGAGAACGAGGCGACGAAACCGAGGTACGGTGAGAGCCCGCGCGACGCGTAGATGTAGCTCCCGCCGGCGCGTGGCATGGCGGAGGCGAGCGCCGCGTAGGCGAGCGCGGAGAGCAGCGCGGGGATCGCGGCGAGCAGGAAGGCCGGCAGCACGAAGCCGTCGATGCCCGGCACGTTGCGCTGCATGGTGAACGGAATGGTGTTGATCGCCGCACCGAGCATGGAGCAGATGCCGGTGGCGGCCAGGCCGATCAATCCGAGATGGCGAACGAGCGGGGGACGGTTCGGTGTCTCGCCGGAGGGCGTCATGCGGGGTGGGTCACGGGGCGGGGGGACGCAGGAGCATGAGATGCTCCAGGTCGTCGTCGTCAACACGCACCACGTACGCCCCCTGCGCGGTGGCGAGCAAGAGGCGGTGTTGGAGAGGGAGCGTGTAGCGGCCCAGGCGCTCGCCGGTGTCGAGGTTGATGTGGTCCCAGCCGGGTTCGCTGGTGTTCTGGCCGACGTGGACGGGGATCCAGGCGTGCGACCCCACGACATGCATCTCCTTCATGCCACCATCCAGAGCAAGGGCAGGCAGCGTTGCGGGCTGCTCCGGCTCCTCGATGGCGGATTCCGGCGGCGGGGCGACGGCGCGTCCGAGCGTGTTCGACAGCGCGTTCATCTGCGACGCGAACATCATTCGGTAGCGGGCGCGCGCACCGGTGAGATAGGCCTGCCACCCGCTGTCCGTGACGGCGATGGGTCCGAACGGGATGCGCAGCGCCTTCGTCGAATCGCCATTGCGGTTGTGCAGCGCGAGCGTGTACGTGGACGCGTCGGCGCGCAGCACCACGCCGTCACCGCGCACCGACCATCCGTTGACGGGAGCGTAGGCATCGAGTCCGATCCGCGTCACCCATCGGCCGGCGTCGTCCCGATCTGAGAGTGGGGCGACATAGCCACGCGGGAATGTCAGCAGGGTGTCCACGGCGCCGCCACGAATCGAGTAGCGCAGGAGCCGAAGCATCGTGAGCGGTTGTGTCGTGAGACGTCGCGTCGCGCTGTCCAAGGTGCCTGGACTCATGGTGGGCGAACCGTAGACATGGCCGAGCGTGTCGCCCGCGCTCAGGTACGGCGCCGCCATGAAGCGAAGCGTGCCATCCATTCCCGATTGATCACCCGGGTCCAGCAGCTGGAGCGTGCGCCCGCGTCCTGTCGCGACGTGCAGCACGGGAAACGACCGCGTCGCTGACCCGTTGAAGACCGCAACCGAGTCGGCGTGCACACGCGCCACCCACCCGATGCGCTCGAACTCCCCCGGACCCCCGCCACGTCGCCCGATCGTATCCCGCTCCCCTGTACGCAGGTTCACGCGCCACAGCAGCTGCTCGCGAAGGTCCCCGAACACGAGCAGTGAATCGTGAAACTCCGCCGCTCGCACCACGCGCGAATACTCACCGGACAGCGTGTCCACGCGGCTGGCCCAATCGAAGAGCGAGGCGGTGGGCACGGGGGGCGTCGAGTCCGACTCGCCGGCACAGCCGACGCCCGTCACGAGCATGAGCAACAGCAGCGTCACGGGCGCCTGCCGCCGCCGCACGACATCGTACGCTCCGGCCAACGCCAGTGCGCCGAACGCGGGGAGCAGGAGCGCGTTCGCACCAACGCGCGCGTAGGCCATGGCACCAGCCACACCACCGACGAGAAAGCCGCTCATCAGAATGACGTAGAGCAGCACGCGTCGCCGGTCGAGCAGCTGCCCGCGCAGGCGCGCGCCGAGCATGGTGCCGATGTCGGTTACCAGCCCGGTGAGGTGTGTAGTGCGCACGAGGGCGCCGCTGTAGGTGCTCACCATCGCATTCTGCAGCCCGCACGCGGCGGACGCGAGTAGGTGCCCCGTGTCGGAGCCGCGCGCGAGGGCCATGGCGGCCAGTGCGAGCAGCGCCGCCTCGAGTAGGAGGGCGGCCCCGTAGCGTCGTCCCAGCTGCAGCGAGGCGTTGCCCGTGAGTGCCCCGCTGATGATCGCGCCGGCCAGGAACGCGAGCACGATTAGCAGCAGATGCAGCGCATCGGCCACTTCACCGCGCGCGACCGCCAGACTGAGCAGCGACGACGTGCCCGTGACGTGCGACACGGCCTCGTGGCGGAAGCCGAGCAACCCGATCGCGTTCACCGCCCCCGCAATCGCCGCCAGCCAGAACCCGCCCACTTCAACCCAGCGTGGCAGCTTGGAGAGCATGGCGGGACGGCGAGGGTGACGGGGCGGTGGTCTCCGTTCGAATCTAGGCGGTGACCGAGACGGCTGCCGCCGGGAACTGCCCGCGGGTGGCGTTCGCAAACCGCACCAGCAGCAGCATCACCGGCACCTCCACGAGCACGCCCACCACCGTGGCGAGTGCGGCACCCGATTCCAGTCCGAAGAGCACGATGGCCGCCGCCACGGCCAGCTCGAAGAAGTTGCTCGCGCCGATCAGTGCCGCGGGCGCGGCGACGGCGTGCGGCACCTTCCATGCCCGTGCCCACCCGTACGCCACGCCGAAGATGAACAGCGTCTGGATGATGAGCGGAACGGCGATGAGCGCAATGTGCAGCGGGTTGCCCAGAATCACCTCGCCCTGGAACGAGAAGAGCAGAATCAGGGTGAGCAGCAGCCCCACAATGGTGACGGGCCCGAGACGCGGCAGGAAGGACGCGGTGAACCACGCCTCACCGCGCGCGTGCATCAGCCAGCGGCGCACCACCACACCGGCAGCGAGCGGAATCACGATGTAGAGCACCACCGAGAGCACCACGGTATCGTACGGCACGGTGATGTCTCCCAAGCCGAGCAGCAGCAGCACGATGGGCGCAAACGCGAAGAGCATGATCAGGTCATTGATCGCCACCTGCACCAGCGTGTACGCCGCATCGCCGCGCGTGAGGTAGCTCCACACGAACACCATGGCGGTGCAGGGCGCGGCTCCCAGCAGAATCGCGCCCGCTACGTACTCGCGCGCCAGCCCCTCTTCAATGAACGGCGCGAAGAGCACCTGCAGGAACAGCCACGCGAACAGGAACATGGTGAACGGTTTCACCAGCCAGTTGGTGACCAGCGTGATCGCCAACCCGCGCGGCTGCTTGCGCACATTCATGATGCTGGCAAAGTCCACCTGCAGCATCATGGGAAAGATCATGGCCCAGATGAGCACGGCCACCGGCAGGTTCACCTGCGCATATGTGAAGCGGGAGAGCGTGGCAGGTACGGCGGGCAGCCACTGGCCGATGGCCACGCCGGCCACGATGCATAGCGCCACCCAGATGGTGAGATAGCGGCCGAAGAAGCCGAGGCCCTTGCTGTCGTCGGGCGGGACGGGCGCTGCGCCGGCGCCCGCCGTCTGGTGTGCGGTCATGCCGAGATCACGGTTGCAGTCATGCCGAGAACGCTACGTGGCACCCAAGCCACGAACAACTGCCCACCAACCGTGCGTGACCGAACGGTGACGGGCGTGCCCCGATCAGCAGATCCGCGGCAGCTGCTCCCCGATCTGCATGGTGATTACGCGCCGCGCACCGATTCCCGTGCGGCTCACGAGCATGCCGGGGTGCGTCTCGACCGCAGCGCCGATGATCGCGGCATCACGTCCCAGCGGATGGGCCTGCATGGCCGCCAGCGCGGCCTCGGCCTCCGCGGCGGGCACGATCGCAATCAGCTTGCCTTCGTTGGCCACGAAGAAGGGATCGAGTCCCAGCAGTTCGCACGCCGCCCGCACCGGCCCGCGCACCGGCACCTTCTCTTCATCCACCACGATCCCCACGTTGGACGCCCGCGCGATTTCGTTCAGCGACGAGGCCACGCCACCGCGCGTCGGATCACGAAGCGCGCGCGTGCCCGGCGCCGCCACGAGCAGCTCGGCCACGAGTGTGTGCAGCGCCGCCGAGTCGCTGGTGATCGTGGTCTCGAACTCGAGCCCCTCACGCTGGCTCATGATCGCCATGCCGTGATCACCAATGGTGCCGCTCACCAGCACCACATCACCCGTGCGCACGCGCGACGGGCCGATGTCCCGCCCCGCCGGTACCACGCCAATGCCGGAGGTGTTGATGTAGATGCCGTCCCCCTTGCCGCGTTCCACCACCTTGGTATCGCCAGTGACGATACGCACGCCGGCTTCGCGCGCCGCCGCGCCCATGTCCTGGACGATGCGCGCGAGCGTGGCCATGGGCAGCCCTTCTTCGAGAATGAAGCCCGCGCTGAGCACGAGCGGCGTGGCGCCACTCATGGCCAGATCATTCACCGTGCCGTGCACCGCGAGTGTGCCAATGCTGCCGCCGGGAAAGATGAGTGGCTTGACCACGAACGAATCGGTGGAGTACGCCACACGCGTTCCGGGCAGCGTGAGCACGGTGCTGTCGCTCAGCGACGCTGCGTCGGCGGTGCCGAACGCCGGAAGAAAGAGGTGCTCCACCAACTCCGCCGAGAGCTGCCCACCACCCCCGTGCCCGAGCACGATGGTGGGGTAGTCGCGGAGCGGCAGCGGACACGCCCAGTCGCTGAACGATGGCGCTGATGGCGTGACGGTTTCCGTGTCGATCATGCGCTCACCCGCTCGAGTTGCACCACGCGGCCGTAGTTGAAGTACGCCGCACACGCGCCCTCGCTCGATACCATCGTGGCCCCGAGCGGCGTGCGCGGTGTGCACTCGCTGCCGAACGCACCGCAATCGGTGGGTTTGATGGAGCCTTGCAGCACCTCACCGGCTCGACACTTCGGCGATTCCACCGTGCGAATGTCGCGCACATCGAAGCGATGTTCGGCGTCGTAGTCGGCGTAGGCATCGCTCAGGCGCCAGCCGCTTTTCGGAATCACGCCAATGCCGCGCCAGGCACGGTCAGTCACGGCAAACACTTCCTCGAGCAGCGCCTGCGCCGGCTGGTTGCCATCGAACGTGACCACGCGCGCATACGCGTTCTCCACGCGCGCTTCGCCCGACTCCAGCTGACGCACGGTGCAGCGAATGCCTTCAAGCACATCGAGCGGCTCGAAGCCGGTGATCACGATCGGCACGGCATGCTGTGAGGCCAGCGGCGGATACTGCCAGAAGCCCATCACGCTGCACACATGGCCGGCGGCGAGAAACGCCTGCACGCGGTTGGTGGGCGAGCGCATGATCGCGTCGATGGCGGGTGGCACGAGCACATGCGACACGAGCATGGAGAAGTTCTTCAGCCCCTCCTTCTTCGCCAGGTGCACCGCCATCGCGTTGGCCGGTGCGGTGGTCTCGAAGCCGATGCCGAAGAACACCACCTGCCGGTCCGGATGCTTGCGCGCCAGTGCCACGGCGTCGAGCGGGGAATACACCACGCGCACATCACCGCCTTCACTCTTCACGCGAAAGAGGTCGCGATCGGTACCCGGCACGCGCAGCATGTCACCGAAGGAGCAGAAGATCACCTCGGGGCGCGCGGCAATGGCGAGCGCCTTGTCGATCATCTCGAGCGGCGTCACGCACACCGGGCAGCCCGGTCCGTGAATGAGCTCGATCTCCGGCGGCAGCAGCTGGTCGATGCCGTTGCGCAGGATGCTGTGCGTCTGCCCGCCGCACACTTCCATGATCGCCCACGGCCGCGTGGTGATCTGACGGATCTCGGCCGCAATGCGCTGCGCAATCGCGCCGTCGCGGAACTCGGTGAGGTACTTCATGTCGGCAGCGGGCAGGGCGTGGGCGCCGAGTACTCGTGATCGGCCACCTCGCCGAGCTCCTCTTCCAGAATGCCAAGCTCACGGAAGTGGCGCAGCGTTTCCATGGCGGACGCTTCGTCGATGCGACTGATCGCGAAGCCCACGTGCACGATCGCGTAGTCCCCCACGACCGCGTCGGGCAAATAGGCCAGGCACACCGTTTTCTGAATGCCGCCGAAGTCGAGACGCGCCATGCGCGTGCCATGCTCTTCGAAGATGTCGGCGATGCGGCCGGGAACGGCGAGACACATGATCAGACTCCTGCAGGAGAAAGGGCGGAGGCGGAGACCTCCGCCGACGACGGGAGAGCGGGGCTGGACGAGACATCCCAGAGCATGACGCGGTTGTTGCCGGAGTCGGCAATGGCAAGCCGATCGCCATGCAACCAGATGCCGTAGGGCCAGCACAGCGTGTCGGGGCCCACGAACTTCCACCGGTTTTCGCCAGCGGCATCGAAGTCGTGCTGCCCGATCACGCGATCGGCGGGACGCTGCAGTCCGTGGCGCGGCACGCCATCCCAGAGCAGTACGCGATTGTTCGCCGTGTCGGCCACGGCCAGCGTGTCGCCACTCTGCGACACCGCGTACGGAAAGCGCAGCCGGTGTGCGCCCTGCGCACGGTGCGGCAGTTCGATGTTTTCGTGAAAGGCGCGCTGTCCGAGCAGCAGATCCGCGTTGCGGTCCACCGTGGGCATGGGGGTGTAGCCGACAACGCGGTGGTTACCAGCATCGGCAACGAACAGCGTATCGGCATCACCCGTGATGGCGTGCGGCCAGCGGAAGGAGCAGGCACTCGGTTCGCCGCCGCGATTCTCGTCGTTATGCGACAGGTCCGGCTGGCCGAGCACGATCTGCGCCGGCTCGCCTGGTTCTGGGACACTCTCCCAGCCGAGCACGCGTCGATTGCCGGTGTCGGCGATCCAGAACCGATTGCCCACTACGGCTGCGCCATACGGCCAATACAGCGTGCTGGCCGACACGGCACCGCCCTGGTTGGGCGCCACATCCGCGAGCGACGGCTGACCGATGGCGTACACGGGCGGTTCGCCGGAGCGTGTCGGAATCGAGTTCCACACGAGCAGCCGATGATGCCATGCGTCGGCCACGATGAGTTTGCCGTCCACTACGAATACGGCGGTGGGCAGGTGCAGTCCGTTGGCATACGACTGACCACCGGCCGCTGGCCCTTCGCTGGTGAAATCGGGCTGCCCCAGCACGACATCCGCGTTCACCCCATCCTCGCCGGGAATACCGTGCCAGATGAGGACGCGATGGTTGCCCGAGTCGCACACGATGAGCGTGTGATCATCGAACCATACCCCACGCGGCGCATACAGCTGCGAGGCCGTGGGCTGCGCCGACGGGAGCGCCAGCCCGAAGGGCGACTCGGCACCCATGCGCACGAGCGGTCGCATGCTCACTTCTCCGGGCGCAGCTGCACGCGACCATCCACCACACGCACCGGCACGCCCTCAAGCTGTGCCTGCGGCGCCGTGAGGCACTCACCCGTGGCGCAGTCGAAGCGGAAACCATGCCACGGACAGGTGATGGTGCCGGCCTCGCGATCGATGCGGCCGCCGTCGATGGGGAGCCCGAGATGCGCGCAGGCGTTCCACCAGGCGCGTACGCCGTCGGCGACCTGCAGCAGCACCACACTGCGGCCATCGGCGAGTTCAAAACGAAACGGCGCATTGGCCGACAGCTCGGCGGCCGATGGACCGTCGATCCATCCGTCGCCTACCGCGGCGCGCTTGAGCGGTACGAAGGCAGGAGCGTCCGGTTCGTTGGGCACCACTTCAATGCGCGTGATCTCGGGCACCTGCTCCTTGAGCGCTTCCTCTACGCCGTTGCGCAGCGTCACGGACGACATGCTGCAGCCGTTGCACGCACCGGAGAGGCGCACGTAGAGCGTATCGCCCTTCACATCAACGAGCGTGACATCACCGCCGTGCGACTGCGTGTACGGCCGCAGATTCTCGATCACGGCGGCCACGCGTGTGCGCACATCGGCCTTCACGATGCCATGCAGCGCGAACAGGGCGTACACCCCCTGATCATCCACGAGTTCGAGCAGCAGCTCCTTGCCACGCGGATCGGCCTTGAGCGTGCGCACGATGGTGATCAGCGCATCCTTGTGAAACGCTTCGAGCGCCGTCTTGAGCGCGAGCGCTCGCGTCCGATGGTCGATCGGCATGCCCTGCACGTCGAGCAGGGCGCGTTCGATCGCTTCGGCGCGCTCGGTGAGTGTAGGCGCAGCAGCTGGGGTGGCGGGCGCAGGTGCGGTCGGAGCCGTCATCAGTCGGTCACCTGGAAGGCGAGACGCTGTTCGAGCGCCTCTTCGGTCTTGCGGGCCAGCACCTGCGCGAAGGCCTGCTCGGCGAGGCGCTGCATGAAATCGCCGATCGAGTTGGCCGGCGTCGTGATCACCGGCACCGGACGGCGCGCGAGCGCCTGCAGCACGAACGCAGCGCCGTCCGCAGAATCGAGCAGGAAATCGCGGAACAGCGCCTGCACGAACTCGTCCACCCACACGCCCTCGGCGTTCGGATCGTCGCGCAGCCGCGCCAGCGCCGGCACCGGGCCACCGCATCGCTGCTCGCACCGTTCCACGAACCGTTCGATGGCCGCGTTGAGCAGAAAGTCGAATTGCTGCCGAGCGTGCGCGTCCATCAGTTCGCCTCCACGGCGGCCAGCTGCACGTTGATCGCTTCGAGCTGGTGGAGCAGCTGATCGGCGGCGTCGGCCTCATTGTACCAGTGCAGCAGCTTGTGCGCTTCGGTGAGCTTCTCGGTCGCCGGGGCGAAGATGCCCAGATGCGCAAGCGCGGTGCCCTGATTGGCGAGAATGCGCGCGTAGCCGAGCGGATCGTGTGCACGCGTACGCACACTCAGCAGCTCCTCGTACGCCGTGACGGCGTCCATGAGGTTCTCCTTCGGATGCGACGACGGCAGATACTGCATGGCATTGGCCATGTTGAGCATGGTGCTGGCCCACGCATCGGGGTGCGTCTCGCGCGTGTACACGTGCAGCGCTTCGCGGAATGCCTGGATCGCGACGGCGTGCCGCAGCTTGGCACCGGCATCGCTCATGGGCATCGAGACGAACGCGAGGCCGAGGTTGGACTGGATCTGCGCCCACAGCTCCGGGCGATCTTCGCGCGTGATGCCGGCCTGCAGTGCGAGCTGATAGAGCTGGACCGCTTCCACGAGCTTGCTGCGATCGGTGTCGGCTTGCTGGTGCAGCAGCACCGCGAGGCCGAAGCGCAGGTCGGCGAGCAGGCCCGGCAATGGTGAATCACCAGCGAGCGCGATCGCGCGACGCCAGCAGGCTTCCTGCTCGGCCTCGGTGGCGGGAAGTGACACGCGCTGCGACAGCACAATGGCCGCGAGCACCGGCGACACCGATTCCGCGGCCTCGATTGCCTGATCGAGTGCACGCGTGGCGAGCGCGTTGTCGTGACGCTCCATGGCGGCAGCGGCGTGCGCGAGCAGTACGTTCGCCCGCAGCTCGCCACGCAAGCCCTCGAGCGGCGGCAGGTCGTCCGCTTGCCCCTGCACATAGGCGGCGAGCGTTGCCAGCGCGGCGAGTGTCGGATCGTCCGACGCGAGGACCGAGGCCAGCGCGTCGGCGTCTCCCTCGAGCACGAACCGGTTGTACGCACCAATGGGGGAGGTATCCCGTCGCGCAGCGGCGATCGCGGCGTCGCGATCATCGGCGAGCGCGTGTTCGAACGCGGCCCACTCAACGGGCCAGGCCTCCGGGATACGTCCGGCCATCAGCTCCGCGCGCGCGACATCGGCGAGCGCGTGCGCGCTGTCCACGAGCTCGGGCAGTAGAAGTTGACCAGCGGGGAAGGGGAAAATGCCGAGCGGTTGCGGCTGGGAAATCATGGATCGGTAGAGGCGGGAGTCTGCGAAGAGGAGAGCCGAGCGAAACCGAGATTCAGAAGCCGTGCGAAGGTGGTGCAGTGCGATTGGCAGTGCGAGTCATCCACGCGGCCACGCTCTCAGCGCGTGCGCGTGACTCGTAGTCACCGATGCGCTTGGCCTCGACATGGTCCGGTTTGTCGGGCATGAGCACAACATCGAGGTACACCGCCCATCGTCCCTGCTCGGGGACCACGCGGGCGGACACGGCAAGGACCGGACTCGGATCGAGCGGACCGTCTGGTGCGGGTATCGACATCACGCGAGGGCATCCGCCGGCAGCAACGCGACACGCAGCGCGCCTTGGCCATCGTCCCAAATGGCGGGGAGCTGTCCAACCGGGAGCGCATCGCCGAGCACTTCGCGCACGAGGACGGCGCGGTCACCAACCGGATTGCGTTGCTTGAGCAGCAGGCCACCGCCGCCAGCGCCGCGCGTGGGAAGCAGCCACAGCTCGCGCGGTTTGGGAAACAGCAGCAGCGTGTCGTTTGGGAAAAACGTGCGTGCGACGTTCGCGTCGAGCACGAGATAGCCGCTCGAGGTGAGTTCGACCGCGCACGCCACGTGCTCGTTCATGCGTCGGGTCCCGCCGAGGTGGCCACCAGTGGTGCGTTGGCTTCGGCGATTTCGCGCATCATGTGTGCGATCACCGTGTGCATGGACGCCTCAACGGCTGGCGTGAGCGGCTGCCCCGGATCGAACTGTTCGGCCTCGATGAGCCACACGTCCACGCGCGCCGGATACTCGTCCTTGAGTGCCCAGCGCGCGAAGGCGAGCGCGTGATCCCACCGGAATGCGTGCAGGTTGATGCCGGCCAGCGGTGGCAGGTGTTCCACATCGGTGCCGTCGAGGCGGAAGATCGCTCCTGGTTCGGAGCCGCTCCGACAGGCATCCACAATGACGACGTGTGGCACGCCGCGCATCTGGAAGCCCACGTCCATACCACCGGTGCCGCCATCGGCACAACGCACACCGTGCGGCAGCCCCTGTTCCCAGAGGTGCCGCACGAGGACGGGGCCCACTGCATCGTCGCCGCGGAGGAGGTTTCCGCAGCCGACGATGAGCGTGTGCACAGGGTCATTCATCCCATTTCGCCGATGCGGAAGCGGGAGAGCTCCTTGCCGGTCTTCTCGTCGTACGCGTGCACCGTGCACACGAGACAGGAATCGAAGGAGCGGGCCACGTGTCCCATCTCGATGGGATCGGTGGGGTTCTGCACTTCGGCGCCAATGAACGACTGCTCCATGGGGCCGTGACGACCCAGGCGGTCACGCGGGCCGATGTTCCACGCCGTGGGCGTGATGACCTGGTAGTTCTCGATCTTGCCGTCGGAGAGCACGATCCAGTCGGCGAGCGACCCGCGCGCCGCTTCGGTGGCGCCGAAGCCGCGACCGGACTCGAGCTCCACCGGCTTGGTATAGAAGCGATCGTGCAGGTCGAGCTCGTCGAGCCAGCGACGGGCGAGCTGGAAGTACTTGGGCGCCTCGTGCATGCGCGCCATGACACGCACGAACACGCTCGGGCCCACCGTGTTGATGGCGTCGAGGATGAGCGGGTCGTAGTCCTGGTGGCTCGCGGCGCCGGGACGTCCGGCGATCACCTGACGGGCCAGCGGGCCCGCCTCCAGCGGCATGGCGCCCTTGCCGGGCACGTCGTAGCGCGGCGACTTGGACCAGGAGTACTTGCCCTGCTTGTGCCCGTCGAGCGGATCGATGGGATCGGTTTCGCCCTGCCACGGATGCAGCGACTTGTCGCCCTTGTAGAAGGAGTGCGCCGTATCCTCGCGCACGTTCAGATGGTCGAAGTCGTGGAACCCTTGGCCATCGTAGATGCCGGAGCGGTTGATGAGCGCGTCGTTGCGGCCATCCACCGTGGGGTTCTCATACAGCTCGGGCTGAAAATAGGTGCCCGTGGCGAGGTACGAGCCCACGCCCTGTCCGTACGTGTCGAGACCGGCGCGCTGGGCGAAGCGAATGAACAGGCCGCAGTCGGAGTTGCGCTGCGCATCGTTCTCGTCGGCCCAGGCCAGCATGTCGTTCCAGGACTTGAGCGACATCCACTTCTCCACCGAGCAGCCCAGCCACTGCTTCTCGAGCCATTCGCGCTTCCAGTACTCCAGAATGGAGATGGAGCGCGTGACGTCGCTGAGCGTGGGGGCGCACATCACGCCGCCGGGGATCATGAAGCTCGAGTGCGGCCACTGCCCACCGAAGATGGCGTAGACTTCCACCGGCTTGGCGGAAAGTGTCACGCCGGGCTCGAAGCTGGTGCCCACGAACGGCGAGAAACGACGCACGACCTCGTCGTACTCAGGCAGGTGCGCGTACTTCTTGTTGCAGAGGTCAATGACGAACAGCGCGTAAAACCAGCGTGGAATCGACAGCAGCGTCTCGCACGCCTGTGCGATGTTGCGCACCAGCGTCGCGTTGCGCGGCACGTGCGTCTTCCACGCCGTGTCGAGCGCGTAGGCGGACTTGTACAGGTGCGAACCACCGCAGATGCCGCAGATGCGCGGCGTGACGATGAGGCCGGCCTGCGGATCCTTGCCGCGCAGGATGATTTCGAAGCCGCGAAACATGCTGGCTTCGGTCCACGCGTCGGTGACGACACCGTCGCGCAGGGTGACACGGAGGTCGAGGTCGCCTTCGACACGACCGAGCGGACTGATCCGCAGGTCGGACGACGAGGGTTGAATCGCGGTAGCCATGAGTCGGATGAGACGGGGTGGGGGAAGTCGGAGCCGCGGCTCAGACGACGAACATGTCTTCCTTGGTCCACTTCGGCGCGGCGATGCGCGCAGCAGCGGCGTGTGCCATGTACGACACGTGATCGGTGCCGGTGGGCACCTCCTTCGGAATCGTGCCGCTCACCTTCTGGGTCTTGAACACCGTGCCCGGCTTGAGATCGTGGAACGGAAACTCGGGTTCGGTGCAGCCGGTGCAGGGCATGCCGGCGCGCGTCTTGGACGACTGCCGGTTCCACAGAATGCGGTTGCACGGCGAGTGCGTCATGGGACCGCGGCACCCCAGCTCGTAGAACAGGCAGCCCTGACGCGTGCCCTGGCCGAACTCCATCGTGCTCTGCTTGTACTCGAAGTACTGCACGCGCGTGCAGCCGGTCTGCGTGAACGTCTTGAAGAACGTGACCGGACGCTGCAGGTCGTCGAGGGCGATGTCGCCGGCGCGGCCGGCCGAGATGGCCACCAGAATCTGCGTCACCCAATCGGGGTGCGCCGGGCAGCCGGGAATGTTCACCACCGGCAGTCCCCACTTCGACTTGAACTCGGCGCCCAGGAAGCCGCCGTGCGCGCGCTTGAGGTACTGCAGTCCGACGTTGTCCACCGGGTTGGGTTCGGTGGCCGGAATGCCGCCCCAGCAGGCGCAGTCACCCAGCGCCACCACGGCGCCGGCCTGTGCCGAGAGCTCCGCCACCCAGTCCTTCATGGGCCGGTCGGCGAACATGTTGAAGCGACCGCTCTTGTTCGGGCCGAGGATGACCGTGCCCTCGAACACGAAGATGTCGAGCTGTCGCTTGCCGCTCGCGAGATCGCGCAGCATCTCCTTGACGGGTTCGCCCATCTCGAGGCCGAGCGAAGGGTGCCAGAGGATCTCGATGCCGAAATCGGTCACCAGATCGCACGCGCTCGGCTCTTCGGCGTTGAGGAACGACATCGTGTTGCCGGAACACGCGCCGCCCTGCAGCCACAGGACCGTTGCCATTGGGGAGGTCTCCTGCCGCGGTTCTCCGCGGGGTGGTGGGGGGATGGGAGGATCTCGGCCATGTTGCGACTCGGAACAACGACCGACAATAGCAAGAACTAGGTAGGCTCCAACCCGGCACGCGCACCCTGCAGCACGATCAATCCGCGGCTGGCGGCGACACGGACCAGTTCGACCTGATTGTGCGCGTCCAGCTTCTGCATGAGGTTGGCCCGGTGTCGAGTGGCGGTGTGCGGCGAGATGTGCAGCTGCTCCGCGACTTCCTGCGTAGTGTGGCCGTTCGCAATCAGTTGCAGGACTTCACGTTCACGTGCGGTGAGTGTGGTCGGGCGACACATCACCTCGTGCAGTCGCGCCCGATCGATGGCGCCGGCGACGTACTTCTGGCCCCGCAGCACACCCTCGATGGCCTGAAAAAGTTCGTCGTCCATGGAGTCCTTGAGCAGGTAGCCGTCGGCACCATCGTTGAGCGCCTGTGCCACCAGATGCGCTTCGTCGTGCATGGTGAGGATCAGCACGCGCGGCGAGCCAGGCTGCTGGCGAATGCGCCGCAGCGTTTCGAGCCCGTCGATACCGGGCATGGAGAGATCGAGGATCACGAGGTCGGGGGTGTGCGCCCGGATCGCGTCGAGCCCGGCTTCCCCGCTGCCTGCCTCACCGACCACGTCGCACCGGCCGTCGGTGCGCAGCAGCACGGCGAGCCCTCGACGCACAAGGGCGTGATCGTCCACCAACACCAGACGCGGGCGAGGCATCAGCTGATCGGCAGACGCACGAGCAGCCGCGTACCGCGCTCGTTCGTGGAGTCGAGGCGGAGCTCGCCGCCAAGCACATGTACGCGCTCGGCAATGCCGCGCAGCCCCAGTCCATGGCTCTGCTGCTGCGTGTCGAAGCCACAGCCGTCGTCGGTAATGTGCAGCCACATCGCGCGTTCGCATTCGCCGATCTGTACCATCACCTGCGAGGCGCGGGCGTGCGCCGCCACGTTCGTGAGCGCTTCCTGCGTGATGCGAAAGAGCGCGGTCTCGAGCACGGGGGAACGCCGTTCCGGTAGCCACGCGGTGTCGAGCGTGATCGACATCCCGGAGCGTTCTTCGAGTTCGTGGGTGAGCTGCGACAGGGCGACCGTGAGTCCGTGCTGGTCGAGTGCCGGCGGTCGCAAGCGACGCGCGAGCTGCCGCAACCGTGCGGTGGCCTGATTCACCTGCAATCGCAGCTCATCGAGTGGCGTCTTCACGGTGGGCAGCCCGTCAGGGATGGCCCGCGACAGCGCCTGCAGCGACAGCTTCACACCAACGAGCGCCTGGCCGGCCTCGTCGTGCAGTTCACGCGCAATGTGCTGCCGTTCTTCCTCCAGCCGTTCGGCGTGCCGTGCGAACAGCTGTCGGATTTCGTAGTTCTTGAGTGCCAGTTCGGTCATCAGGCGGGAGTTCTCGATCGCCATGGCGGTCATGTCGGCGAGCGATTCGAGAAAACCGGCCTCATTCCACGTGAACGGGGCGCGATCGGGACCGCGATGCAGCTCGAAAAAGCCGATGACGGCGTGCCCGGTATCCTTGATGGGAATCGCGAGCGCGTGATGCACGGTCCCGTGCGCCTGCAACGCCGGATCGCCCAGTGGATCGGAGGCGTAGTCGGCCGTGAGATACGGAAACTCGTGCTCGAACACACGGCCGGCGATGCCTTCGCCAACACGCCAGCGTCGCGGCTCGCGGTACCAGGCGCCGGACTGCCAGTAGCCGGTCGAGACCAGCGCACTCGACCCGTTGGCATCGGTGTGCACGATGCCGGCGCGGCCACCATCGGCCTTGAGGAATCGCGCCGCGTGCTCCACCACATCGTTCACCAGTGGCTCCGCTTCGGCATGCCGATGCACGCTTGCGCTGAACGTGAGCAGCGCCTCCAGCGTGCGTGACCACTCGTCGAGACGCCCAAACAGCTGCGCGCGATCAACGCCCACCACCACCTGCTCGGCAATCGTTTCGAGCAGCCGCACGTCAGTCGGTTGGAACGGATCGCCATCGTGCCGATCGGCGACGAACAGTGCGGCGGTGGCATGGCCGGCGTGGTGCAGCACAGGCACCAGCAGCACGTCCTGCCATGGCGTATCACGCAGTGCCGTCTGCGTTCCGGGCAACACATCACTCGGATCGCTGACGATCATGCGCTGGCGTCGCTGTCCCACCCACGCGAGGGAGCGTGCCAGCACCGGTTGCAACTCGGCTGGCACCTCGCCCGCGAGGACCAGCTCGCCGATCGTGTTTTCGACCAGCGGCGCGACGGCAGCGACGGACGCACGCATCGCGCCCGCAAGTACCGGCGCGAGCTCGCGAAAGAGCGTGTCGCTATCCGGCTCGCGCGCGACGAGGTGCGCCACGCTGTGCAGCGCTTCGAGCAGCTGGCCGGAGCGTTCCGCACTTGGTGGTGAGATCGATCGCACGTCGTCCGGTGAAGACTCATCGGGGCGACGCGCCGACGTACCGCTCATGTCACGGCGCCGAGATCGCACCCGCCGTCACCGGCAAGGGCGACGCAATCATGTCCAGGTCATGCTGCGTCCGCCAGACGGCACGTCGCGTCTCGAGGAGGGCGTACCACGTGTCCATCCCGGTACCACGCCGCGCTGACACGTCGACCACCTCCATCCCCGGCCGAACCGATTCGATCGACGCACGCGCCGCCGCATGATCGAACTCGCACGCCTCGGCCAAGTCGATCTTCGTGATCACGGCGACATCGGCCGAGTTGAACATGGTGGGGTATTTGAGCGGCTTGTCCTCGCCCTCCGTGACGCTCAGCATCGCCACGCGCAACGCCTCGCCGAGATCGTACGATGCGGGGCACACGAGATTGCCGACGTTCTCGATGAAGAGCACGTCCAGATCGTCGAGCGCCCACTCGCCGAGGAACGAATCGATCATCTCTGCTTCGAGATGGCAGCGCCCGTGCGTGTTGATCTGTCGCGCCGGTGCGCCACTTCGGGCGAGACGCTGCGCATCGTTGTCCGTCTCGAGGTCACCCACGAGCGCGGCCACGCGCACACCGCGGTCGAGCAGCTCGCGCAACGTCCGTTCCAGAAACGCCGTCTTGCCGGTGCCGGGGCTCGATACGAGGTTGACCACAAAGGTGCCCGACGCCTCGAAACGCTGGCGCAGAGCGCGCGCGAGTTCGTCATTCTTCTTGAGAATGCCGGCGCGCACCTCCACGATGCGCGTGGTGGGCGCCGTCATGCGGGCACCACCGCGGCGTCGCCGATTTCGATCGAAGCAACTTCCAGTTCACGGCCCTGTCGAATCTCGCCGCTGGGCGTGTCGCACGACGGGCAGCGGAAGCGCTGCACGCCGGGCAGCTCCTGATTCGCGCGGCAGGTGGCACAGTAGATGACCACGGGCAGCTCCTCGATGACCAGGCGGGATCCCGCCAGCATCGTGCGTTCAGTAACCAGTTCGTACGAGAACTCCAGCGCGCCGGCTTCGACGCCTGCGAGTTTCCCGATGCGAAGATGCACTGCGGTCACCGAGTTGGCACCTGCAGCCCGCGCGGCCTCTGTGACGACCTCTACGATGCCGTGCGCAATGGACAGCTCGTGCACGCGCTACTTCGCCTTGTCGAGCGACTGGCCGTACGACTTCGCGACCCGCAGGCCGAAGGAGATCGCCCGGTTGACGTCGGGGTCCTTCAGCGCGCCCAGCAAGCTCAGGATGCCAATTGGGCGCGCGTCCTTGCCGTTGCCCTGCGCTTCGTCGAACGACTGCGCGGCGGACCGTCCCACCTGACCGAGCACGGCGACGGTGCGCGGCTCGAGCATGCCCGACTTCATGAGCGTCTGTCCCGCGGTGATGAGCGGGGGGAGCGCCTCGAGCACCTCCTTGAACTTGAGCACGTCCGGCTGTGTGGCGATGCGCAGGTCTTCCACGTCGTCGGAGAGCGCGTGCGAAATTTCGTTGCTGCGCTTGAGGAAGCCGTCGATCGCTTCGAGCGTGAAGGAGGCCAGCTCGAGACGGTCCAGCACCTGCTTGATCGACTCGATCGTCTTGTCGTCGCCGAGCTTTTCGAGCAACCCCGAGCTGACGAGGCGCTGAAAGGCCGGGGTGTCCGCCACGTCGGCCAACTGCACGCCGGCTCGGGCAAGCGACGGAATCCGATCGATGACGTTGCCGGTCGGGGTACCGTCACCCGTCAGCTTTCGCATGTCCGCCACGCTTTCTGCGACGCTCTCGGCCACCACATTGGCGCGCGCGAGGAAGCCGTCGAGCGCGTCGGCGACAAAGGTGATGACTTCAAGTCGGTCGAGCAGCCGGTTGAGGGCGTCAACCGTTTTGTCCTCCCCGAGGCGGGCCAGCAACTGCTCGGACGCGGCGCTGGGCGCTGGGGGCATGGCGATTCCCATCGAGGGTGTCTCCACTGGGGGGTAGGTGGTTGCCGCTATGGTAGGGTCCGGACCCCGGATGCGTTATGGCATGAACATGCTATTCCCGCGATTCGTGACCGAGGCGCATGCTCCCTGCTTCATGTACTCCCCAATCGCCGCCTCCCCGCCGCCAGCCGTTCGCCGGCTCGTCCGTGTGCGCGGGGTCGTGCAGGGGGTGGGCTTTCGCCCCTTCGTGCATCGGTTGGCCGTCGCCCATGACCTCGTGGGGTTTGTGGGCAACGACGATGACGGCGTGCATGTGGAGGTGCAGGGTGCGCTTCACGCGGTCGAGTCGTTCTGCGCCGCCCTCGTGACCGAGGCACCGTCGGCCTCCACCGTGCTCGAGGTGAGCGTGCAGCCGTGCGCGCCCCAACCCACGAGCGGCTTTGTGATCGTGCCGAGTGTCCCTCGAGCGGGCGGTACGGTGCCGGTCTCCCCCGACCTGGCCACCTGCGCCGACTGTTGGCGCGAGTTTCATGATCCGAGCGATCGACGGTTCCATTTCCCGTTTCTCAACTGCACGCAGTGTGGACCGCGCTACACCATCATCGAGGACATGCCGTACGACCGGTCACGCACCACCATGGCCGACTTTCGCATGTGCTCGACGTGTCAGCAGGAATACGACGATCCCACGAGCCGTCGTTTTCACGCGCAGCCGAACGCGTGTGCGGCGTGTGGGCCGGCACTCGTGTGGAGTGCGCCCGGTGCTGCGGATACGTGGGGCGACTCGGCGCTGGTCGCTGCGCAGCAGGCGCTGCGCGCGGGCGCCATTCTCGCCGTGAAGGGCCTCGGGGGCTATCACCTCGTCTGTGACGCAATGCAGTCGGAAACGGTGCAGCGGCTGCGCGATCGCAAGCGACGCCCGCACAAGCCGCTGGCCTTATTGGCCGACTGTATGGCGACGATCGAATCGTTCGCCATCGTGTCCGACGCCGAGCGCGCGCTGCTGCAGTCGCCGGCTCATCCGATCGTGCTGCTCACCCGTCGTGCCGATTCGCTGCTGCCCGACACACTCGCGCCCGGCGCCGAGACGATCGGTGTGATGCTGCCGTATACGCCGCTGTATGCACTGCTCGCCGCCGACGGGCCACTGGTGTGCACCAGCGGAAACCTCGCCGACGAACCGATCGCGTGGGATGATGCCGACGCGCGTGAACGACTGTTGCCGCTGGTGGACGGCATCCTCGCGCACGATCGTCCCATCGCGGTGCCGTGTGATGATTCGGTGGTGCAGTGCATGGACGACGGCACGGAGCAACCGATCAGACGTTCTCGGGGCTACGCGCCGCTGCCGGTGATGCTGTCGAACGACATGGTCGGCCGTGCGTCGGTGCTTGCCGTCGGTGCCGAGCTCAAGTCCACCCTCGCCATTACGCGGAACCGGTACGCCGTGCTCTCGTCGCATCTCGGCGACGTGGGTGACCCGCTCACGCTCGAGGCGCTCGCGCGCAACGCCGACCACATGCTGCGCTTGCATGACATCACGCCCGCGCGTGTCGCGTGCGATCTGCACCCGGGCTACCTCTCATCGCGATGGGCCCGCGAGTACGCCGCCGCGCGTGGCCTGCCGTGCATTCCGGTGCAGCATCATCATGCGCACCTCGCGTCGCTGCTCGCGGAGCATGCCATCTCGGTGGAGACCTCCGCGCTGGTGTTCACCTTCGACGGCACGGGCTACGGGCCAGATGGCAGCATCTGGGGCGGTGAAGCACTGATCGGCGACTATCGGCGTGCCGAGCGAGTCGCGTCGCTGCGCCCGTTCTCGCTACCGGGCGGCGACAGTGCGGTGCGGCATCCGTCCCGTGTGGCGCTGGCACTGCTGCACGCACTCGGTCTGCCGTGGCACGAAGCGCTCGCGCCGGTGCGAGCGTACGACAACACGGCGCGCAACGTGCTCGCCACGCAGTTGGAGCGGTCGCTAGGCACGGTGCAGACCTCGAGCGCCGGACGTCTGCTCGATGCATGCGCGGCGCTCGCGGGTGGGCGACAGACCGTGAGCTACGAAGGACAGGCGGCGATCGAGTTCGAAGTGCTGGCGCGGCAGCATGTGGGAACGCGCGGCGAAGGCGATCGGTATGTCGTGGCGCTGCACGAATCGAGCACCGGGTTTCTCACCATCGACCCGCTGCCCATGGTACGAGCGCTGATCGCCGACGTGCTGGCCTCGCGCGACCCGCGGCTAATCGCGTATCACGTGCACGCCACGCTCGCCGAGGCGATCGTGCAGACAGCGCTCCGGCTGCGCACACCGCGTGGTGCGCTGCCGGTCGGCCTCAGCGGCGGCGTGTTTCAGAATCGCCTGCTGCAGGGGCTCGTTTCGTCACGGCTGGCCGAGGCTGGCGTTTCGGTGCTGCAGCATCACATCGTACCTCCCAACGACGGCGGGCTGGCCCTCGGGCAGGCGCTCGTAGCTGCGCATGCCGATCTCACCTTTTCTCCCGCGAATCTCGCATGATGGAGTTTCTCTTGCCGGCCACCACCATTGGTTTTGTGGTCGGCTTTCGCCACGCGTTCGAGCCCGACCATCTGGCAGCCGTGACCACCCTCGCCACGCGCGAAGAAGCGTGGACGCGCGCCGCACGACTGGGCGTGGTGTGGGGAGTTGGCCACACCGTCAGCATCGGGGTGGTGGCCACGCTGCTCATCGTAATCGGGGTGGGCATCCCCGAACGCTTCTTTGCCACCGCAGAGTTGGGCGTCGCGGTTCTGCTCGTCGTACTCGGTGCGTGGACGCTGCTGCTCGAAGGGCGCCGGAAGAACAGCGTATCGTCGGTGGCCGTGCGCACCGCCACGGGCGCGCTCGGCTTCGGCGTCGTGCACGGACTGGCCGGGAGCGGCGCGGTGATCGTGCTGCTCATCGCGGCGTCGTCCCGCGTGTTCGTGCAGGCCGGCTATCTCGCGGCGTTTGGCGTGGGCACAGTGCTGGGCATGTCGATCGCGTCGCTCATGGCCGGTGCGGCGACCGGCCTGGCGTCGCGGCGCAGCGAACAGACCGCGCGGTGGATTCGCATTGGCGCAGCCGTACTGAGCATCGTGGTGGGCCTGCTGCTCGGCGCCGAGGTACTCGGCGACGCGTAACGGCGCACGGCACGCTCTCGGATGCACAACGCGCCCCGGATCTCACACGAGCTCCGGGGCGCATTGTCTGTTGCAGCAGTCGTCGTTACTTCGGCTCGAGCACCTGCTTGATCTGGAACCGTGCTTCCGCGATGTGCGCGCGCGTCATCGCATCAGCTGCGCGGCCCTGCGCCGCGGCCAGCTGGCCGTCGAGCGTGCGCAGCTCCTGACGCAGCATGGCCTTGATGTCGGTGCTGCCGCGCGAAGGCGCCGTGAAGCTCTGTCCCGTCTGCGCCGAGCTGGAGATGCGCGGCGTGGTGGACGGGTTGGCGTTCAGCTTGGCGGCCACGAGCTCCACGTAGCTCCGCTGCAGCCCGCGGCGATACGCATCCACGCGCACGCTGCTGTTCGACAGTTCACGCCAGATGCCGGTGCGCACGTCGCTCAGGTACTCGGGCATCGGGTACACATCGCGCGTGCCGGGCAGCGCCTCGTACTCCACGAGGCGGGCGAGGCGATCGTCGGCCATGAGCGACGCGAGAATGCCACGCTGCGCGCTGTTGATGCGCGAGAGCGCGCCATCGGGCTCGAGGCGACGCAGCAGCTCCGGATCGATGAGCCACGTGGGCGTGGTGAAGATCTGTGCCTGCAGGAAGGCGACGGCGGCCTTCTGTCGTGCGCGCGGCGTGGGCGTGAAGCGCGCACCCGTCTGCGAGCCGTACTTCTCCTGCCCCGTGGACGAACCCGGAATCGCGGCGACGTGGCGCAGCTCGGTGGTGAACTGTCCGAAGAGGCGGTTGTACGCCTCCTTCGTGTACGAGACGTCGTCGAGCTCCTGCGTGGTGGCCGAGAGCACGGTGGGCATCAGGCGCTTGAGATTGCGAATGCCAAGCTCCGTGCTCTTGATCGCATCGTCATCGCCAACGGCTTCGGAGTACGACGTGCCGGGAATGGCGCCGAAGTCATCGGGTACGCCGTAGCGATACCAGGGCACCGTGTCCTGCACGCGCGCGAGCTGATCGAGCCAGGGCCGCTCATCGTCGGGTGTGCGCGCGCCGGGCACCGGCGAGTAGCCCCACTGGATCGCGTAGCGGTCGTACGGCCCCACCGTGGGCACGAGCTGCGCGACCGGAATGCTGTCTTCAGGCTGCGCGACGTAGTTGAAGCGCGCGTAGTCCATGATGGTGGGCGCGTGGCCCATCTTCGCCACCCACGTGCGCGAGCGCACCGAGTCGGCAGGGTACATTGCCGAGGCGATCTGATTGTGTGGCAGGCCGAGCGTGTGGCCGACTTCGTGCGCCACGACGAACTGCACCAGGCGTCCCTGCAGCGAATCGGGGAGCGGCAGCTTGGCGGCGCGCGGGTCGAGTGCGCCAACCTGCGTCCAGTACCACCACGTCTGCAGGTTCATGATGTTGTGATACATCTGCACGTCGGCGTCGAGGATCTCGCCGGAGCGCGGATCGACGGTGCTGGGGCCCACGGCATTCTCGATCGACGATGGCAGCCAGCGCACCGTGGAGTGGCGTGCGTCTTCCGGCGACCAATCCGGGTCCTCTTCCTTGGTGGGTGCTTCCTTGGCGACGATGCCGTTGCGGAAGCCGGCGGCTTCGAACGCGCTCTGCCACTCTTCAATGCCGGCCTTCACGAACGGCACGAGCCACTTCGGCGTGGCCGGGTCCACGTAGTACGTGATCGGCTTGACGGGCTCGGAGATGGCGGCGTTCGGGTCCTTCTTTTCCAGGCGCCAGCGCGAGATGAAGTGGCGCTGCTGCGCGCGCTGTTCGGGGCGCGAGAAGTCGGTGGTGGAGGAGAAGAAGTACCCCACGCGCGAATCACGCAGGCGCGCCATCATGGGTTGCTCGGGGAGCTTCACCATGGACCAGTGCACCACGAAGGTCTTCGTGGTGGGCGGCGTGCCCGGTGCCGGGGCGGCGGGCGGCAGGCCGGGGAAGAACGAGACCGGCGTGGGCACGGCGTTGACCGTGATCGTGGCTTCGGTCTCGATGTTCGTGGGGAACGTGGCCACGCGCTCGAAGAAGCTGCGTGTGGCGTCGAGCGTGCCGCGGTAGCGCCGAATCACGCTGAGCTCCGTCGGCGGCGCGGTGAAGAGGCGCGAGACGTCGATGACGGCGGCCGAGTCGGGGCCGTAGGTGGCCACATTGAACGACGCGAGGATGGCGGCGTTGTTGGCGTTTTCGACGGCCTGCGCGATCGGCTCCGACGGATCGGAGATGATGTTGAAGGAGATGCTGCGCAGCAGTACCTGGTTGCCGCGACGCTCCCAGCGGATCACGCGGCTGTCGAGCGTCTGCCCGCCGTAGCCGTCGCCGACATTGGTCTTGGCGAGTGACGTGAGCATCAGCATGTCCTTGCCGAGCTCTGCCGACGGGATTTCGTAGAAGAGCTGACTGCCGATCTGGTGCGTCTTGAAGAGTCCGTCCTTCGTCTTCACGTCCCCGCGAATGACTTGCGTATACGGGCGAGGTGCCGGCGGCTGGCTCGGGCCGCCGGGGGCGCCGCCGGGGGGCTGTGCGCCGGTGGGGGCACCGGGCGTGGGCGCGCCGGCGTTGGGGGCGCCAGCAGCGGGCGCGCCACGATTGGGCGTGGGGGCCGGCGTGGGCGCCGGCTTGCTGCACGCGGCAGCGGCGAGCGCGAGGCCCGCCGCGAGCGCGATCGGTCGCGAACGTGTCATCGGTCGTTCTGGCAAGGAGGAACGTCTGGCGGCGCCGTGGTCGGGCGGGGTGCTCGACCGGTTCGGCAGCGGAACGCTGAAAGGTACGCGCGGGGCGGGGTCGGGCCTATCCTGTCCACTACCCGATCAGTGTGTGCGAGCTGGCGACGCAGAACCGGGGCGGCTGGCGTACGACATCTGCCGCCGCAGTGGCGCAAGCTCCGTCGCCTAGTTCCGACCGCCGGTCCAGACGGCGATGATGCCGCAGGAGCCGTTGCCGGTCAGGGGAATCAGCTCGCTGGGCGCGTTGGCACTGGAGCCATGCACCTCCCGTTCACGCGCATGCCGTCCACCAGCACCTCCATCGGACAGTCGCCACGCCCCATGGCGAAGGCCGATCCGTCGGGCGTCTTGCGAATGCGAACCGACGTCACCCCCTGCAGTATCTGCGACAGAAATGACGGGTTGCGCCGTTCGAGCTCCTCAGGGGTGATGAACGTGCCGGTGATCGCGCCGTCCTGTACGCGCTGCATGCGATCGTAGAATCCGGAGCGCACCAGCGGCGAGTTCCGCGACGCGACCGTGCGCACCGCGTCGAGTTCGCGTTGCACGCGTTCGAGCCGCACCACGAACTCACCTGTCGCGTTGCGCGCGAGGGTGCCGATGAACGGTGCGTAACCCAGACGCCGCACTGCCACGCGTGCGGAGTCCGCGAGGTTGGTGGTCAGCCGCGCGATGCCGAGGCTGTCCGCCAGACGTTCGGTCCCCCCACGCATCGACACGAGCGCATAGGGGATCGGGAGGCTGTCGGCGTCGAGCACACGCACGACGGTCTGGGACTGCCCTTGGCCAGGCGTGGTTGCGACGAGCGCCACGCCCAACAGGAGGGCAAAGGGCGTTGCGCGCAGCACTGGGTGGCGGAGTCGGAGCGCAGGTCGCAGCGGTCCCATACGAGATTCCCGCAAGTCGAAGGCTTGGGCCCGGGCGGAGGCCCTTCGGGGGTACGACGCGAGGATTCGACTGTCAAGCCGTGCGGGTTCACGTGGCGCGAGGGGCCGTCGCTCGAATCGAACCTTGACCGGCGCGCAATGTGTGCCTACTATTCAAAAGAACAGTTGAGTTGCGACGGGGCCGCCCCGTCACCGCCTCCGACCCTCAGCACACCGCGACATGTCCCAGCCCAACGCGCCCCGTCCCGCAGAGATCGATCCCACCACCGCGCTCGAGCGCATCGCCGCGGGCGCGCTGCTCGTGGATGTCCGCGAGCCGGACGAGACCGCGCAGGCGTCGTACGATGTGGCGAATCTCGAGCTCATGCCGCTGAGCGACTTTGCCGCGCAGTCGCACGCGCTGCCCAAGGATCGCGAGCTGATCATGGCGTGCCGCAGTGGCGGGCGCAGCGCCCGGGCGATGCAGTTTCTGCTCGATTCCGGCTACACGAACGTGGTGAACCTGAACGGCGGCATCATGCGCTGGCAGGACGAAGGGCAGCCGATGAAGGGGCGGGTGTAGGGGGGCCGCGCGGCGCTCCCGCAGCGTCGCCTGCAGGCCGTCCATCCCCTCGCGCCTCACGGCTTGGCCCTTCGACCCGTTGAGCGCGATCGAGGCGC
>JAABRL010000025.1:53034-56289 GCA_011390935.1 Gemmatimonas sp.
CGTTTTCGGTGATGGTGGTGCGCCGCGACGCGCACATCATCGGAGATGTTCTCTTGCCGTCAACCCCGAGCCGAGCGTACGCTATGGGCATGCCCGCGCAGCACACCGACTGGACCGCCGACATGGCGATCGCGTTGCCGTACGACGGCAAGCGCTACGAAGTGCTCGACGGGGAGCTGGTCGTGACTCCCGCGCCGTCGTGGGTGCACCAGACTGCCGTCGGAGATCTGTACGTACTCCTGCGCGCGTACGTCCAAGCGCACGCCCTCGGCTGGGTGATGCTGTCGCCGGCGGACATCGTGCTCGCGCCGAAGCGCCTCGTGCAGCCGGACGTGTTCGTGGTCCCGCGCGGTGAGGACGGGCGGCCGAGCGCGTGGTCGGACGTGCGCTCGCTGCTGCTGGCGATCGAGGTGCTGTCCCCGCGCACCGCGTACAATGACCGGCATCGCAAGCGTCGCATGTATCAGGAGTTCGGCGTGCCCGAGTACTGGATCGTGGACGCGGAGGCGTGCCACGTGGAGCGGTGGCGGCCGGAGGATAGTGCGCCGGAGATCGTGCGTGAGGTGCTCGAGTGGGCGCCGAGGGTTGGTGTGCCTTCGCTCAGCATCGACCTGTCGGCGTTCTTTGCGGCCGTGAACGACGACGCCACCTGACCGCGTTGCACGCAGGCCGTCCAAAAAACCCTTGCCCCTCACGCCTCGCGGCTTCGCCCTTGTACCCGTTTGGTGTGATCGAGGCGAAGAGCACAGATGCAAGGCAGTTTCGGGCATCGTCGCCCGGCAGGGCCGCTTCACGTGCGCATCACGCTGAACGGGTGGAAGGTCGAAGCCGCGAGGCGCGAGGCGCGAGTGTCGGAACTGCGCGATGGGACGCGGTCCGAGTGGAGGGCGTGCTCGAGATGTCGCGTGCGCGTTTTCGGTGACAGGTGTGGGTCGCGAAGCCCGTACCATCCTTCATGGACTCTTGCCATCGACCTCGAGCCGAGCGTACGCTATGGGCATGCCCGCGCAGCACACCGACTGGACCGCCGAAATGGCGATCGCCTTGCCGTACGACGGCAAGCGCTCCGAAGTGCTTGACGGAGAGCTGGTTGTGACCCCCGCGCCGTCGTGGGTGCACCAGACCGCCGTCGAGGAGTTGTACGTGCTCTTGCGGCCTTATGTGGCCGAGCACGGGCTCGGCTGGGTGAAGCTCTCCCCGGCGGACATCGTGCTGGCACCGAAGCGCCTCGTGCAGCCGGACGTATTCGTGGTCCCGCGCGGTGAGGCCCAGCGACCGAGCGCGTGGTCCGATGTGCGCTCGCTGCTGTTGGCGATCGAGGTGCTGTCCCCGCGCACCGCGTACAACGACCGGCATCGCAAGCGCCGCATGTATCAGGAGTTCGGCGTGCCCGAGTACTGGATCGTGGACGCGGAGGCGCGCCATGTGGAGCGGTGGCGGCCTGAGGATAGTGCGCCGGAGATCGTGCGTGAGGAACTCGTGTGGGCGCCGAGGGTTGGTGTGCCTTCGCTCAGCATCGACCTTCAGGCCTTCTTTGGGACCGTGAACGACGACGCCACCTGACCGCGTTGCACGGAGGCAGTTCAAACCCTTGCCCCTCACGCCTCGCGGCTTCGCCCTTGTACCCGTTTGGTGTGATCGAGGCGAAGAGCACAGATGTACGGCAGTTTCGGGCATCGTCACCCGGCATGGCCGCTTCGCGTACGCATCACACGGAACGGGTGGAAGGGCGAAGCCGCGAGGTGCGAGGGGCGACATGTTCCTGCGCGCTGTGCGAGGTCCCGCTACGGCTGCTCGACGCCCGCCGGCCCCAGAAACTCCGCCACCGCCGCGCCAAACCGCTCCGGCTGCTCAAGCCACGCATGATGTCCTGCGCCCTCGATCGTCACGGCGCGCGCCCGCGGCAACGCCTCCACGTACTGATCGCGCACGCGTTCATCCACGAAATCACACGCGCCGCGTACAACGAGCACGTCCACATCCAGCGTGCGCAGTACGGGTCTTGGATCGGGCAGTCGCGCCGCATCGGCGAGCGTATAGCTGTTCGCAAAAAATCCCACACCGCGCACCGTCGGCGCCCCGCGCGCCGGATCGTCGCCGCAACTGAAGCGCGGCTGGCCCAGTTGCCAGGACGCGGTGAGCGACTGCGTCCACCACTGATCGGCTTCCCAGTCATCGATGAACTGATGCGCCGCTGCTCGACTCACGTCGGCCATCATGCGGCCGAGCACGAGGCGCAGCGGCGGCTGCTGCACGGCGGCATAGAGCGATGCCTGCACATCCGTCATGCGGGCACGCGCGGTCGCCGGAAGCAGCTCCGGCCACTCGGCGGGCCAGAGTGCGCCGGGCGATTCGAGTACCAGCCGCTCCACGCGTGCGGGGTGCGTGATGGCGTACTGCACCGCGAGCGTCGCGCCCCATCCCGTGCCGGCGAGCACCACCTGCTCGGCGCCGATCGCCACGCGCGCCGCCTCGAGATCGGCCACGTGCATCGCCACGGAGTACGGCTTGTCGCGAATCAGATTGAGACGCGATGACAGCCCGGCGCCACGCTGATCGAGGTAGTACACATCGCGGCCGAGTCGGGCGAGCGTGTCGTAGGGCCGACGCGCGCGTTCGGCGAGTTGCGCGAGCAGCGGAATGCCGGGGCCATCGTGCAGCACGAGGACGGGCGCGGCATCGGACGGCTCGTTCGCCCGCACGTGCAGGTACGCGAGTCGTCCGCCGTCCGGAAGCGTGAACTCGGCGGCGCCGGCGACCGGGAGCACCGGGTCGAGCGTGCGTTCGGGGGCGCGTCCCACGAGCAGCTGCGCCACGACCACATACACGACGGCCGCGCCGAGCATCCACGGCCAGGCGTCCTGCACGCGCCGCCCGCGTCGGCGTTCGACGCCCTTGAGCAGCGTGAAGCCGGTGGCCACGAACATGCCCAGCGCGAGCACGGCCTGCAGCCAGAACCCGAAGTACGGCGTGGCGGAGATGATGAAGACGGCGGTGGCTGCGACGAGCGCCACGAGCACGGCGAGCAGGCGGAGAAGGAGCGACATGCTGCAAGATGTCGCGCGCGGGGGAGGGCGGGGAGGCGGGGAGTCGCTTTTCGACGCAAAGTACTTGACACAATGCTGAGTCACCCCTAGACTCCCCGTCATGCCCACCCCGCTGCGCAAGGACCCGTCCGACCAACCCATCGCCCTGCACGAGCGGGCGATGGATGATCTGCGCTTCATTCGCGCCACCATGGAGAAGGCCGGTTCA
>JAABRL010000025.1:56485-61146 GCA_011390935.1 Gemmatimonas sp.
GGGTCGCAAGTTTCTGCTCAGCTTCCTGCCACCGGTGAGCGCCGCCGTGGCCATGACGGCCGCGCTCTACGCGCACGAGGCCACCACGCTGCTGCCGGGATTGTGGCTGCTCTCCTACGGGGCGGCCGTGGTCACGGCGGGCACGTTTTCGGTGAGTGCCGTGCCGCTCATGGGCACCGCGTTCATGGGCCTCGGCGCGCTCGCGCTGGCCACCCCCGCCACGTGGGGCGACGCCTGGATGGCTGCGGGCTTTGGCGCGCTGCATGTCGGCTTCGGCCTGCTCATTGCCAGGAGACACGGTGGCTGACTCCCTCACACCGCCACGCGGACGGAGGCATCATGGCTGACCGCAACGCCGCTCGGCGCATCCCGCCGCGCGAGACGCCCGACGAGGACACGCCGAGCACGCCCGCTGCGCGCTCGCGCAAGAGCGCGGTGAAGAAATCGCCGGTGGAGCTCGACCGCGTCATTCACGAACGCGTGCGACTGGCGATCGTGAGTGCGCTGGCAGGTGCCCGCTCGCTCAGCTTCAACGATCTCAAGACGCTGCTCGACATCACCGACGGCAATCTCAGCGTGCACGCGCGCCGGCTCGAAGACGCCGGCTTCATCACGTGCGAGAAGACGTTCGTGGATCGCATGCCGCGCACCGAGTACCAGATCACGCCTGCCGGCCGCAAGGCGCTCGACGAGTATCTCGATCACATGGAATCCCTCATCCGGCGGGTGCGCGAAGGCTGAGGCCGCTCGTGGCATCCACCCCGTTCTTCACGCGAGTTTGCTTTATGACACAAAGTGATTTGAAAAACGACGGCCTCCACGTGGCCATCATCATGGACGGCAACGGACGCTGGGCACAGGCCCGCGGCAAGCCGCGCACCGCGGGACATCTCGCCGGCGCCACCGCCGTGCGGCGGGTCATCGAGAGCGCGCCCGCATTCGGCATTCGCACGCTCACCCTCTACGCGTTCTCGTCGGACAACTGGAAGCGCCCGCGTCCCGAAGTCTCCGCGCTCATGCGGCTGCTCGAACGCTATCTGCGCACCGAGACGGCGTCGTGTGTGGAGCAGGGCGTCTGCCTACGCGTGATCGGCCGACGCGACCGACTGCCGGAGCGCGTGCAGCGCGCCATCGCGGACGCCGAACAGACCACCGCCGCGGGCACCACGCTGCAGCTGCGACTCGCCATCGACTATTCATCGCGCGATGAACTCGTGCGCGCTGCCGCCCATGCACCGCAGAGCCGCGATGAGTTCGCGCAGTGGTTGGCGCAGCACACGGTGCAAGCCGATGTGGATCTGGTCATTCGCACCGGCGGGGAACAACGGCTGAGCGACTTCCTGCTCTGGGAGAGTGCGTACGCCGAACTGTACTTCACGCCGATCGCGTGGCCCGACTTCGATCGCCGCGCGCTGGCCGAGGCGATTGCCGAGTTCTCCCGACGGCAGCGTCGGTTCGGTGCCGTGCTCGACACCACGGCGGTGGCGTCGTGAACGTGCGGACCCAACTGCGAACCTCGGCTCTGCTCTGGGCGGTGTCGCTCGGTGGGCTGGCCGATGTGCTGCTACGCGCTGACGGTCGTCCCGGTCTCAACATGCTGCTCTTCGCGCTCGTCGGCGCCGCGGTGTTCGCCATGCTGCTGCGACAGCGCGCCGAAACGCCGAGTCGAGAGACCTGGTGGTTGATGGGTGGGGCCGTGGGCGTCGCCGCGCTGCTGGTGTGGCGCGATGCCGAGGCGCTGGCCGTATTCAGTCTGCTCGCTGGCGTCACGCTGCTCACGCTGGCGGCCGGGCGAGCCGCGACGGCGTGGGTGCAGCGCGCGCAGCCGAGCGATGCGCTGTTTGCGGCGCTGCGTGTGGGGCTGTGGTGCGCGGCTGGTCCGTTCGGCTGGGGGCGGCGCGTGGTCGAAGCAGACGAGACTGCCGATGGTGAGGGTGTGCGACAGGCAGCACGCACGCTGCTGCGCGGAGCGGTGATGGCATTGCCGGCGCTGCTGATTCTGTCGGCGCTGCTCATGTCCGCCGACCCGGTCTTCGAACGCACACTGCAGGGACTCGTGTCGTTCGAGGTGGAACCGATGCTCGAGCGCGCGCTGCCGATTGTGTTCGTGGCCTGGGTGAGCGCCGGCTACCTGCGGGCGCTGCTGGTGCGCGATGATGCCGTCATGGCGAAGCTTCGCCTTCCGCGACCGGCGTTTGCCGCCGCCGAAGTCACAGCGGCGCTCTGGATGCTCAATCTGCTGTTCATCGGCTTCATGCTCGTGCAGCTGCGCTACCTCTTCGGTGGAGCCAGTCTCGTGGAGGTGACCGCCGGACTCGGTTTCGCGGAGTATGCGAGGCGTGGGTTCTTCGAACTCGTGACCTGTGTGGCGTTGGTGGTGCCGATCCTGCTGCTCGCCGATTGGGCCGCGGCGCCGTCGAGTGCGCGCAGTCGCACCGTGCTGCGCGCCACGATGCTGGTGCTGGTGGTGCTCATGGTCGGTGTGATTGTCTCGGCCGCGTATCGCATGCGGCTGTACCAGGCGGCCTACGGGCTCACGGAGCTGCGCCTGTACGTGAGCGTCGCCATCGTGGCGCTCACGGCGGTGCTGGGGTGGCTGGTGCACACCGTGCTGCGCGGGCGACGCGAACAGTTCGGTGTGGGCGTGCTCGTGACAGCGTTGGTGTGTCTCGTGGGCGTGCATGTGCTCAATCCGCATGCGCTGATCGCACGCGTGAATCTGGCGCGCGCGATCGGTGGTGCCGAGTATGATGGCGACTATCTGCGTGACCTGAGCGCGGATGCCGTGCCCACGCTGCTGTCTCGACTGGATCAGCTGCCTAAGGGAGAACGGGCGCGCGTGCAGCAGCGGCTCGCCGAACGGTGGGGTGGCGAACGGCCCGGCGGATGGCGCACGTGGAACTGGAGCGATGCGCGCGCGCGGCGGCTGCTCGCGGGGCGACGATAGGCGTATGACTTTTCGGACCGTACACTCGCGCGGTGACCGCCCCGAAGTGCTCGCGCACCATTGTCGATCACGGTTCCCGTCACGAGCTTTCGTTCATGGGCAACTGCGCGGCGGCACGAACTACACACAGGATGACGAGCCGCACATCGACCGGCCGCGATGACTGACGCTGGCCCACGTCGCCGCCCCCGCATCGCCCGCCTGCTGCGCCGCGTGACACTTGGTGTGGTGGTGACGCTCCTGTTGGCCGCCAGCACCCTGTGGCTGATCGCGCAGGACGCGCTCGGCGGGCGCGTGGAGGGTTCACGTCTCGAGCGCGCAGCGCGCTCCCCGCAGTGGCAGGACGGACGCTTCGACAATGTGCTGCCGCGCATGGACGGGCCGTACCTGCGCATGCTCAGCGAGTTCACATTCGGCGGATCGGCGTATCGCACGCCGACCGATGTGTTGCCGGTAATGGCGCGCTCGCGTGCCGACTACGCGCGCTTTCCCGACTCGGGGCTACGCGTGACGTGGCTGGGACACAGCACGATGCTGCTGGAAATCGATGGGCAGCGCGTGCTCATCGATCCGGTGTGGGGTGAGCGTGTGAGTCCCTTCACGTTCATGGGGCCGAAGCGGTTCTTTCCGCCACCGCTCGCCATCGCAGAGCTTCCGCCGATCGATGCGGTGATCATCTCGCACGATCACTATGATCATCTCGACGTGCCCACCGTGCGCGCGCTCAGTGCGCGTGGTGTGCGCTGGCTGGTGCCGCTGGGCGTTGGGGCGCACCTCGCGGCGTGGGGGGTGGCCGACTCGCTCATCACCGAGCTGGACTGGTGGGATGCGACAAAGGTTGGCGCGCTCACGATCACCGCCACGCCGGCCCGCCACTTCTCGGGACGCGGGCTTACCGACTCTGGGCGCACGCTGTGGGCCGGCTGGGCGTTCGCGGGCGCGGTGCATCGCGTGTTCTACAGCGGCGACACGGCGCTGCACGACGAGTTCACCGCCATCGGCGAGCGTCTCGGTCCGTTCGACCTCACCATGTTCGAAGTGGGCGCCTACGATGCGATGTGGGCCGATGTGCATCTTGGTCCCGAACAGGCCGTGCTCGCCCACCAGCTCGTGCGCGGTGACGTGCTGCTGCCGGTGCATTGGGGGCTGTTCGATCTCGCGCTGCACGGCTGGACGGAGCCGATCGAACGCGTGCTGGTGGCGGCGCGGGATGCAGGCGTGCGCGTGTCCGCGCCGCGCCCCGGTGACATGGTGGAACCGTCGGCGCTGGCGCCAATCGAGCGCTGGTGGCCTACGGTACCGTGGAAGACTGCGGCGGAGGCGCCGGCCTGGTCGAGCGGGATCACGCGCAAGTCGATGCGCCGCTGACGAGACGTGCGCCGTTCATGGCGGCGATCGAGGTCGTGCACACGTTCGCGCATCTGCAAGTCACGCTCGACTCCCGAATTCGGTAGGCGTGGTCCGGTACGTGCGGCAACCGGTACGATCGTCGCGCGACGCCCTCAAGCAGCCGCTCGATGCGCCACTACATGCGCAATTTGCGGTCGAGTGTACGTCGATTGATGCCGAGCGCGCGCGCGGCGGCCGCCTTGTTCCCGTCGTGCGCTGCGAGCACACGCCGAATGTGCGCCAGTTCCACCGACTCCAGAAGCATGCTCTGCGGCGTGGTATCCGTCGCACTGTTCGTACCCGAGGCGAAGGTCGGGCTGGCGAT
>JAABRL010000026.1 GCA_011390935.1 Gemmatimonas sp.
CCCATTCTTCCTTGCGCTCTGTCATGCAGAACGGTCCTGGGGATGGGAGGGGGCATGCCAATGCCTGCGGAGCGCAGGGAAGAATAAGGGCTGCCGTGCGCGCAACCAGTGGGGGGGGCCGTCGCGCCCGGACCGGGCGGAGTCTCGCGAACGGGACGCGCCCCTTGCGCAACGTGGCCCGCCCCCGCATTGTACAACCATATGGTTGTACGTTCTGATCTCTCTGACGCCGAACTCGACCGGCTCTTTCGCGCCCTCGCCGACACCACTCGGCGCGACATCGTCGCGCGTCTCGCCGAGCAGGAGCCAGTCTCCGTCTCGACGCTTGCATCGCGCTACGACATGTCGTTTGCCGCCGTGCAGAAGCATGTCGCCGTGCTCGAGGAGGCAGGATTGGTAACCAAGACCGCGCAGGGGCGCACCCGCCTCGTGCACGGCAACCCCGCACAGCTGGCGAAGGCGCGCTCGCTGCTGCTCCAGCTGGAACAGCGGTGGATCGCCCGCTTCTCCCAGCTCGACGCCATTCTCGCCGACCCTCGTCCTCCCCAGGAGCCCGCATGCCCATCACCGACGTCATCTCCGACACGCAGGCGCTGACGATCACCGTCATCGCCGACTATCCCGTGCCCGTGGAACGGCTCTGGGATGCCTATGCTGACCCGCGCCAGATCGAACGCTTCTGGGGCCCGGCCGAGTGGCCGGCCACGTTCACGCGGCACGACATGACGGTGGGCGGCTACTCGCATTACTGCATGACCGGACCCGACGGCGCCACGTCGCGCGGCTGGTTCCACTTCCTCGCCATCGAGCCGATGCGCCGCATGGAAGTGGAAGACGGCTTCGCCGACGAGACGTTCACGCCCAACCCCGACATGCCGACCATGCGCATGGTCTTCACCTTCGAGCCAACCGAACGTGGATCGCGCCTTGTGATCGTGACGTACTTCGGCAGCGTCGACGCGATGGAGAACCTCGTGCAGATGGGCATGATGGAAGGCATGCGGTCGGCGATGGGCCAGATCGATACGGTGCTTGCAGACCTCGCCTCCTTTGCCGCATCCCGGATCACCGAGGCGCAGCTGCTCGGCGACACGCAAGTTCGCGTGAGCCGCGTCATTCGCGGATCGCTGGAGTCGGTGTGGCGGGCACATCACGAGCCCGCGCTCATGCAGCGCTGGTTGCTGGGGCCGGACGGGTGGCGCATGCCCGTCTGCGAGGTCGCGGCGGCGGTCGGCGACCGATACCGCTACGAATGGGAGTCCGAAGACGGCGCGCAGCGCTTCGGCTTCGAAGGTGAGTTGCTGGAGTCGGTTCCGCCGGTGCGAGCCGTCACGACCGAGCAGATGATCGGCATGGACGGCGCGCCCACGCGCAATGAACTCACGCTCACGCCGGTACAGCATGGCACGCTGCTCAGCATCGTGATCACGTATCCCACCAAAGCACTGCGGGACATGATTCTGGGCACGGGCATGACCGCCGGCATGGAAACGAGCTACGCGCGCCTCGAGCGCGAGGTGCTGGTGGCGTGAGGCCGGATAGGCCGACCGACCGACGGCTATCGCGTCGGTCGGCGGGCCTGCGGCCCCGGGTCAGAAGAAGAAGAAGGCGAAGCGGCCACCGCTGGAGCCAAGACTGCTGAAGCGCTGATTGACGATCGTGTTGTAGATCGAGCCAAAGGTGTAGCGAATTCCGATGTTCGTCGTGATGCGGAAGCCCGTCTGCAGCGCCTGGCGCTGCAGCAGGATCTCTTCTTCCGTGTTGCCGGCGCGCGGCAGGTAGATCTGGTCGTTGATGCGCGCGGCCGATCCACGAATATCGAGCGAGAAGCCGCGCCCGAGCCGCAGGTCGAGGCTGCCACTGAGCGTGAGTGCGTTCCGGTCGAAGTCATGCAGGTAGTTGAGCCAGTCGAGCGAGACGTTCGACGACCCCCACTGCTGCCTCGCCACGAGCGACGCAGTGAGCTGCTGGCTGAACCGCGTCTCCTGATCGAGATCGAACACCGTGGTGCGCTGATAGCGATAGAGGTTCGGCCCCACGTTGTAGAGGAAGGTGAGCTGCCGACGCGTCTGCTCGGTCCACGGGAACACGTTGTATTCGATGGCCGGCTGCGCTCGCAGCGCCAGCTTCTGGTTGAGGAAGTCCGAGTACCCAGCCCCGAGCTTGAGTCCGGCCGACCAGTGATCGGAGAGCGAGCGCACCACGAGGGAGTTTGCGTTGTATGTCCGCTGTTCATTGCGCACGGTGAACGCGTCGCGAACGGCCGTGGCCGGGATGTCGAACGTCTGCGTGCTGACGTTGCCGGCCACGGAGAGATTCATCTTCCACTTTTCTGTAGATCGATTGGCCGAGACGGACAGCGATCCATTCACTTGCCGCTGCCGCTCCTCGGCGCGCACAAACATGTTCGTATTGGCCGTGTAGGTCCACAGGTTCCATTTGTCCTTCAGGTTCGCCGCGCTCACCTGCTGTCGCTGGCCGAACGGCGCGGCGTACACCACTTGCAAACGGCTGGCGATCGGCGAGCGGGCCACGTAGCGCGTGAGGCCCAGCTTGAAGGCACGCGACAGCTCGCGCCGAATCTTGTCGTCCGGGTCGTTGGGCAGCGTGTTTACCACCAGGGTGTCCACCATGCCCTCATACAGGCGACGCCCGATGAAGGTGACGGTGTTCTCCGTACCGCCTCCGCCGTTGGTCAGCGCGGTCACCAGTACCTGCACATCCGCATCGAACCGATCGCGCATCCAGTTCACGAAGTTGATGTCGGTGACGAAAAAATCGCGATCGCATCCGCGCACGCGGCCTTGGCAATCCAGAAAGACCCGAATCGCGTCGGCCTGAAGCGTGGCACTGTCCGGGGCCGCCGGAATCACCGGCATGGCACCCGGCGGCCCACCGGGACGTCCACCGCCCGGTGGACCGCCCGCTGGCGGGCCACCTTGGGCCGAAGAAACAGTGGAGCACACCACAAGCGCCGCAACGGCGCGAAGAACGAGTCGGATCATGAGGATGGCAAGCGACGGGGGACGAACTCCGTATGATTACGGAGGCCCGTGTGCGAACAGATCGCGACCGGCCGTGGGTTCCAATGGCGGATTGGTGGCGTGATTCACGGCGATACGTGGGTCTGCAACTCCAGCGCTCCCCCCGGGGCTCTCTCGCGGTTTGCGCATCCCCCCGGCGGGCAATATCGAACCGATCCGGCGCGCCCTAGGTTGCGCCATGGCCTCCTCGCCGAAGCTCTGGGCGTACACCTACCGACTCATTCCGCCGATGCGTCCGGAGCGAGTGCGCGCCCTTCGCACTCTGCTGGCGCGCGTCGAGAAGGCGGCCGCGAAGCGGGACGCCGTCTGGGAGGGCCGCATGGTCGCTGATGAGCGCATCTCGCACATTCTCGTGCTGAGCGACTCGCCCGACCTCGACGACACGATCAACCGACGCATTGCCGCGGCACTGCATGCGCTGGATGCGGCCTACGCCATCACCGTGCCGCTTGCCGTTGGTGATCGCCATGCGCGCGCCCGCAAGACTACGGTTCGCCCCGCTGCACCGGATCGCCCCCCCGCCTCGGATCACTGATCCGTACGCGTCCCGAGGGCGATACCGGCGCCCCCGAGCAAGGAGGACGCCGAAACCGCTCTTGCGAGCAATATCCGCGTTCTCAGGGATCCGGTAGCCTCCACAAGGCACCCTTCGCGGCCCCGTCGCATGCGAACGGTCGCCACCGAGCGATCGATGCTTCTGTCGCTACTTCCCGCACCGGAGTCACTCCATGCTCTCCACCGTCATCATCATCCTCGTCGTCCTCTGGGCGATCGGCTTCTTCGGCGGCTTCATCGCGAGCGGACTGATTCACATCCTGCTCGTCATCGCGCTGATCGTGCTTGTCGTTCGCCTTGTGAGCGGACGAAGCGTCGTCTGAATGTCCCCCGTTCTGCTCCTTCACGACAGCCGAGACGCATCATGAGACGCAATCCCTACCGGTGGCCCTCGCTCTTCCCGAAGGGCGGCCACACGATGACCACAGATCAGTGGATCGAAGCCGTTGCCCCACTGTTCCTGCAGGTGCCGATGCGCGATCGACGCAAGCGCGTGCTGCCGCGCCTCGGTGCGTTCGATCGCCGCATCACCGCGCGTCTGGCGGAGCAGGCGCAGTCCGCCGGGCGCGTGCAGTTCGCTCCGTAAATCCCGAATGTCGGCGCTCCACCCGGAGACGCTGTTCCTACTACTCGAGGGTACCGTGACAAAACAAGCCTCGTCGCGCTCCATTGTCGGCGCTGCGCATTTGATCCTGCTTCCCGCGCTGTTGTTCGCGGTAAGCAGTGCTTCGCAGGCGCAATCAGTCGGCATCGCGCTCGTACCGTCCGTGCAACGTATTGACTGGCACGATGACCTCGCGTTCAGCAATGAATGGCTGTACGGCGGTCGCCTCTCGCTGCTCTTCGGCAAATACGTCGAACTGCAGCCCTTCTACTTCACGCGTGATGGCTATGGGCTCGACTCGTCGCGCGTGGAATCCGTCTTTGGCAGCAGCGCCATCGGACGCGGCCTCGACATGCGTCATTACGGCACCAGTGTCCAGCTGAATCTGGGCGACGGTGCACTCGTGCCATTCGTTCGAACCAGCGCTGGCGTGCTCCGACTCAAGCCCGAAGGTGCCGAGCGCCAGGATCGCATCACCCTCAGTGCCGGCGGCGGCCTGCGGTTCGGCGTGGCCGGACTCAATGCCGAGGTGTTCGCCGAACAGATGGGCGTGCGCATGAACCCGCGTGGATTGTTCGAGCCCGACACCACAACCGGCGTCTCGCTGCGCACCTTCCGCAATCTGGTGTACGGCGCGGCGGTCACGATTCCGCTCTCCACCGCGCGTGAAGAGGACATGCAGGATGATGGACTCCGTGGCTCCACCGCACCGATCGAACCGTTTGTCGGTGTGCTGCGGTACGACGGCGCGTTCGGGTTGGAAGATCAGGAGTTGGCGGGCGTGCGCGCCGGCATCGACTTCTCGCCGGTGTTCGGCCTGCGTGGCTTCTACTGGCGTGGCGTGAACGCGGATCGCGATGGGACCGTCCCGGTCACGGGTTATGGCGGTGAAGCGCAGTTCAACCTGAACACCGGTCCTGGCGTCTCACCGTATCTCATCGTGGGCGCGGGTCAGATCGACTACGGCGACAAGTTCCGCGATACGCTCGGACAGGCACGCGACAACAAGTCGGCATTCATCATTGGTGGTGGGGCGAGTCTTCGCCTCACGGATCGAATCCGCCTGAATGGCGCCATTCGTGACTACATCATGACCGTAGACGAGAACCTCGACAATGTGGCCACGACGGGCGACCTCACGCATAACACCATGCTCACGGCGGGGCTCACGATCAGCCTCGGCGGACGCATGGACAGCCCGGATCGCAAGGCGACATCGGGGCGTGAGACGGAGCGTGAGCGCGAGCTGCGCGAGTTGCGTGAAATGCGCGAGTTGCGGGAGCTGCGCACGATCCGTGAAGAGCGTATGGAGCTCGAGCGCGAAATGCGCGGCGACCGGGAAATGCGTCGTGGACGGGATTCGATGCTCAACATGCGCGATGCGCGTGGCGGCATGGGATCGGATGGGCGGTACATCACCGTGCCCGTTCCGCTCCAGGGCGAGGTGATCCTGCGGTATGGCATCCCGTCGCGTGACATGACGGGTGGGTTGCGTGTTGACAGCACCGTTGTGATGGGCTCGAGTGGCGATGTGGCACGCAGTCTGGCCGACATCGAACGTCGTCTGACAGAGCGCCTCGACGCGATCGAGCGTGCACAGCAGACCACACCGCGTCAGGGTGCGGCGCCGGGCGTGACGGTGGTGACGCCGGGCGTCATGCGTGCAGACACGCCCATCGACTCGATGCCCGTCTTTCGGCGCCTGCGTGAGGTGCGCAGTCAGGACCTGCAGCCGTACGTCGGTCTTGGCGCACGTGATGGAGACGTGCAGTTCATCGTCGGCGCCCGTGCGGATCTGGGCCCGCTGAGTGCTGGCAGTGGCTTCCGCTTCGTACCCGAGCTCGCGGTTGGCTTGGGTGGCAACCTGTCCGTGCTGGCCATGGCCAACATGCGGTACGCCTTTGGCTCGGAGACCAGCGCGAGCGTGCTGCGTCCGTATGTAACAGTGGGTGGCGGTATCTACACGCCGACCGTGCTCGGCATCAACACCGCGATCGGTTCGTCGATCCGGTTGCGGGAAGCGAATGAGCGTCCGCTCTTCCTGAACCTCGAGCTGCAGGGGTTGAATCTGTTCAGCGAGACCCGTGTACTCATCGGCATCAGCCGGTCGCGGTAACGGAACATGACGTAGCGCAACACACAGTTCGCGACGCAAAGAAAGGGGTCACCCACCGTGGGTGACCCCTTTCTCCGTGCCTTCCTGAACAAACGACCGCGACTTACGCGGACCGACGACGGCTCGACGCCAACGTGAGGCCCGCAACACCGACCAGCAACAGCGCCAGCGTGGCCGGCTCCGGGACGGCGACCGGTTCCGTGGTGGTCACAAAGCCGCGGATGCTCTGCGGGTCGCTTGGCGCGCCGTCTCGGCCCGGTGCACCGATGCGAACACCGTTTGTCATGTTGTCCGTCGAGATCGTATAGTTCACCGTGCCGATCGAGAAGGTGGTCGGGTCAAGCGGGCCCCAGATCAAACCACCGGAGATCGCCGCGACATCGCCAACGACGGACGCGCTCAACATCGAGGAGCCGCTGGACGGAGTTGTCTGCTCGATGGTCAGCGCGAAGAGCACATCGGAAAAGTTGCTCTGGGCCACGCCGCTCGTGACGAACGTTCCGAACTGCGCGTTGCCGCCGCCGGCAACGAGCACCTGCTCCAAGCCGAAGTTGTACCGCAGCTGAACGCCGCCCGCGGCGGTGCACGTCGCATAGGTGCCCGTCACGGAGCTGGACGCACAGCCCGATCCGCTGAAGAGGCCTGTGCTCGAGAAGTTGATGTCCTGTGCATCCGCGGCTGTCGCGGACAGCGCGATGGCGACGGCCATCGCCGACAAGTTGCGTGTAACGGTCATGACGTTCTCCTGAGGAGGAAACTGCGTGGCATGCCTGCCCAGGGCGAAGGTGCCCTGTTCGTCTCAGGAGGTGCGAGTCATGTGCCGCGAAGTGTGACGGACACACATGGCGCGAACACACGCGGGCATCGCGATACAGGGCCCGAGCGGGTCGCGTGCGGCTCCTTCGCCACATCGACTCGTGGTTGGTGATACGAAGCGTCGAATCCACGCCGCAGTCGTGTGTTCTGTCGTCATCACACCTGCGTGCTAGGGGATGCGCACCCGGTAGCGTACGAGGCGCGGCACCCCGTCGGCATCAAGCGTGACGGCCACGATGCCGGCCGCATCAAACACCGGCTCCGGTTGCAGCCGCATATCCTCGGGCACCGCAACGGAACCAAGCAGGTCGCCAGCGGCCTCGAAGACATCGAATGTGCGGCGAGACCGAAGGCGCCGCTCCACCGAGGCCGCGTCACCGGGAGTGTAGTCCGGGTCGTCGCGATCTTCGGCCGCGCCCTCGCGCAGCACCCACACCGAGCCATCGATACCCGTGAACAGCGCGCTGACGAACGGTTTCGTGCGGGGAATTTCCGGGCCGTTCCACGTCCACGACGGATCGAGCCACTGCAGACCCTTGGTCACGTACTCGCGCTCCTGCTCGACTTCCGCATTCGTCACCGGCGCGGCCGATACCGCGCGTTCCGCGCGCACGAACCCTGTCGTTGACGGCCAGGTGATCGCATAGCGGTCGCCGTTGGCGATCGCAAACCCGCCGGCAGGATGCCACGCCCACAGTGAGACCGGCGCGAAGGGCACCGCGATCTCCGCAGTGTTGTTGCCACCGCGCGCCACGAGACGAGCGGGGGGCAACGTGGACTCTGGCAGTGCCACCGTGTCGCGCACACCACCGTCGGGCGTGATGCGTACGAGTCCGTACCGCCATCGGTCGATCGGTCCCGTCGCGTCGACCACGACACGGGACAAGAGTGTGTCGCCCTGTCGTGCGAAGTTGTTTCGCGTGCGCAGCCCGGCGTCGATGAGTGGCCAGGTCCCCGCGGAGTGACCGCCGTCATCGAACAGCTGCACCCGCGCGTTGCCAGGATCGCGCACCGCGACGCGCCCGTCCGAGAGCACCGCCAAACCGCCGTCCGGTTCACGCAGCTCACCGGGACCGCTGCCCTCGCGCCCCCACAACGCGATGGGCCGCAGCAGGCTGTCGAACACGCGCACGGTGAGCGCCTGGCGATCGGATGCGAACACGCGGCCATCGGGCGCGGCCGTGAGTGCGATGATGCGCCCGAGCATCGTGGTGTCGGTACCCGTGGCCACGCCGAATGACGCGGCAGGCACAAGACGAGCGTCATCCCCCCAGCGACCCGCGCTTCGCGTGTGAACGATCAGCGTGTCGCCGGCTTGTGTCCGGCTCACGTCAGCGTCGCGTGTGCGCGTGCGCGTGCCTGCGTCCACGCACGCGGCGAGCAGGAGGATCAGCGTGAGGAACGCGGCGCGTCCTGGTCGGGTCACGGGAGCAGTGTGCATGGTGGATTGTTCGCCTGGACGCGCCGGGTGGATGCACCCGTCTCGATGCGCGGGAGCGCAGGCCTCGCGAGCAGCCACCGGCAGGCGCTGGTCATCGCGAAACGTGCACGGGTAGACACAACATGCGACCTCGACACCACTCATCGCACGCCCTGCGTGGCACCTTGCTCTCGACGCTCTTGGTGCTCGCGGCGACGAGACTCGCGGCGCAGGGCCCCACGATCGGTATCAAGCTTGGGGCCAGCGAGGCGCGGCAGCACTTCTCGGGGAGTAGCGGCTCCACGAGTAGAACACCGGCGCGTACGGCACCCACCGTCTCGCTCACCGCCGCCTTACCGGTGCGTGGACCCGTCGGCATTCAACTCGAGGCCGCGTACGCGCCCAAGGGCCACGCCTACCCGAGCGGGGCGAACCTGAAGAGTGACTACCTCGAGATTCCGCTACTGCTGCGCCTCAGCCCGACGCGTGCACGCGCGATCCTGCCCGTGGCCCTGCTCGGAGTCGCGCCCGCCTTCGAGCTGTCGTGCGGTGGCCAGACATTCCTCGCCACGGTGGGGCCTGGGCCCGGCCCACCGCCGCAGCCGCGCGACTGCAACTTCGATCGCCAGACGCGCTACGACTTCGGGTATATCGGTGCGCTCGGGCTCGACGTGCCCATGCGTCGTGGCGTGTTCACCGCCGAGGTGCGCTACACGCACGGTGCGCAAAATCTCGTCCCGCGATTCGAGTTCGTGCGCGTATTCAATCGATCCGTCGCGGTGTTGTTTGGTGTGCGCAGCGGGGGAGCGCGATAGGCACAAGGGTGGGCGCAGCGGAGCGCGATCGGCACAAGGGTGGGCGCAGCGACTCTCTCCGCGATGCAGCGCGTATGGCACCAATGATCGGATCGCAGTGCGCATGGCGCTCTTCCTGATGAAGCCCTGCACGATTCCTTCATCTCGAGCGTCCATCATGCGCACCACATCAGCTTCCGCACGCCGCCTTGCGTTCCTGCTTGCCACGGTCGCCCTCGCGGCGTGTGGCAGCGATCCCGTGGCACCGGAGCCCACCGTGGCACCATCCATCGCCCAGTGGGCGGGTTCGTACACCGGCCAATCGCGTTTTGGCGCGACCAATGGCACGTGGGGGAATGGCGGCACCTATCCGCTCGTGGTCTCCAGTACGGGCCAGGTCACCGTCAGCGGCGCGCTGCTTCAGGAGCCGGTGTACGACCACGCCACGGCGACGCTGCGCTGGACGATGGCGTCCGGCAATCCGACCAACGGTGAGGTCACGTTCCACCACACCCTCACCTCCGACTTTTTCTATCGCGACCTGGCCAACCAGACCTCCGGACAGGGGCTCACGGGCTACATCCAGCGCAGGCAGGAAGGACGTCTCGACTATCGGGGCGTGTTGCGCTGAGTCGTGACGTCGCTGGGCGACAACCGCTGGCCGCGATCGGCGTGGCGTCGTACGTTCTTCCCCCATGACATCACTCCCACGGCTCACCGCCGCCCTCGCCGACCGCTACCAGCTCGACCGCGAACTCGGCGCCGGCGGCATGGCCACCGTGTACCTCGCTCGCGATCTGCGCCACGATCGCGACGTCGCCATGAAGGTGCTGCGCCCCGATGTGGGGCAGGCGCTCGGCCGTGAGCGCTTCCTGCGCGAGATCCGGCTCGCTGCGGGGCTCACGCATCCGCACATCCTGCCGCTGCTCGATTCAGGCGATGCCGACGGTACGCTGTGGTTCACCATGCCGCTCATGCGCGGCGACACGCTGCGTGATCGCATGACGGCCGAGCCACGCCTGCCGCTCGACGAAGTGCTGCAGCTCTTGCGTGAAGTCGCGAGTGCGCTCGACTACGCGCATCGGCAGGAGGTGGTGCACCGTGACATCAAGCCCGAGAACATCCTGCTGCACGACGGCCACGCCGTCATCGCCGATTTCGGCATCGGCAAGGCGGTGATGGCAGCGTCTGCCGACCAGGCCACCTTCACGCAGGTTGGCGTGACGGTGGGCACACCGGCGTACATGAGCCCCGAACAGGCGGCCGGCGAAGACGTGGACGGCCGCAGCGACCTGTTCGCACTGGGGTGCGTGCTGTACGAGATGCTCACCGGTGAGGTCGCGTTCAGCGGCCCAACGGTGCAGGCCACGATTGCGCGCCGATTCGTGCACACGCCGCCGAGTGTGGCGACGGTGCGGTCGGACGTGCCGCGGGAGCTCGGGCAACTCGTGGACCGCTTGCTCGAAAAGGCCTGCGATGCGCGCGTGGCCACGGGGGCGGAGGTCGTGCATGCCCTGCGCGGAGCGCACGACTCCGGCCCCGTTGGCACGACCGCACGCGCCGAGCCGGCACGCGCGGAGGCCGCACGCAGCGACACGTCGCGCTCCATCGTGGTGCTGCCGTTCGAGAGCGTGGGCGCCGATGCCGACAACGCGTCGGTCGCCGACGGGCTCACCGAGGAGCTCATCACCGACCTGTCGCGGGTGCAGGCGCTGCGCGTGATTTCGCGCACCACCGCCATGCAGTACAAGGGCAGCGCGCGCCCGTTGCGCGAGATCGGTGGCGAGCTTGGCGTTCGGCACGCACTGACCGGCAGCGTGCGCCGCGCGGGCAGTGCGCTGCGCGTGAGTGCGCAGCTGGTCGACGTGCGCAGCGACGAATCGCGCTGGGCCGACAAGTACAGCGGCAGCATGGACGACGTGTTCGACATGCAGGAGCGCGTCTCCCGCGCCATTGTGAACGCGCTGCACGTGGAGCTCTCGCGCGACGAAAGCGAGCGGCTCGGCGACCGCCCGATTCGGAGCGCGCGTGCGTTCGAGCTGTTCGTGCAGGCGCGTGAAGCGCTGCGCGCCTACGACGTGGCGCGCGCGGAGCCGCTCATCGCGCGCGCGATCGAAATTGAAGGCGACGTGCCAGCGCTTCGCGCCCTGCGCGCGCTGGGCTCCGTCATGCTCATTCGCGTTGGCGCGAGCCGTGAACCCGCGCTCTTTCAACGAATCGAACACGAAGCGCGCGCGTTGATCGCGCTGCTGCCGGAACGCGCCTACGGCCACGCGCTGCTTGGTCTGCTGAGCTACGAGCGTGGAGACCACATCACCGGCGTGCGTGCCTTGCGCCGAGCGCTGGCGCTCGACCCCTCCGATGCCGATGTGCGTTTCGGTCTTGGCGTGACATTGATGGCGGCCGACCACATTGACATTCGCATGGGGTACGAGTGGGTGGCGCTCGATCCGCTGTCCCCGCTGGCGAACGTGCTGGTGGCCGCCAACTCGTGGGGCACGACCCGGCCGATCGACGGGCTGCCGTACATGCAGGAGGCCGTCCGCCTGGCACCCGAGGGACCCATTTTTCACTGGGGGCTGTGCAACCATTATTGCCTGCTCGGCCGTCTCGATGAAGCGGCAGAGCAGGCGGCATGGGTGGCGGCACACGCCGCCCACCTGCCGTACAGCACGCAGGTGCGTGCGCTGGTGGCCGCCTTGCAAGGGCGCTCAGCCGAGGCGATCGAGCTGCTCAGCACCGTCGACATCGCGACGCTCGACGGCCACCACCTGGGGCACCTGTCGGAGTCGTACGCGGCCGCCGGCGACACGGCGCGCGCGCTCGAGCTGCTCGAGCGCTGCGTGGACATTGGGCATTACGTGCATTCATGGATCACGCATCTCTGTCCGTTCTACACGCAGTTGCGACAGGTGCCCGGCTTCGACCGGGTGGCATCGAAGGCCGCCGCACGCGTGGCGGCGTTCGATGCGGCGATGCGCGAGTGACGCGTCCCATCCACTCCTGACGGAACGCGATGACCACCCTTCGCGACGCCCTGCAGGCCAGCCTCGGCAACGCCTACACGCTCGAGCGCGAGCTCGGAGGCGGCGGTATGTCGCGCGTCTTCGTGGCGCGCGATACGGCGCTCGCGCGCGAGGTGGTGGTGAAGGTGCTGCCCCCCGAGTTGGCGGCGGCGCTCAGCGCGGAGCGATTCACGCGTGAGATCCGGCTCGCCGCCGCGCTGCAGGAGCCGCACATCGTACCAGTGCTCACGGCCGGCCTCACGACCGACGGTCTGCCGTACTACACGATGCCGTTCGTGCGCGGCGACTCGCTGCGCGTCCGCCTGCAGCGTGGGCCGGTACCGGTGGCCGAGGCGCTCGGTCTCCTGCGCAACGTGGCGCAGGCCCTCGCCTACGCACATGAACGCGGGGTCGTGCACCGCGACATCAAGCCCGACAACGTCTTGCTCTCCAGCGGTACCGCCGTCGTCACCGACTTCGGGATCGCCAAGGCCCTGACGTTGTCGGCCGCGATGGCGCCGGAGAGCACGCTGACCTCGGTGGGCAGTGCGATCGGCACGCCCGCATACATGGCGCCCGAGCAGGCGGCAGGCGATCCGGCCACCGATCACCGCGCCGATCTGTATGCGTGGGGCGTAATGGCGTACGAGGTGCTCGCGGGCCGACACCCGTTCGCGGAGCGCAGCACACCTCAAGCGCTCATCGTGGCGCACCTGACGGAAACACCGCTGCCGCTCAGTGCAGCGAACCCTGACGTGCCCGAGCCGCTCGCCGGTCTCGTCATGCGGTGTCTCGCCAAGGAGCCGAGTGAGCGGCCGCAATCGGCGCCCGCGCTGCTCACGGCGCTCGAGGCGATCGGCACACCGCGACCGTCCGACTCAAGTGCACAGACGGTGCACGGCGCGACATCCGCGGCGGTGATGATGTCGGCGCCGAGCCGGTTCGGTCTCGCGCGTTGGGCCGCGCTGGCATCGGCGCTCGTCGTCATCGCCGCCGTAGGCTTCCTTCTGGCGCGCGGCGCCGACACCGCGGTGGAAGACCGCGCGGCCGCGCCGTCCATCGCGGTGCTGCCCTTCGCCGACCTCAGTGCCGAGGGCCAAAGCTCCTACCTCGGCGACGGCGTGGCGGAGACGCTCATCAACGCCTTGTCGAAGGTGCCTGGGCTCACCGTGTCAGCGCGCACGTCGGCGTTCGCCCTGCGGAATCGCGAGGACGATTTGCAGGCCATCGCGCGGCAGCTGGGCGTATCGGCGGTGCTCATCGGGAGCATCCAGCGCTCGGGCGGCCGCCTGCGTGTCTCGGCCCGGGCGGTGCGGATCGCGAACGACTCCATTCTCTGGTCGGAAATCTTCGACCGGCCCGCAGACGACATCTTTGCGGTGCAGGACGAGGTGGCACGGGCCGTCACGTCCGCCCTGCAACTCCGATTGGCCTCGGCGACTGGAGAGCCGGAGGACATCGGTGGGACGAGCAACCCGGACGCGTACGACGCCTACCTGCTGGGGCGGTACCACTGGAACCGGCGCACGACGGACGGCATGGTGGCCGCCACGTCCGCCTTCAAGCGCGCGATTGCGGCGGACTCGTCGTTCGCCCGTGCGTGGTCGGGGCTGGCTGACGCGTACTCGCTGTCCACGCCCAACGAATACAGCGTGCCCGGCGTGACCAGCGACTCCATCCTGCCACTCGCCGTAGCGGCTGCGCTGCGCGCCATCGCACTTGCGCCGACGCTTGGTGAAGCCTACGCCTCGCTGGGGCAGGCGCGGGAAAACCAGCAGCAGTACGACGAGGCGATGCAGGCGTACGAGCGCGCCATCGCGCTCAGTCCGATGTATGCGACCGGGCACCAGTGGTATGCGTACAACCTCATGAGCTTCGGTCGGTTCGAGGAGGGCATCCGCGAGATGGAGATCGCGCATCGCCTCGATCCCCTTGCGCACGTGATCACGCTGTCGCTGGCCATCGCCTACGACGCCTTGAACCGCCACACCGACGCCACGCCGCTCTACGCGCAGGGACTCGCGCAGTCGCCCGAAGCGTGGTACGGTTGGCATGGACTTGTGGGACACGAGCTCGCCCTCGGGCGCACCGAAGCGGCGGGTGCGACGATGCTCCGGACGGCGGACGATCCTTCCCTCCCCGACCGCGCACGGTACCGTGACCTCGTGCTGATGTGGCAGGACCCGGCAACGCGCGAACAGGCCACGGACGCGCTGATCAGCGCCGGCCCGACGCTGTTGTCGTTGACGCTTACCCGCTGGCTGCGCGACGACGACGCGATGGTGGCACTGCTCGCACGCATGACGGCGAGCGCCGAGAACGAGCGCCCGGGTGCCTGGGGCATCTACGCATTCGTCGGCCCCGACGGCCGACGCAATCCGCGGTTCCGGCCACTCTTCCGAGAGCTGGGGTTTCCCGAATTGCCGTGACGGATTGCGACCGCTCGGCGGGGGGCGATTGGCAATCGGGTGGACACCGCACTCGCCGCCGCGCTCGCGGCCCCGTACCTTCGCCCGCATGAGCGTTCCTCCCAGCCGACTGATCTCGGCCATCGCCGACCGCTATCGCATCGAACGCGAACTCGGCGCGGGCGGCATGGCCACCGTGTACCTCGCGCACGACCTCAAGCACGAACGGGACGTCGCGCTCAAGGTCATGCGCCCGAAACTCGCGGCCGTGATCGGCGCCGAGCGCTTCCTCGCGGAGATCCGCACCACCGCCAACTTGCAGCATCCGCACATCCTGCCGCTGCACGATTCCGGCAGCGCGGACGGCACGGTGTTCTACGTGATGCCGTTCATCGCGGGCGAATCGCGGCACGCGGTCGCGCGGCCATGCGGGAAACCGCGACGTGTTCGGGCAGCCCGTGCGTGCGCACGTCGTCCACGCCTCGCCCATGGCGCACCCAATGTGCGTGGACGCGATCACACCGGCGGATGCAGCGTGTGCCACCGCGTCGCGTCCTCGTAGGCCTGCCCGATCCGGCACAACATCGCCTCGCTCAGCGGGCGTCCCGCAAGTTGCATCGTGTACGGGATACCCGAGGCTGAGACGCCACACGGCAGCGCCAGCGCCGGTGTGCCCGCGAGATCGTGCGGAAACGTGAAGGCCGTGTCGGGCTGCGTGATGCCAAGTCGCTGAGAACGCTGCACGCGTTCGGCGTTCCACGCGGACATCGACTGGTATGGCAGGTCGCTGGGCACTTCGTACGGCGCGCCGGCCGCTGGACTCACCACCGCATCGACCGTCGACAGCACATCAACGAAGCGTGCACTGAACGCTTCACGAACCGCGCGCGCGTTCGCACGCGTGCCCGCGTCAACACTCGCGCCCATGGCGAGAAACTCGCGAAAGTACTCGCCGTACTCGTTCGCTCGCGACGGATAGTCGGCGCGATGCGCCTCCGCCGCTTCGGCCGCGCAGAGCACGGGCCACGTCGGGAGCACCTCGGACAGGTCGGGCACCTGCACCTCCACGATCTCCGCGCCGAGTCGTGCGAACTCCTCCACCGCCGCTTCGATCGCGCGCGCCAGGCCACGGTCCACGCCATCGAGCGCGTACGCGCGATCAAATCCGATACGCAATCCGGCCACACCGCGCTCGAGCTGCCCGCGCATGTCCGGAACCGGCGCACGCAGCGATGTGAGATCGTTGGCATCGAACCCCGCGATCGCCTCAAACATGAGCGCGGCATCAGCCACGCTGCGCGTCATCGGGCCCACGTGATCGAGCGACTCCGCGAGTGGCAGCACACCGTGTCGGCTCACGCGACCGTACGTGGGCTTGAGCCCCACGATGCCGTTGGCCATGGCCGGAAAACGAATCGATCCACCGGTGTCAGTGCCGAGTGCCGCGAAACACAGCCCAGCCGCGGTCGCAACACCCGATCCGCTCGATGACACACCGGACCACCACGTGTCACCCCACGGATTCACGGGAATGTCGAAGCTGCGATGGTAGCCGGCCATCGCGCCTTCGGTGAGGTTGAGCTTGCCGAGCAACACGGCACCTGCGAGTTCGAGTCGCGACACGACCGTCGCGTCGAACGACGGCACGAAGTCGCGTTTGACCTGCAGGCCGCCCATGGTGCGCACGCCGCGCGTGTAGCAGAGATCCTTCACCGCCACGGGCACACCATGCAGTGGCCCGCGGTAGTCCCCCGCCGCGATCTCCCGCTCGGCGGTGCGCGCGGCGGCAAGCGCTTGCTCGCGCATAACCGTGGCGTAGCTGTGTAATCGTGAATCAAGCGCATCGATGCGGTTGAGCATCAACTGCGTAAGCTCCACCGGTGATGCGTCGCGCGACTCGATGAGGCGCGCCACGTCGCGTAGACTCATGTAGTGCACGCCGTCGGTGTTCACGATGGTGGGCAATGCGGGCGTCGAAGCGCCACTACACGCCGCGTGCATGGTGAGAAGCGCGCCGCCGCCGAGCAGGCCAAGCAGCTCTCGTCGCGTGAACGATCGATGCGCGTGTTCCTTGGCGTCAGGCGCAACGACGGGCGTTGCTTCGGTTGTCGGGTCATCTGCTGGGTCGTGCGTTGCGTTGCCCACCATGGTCATTGCGCCTCGCGCAGAGATGTCAGCATCACACTCCGACTACTACGATACGCGCGTTGGCCCGATCGCGCGTCATCTCAACTCCATTGTCGAGCGCTTGACGCTCCCCGATAGTGGGCGGTCCCGATAGCGGGCCCGCTCACGCGCTCACACTGTCACGGCGTCACGGTCCCGGATCGCATCTGCTCCAGCGCGCCCTGCAGCCAGTTGGTGATCACCACCAGCGGCTCGGCACGCGGCTCGGCGCGCACCATCAGGAATCGCTCACCGTCGGCGGAGACGTCGTACTGCGGCGTTTCGTCGGCCTGGAGGTAGGGCCCCCGGAAGAGCGTGTCGCGCCGCACGGCCAGCGGCAGCCCGTCGTTCTCTTCGAGCGTAACCGCCACCAGCGCGTTGCCGCTCCGATAGAACAGTTCACCGCCTCGCGGATTCCACAGCGGCTCGCCACCACCGCCCGATGACAGCTGCACGCGGGCACCCAACGCCGGCCAGGTCGTGGCGTAGACTTCGGAGGCGCCGGATTCCGTGGACGCCCAGGCCAGCCACCGGTCGTCCGGTGAGAGGGCGGGCGCGACTTCCTCCGCCTGGGTCGTGAAGAGCGGGCGCACCTCGGTGGGACGGTCGAGCGGCGCGGCGACGAGATCCCGCCCGGTCTCGGGCTTGAGCAGCCGATAGATCAGTGTGCGGCCATCGCGCGTGAGCGTGCCCGCCTGCGCCATCTCGGCGGAGTCTCGGGTGACGACTTCGGTGGGCACGCCGCTCCCGTCGATCGGCAGCCGCCAGATGCCCGATCCGCCCCTGCGCGGCGACTGGAAGTACAGCTCGCGACCGTCGGGGGTCCACACCGGCCCGGTGTCATAGCTGCCACTGGTGAGGCGCGTGCGGGTGCCCGTGCGGAGATCGTGCACCCAGAGGTCTCCTTGCAGCGCACCATCACGGATGGCGAAGGCCACACGCGTGCCGTCGGGAGACCAGCGCGGAAACTCGTACCTGGCGCGTTCACCGGCGATGGGCCGCTCGCGGCCACGACGCGACACCTCGACGAGCTCGGTTGCATCACGCGTCTCGGCCCGGTATGCCAGCGCACCGGATGCCGAGAGCACCACGTTCGCGCCACGCACGTACGGATTGCCACCCATGCCGGTGAGCACCACCACTTCCGGTCCGGCGAGCGTGAGCGTTTCCGGATCGAACCGGGCGATGGTGAGCGTCTGGTTCGCCTTGCTCAGCAGTACGGTGCGCCCGTCAGCCAGCGGGAGCACGCTGGCGGCGTTGATGTCGAGGCGACGATGCTCCCCGTTCGCGGTCGACAGCGCCATCGGGGTCTGCACGCCCGTTCGCGAGAGCAGGGAGGTCAGGATCCACGGTGTCCCCGGCACGGGATGCAGGCCGTAGTAGAACGCGCTCGTATCGGGAAAGGGAATGGCGACCGGCTCGGACGTGCCACTGGCGGCGACCCGGTAGAACGCGCGCGAGCCATCGGGTGTGTAGTAGATGGTGCCGTCGTCGAGCCAGCACATGCTGAAGATCGACTGCAACCGGTCGAGCGAGGCGATGTCCACCGGTGGCGTCCCATCGAGTGCAATGCGCCGAACCGTGCGGCGCTGTACGAAGGCTATGTTGCGGCCGTCCGGCGAGAAGGTCATGCCGCCGTCGAGGTTCTCGGTACCCGGCAGGATGGTTGGTTCGAGGGCATCGAGCGCCCGAATGGCGAGCATCGGGACACCCTCGGACTCCAGCACGTACGCCAGCGTCCGGCCGTCGGGTGAAACGCTCACCGGGACGGATTCGATGGTCGGAGTGATTGCACCCATTGGGCCCGTCTGCTCGAGTGTCAGCACCACCGAGTCCGTGCTTCCCATGGGCGCGGTGCGACCCAGCCATCCCCACGCGGCCACCGCAGCGAGACCGAGTGCAACGACGGCGAACGCCGGCCAGGGCATGCCGCGTGTGGCCGCCGCGCCACCCAAGGAGGCCGTCTCGGCGGCAGCAACGCGGAACGCCGGATTCGCGAGCGCCTCGGCGAACGCCGCGATGCTCGCGAAGCGGTCGGCCGGCAGCTTCTCGAGCCCGCGCGACAAGGCCGCGGCGATGTTCGGCGGGACGTTCTTCCGCCACGTCGTCACCGGCGCCGCACGCTCGGTGATGATCTTCATGATGATCTGCTGCGCCGAACCGCCGCCGTGTGGCGGCTCACCCGCGAGCATTTCGTACAGCACGCTCGCCAGCGAGTACTGGTCGCTGCGTGCGGTGATCTCCTTTTCCGCGGTCGCCTGCTCGGGGCTCATGTAATGCGGCGTGCCGAGACTGAGTCCGGTCTCGGTCATGCGCCCACCAGCGGCCGCGCTCACCGCGAGCGCAATGCCGAAGTCGGCCACCATGGGGCGGCCATTCTGCAACAGGATATTCTCGGGCTTGATGTCGCGGTGGATCACACCCTGCGTGTGCGCGTACTGCAGCGCACTGGCCACGTCCGTCGCCATCCGAACCGCCTCGTCCACACCGAGTTGCGTCTCGCGATCGAGTTTCGCGCGCAGCGTCTCGCCATCGATGAACGGCATCACGTAGTACAGGAAGCCGTCGGCCTCGCCGCTGTCGAAGAGCGGGAGAATGTGCGGATGCTGCAAGGCGGCCGTGGTCTTGATCTCCACCACGAACCGCTCGGCGCCGAGCACGGCCGCGAGTTCGGGCTTGAGCACCTTGAGCGCGACCTTTCGGTCGTGCTTCACGTCGTGCGCGAGATACACCGTGGCCATGCCGCCGGCGCCGAGCTCGCGTTCGATGCGATAGCGGTCGGCGAGCGCGGCGGTGAGGCGCGCGGGGGCGTCGGCCATAGGGGGCAGGTGGGAGAGCGTGGGCGAGGACTGCGTGGCAACCTAGCCCGGCGGTCGGAGGGGCGCCAAGGTGCGACCGGCAGGCTACTTCGGAGCCGCCTCGCCCGTGCCCTGCTGCACCATCCAGATGTTCGACTCCACCTGTCGCGCGCCATAGTACAGCGCGCGACCGTCGGGTGAGGCCACGATGCTGCCGTACTGATCGGGCGCGTACGGCAGCGATTGCGCGAGCACGCGCCGACGGCTCGATTCGATGTCCTGCAGTACCAGCGCCCCGTCGCCCGTGAAGTGCACGATGCGTTGCATGTCGGGCAGCCAGCCGATCTCCTGTCGAGCATCATCGGTCAGCAACCGCCGGCGACCCGTGGCCAGCTCGTACAGCGCGAGGCCACGCATGGTGCCGTCGGGGCGCACGACGACACCCCAGAGCCAGCGGCCGTCCGGAGACATGTCCACGGTCCCGAACAGTCCATCGCCCATCGCGAGATCCCGCAGGGTTTGCCCCTGTCCGGGACGCAGGGGCCACGGCGCCTGCGCAATCACCGGAAATACGGAGTCGCGGCGGACCACGACGAAGCGCTCGCCGTCGGGCGTGAACGAGGTGGCGTACACTCCCTGGCCACCAAAGGCGGTCAGCGCCATGCGTCCGCTTCCGTCCCGCCGCACGAGGTACGCTTCGTACGGACCATCCTGGTTGGAGTAGAAGGTGAGCGCCTCACCGTCGGGCGTGAAGCGTGGCAACCAGTCGCGGCCGACGTCGTCGGTGACGCGGGTGAGGTCGCGTCCGTTGGTGCGCATCAGCCAGACGTCCTGCTGGCGATCGGGCGCGTTGTACAGCGCGAGCCACTCGCCATCCGGCGAGACGTCAGACGGCGTGAGGATGCCGGTCCGCTGCTGCAGCAGCGTGACCGCGCCGATGCGCTCCTCCTCGGGGTCGAAGGCGATCATGGCCGGATTCACCGATTCGAGCTTCGACCGGAAGATGATCGTGCGGCCGTCACGCGAAAGCTGCGGCTGGTCCATCGCCCCATCCACGCCGGAGGCGATGAGTTCCGGCGCACCGCGCGGCTCGCCGGAGGTTGGGTCGACGCCCATGCGCCACAGTCCCACCGTGCCGCCGCGGTCGCTGGCGAAGTAGAGCGACCGCCCATCGGCTGCCCACACCGGTGCCCAGTCCACCGCCACGTCGCGCGTCACCAGGACGGGCGCGCCGCCGGCGACGGGAACGGTCGCCAGCTCGCGCTGTCCGTCGGGCATCATCCAGAACGCGATCCGCTCGCCGTCCGGTGACCACGACGGCATGAACGCGCGATCGTCGTCCACGATGCGCGTCGGCTCCCCGCCGTCGACGCTGACGATCCATAGGCCGCCTGCCTCGCTGACGCTGTACGGGTTGGCCACGTGTGACGTCGAGAATACGATCTGCCGACCGTCCGGCGACCATGAGGGATCGGTACCGAACGTCGTGAGCCGTCGCGGCGATTCGCCGGTCGCGCCCATGACGAACAGGCCGCCGCGGCCGTGCGCGTAGGCGATCCGCGCACCGTCCGGGCTGAAGCGCGGCGTGATCTCGTCGATGGTCGAGTCGCCCGCGACGAGCTGGGCATTCCGTCCGCCCACCCGCTGCACGTAGATGTCCCACGTGCCGCGGGCGTTGCTGGCGTACGTGAACGACTGACCGTCGGGCGACAGGCTCGGCGACGCCTCCTCGCCGGTGGCGTCGGTGAGCTGTGTGAAGGTCGTCCAGCGCGCGTCGGGCGCCCGTCCGGTACGGCCGAGTCCCCAGCCGGCGGCGAGCAGCGCGACGGCGCCCACCACGACGGCCAGCGCGGTGGCAACGGACGTCCGGGGGCGCGCGGCCCGCGGTTGTGGCACCTCGGCGGCCCCGTACGGCGGACGCGCCTCGGAAACTGCGTTGGTGAGTGCGTCGGCGAACTTCGCGGCACTCGGCCACCGGTCGGCGGGCAGCTTGGCGAGTGCGGTGAGCACGGCCTGTTCGAGCGCCGGCGGGATCGTATCCCGCACGGCCCGTGGGGGCGACGGCCGTTCCGTCAGCACCTTGGCGACCACCGCCTGTGCGGTGGCCCCGGAGAACGGGGGTTCGCCGGTGAGCATCTCGTACATCACCGCACCCAGCGCGTAGACGTCGGTGCGCGCGTCCAGCCGCGGTTCCCCCATCGCCTGCTCGGGGCTCATGTACGCGGGGGTGCCGAGCGACAGGCCGGTCTGCGTGAGGCGCGGGCCACCGGCCTCCTGCACGGCGAGCGCAATGCCGAAATCGGCCACCACCGCGTGTCCGCCCTGCAACAGGATGTTGTCGGGCTTGATGTCGCGGTGGATGACGCCGAGGGTGTGCGCGGCGCCCAGTGCGTCGGCCACCTCGCGCGCGATCAGGAGCGCCTCGTCGATGGGCAGCTGCCGTTCGCGCGTGAGCCGGTCACGGAGCGACTCACCGCTCACGTACGGCATCACGTAGTACAGCAGGCCGTCGGCCTCGCCGCTGTCGAGCAGGGCGAGAATGTGCGGATGCTGCAGCCGCGCCGTGGTGCGGATCTCGCTCAGGAACCGTTCGCCCCCAAGTGCGGCGCCGAGGTCAGGGTGCAGCACCTTGATCGCGACGTCACGCGCGTGCTTCACGTCGTGCGCGAGGTACACGGTGGCCATGCCACCCGCGCCGAGTTCGCGCTCGATGCGGTAGCGGCCGACCAAGGCGGCGGTGAGACGGTCCTGAACGGTGGTCACAGGGCGGAACGTACGAGGTGGTACTCCAGCCGGCCAGCGATCGACCCTGATGATGGCCTGCGGATGGTCCGCGCCCTAGCTTCGTGCGCGATGACTCAGACTGCACGCCTCCGGACCGCCCTCGCCGACCGCTACCGCCTCGAGCGCGAGCTCGGTGCCGGCGGCATGGCCACCGTCTATCTCGCATCGGACCTCAAGCACGAGCGCCAGGTCGCCATCAAGGTGCTCCGCTCGGACGTGGCCTCGGCCCTGGGCGAGGAGCGGTTTCTTCGGGAGATCACCACCACGGCGAACCTCCGGCATCCGCACATCCTTCCCCTGTACGACTCGGGTGCGGCGGACGGCTTCCTCTACTACGTCATGCCGTTCGTGGAGGGCCGGTCGCTCCGGGAGCGCATGGACGGGGAGCGGCAGCTCCCGCTGGACGAGGCGCTCCGGCTCACGGACCAGATCTCCGACGCGCTCGAGTACGCGCACGGCCGCGGCGTCGTGCACCGCGACATCAAGCCGGAGAACATCCTCCTCGAGGACGGCCGCGCGGTGGTGGCCGACTTCGGGCTGGCCGCCACCCTCACGGCGGCGACCGACGAACGGCTCACAGCCACGGGGATGTCGCTCGGCACGCCGCGCTACATGAGCCCCGAACAGGCCGCGGGCGAGCCGGTGGACGCCCGCAGCGACCTGTATTCGCTGGGGTGTCTGGTCTTCGAGATGCTCGCCGGTGAGCCGCCCTTCACGGGGCCCAGCGCCATGGCGATCATTGCCCGGCACCTCATGGATCCGGCGCCGAACCTGAGCACCGTCCGCGCGAACCTGCCAGGCACCGTCGCGGCGGCCGTGGGTCGGTCGCTGGCCAAAGCGCCGGGCGACCGCTTCCCGTCCATGACGGACTGGCGCGCCGCGCTCCGGGCAGTATCAACCGGCGCGGGATCCGCCGGCGCGGGAGCAGGCACCGGCTCCGTCGCCGTGGAGCCGGAACCGATCCACAAGGCGCCGCCCGCGCCCCCCACCGAACTGCTCGGACGGGAAGTGCAGGTCGCCGACGCGGTGCGGCAGCTGCACGAGGGGGCCCGGGTCCTCACGGTCACTGGTGTCGGCGGCACCGGCAAGACCCGCTTCGCGATCGAGCTCTTTCACCGCGTGGGTCCGGCGTGCACCGGCGGCGCCGCGTTCGTCTCCCTCGCGTCCATCACCTCGCCCGAGGAGGTGATGCCCGTCATCGCTACCACGCTGGACATCGCCGAAGCCCTCGGTCGCTCGGCGCTCGACGCGATCGCCTCGGTGGTGGGTGACCGCCACGTCCTGCTGGTGGTGGACAACTTCGAGCAGGTGGTGGACGCCGCCGAGGACGTGGCCGCCCTCGTGGCGCGCTGCCCCGGGCTCCAGCTGGTGGTGACGAGCCGCCGCCCCCTCAAGATCGGCGCGGAGGTCGAGCTCGCACTGCCTCCGCTGGAGCTGCCCCCGGCCGGCAACACGGACGTGGCCCAGCTTCTCACGTACCCGTCGGTGGCCCTCTTCGTGGAACGGGCCCGCAAGGTGAAGCCCCAGTTCGCGCTCTCCAGCGAGAACGCCTCGGCGGTGACCGGGATCTGCCGGGCCTTGGACGGACTCCCGCTCGCACTGGAGCTCGCGGCGGCCCGCGTGCGCGTCCTCGACCCGGCCACGCTGCTCCAGCGTCTCGACCACGCGCTCGATCTGCTCTCCTCCGGGGACCGGGACCTTCCGCTCCGTCAGCGCACACTCCGGGCCACCATCAGCTGGAGCTACTCCCTGCTGAGCGCGGAAGAGCAGCGACTCCTGCGCCGGCTCTCGACGTTCCACGAGGGGTGGACCTTCGAGGCGATGGAGCAGGTGTGCTACGGCGCCGACGACCGGTGGCGGGCGCTGGACGAGTTCGAGTCCCTGGTGGAGAAGGGATTGGTGCGCGTGATCGGATCCGGTGAGCGGTACGCGCTGCTCGAGACCATCCGGGCCTTCGCTGCGGAACAGCTCCACGCCGGCGCCGAGGTGGAGGCCGCCCGCGATGCCCACGCGACGTACTTCCTCGACTTCGCCCGGACCGTGCACGAGGGGATCGAAGGGACCACCCAGGTCGCCTCCATGGACCGGGCCCGCACGGAGAAAGCCAACACCTTCGCGGCGCTCGGCTGGCTCATCGTCCGGGCCCGCAACGGCGATGAGGCGGATGTGGCAGCGGCACTGCGGCTGTGCGGATGGCTGACCTGGTACTGGCACATCGCCGGGCTGCACATCGTGGCGCACGACTCCGTGGACACCCTGCTGGAGCTCGCGACGCGACGGAATCTCGGGCCAAGCCTCGACCGGGCGCTGGGGCTCTTCGCCAGCGGGACGGTGTCGGCCAGCACCGGCGATCTGGAGCGGGCGGCCCGGGACTGGGAGCGCATGGCTGCGGACGGTGAGACCATCGGCAATCCGAACATTGCGACCTGGGGCTACGTCGGGCACGGGTACGCCCTGATGGGCATGGGCCGCCTCGCGGAGGCGGGTGAAGCGCTCGACCGTGCGACGCACGTGGCCGACCGCGGGGCCAACGACTTTCTCCGCGCCATCGCGATGACCATCGCGGGCATGCAGCGCTACGCGTCCGGTGACGTGGACGGTGGTGTGGCGCTGGTGGAGGCGGCCCGCCGGCTGCAGATCCCGCTCGACGACTGCGAGGGAGGCGGCATCGCGCTCAGCTTCCTGGCGTCCATGACGTTCTCCCGGGGGGACATGACCGGTGCGCTGGCCTTGTACCGGCAGGCCGAGGAGACGTTCGTGCGATTGGGTGACAAGCCCGAGATCGCGCGCGTGCAGTGCGAAGCGGGATACGTGGCGCTCGCGGGCGACCGGGTCGAGGAGGCGCTGCGGTGCTTTCTGCGCGCGCTCCGCACGTACGACGAGGTGGGGAGTCTTCGCGGGACCGGACAGGCGCTCATGGGGCTGGCCGCCGCGGAGGCCGCCCAGGGCAACGCCGAACGCGCGGTGGCCATCGCCGCGGCCGCCGAGGTGATGTCGAGTCGCGCGGGGGTGGTCATCGAGCACCCGCTGGCGCCCGGGCTGGCCGAGCGTATCGCGGCGCTTCGGGCCACGGTACCGCGTGCGGAGCTGGAGGCGCTGCTCGCGTCGGGGAGTGCGATGTCGCCGTCCGAGGTGCTGGTTATGGTCGCCGCGTCCGCTTAGATGATGCCCGCTTCCGAGACTCGCCTGTCCGTCGCCCTCGCCGACCGCTATCGCCTCGAGCGCGAACTCGGCCAGGGTGGCATGGCCACCGTCTACCTCGCCGAGGACCTCAAGCACAAGCGCCGGGTGGCGGTGAAGGTGCTCAAGCCCGAACTCGCCGCCGTGCTCGGCGCCGAGCGCTTCGTGCAGGAGATCACGACCACCGCCGCGCTGCAGCATCCGCACATTCTGCCGCTCTTCGACAGCGGCGAGGCGGACGGGTTTTTGTATTACGTGATGCCGTTCATCGACGGCGAAACGTTGCGTGCAAAGCTCGATCGCGAAACGCAGCTCGGCGTGGACGAAGCCGTGAAGATCACGACCGACGTGGCCGACGCCCTGCACTACGCGCACTCGCAAGGCATCGTGCACCGTGACATCAAGCCGGAGAACATCCTCCTGCAGAACGGTCGCCCGATGGTGGCCGACTTCGGCATCGCGCTGGCGGTGAGCGCCGCGGCCGGTGGGCGCATGACGGAGACGGGGCTCTCGCTCGGCACGCCGCACTACATGTCACCGGAGCAGGCCACCGCCGAGAAGGACATCAGCGCGCGCAGCGATCAGTACTCACTGGCGAGCGTGCTGTACGAGATGCTGACGGGCAATCCGCCGCACACGGGCGCGAGTGCGCAGCAGATCATCATGAAGATCATCACGGAGCAGGCCGCCGATGTGACGGCGCTCCGAAAGTCGGTGCCGCCGCATGTGGCGGCCGCGGTGGCGCAGGCGCTGGAGAAGCTGCCGGCCGACCGCTTCACGAGCACGCACGCGTTCGCCGAGGCGCTCGTCAATGTGCGGTTCGGCACGACGGGCACCACGTCGGTCACGTCCGGCGCCGGCGCACGTCCGCGGCGCGCCGTGACGCTCGCCGGCTGGGGCGTCGCGCTCGCGGCCTGCGCCGTGGCCGCGTGGGGCTGGCTGCGCCCCGCCGAGGAGCTGCCCGTGCGGCGCTATGCCATGTCCCTGCCAACCGGTCAGGCGCTCGGCTCGCACCGCGGGGCACGCATCGCGCTCTCGCCCGACGGTTCGTTGCTGGCGTACGTCGGCGAGGGTCCCGATGGGCAGCAGCTGCTGCTGCGCCGTCGCGATCAGATGACGGCCGTCGCCATTCCGGGCACGCGCGATGCGATCAATCCCGTCTTCTCGCCAGACGGCACGCGCCTCGCGATGTCCGCCGGCATCGGCACGGGCGGCATCCAGGTGGTCGGCCTGGCAGGGGCACCGCCCATCACGATCGTGGAGGGCACCGTCGGCTCCGACGGCCTCACCTGGCTGGGTGATGGCAATATCTACTACGACGGGCTCACGCAGGGTGGCACGGTCGGGCTGATGCGCGTGCGCGCCGATGGCGGCACACCCACGCAGGTCACCACCGTGGATACGGAGGCCGGCGAATCGGACCACGTGTGGCCGCAGGCGCTGCCCGACGCGCGCGGGGTGTTGTTCACGATCCTGTCGCTGAACGCACGTCTTCCCACGCGGGTGGCGGCGCTCGACATCGCCACTGGCGAGGTCCGCGTGCTTGTCGAGGCACTCACCGCACGCTATCTGACCTCAGGACACCTGTTGTACCTGCTGCCCAGCGGCGACATGCTCGCCGCGCCCTTCGACCTGGCCACACTCACCCTGACCGGTGAGCCATTCGCGATCGTCAATCAGGTGGCCACGCGTGCGTTCGGTGCGGTGGATCTGGCCGTGTCCGAGAACGGCACGCTGATCTACACGGTCGGCGATCAGGCCGGTCGCGACGCCGAACTCGTACGCGTGTCGCGCGATGGGACAGTGGCCGTCGTGGACTCCGGATGGCGTGCGGACATGCGGGACCTGGCGCTCTCGCCGGATGGAAAGCGGCTCGCGCTGAGCATCGAGGCGGCAGGCGAGATGCAGGTCTGGGTGAAGGAGCTGCCGACCGGACCGCTCACCAAGCTGACGTTCGAGGGCGCGCTCAACGGCGTGGTGGCGTGGCACCCTGACGGTTCGCAGATCGGGTTCTCGACCGCTCGGACGGGATGGCAGGAGTTCTGGGTGGTCCCGGCGGACGGCAGCGGGCCGGCGAGGCCGCTCATCACGAGTCCCGGCCACTCGGTCCGCGAAGGCTCCTGGTCGCGCGATGGGGAGTGGCTGATCAATCGGCTCGAGGGGGGAGCGAGCGTCGTGGAAGCACGTCGCACCGTCGGGGATACCACCACGCAGACGCTCACGGTCAGCACGAGCGGCATCACCAATGTGAGTCTCTCGCCCGACGGACGGTGGCTCGCCTACGGGTCCGACGAGTCCGGCGTGTTCGAGGCGTACGTCCGCCCGTTCCCGATGACCTCGACGGCACGCTGGACGGTCACGAATGGCGGCGGGTGGGAGCCGCACTGGAGTCGGAGCGGGCGCGAGCTGTTCTACATCAGCTTCGACAACCGCCTCGTGTCGGTGGAGGTCCTCCCGGGCTCGCGATTCAGCACGGGCCGGAGCACGCCGCTGTTCGACGTCTCGAACTATGCGGATGGAGTGCGGTCGTGGGCGGTGACGCCGGACGATCAGGCGTTCTACTTCATCCGCCGCGGTGGCAACGGGGGACGTTCCACCGAGCTGGTGGTAGTCGACGGCCTCACACGCGAGCTGCGCGCGCAGCGGGCGCGATGAGCACGGAGCGCCTGACAGCGGCCCTCGCCGATCGCTATCGCCTCGAGCGCGAGCTCGGCCAGGGCGGCATGGCCACCGTGTACCTCGCCGAGGATCTCAAGCACAAACGCCGGGTGGCGGTGAAGGTGCTCAAGCCCGAACTCGCCGCCGTGCTCGGCGCCGAGCGCTTCGTGCAGGAGATCACCACCACGGCGGCCTTGCAGCACCCGCACATCCTGCCGCTCTTCGACAGCGGCGAAGCGGATGGCTTCCTGTACTACGTGATGCCCTTCATCGACGGCGAAACGCTGCGTGCAAAACTCGATCGCGAAACGCAGCTCGGCGTGGACGAAGCCGTGAAGATCACGACCGACGTGGCCGACGCCCTGCACTACGCACACGAACAGGGCGTGGTGCATCGCGACATCAAGCCGGAGAATATTCTGCTCGCGAACGGTCGCCCCATGGTGGCCGACTTCGGTATTGCGCTCGCGGTAAGCGCGGCGGCCGGTGGACGCATGACGGAGACGGGGCTCAGCCTCGGCACACCACACTACATGTCGCCGGAACAGGCGACGGCCGAGAAGGAAATTTCACGCCGCAGCGACGTGTATTCCCTCGCCAGCGTGTTGTACGAAATGCTCGCTGGCCAGCCACCGCACCTCGGCGGCAGCGCGCAGCAGATCATCATGAAGATCATCGCCGAGCCGAGCGAGCCGGTGACGCGCTATCGCAAATCGGTGCCGGCGAATGTAGCCGCCGCTGTCGCGAAAGCGTTGGAGAAGTTGCCCGCCGATCGGTTCTCGAGCGCGGCCGACTTCGGCCGTGCACTCGCCGATGCGGGGTTCACGGGCGGTGCAACGGCCGCGAGGGTGACGCCCGACAGCGCACGCTCCACACCGTGGCGGCGCATCGCGGCAGCCAGCGCCACAATGGCCGTCGTGCTCGGCGCACTCGCCGGCTGGGCACTCCTGCGCGCTGACGAGTTGCCGCGCGACGTCGGCCTTCCACCCACCGCCCCGATGCAACTCGCGGGGCAGTACCGCACGTTTTCCGTCGCCCGCGACGGTTCGTTCATCGTGTACGTGGCGAAGACCAACGAAGCCGCCGTGCTCCGATATCACGGGCTTCATAACGCCGACGTGCGCGAGTTGCCGAGCGGGGAGAATGTGACCGGCACGCCGCGTCTCTCCCCTGACGGCACACGCGTCGCCTTTCAGGCCGGCGGCGTGCTCCAGGTGGCCGCCCTCGCCGGTGGCCCCGTGACCACGGTGGGCGAGGCGCTGGATCTTCAGGGCGGTGAGTGGCTCGCCGACGGCACGTTCTTCGTCGGCGACCGTGACGGCCGGTCATTGCGGTGGATCGACATGACCACGGGCAGCGAGCGCACGGTCGAAAGCGCCTACTGTCTGCACCCGCAGCGCATCGACGACGTGCGGGTGCTCTGCGGCGGCGGCGCGCAGAAGTGGGCGTCGATCATTCACGTGGAGCGTCCACTCGAGAAGCGCGCGCTGCGCGTGGTGGCCGGCAGCGCCGCCGATTCGGGCGTGCTGCTCGGCGCGCACTTCCGCCTCGTGGACGAACGCTACGTCGTGTACATGTCGCTCGACGGCACGCTCATGGGCACGCGCATCGTCGATCTCGACTCGCTCACCGTGGGACGGCCCGTGGCGCTCGTGCCCGAAGTGCGTCGCAGCGCCTACTCGGGGATCGGCCAGTTCGACATCGCCGACAACGGCACGCTCACCTACGTACCCGGCATCAACGCCGATATCGGACAGCTGGTGAAGGTGCGCCAAGGCGGCGGGCTCGACACGCTGCCCGTCCCAGCGGCGGCCTTTCAGCGGTTCGCACCGAGCCCCGACGGCGGGCGTCTTGCAGCGGTTGTGGAGGGCCGACGGGAACAGGAGCTTCGCGTGTACGATCTCGCGGACGGCACGCATGAAGCCTTCGACGCCGGCTTCTTCGTGGGCGCCCCTGGGTGGAGCCCCGACAGTCGGTCGCTGGCCTACGTGCGCAGCGACGATCCCGTGCGCGAGCGCCTGCTCGTGCGTGCACTCGACGCACCGGGTGGTCCGCGTGAACTCGCACTGCTGCCACGCGATGCGGGCAATCAGGTGTCGGCGTGGCTCCGCCCGGAGCTGCTCCTGATGGGCTCCGCGGGCAAGGAATTCGGCTCGCTGCTGGTGAACCCCACGCGCACGCCGGTCACGACCGACACGCTCGCCTTCAACACGTTCTTCGGGTCGCTCTCCCCCGACCTGCGATGGATTGCCTACAACCTGCCTGGCACCGCCGGCATTCAGCTGCAACCGTGGCCCGCCATGGACCGACGCTATCTCGTGGACGCCATCGGCACGGAACCGCGCTGGGGATCGGCGAATGCACTGGTCTACCTGTCACACTATCGCGAGCTGGGCGGTCAGGCGGCGGCCATCATGCGGGTTCGCATCGAGCCCAGCAGCGGGAATCCGGTAGGGCCACGCGAGACCATCACGCGTGATGCGCGCTTCGCCGACACGCCCGGGTGGTCCTTTGCACTCACGCGCGACGGGGAGCCGGTGTACCTGCAGTCGCCGTCGGAGAACCTTGGCTACTACGTGCGCGTGGTGCCGAACTGGGTGGCGCAGATGCAACGCACGGTCGAGGAGGCGAACCGGTGAGCACGGTACGCGAATCGACCGTCTGCCGTACCGGGTCCCCCCCTCCCCTCACCCCGCGAGCGGCGTCGACACCCCGAGCTTGAAGCCATCCGGATCGGTGAACTGGAACATGCGGACACCCCACGGACGATCGCCCGGCTCGTTCAGCAGCGTGCCGCCCGCCGCCGTGATGCGTGCGGCGGCTGCGTCGACGTCCGCGGCATTCGCGACGTTGATCTGCAGGTAGAACCCCTGCCCCTTGATGCGATCCCAGCCGAGCTTGCCGTCATCCTGATTGAGCACGAGCCGGCAATCGCCCGCCTCGACCACCGCCGCCACCACCCTGCCCTCGTGTTCGAACGACTGCGCCACGGCAAAGCCGATGGCGTCGCGATAGAAGCGGATCGAGGTCTCCAACTCCTTGCACGTCAGCGAGCCGCCAAGCGTCGTCGCGTTGATCACGGCAGGTGTGGTGGTCATCAGTGGGTCCGATTCGGGTGGGAGGAGCGCGCAACGTGGAGGCCAGCGACACGGCTGCAGTGCGCGAAGGTACCGCCGGAGTCGGATATCGGCAAACGCGGCGAGTACGCGGTCGTGAAGCATCCGCGGATGCGCTCGCATGGCGACACGCGGGATCGGAGCGCATACTTCACCGGCACTCAGCAGTCCACCCTCCGAAGGAAGCGCTTCCATCTCGCGTACCGCACAACTCGCCGCCGCCCTCGCGGATCGTTACACGCTCGACCGCGAAATCGGCGCCGGCGGCATGGCCACCGTGTACCTCGCGCACGACATCAAGCACGAGCGCGACGTCGCGATCAAGGTGCTGCACCCCGATCTCGGCGCCGCGCTCGGCGGCGAGCGGTTCCTCACCGAAATCCGCACCACCGCGCGGCTGCAGCATCCGCACATTCTGCCGCTGCTCGACAGTGGGGCCGCCGAAGGACTGCTGTATTACGTGATGCCGCTCGTGACCGGCGAGACGTTGCGCACACGCCTCGAGCGCGAGCGGCAACTGCCGATCCCTGACGCGGTGCGCATCGCCACCGAAGTGGCCAGTGCGCTCGACTACGCGCACCGCCAAGGCGTCATCCACCGCGACATCAAGCCCGAGAACATCCTGTTGCACGACGGGCAGGCGTTGGTGGCCGACTTCGGCATCGCACTTGCCGTGCAGTCGGCCGGCGGCGCGCGCATGACGCAGACGGGGCTCTCGCTCGGCACGCCGCAGTACATGAGCCCCGAGCAGGCGATGGGCGAGAAGGTGGTCGATGCGCGCAGCGATGTGTACGCGCTCGCCGCGGTGACCTACGAAATGCTCGCGGGTGATCCGCCGTTCGCCGGCGGCAGCGTGCAGGCGATCGTGGCACGCATCATGACCGAACGGCCCACGCCGCTACGCACACTGCGCGACACGGTGCCCGTGCACGTCGAGGACGCGGTGCTCACCGCGCTGGCCAAGCTGCCAGCCGATCGCTTCGCCACGGCCGCGCTGTTCGCTGGTGCACTCACCACCGACGCGCCCAGCACCACGTCATCGACACACGGCCGGCGCGCACCCGCCGCTGCTCCGCCCAATCGCGGACGACTCGCGGCCGCGCTCGCCGCCGTCGCGGTCACCGCCGCCGCACTCGGCTGGCTCGTTCGCGGAGCGAACACCTCCGCGTCCGCGCCATCTGCGCCCATCGAGTTTGCCTTTCGGCTCGGCGACGGCGCGAAGGATCAGCCGGCGCTCGACATCAGCCATGACGGACGTCGCCTGGCGATGGCCGCCGCCGATTCCACCGGTATCACACGGGTCGTGCTGCGCGATCTCGGATCGACCGCCCTCACCACCGTCGCCAATACCGATGGCGCACGCTACCCCCGGTTTTCTCCCGAGGGCAAATGGTTGGCGATTCTTCGCAACGGCCAGGTGCAGAAGGTGCCGGTGGATGGCGGACCGGTCACCGTGCTTCAGGACTCCGTGAGCAACGGCGACACCGCGTGGAGCACGGACGGGGCCTGGATCATCTTCTCCAGGAACGCCGACGGGCTGTGGCGCGTGCCGGCCACTGGTGGCACCGCCGAGCGGCTCACGGTCATGGACACGGCACGGCGGGAGTTCAACCACTGGAGCGCGCAGGCGCTGCCCGACGGCAAGACCGTGATCTACACCAGCTATGCGACACCGCTCTCCCGTGCCCGCATCGAGGCGGTGGACGTGGAGACCGGCGACAAGTCGGTGCTGGTGGAAGGCGCCGTGTTCGGCCGTTATGCGAACGGCTACCTGTTTCATGTGCGTGACGCGGCCGTCTTTGCGTCGCGCTTCGACCTGCGCACCCTCACCGTGCAGGGCTCGGCCGTCCCGGTGATCGAGGATGTGGCCTGGTCTGCCCCCGACGCACTCGCGGGCTTTGCCGTCGCGCCGAATGGCACGATGACGTACCTCAAGGCCTCGGAGTGGAACAGCCGGCGTCAGGTGCTCTGGGTCGACCGCGCGGGCCGTACGGAACCTGCCATCCCCGACACCGGCTTCTGGGCCGAGCCACGGCTGTCGCCCGACGGCAAATGGATTGCGCTCACCAAATCGGAGCCCAAGCGTGACGTGTGGCTCTTCGATCGCGGACGTGGCGTGCTGTCGCAGCTGACGCGCGCGCCGGCTGCCGCGTTCAATCCCCTGTGGAGCCTCGACAGTCGCTCGGTCGTGTATTCCAACGAAAACCCGGTGTACGACCTGAACCGGATCCCCATCGACGGCAGCGCCGCGAGCACCGTGCTCCTGCAGACGGGCTTCGATAAGCGCGCGCACGGTGTGAGCCCCGACGGACGCCGCCTCGTGTACACCGAGAGCGTGGGACAGCACCTGCTCTCCATCCTGCCATTGGATGGTGGCGCACCGGTTCGCGTGGACGACCGCTCAGGATCGCAGCGCGGGGCGACATTCTCGCCCGATGGCCAGTGGCTGGCCTACGACGAAGCAACGCGGGATGAACAGCCGTACGTGTACGCGCGTCGGCTCGACGGACAGGGCGGTCGCATCCAGGTGTCGCCCACCACGGGCGACCAGCCGCGATGGACGCGGGGTGGGCGCGAGCTCGTGTACCGTAGTGGCGATGCCATGGTCGCCATCGAGTTCGATCCGGCAACCGGCGACGTCGGCACGCCCAAGACCTTGTTCACGATGAAGGACGCCGGCCGACTCGACAACTTCTCATACGGCTACGATGTGACGCCCGATGGGTCGCGCTTTCTACTCGTGAGCCCGCTTGTGCGCGCCGATGTGCAGCCGACGCATGTGGTGCTCAACTGGCTCGACCAGCTGAACGCGAAGCTGCCACAATGAACGCACCACGTGATCGCCTCGCCGCCGCCCTCGCCGATCGCTACACGCTCGATCGCGAACTCGGCGCCGGCGGCATGGCCACCGTCTATCTCGCGCACGATCGCAAGCACGAACGCGACGTCGCCATCAAGGTGCTGCACCCCGATCTCGGCGCCGTGCTCGGACCCGAGCGGTTCCTCACCGAGATCAAGACCACCGCACGACTGCAGCACCCGCATATCCTGCCGCTGCTCGACAGCGGATCAGCCGACGGGCTGCTGTACTACGTCATGCCGCTCGTCACCGGCGAATCGCTGCGCGCACGACTCGAGCGTGAGCGCCAGCTCCCGGTCGATGATGCGGTGCGCATCGCGCGCGAAGCCGCGACGGCGCTCGAACACGCGCATCGCATCGGCATCATTCACCGCGACATCAAGCCGGAAAACATTCTCCTGCAGGACGGCCACGCACTGGTCGCCGACTTCGGCATCGCGCTCGCCGTGCAGAGCGCCGGACAGCGGCTCACCCAAACCGGCCTGTCACTTGGCACACCGCAGTACATGAGCCCCGAGCAGGCCACGGGCGAGCGCACCATCGATGCACGCAGCGATGTGTATGCACTCGGCGCCGTGCTGTACGAAATGCTCGCGGGTGAGCCGCCGTTTACGGGGCCCACGGTGCAGTCCATCGTGGCGCGGCTCATGACCGAGGAACCGCGTGGTCTCGTGCTGCAGCGCAAGGCCGTGCCCGAGCACATCGAGGCCGCGGTGCTGCGCGCGCTCGAGAAGCTGCCGGCCGATCGGTTCGCGAGCGCCGGTGAGTTTGCTACCGCTCTCGAAACGCGCGAGGCGATGGTATCGCGTACCGCACACACCACCGCGGCGTCGCGCACGGCAACACGTGCACCAACAGCACGTGGTACACTCGCGATGACCGCAGTGGCGCTGGTCGCCTGCGCCGTCGCCGCGTGGAGTCTGCTCCGCCCCGTGCCGCGACCCGACGTGATTCGCTATCCGCTGCTGGCCGATTCGGTGAGCTCGGAACGCTTGTGGCTGACCAACGTGAACATCTCCCCCGACGGCGCACTGATCACGCGGAGCGGCGGACCGGGTGGCGTGCTGCTCGTGCGTCGCCGCGACGCGCTCGGCTTCGAACCCGTGCCGGGCACCGAAGACGCGGTCGCAGTGACGTTCTCGCCGGATGGCACACAGCTCATCTTCTACCTCAGTAATCGTCTGGTCACCATGCCGGCGACGGGTGGTCCGACCACGGTCCTCGACGACTCGGTGAGCGTCGCCGATGCGCTGCTGTGGGGCAGTGATGGGTGGATCTATCGGGGCTCGACGGAAGGGCGGTTGCACATCACGCGCTGCCGTCCCACCGACTGCCGGCGCTCCGAACGTGTCACCGTGGTGGACACGGTCGGTGGCGAGCTGGCGCACATGCACCCAGACGTGCTGCCTGACGGGAAGACGCTGCTCTACCAGACCGAGATGCGGAATGGCAGCCGGTTCATCACCGTGCAGTCGATCGGCGACACCGGGCACATCCGACTCATGGAAGGCGTGCGCGCGCGCTGGGTGCACACCGGCCATCTGCTGTACACCACGAGTGACGGCAAGCTGTGGGTCGTACCGTTCGACGCGCGCGCGCGCGCACTCGCCGGTGCGGCACGGTTGGTGGCCGAGAATCTGCCGCAGTCGATCATCGGGCCGGTCGATTTCGCCATCTCCACCAGCGGCACACTCGTCTACTCAGTGGAGGACGGCGGTGATGCACGAGAGCTGGTGTGGGTGTCGCGGGACGGACAGCAGACGCCGTTCGACGCCACGTGGCGCGGCGCATTCGGCAGTCCGGCACTCTCTGCTGACGGACGGCGCGTGGCCGTCTCGCAGCGCGACGGCAACCAGGTGGCGCTCTGGGTGCGCAGCGAGAATGGGCAGCCCGTGCGCCTCAACGCCGACGGCAACGCGAGCGAGCCGGCGTGGAGTCCCGATGGACGGCAGGTGAGCTATCTGGGCAGCAGCGGCCGCACCAACACCGGCGATGTGTATCGGCAGGTGGCCGATGGCAGCGGGCTGCCCGTGCTGCTCATGCGCAGTACCCGCCCGATCTCGGAGCAGGTGTGGCGTGCTGACGGGCAGGGCGTGCTCGTGCGTACCACCACGCCCACCGATGGCAACGGTGACATCCTCGTCACGCGCAGTCTGCAGGACACCATCGGGAAGCCTCTTGTGGCGACGGAAGCCACCGAGTACTCGCCGGCGGTCTCTCCGAATGGTCGTTGGCTCGCCTACGTGAGCAATCGGAGCGGTCGCCACGAGGTGTATGTGGCGCCCTTCGATGCCCCCGACGCCTCACGAACGCTTGTCTCGAGCGGCGGAGGATTTACACCGCGGTGGGCACGCGATGGCAGCGCGATCTTCTTTCTCGATCTCTCCACCCGCATGGTGGAGGCGCGCGTGACCACCGAGCCGGAGTTCACCGTGCTCGGCACGCGTGTGCTCTTCGACGCCAGCGAGTACGCGCAGACCTCGCTGTCCCGGCGCAACTACGATGTCGCCCCCGACGGACGCTTCCTCATGGTGCGCCGCGCCGACGGGTCGCGCGCGGGCGCGATGGTGGTGGTGGAGCACTGGACGGAGGAGCTGCGGCGCGCAGAGGCGCCGCGCTGAGCGACACGGATACGGACGAAACGAAGGCGGGCGACGCGATCTCCGCGCCGCCCGCCGCTTCACGTTCCGTGCGCCTCGAGGCACGCCCACCGCACCACGTTTTCCGCAAGCAGCATCAAGCGCACTGCGCGCGCGCCGTGAAGATTGCACGCCATGAAGCCCGATACCCGCGCCTTCTATCTCGACGCCGTTCAGCGCGTGGTCGCGCACCTCGTCACCCACCTCGACGAGTCGCCCGACCTCGCGGCGCTCGCCCGGCTCGCCTGTCTGTCGCCATTTCACTTTCATCGCGTCTTTCGAGGCATGGTCGGCGAGACCCCGCTCGAACTACTGCGTCGACTGCGCCTCGAGCGGGCCGCCCACCAGCTGCGGCACGATGCGACGACCGTGACCGCCGTGGCATTCAACGCCGGATACGAAACGCACGAAGCGTTCACACGAGCGTTTCGTGCGGCCTTCGGCGCGGCGCCGTCGGTCTTCCGACGGAATACGCGAGCACACCCCATGCTTGCGGCCTCATCGGGGCTGCACTATGACCCACGCGGCACCGCCACCGACTTCAATCCAAGCGACACCGGAGGACTGACCATGCAGATCGATCGCGAAACGTTGCCCCCACTCCGCCTGGCCACCATCACGCACGTCGGCCCGTACAATCAGATTGGCGGTGCATTCGAGCAGTTGAGCGCCATCGCCGGTCGGGCGGGGCTGTTCGCGTACCCTGGGGCGATGATGATCGCCACCTACACCGAAGACCCCGACGGCAAGCCGGCGGAGGAGCTCGTGTCCTCCGCCGGCATCACCCTCCCGGAGGGAGTTCCGATGCCAGAAGGACTCGCGGAACTACGCGTACCCGGAGGCGCCTACGCGCGCTACATCCATCTCGGCGCATACGATATGCTCGGCGACGTCTGGGCTCGCTTCCTCGGCGAGGCACTGCCCGCCACGGGATTCGTGCTCAAGCCAGGGCTCTCACTGGAGATCTACCGAAGTGACATGCGCACCACACCGCCCGCGCAGTGGCGCACGGACCTGCTCGTACCCGTGGAGTAGCACGGCACCAACCGAGGGCGCCGCTACGGTTGGAACACCGTCACCGTCACCGGCAACACCCGAACATTCACCGCGCCCCCGGTTGATCGCACCGCTTCATTCACCGTCGCCGATACGATCGTGTCCAACGTCGTATTCGCCGCCCCACCCGACGCGAGCGTGCGCAGCAGCGTGGAGCCGAGATCCATGTTGGAGACCGCGGCGCTCGTGCTCGTGCCACGAAAACGAATTCTCCCTTCCGACACCTGCGATTCGTCCACCGTCACCTCTGCCTCCACGTTGGCGACGAGATCACGCCAGCCGCCCGCGATGCGATTTTCGTAGGCGAATCGCGTGGGATCCCATGTGAGCGTCACATCGATGACCACGAGATCATCGATACCGCGTTGACTCAAGTCGAAGTTGAGCGAGATCGCCGCAATCTGATTCACATTGACGTTGCGCACGGGGCCACCGCCCACCAGCAATCGAATGCCTGGCGGCGCTGGCAACACCTCGAGGTCGCCGGCGGACACCGTGATCGGTCCGTCTGAATCAAACGCGAGCTGCACGCTCCCCACGCCCTCGACCGCGAGATCGGTGAACACCGCCAGGCCATCCACCGCACGTACAGCGCGCGTGCCGAAGAGCGTGGCCGAGCCGTTCAACCGCGCGATCACCACGGCCGAACCGTTCACCACGCGTTGCCCGGCCGCGTCGCGCAACTCTACCACCGGCTGCGTGGTGAACGACACGCCAGATCGCGCGCCAGCCGGCGCCGTGATCAGCGCGAGCGCGGCCACCTCCTGCGTCACCATGATCGCCGCCGTGGTATCGGGCCGCAGCCCTGGCGACGACGCCACAATGCGATACGTGCCCGCACCGTCGATGCGTTGCCCCTGAAAGATCGCCCCGCCATTCACAGCCTCGGTGAGCATGGTGCCCTGCAACACGCCGCCGTCACCCGTGAGTGACAGCATCACGGGCTGCGTCACCTCAGCCCGATCACCGAAGGCATCAGTCAGCTCCACCACAATCGGTTCGGTGAACGCCACGCCGGAGAGCGCGCGTGTGGGGGCAGTTCGAACGGCAACGGCCACCGCGGGCGCAAATGCGGTTGCGGTGAAGCGCACCACCAGCGGGGTCCCCACAATCTGCGCGCGCAACACATAGGTCCCCTTTGCCGGCCCGGCGATCCATGCGTCCGGCAATTGCGCCACGCCATCGATCCCCGTGATCACCAGGGTGTCGCCTGTGAGCGTGCCAAGCGCGCCCTCCACGCGGAACAGGACGCTTGCCCCAGCGACCGCATTGCCGGCCGCATCACGCGCCTGCACCGCCACTCCCGGCACCGCCGCCCCCACCTCGACCCGTCGCGTCTCACCCTCGGTCGCCACAAGCGCCGCCGCATCACCCGGTGCGACCACCACGTACGTTCCGCCCTGCGCCAAGCTCGCGAAGACCACGCCGCGTGCCACGTCCACTCCACTCGACAGCACCGGTTCGAGGCCATTGGGGTTGTCCGCACGGAACAGGCGGAGCCCTATCCGCTTGCCAACCGGCACCGTCGCCATGTTCACGCGCACCTCGACCGTCGCCGGCCGAGTGAACGTGACGCTCCCCGGACCAATGGCAAACGCGGTGTTCGTGAGGAGTCGCGCATCGTTTGTGACAATCACCCCGCGCCCGACCGTCAACGAGGAGGTCGCGCTTGCACCAGGCTCGAGGGTGATCCGCAGCGTGCTGTCGAGCAGCACCGTCGTGACCGGCGCCGACGCCGATGCAGGAGGCACCGCCAGGGGCACACGCACGGCGATGGCCACCGCCCCCGATTCGCCGCCGCTCTCCGCAAGGATCACCGCCACCCCGGGGGCGATCGCGGTGACGAGTCCGGTGGGCGACACGGTCGCGGTGGCCGCGTCCGTGCTGCGCCAGGCAACGCTGCGCTGCAGCGCGGCGCCCTGTGCATCACGCGCGGTCGCCGAGAGCTGCGCGGTTGCGCCGAGCACGAGGACGTTCTCGGCGGGTGCGCCAGAGACGCTCACGCTCGCAACGGGCACATCGGGCCGGGTAGGCGGCGTCGGCGTGTCGGACCCGCCGGAGCACGCTGCCATGAGGAGTGAAACAGCGGCCAGCATGGTGAACGCTCGCATCACGCGATGCGCACGAGGTACGATTTCGACGCGGACGTCGTCGATCGAAGGGGGAGTGGAGTTCATGCGTCAGGAACGACCGCCAGTAGCGGCCGGGTTCCGCCGGCGTCTCGGACCTTCAACCGTCCTCGTTGGTAGCATCACACAGTACGCGCCCGCGCAACGCGCCGTGGCCAGTGTACGATCCTGGCTGACGGGAGTCGCCATGCCGCAGTGGCAGCACATCTGGACAACACTGGTCAACGCCGTCGAGCTGTTCTTTGCGAAGGAGTCGTTTCGCTCCTCGGGCGCGCTGGCCTTCTACACCCTCTTCTCCCTGGCGCCGCTCCTGATCCTCGTGATCACGTTGGCCGGCGTGTTTCTGGGAGACGAGGCCGCGCGCGGCGAGCTCGTGGCTCAGCTCGACGACATCATCGGAACCGATGCCGCCGAGTTCGTGCAGGAGGCCGTGCAGCGCTCGCGCGTTGAGGAGTCGGGCATGCTGCCCACCCTGCTTGGTGTAGCCGCCCTCATCTTCGGCGCCACGACTGTGTTTGCGCAGCTGCGCCAGTCGCTCAACGACTTGTGGGACGTGCGTGCGCAGCCCTCTCGCAACAACGTGATGAACTTTCTGCTCACGCGGCTCGTCTCGTTCGGCATGGTACTCACCATCGGATTCCTGATGCTGACCTCCGTGCTCCTGTCCATCGCGCTGGCGTCCGTGCGCGAGTTCGCGGAAGGGCTGATTTCGATCCCGCCCGTGCTCGTCACGCTGGCGGATACCGTGCTCACCCTGCTGATCAGCTCGACCCTCTTCGGCCTCATTTTCCGCGTACTGCCCGATGTGCACCTCTCGTGGCGCAACGTCACGCGCGGCGCGCTGCTCACCGGCGTGCTCTTCGTGATCGGGCGATACCTGATTTCCATGTATCTCACGCGCACGGGTCCGGCCTCCGCCTACGGTGCCGCCGGTTCCCTGGTCATCGTGCTGATGTGGGTGTACTACTCCTCGCTGATCCTGCACTTCGGTGCGGCGATCACGCGCGCGTTGCTCGAGACCGAAGGTGGCACCATTCGTCCCATGCGCGGTGCGGTGCGCATTCGCACGGAAGTGGTGGACGAGGACTGATTCCCGCCTCAGGGATAATGGCGAGGCGGCGCGCGTTCGGTGATGCGTCGATCGCGCCACACTCGGGCGGTGCAGCAGTTGTTCGCCGAAGACGTGCTCGGTGATCTCATGGAAATGCAGCGGAGCACGGATACGCCGACGCTCGCGTAGCGGCGGATTGTCACCGGCCAGTCACGAAATCGCGACGCCGCGTGCGCGCGGCAACTCGCCTTGCAAACCCCGGACTCGCGCGCCAAAATGTGTGGAGATGATAGGCGCTGTGGGGAGACGCCCCACTGGAGCGCCAGAAGCCTCACACGAGGTGACCGCATGACGACCCGCCAGCTCAAGGCATCCGTCGGTGTGAAGGGGGTCAATCTTTACGACGACGTAATTGTGATTCAATCGCTGCTGAACGCGGCGCTCGAATCACACGCCGCCTTCAAGGCCACCGACTTGAAGCCGCTCAAGACGGACGGCGCTTGCGGCAAACTCACCAAGGACGCCATCACGTTGTACCAGCGCACCGTACTCGGCTGGAGCGTGGCGGCTTCCGACGGCAAGGTCGACCGAAACGGAACGACATGGCGCTCGTTGAATGGCAACCTGCCCGCTCCAGGTGGTCCCCCGACCAAGGCGTCGAAGATTCCATCAACGAAGCCGATGATTGGCGGCTATGTCGCATTTCGTCAGGGCGACTACGGCAAGGTGCCGCTCGGGGAGGGCAAACTGTACATTGCCGGCGACGGTTGCGCGTTGTGTACTCTCACAATGGCCGCGACCGTACACGGTTCAGCCACCACCCACTGGCCAAAGAACCTCGCCCCGCGCCACCTCACGCCGCCCACAGCGAACAGCATCGTGAAGGCGGGCGGCGGCTTTTCCGGCTCGAGCCTGATCATGGCAAAGGCCGCCGGCGCGCTCGGGATGACCTACGATGAGTACGGTCGTACCAAGCCCCTTGTCCCATCGGACGTCGGCCTCATCGACGGCGCCCTGAGCGCGGGCTTTCCCGTGGCGGCGCACGTCGACTACAAATCGAGCGCTGTGGGCGATCACTGGATCCTGGTGATCAAGCGCTACCACGACGGCACGTACGACTCCATCGATCCCGCGACCGGCAGGCTGCTCAAGCTCACAAGCCGCGGCGTGTCAACCGGCAACAAGAAGTCACAGCCGAATGCGGCAGCCGTGAGCAACGGCGTCCTGTTCGGCACGGGGCAAGGCGGCTCCACAAATCAGTCGAAATACGTCGTGGTGCGCTTCGCGCTCCTCGCGCCGGCTGGCGGCGGTTGGTCTTCACAGTGAGTAGCGCGCGCACTCTGCAGCGCCTGTCGTTGCTGTTGGCCGTGGTCGCATGCGCCGCGTGCGAATCGGAGGCGCCTGTGCCGCAAGCGAGTGACGCGCTGGCGACACTCGAGGCACCGACTCCGGATGTCGTGACGACCGGCTCCGAACTCGCACGCGACAGCCGCGAGTTTCTCGACGCGTTCATGCCGCCAGATGACACCGTGCGCGTTTCCGGACCGGCGGAACTCCGGCTCTGGGATCAGCTCCTCGTCGCGGAGTTGCCCGACGTGGATCCGTTGCGCGAAATCGACCCCTCGACCATGCCGTGGGCGCAGGTGCAAGGGGCGCTCGTCCCGCTACGCGACTCGGCATCGCTGCAGGCGACAGCGGTTTTTCCGGAGGTCGCGGAGCGAACCCTGTACGCCTTCGTCGTTCGTGTACGAAACGCAGCCGGGGAACGCCGATTGACGGTTGTGGTTCAGGTGAATCCGCGCTGACGCGGCAGGGAGAGGTTCGATGTCTCGCGTTCGTGTACAGCTGCGCGTCCTGGGTCAGGACATACACGCCGACATCCCGCGCCCCGCTCCGGTGGTCCGACTGGACGCGGTCCTGCCACTGCTCCGTCAGCTGGATGATCAGGCGATCGACCTGGCCGTGGACCGCGCGACCGCTGAGCGCCGTGAACGCGTGACGTGTGCGAAGGGGTGTTCCGCCTGTTGCCGAGCGCAACCGGTGCCCGTGACACCGGTCGAAGCGTACGCGCTGGCTCGGCTGGTCGAGGCGCTGCCTGAGCCCCGACGCTCCGAAGTACGCGCGCGATTCAACGCGAACGTCGCCGCGCTGGAAGCAGCCGGACTCCTCGAACACTTTCTTGCGCGGCCACGTCCGGTGCAGCCCGATGAAGCGCGGCTTGCGGCTCGGCAATACTTCGCCTTGGGGCTCGTGTGTCCGTTTCTCACCAACGATGCCTGCGGCATTTACGCCGAACGGCCGTTCGTGTGCCGACAGTATCTGGTCACATCACCCGTTGAGGATTGCAGCAACCCGTTCGACCGCCCGGTTCGTGTGGTGCCAATGCCGATCCGGTTTGCGCATGCAATGCTCGAGACCAGTGAGGCCTTCCTTGGCGAACCGCAGGTGACGATTCCGCTCGCCACAGCACTTCTCTACGTGGAACGGCACCGGGACGAGTTGGAGCGCACGTTTCCGTCCGAGCGCCTCTTTCGCACCGCGTTGGAGCAGGTCGCGGCGGGATAGGCGGCTAGCGCACCGTCCCCGGTCGCCCCGCAGGCAGCCCGAACACCAGCTTCGCCAACAGCACCACCATCAGGAACCCAAGCGGCACGCGCCATCCGTCCGTGACATCGTGCAGCCAACCGAACACCGGCGGGCCACTCGCCGCGATCAGGTAGCCCACGCTCTGCGCCATCCCCGACAGTTGGCCGGTGGTGGCCGCATCGTGTGATCGCAACACGAGCAGTGTCAGCGCGAGGCCGAAGGTGCCGCCCAGCACGAAGCCCACCAGCGACACCCACAGCCACGCGAGTGCCGCGCCGGAGAGTGCGAGTCCCGCGAGCCCCGAAGCCTCGAGCAGCACGAGCGCCCAAATGATCGGACGCTGATCGCGCGACGCACCGGCCCACAGCGGCACGAGCGCCGAGCCCACCATGCCCATGGCCTGTGAGAGCGCGAGCAGGCCGCCCGCGGCCGCTTCGCTCACACCGCGTGACTGCAGCAGGTCGGGGAGCCAGGCCACCAGCACAAAGAACGTCAGCGACTGGAACCCCATGAACAGCGCCACCTGCCACGCGAGCCGCGAACGTCCGAGCGCCGCAAACGTCACGCGCGACGTCTCCGTGTGCACCGCGGGCGCCGTTCGCATCTGCGGCATCCACACGAACAGTGCGACCGCCGCCGGCACCACCCACACCGCCAGCGCACCGCGCCATCCGATGCGTGCCGCAATCGGCACACTCAATCCGGCCGCCGCCGTGGCACCGAGCCCCATCATCGTGGAGTAGAGACTGGTGATCAGGCCGGTGCGATGCGCGAAGTGGCGCTTCGCGAGCGCGGGCAGCAGCACGTTGCCAAGCGCCACGCCGACACCGAGGAGCGCCGTGCCGGCATAGAGCGCCCCAAGGGGCATCGCGCCGCGCAGCACCGTGCCGACGCCGATGAACACGACCGCCAGCCCGACCGCGCGATCCATGCCGATGCGTCGCCCCACGCCGACGGCGAGGATCGACAGGAATCCGAAGGAGAGCAGCGGCAGCGTGGTGATGAACCCCAACGCCGCGTTCGACAGCCCCGTATCCGCGCGAATATCGGCCACGAGCGGGCCAACGCTCGCAATGGCGGGCCGCAGATTGAATGCCACGAGCGCGATGCCTGCCAGCAGCAGCCAGCGATACCGAGGGGTCACGAGCGCGTGGTCGATGCGCGGATCGCTCGCGTGAGTGCGCGATCCAGCGCATTCGCGAACAGCTGTCGTTCGCGTGGCCCGTAGGCCGCGTGCCCCCCCGTGTCCACGCCGCTGCCGCGCAGCCCCTCCATGAAGTTGCGCACCGAGAGCCGCTCGCCGATGCTCTCCGCCGTGTACTCCTCACCGCGGGGGTCGATCGTGATGACACCCTGAGGTACCAGCAGCGCCGCCAGCGGAATGTCCTGCGTGACGGCCACATCACCCGCCACCGCGTGCTCCGCGATGTAGCGGTCGGCGGCATCAGCGGAGCCATCCACGCGGATGCTCTGCAGCCGTGCGTAGCCGGGCGGCATCTGCAGCCGCTGATTGGCCACGAAGATCGTGTCGATCTTGAGGCGGTCGGAGGCCCGGTAGCAGATCTCCTTCACCGCGACCGGCGCGGCATCGGCGTCGATCCAGAGTTTCACTGGGCGCTCGCGGACGGAAGCCCGGTGTATCGGCGGCGGTGTGGCGCTGTGCGTGGCATGGCGAAAAGTACGCACGGCGCATGCGCATTGATGCGGAGGGCACAAGCCACGCAGAAGCCGGCCTTCACGAGTCCCATCGCGCAGACCGCTCGCCGTGACCCCTCCGTAACTTCCCCGTATTGCCGAGTATTTCTGTCCTGTTTACGGTTATGGGCCAGTGTTTGATAACGATTCTCATTCATAATCGTCCCGTGCCTCTCGTCCCATCCTCGCCCCGCCTGTTCCGCATCCGTCCTTCGACATCACGCGCCGCCGCCGGTACCGTGTGGGTCTGCACCCTCCTCGTTGCACTTCGCCCCGCCGCCGCGCAGCCCACCGCGCCCACCCGCGACTCCGCCGCTCGCCTGCCCGGCCTCAGCATCATCGGCACCCCCGACGAACGCGATCGCATTCCCGGCGGCGCGCAGGTCATTGACCGCGCCACCCTCGAGCGCTCACGCGTCTTCACCACCAACGAAGCCCTGCGGAAAGTCTCCGGGATCATGGTGCGCGACGAAGAAGGGCTTGGCCTGCGCCCCAACATCGGCATTCGTGGACTCAACCCGACCCGCTCCACCAAGACGCTGCTGCTCGAGGACGGCATCCCCGTTACCATCGCCACCTACGGCGACAACGCCGCGTACTACCACCCGCCCGTTGGTCGCATGGAGCGCATCGAGGTGCTCAAGGGCGCCGGCTCCATCCTGCACGGTCCGCAAACCGTCGGCGGCGTCATCAACTACATCACCCCAGGGCTCCCCACCCAGAGTGGAGGCACCACGCGATTCACCGGGGGCAACAACGGCTTCCTCAACGGCTACGCACGCGCCGAGGCCGTAAACGGCAACACCGGGGCCGTGCTCGATATCGGCCGCTTTCAGGCTGACGGGCCGCGCGAGAACATCGGCTCCGAGGTCACGGACGCCTCGCTCAAGCTGTTCGTGCCGATCTCGGCATCGCAGCAGCTCATTGCGAAGGCCAACGTGTACCGCGAAGCCTCGCAGGTGACCTACTCCGGCCTCACCGAGGGCGAGTGGACCGCGAACCCGTTCCAGAACCCGTTCCGCAACGACTTCTTCACGATCGAGCGCGTGGGTGGAACGCTCGCGCATGAGCTCACACGCGGTGCGCAGCGGCTCACCACCACGGTCTACGGGCACGATATCACGCGCCCCTGGTGGCGCCAGTCATCCAACTCCACGCAGCGCCCGAACGACCGGAGCGATCCGGCGTGCGGCGGCCTGCAGAATCTGGAGTCCGGGTGCGGCAACGAAGGGCGCATTCGCCGCTATCAGGTACTCGGAGCAGAGTCACGCTACACGCGCCCTCTGCTCCTGCCGCGCGTCGCGGGAACGCTCGAAGCGGGTGCGCGCGTGCATCGCGAAGAGCAGGACCGACAGCAGCTCAATGGCGCGTCGCACGTGAGCCGCACCGCTGGCCCGGCAGCCAACCGCAACGCCGGGCTGGTCGAAGACAACCGCCGCACCACCGACGCGCTCGCCGGCTGGGTACAGGCCCGCGTGGGCACCGAACGATTCACCGTCACGCCCGGGCTGCGCATCGAACACATCGACATCACGCGCACCAATCGCCTGCCGAGCGCGAGTGCGCCGGACGGTGCATTCGGTGAGACGTCCCTCACCGAGCTGATTCCCGGCATCGGCGCCACGGTGAATGCCACTTCCACGCTCACGGTCTTCGCGGGCGCACACCGCGGCTTCAGCCCGCCGCGCAACGAGGACATCATCAGCAACACCACGGGCGGCGTGGTTGAGCTCGAACCCGAACGCAGCTGGAACTACGAGGCGGGCGTGCGCTGGGCACCACGCCCCCTGTGGTCGATCGATGTGACCGCCTTCCGACTCGACTTCGAAAACCAGGTGATTCCGGCGTCGCTGGCGGGCGGCACGGGCGCCGCGCTGACCAGCGCCGGCCGCACCCTGCATCAGGGACTCGAACTCGATCTGCGCGGCGACCTGCGTCCGATCGGTCGGCTCACGCCCTTCCTGCAACTGGCCGGCACCTGGGTGCCCGTGGCGCGCTTTGCCAGTGATCGATTCGCTTACATCGGCACCGGCGGCAGCGATGTGGTGGGCAAGGTGTACGCCGGTCAGAACAGCGGCAATACGCGCACGCGCCTCGATGTGAGCAACAATCGGCTGCCGTACGCGCCGGAGTTCTTCACCACGGCCACCCTCGGTGTGCGGCACCGCAGCGGCGCCGATCTCTCCATCGAAGCCGTGCACATGGGCGAACAGTTCGGCGACGCGGCCAACACGCGCGTGCTCGTGTCCGACGGACAGCAGGGTGCGCTTCCATCGAACACGCTGTGGAACGTGGCGGTGAATGTGCCCGTGCGCTCGATCGGCGTCACCGCGTTCGGCACCGTGAAGAACGTATTCGACGAACTCGTGATCGTGGATCGCACGCGCGGCCTGCTGCCCAACATGCCGCGACTCGTGCAGTTGGGGGTGGAGCGGCGGTTCTGAGCGAAGTGGCACCCAGCGCGTGTGGCAGCCACCACGGTTGCCACATCGCTTCGAGGACGCGGCACCTGCGAAGGAGCATGGCGGTTTCGTGCTGAAACTCCACCCGTGAGCTACGGCACGAACTCGCGAACCTTCACCAGAAACAGCCCCTCGCGCACACTCGTGAAGATCACCACGCCACTCTTGAAGAACGGGTACACACTCCACGCGCCGCTCGCGACGGCGCTGTAGCCGGGCTCATCATTGTTGAACGGCGCGCTGTCGAAGAAACCCATCTCGCGCGGTGCGGCGCGATCACTGATGTCGAGCACCCGCAGACCACTGCCGTAGTTGGCCTGATACACGCGATTGCCGACAACGTAAAGGTTGTGGTCCGACGCGTTGACCGGCGCGTAGTACATCTTCGCCACGATCGGATCGGACAGATCGGTGAGGTCCCACACGATGGTGCGCGTGCCCTCGACCAGGCCGGCGACCTCATCCCCCTCATCGTTCATGTAAAAGTAGCGCTGCTCATCGTCGAACCACCCCTGATGCGCATACGATACGTTTGGATAACTGTTCCGACCGATCGTGACCGGGCGCGTCTTGTCGGTGACATCGGCAACGTTGATCTCCTTCTCGTTCGACCCCACACAGATCTCCCGGCCGCGATACCGCACATCGGGGCCGCGGTACTGCACGCACTGCGCGTCGTGCGTATAGCCGCGCGGGTTGCTCCCGCTGCGATCGTTGTAGCACCCGGCGAACTCGAGGGCGAGCGGCGAACGCGCATTCACGATGTGCAATCCGCCACCGCACGTTTCCCCGCCGCTGTTGGCTCCCACGATGTACAGAAAACGACTCGCGGTGTCGGCCACCACATTGTGCGCGCTGGCGATCCCGCGATAGGTGCTATCGGGCGCAAACGTCGGGGCGTTGCGAGCGCCGCGCAATCGCGTGAGGTCGAACACCTGCATGCCATGCGCGCCCGCACCGTCCGCCACGATGTACGCGTGATGGCCGATCACCTTGATATCGCGCCACACCGACGGTGGTGAACCCTCGGTGCGCGGCAGTGTGCCCACCAGCATTGGCGCCGATGGATCGGTGACATCCACGAAACTCACACCATCTCGGCGCGCCACGAGCGCGTAATCGCGGTTCGTCTCCGGATCGGTCCACCCCCACACGTCGTTCAACCACGTGCCGCGCTCACCACCCAGCGCGCTGTTGGGCATGTGCGCCACGAGGTCCACGTTGTTGCACGTGTACACGCCAACCAGACCGTCCGTGCACGGTGCGGCCGGCGTGGCGCCGCCCGCGATCACGGCAATCGTGCCGGAGAGCAGTTGTGTCTGCTCCCATCCCGCCGCACGCTGCGTGAGCGCCAGCACGCGTCCCTCGCCAAAGTCTCGCGTCGGCATCGACACCACGGCGCGCGCACCACGGCCGCCGAGCGCAAACCCGAACGAAAACGGCCATGACGCCGCCTCACTCGAGTCTGCAACCAGCCGAGCGACGCTGCCGAATCCGCGCGCGCTGTCAGCGAGAAATCGGTACACGCGGCCGTTCGCGCCGGGCGCACCCACCCAGAGCTCGTCGCCTAGCGTGGCGAGCGCCGCACCAAACTGCGAGCCTCGACCACCATCAAATGGGCGCAGTTCACCCGCCAAGACCCACTGCCCACGCGCATCACGCGTGAGCGCCTGTACCGCCATCGCGCCCGGGGCACCGACAAACGCACGCGCACCGTCGAGCAGCACCGCCGCTCCCAACCCTGCCCGCTCCGCGCCGATGCCCCGAAGGGTCACGGCCTCGGGCGTTCGCCAGCTCGCATCGGTCGCGCGCATCGCAACGTACACCTGCCCTGCACCCGCGTTGTCGCCCGGCGCACCGATGAGCAGCGTGGAATCCTGCAGACTCAGGCTGTGACCGAACGCCGCGATGCTGTCCATCGACGTGGGGCGCAGCGTGGCCTGCAACTCGAACTGCGCGCCGCGACGCCGATAGTGATAGACGGCCCCGCCGCCGGCACCACTCGGCGCGCCAATGAACAGATCATCGCCCGACAGCGCGACTGCTGTGCCGAACAGCCCCGCGCTCGGTGCCACGATGCGCTGCACCTCGCGCCACGAGACAGCGGCTGACGTGCGCGTGAATGCGTATACCACACCAGCCTGAGCGTCCTTGCGCGGCGCGCCCACGATCAACGTCTGGCCGTCGAGTGCCAGCGCGTGTCCGAAGTCGTCCATGCGCGCCGTATCGGACGCCGATAGCCGCGCGGATTCCTGCCACCGCCCCGACGCATCCAGCCGATACGTGTACACCACGCCCGGGCCGTACCAGTTCACCGGTTGTCCCACGACCAACTCCGTTTCGGTCATCGCAACCGCTCGACCGAAGTTGGGCTCCTGAGCCTGAAGCGGCGCGTGGCCGAGCAGCGCACACGCGAGGAGGGTAGCAGCGGTGCGGAATCGCGTCATGGGCACGGTTGGGAGAGGGGTGAACCATGTCGAATATTCCGCGTGATCCGGTCAGCGGCAAGCGCAATGGCGGCCAGCGGTGTCAGCCTCCACTTTCCTGTTGAACGTACGTGCACTGTCTCGTACGCTGGAACGCGCTCACGCGGGGCCGTGAGGCCCGTCGCAATTTGACCCACCCCTTGGAGCTGTAATGCGAACCACGCCGACCCTTCTGCTAGCGCTGCCGTTTCTGGCAGCGACTGCCTCAGCCCAGGTCGCGGGCGCGCCGGACAGCGCCAGTCGCGCCGCGATGGCTGCGCAGCGACAGGCCGCCGCCAACAAGCCGCGCACGATCGACGGCATCAACACCGTGTGGCTCGAAGAGCTCACGCAGCCCGAATTCCGCGACATGCTTCGGGACGGCTACACGACCGTGCTCATCCTGACCGGCGGCGTGGAGAACAACGACGGCAACCTGTCCATGAACAAGCACAACATCAACAACAAGCTGTTGGGCGAGATGTTGGCGCGCCGCATGGGCAAGACGCTGGTGGCTCCGCTGGTCACGCTCGAACCGGGCAACGCCGGAACCACCATTCAACCCGGCCGTGCAGGACCCATGCTCTCGCAGGCCACGTACGTGGCGATGCTCTACGACATGGGCAACTTTCTGCGCAGCATGGGCTTCACGCAGATCTTCTACATGGGCGACAGCGGCGGCAACTTGCGCGGCATGCAGGCCGCGGCCGATTCGCTCACCACCGTGTACGCGAGCAGTCCGACGCGTGTGTACTTCAAGCACATTCCGGAGTACTACAACCACACGAGCGTGGTGCAGCCGTACATTCAGAACGTGCTCAAGATCCCTGAAGGCATCGAGATCGGCGCGAGCCGAGGCACGAGTGGCCTGCACGAAGAACTCGGCATCGATGCCACGATGGCGCTCGTCGATCCGCAGTCGATTCGCTTTGCGCAGCGCGTGAAGGCGGGGGAAGACGAGATCAACGGCGTGAAGTTCGAGTCGCTGGAGTGGCTGCAGGATCTCGGCCGCAAGGTGGCCGAGTTGCGCGTGACGACGACGCTCAACGCCATCAACGCGTACCGCGCCTCGCTGCCGACGCCGTAGCGCGCTGGGAACCGCGGTGACGGAACCGTGCGTCGGCAATGCCGTGCGACGCAGCGCTGCGAAATCAGAATCCGATCGCCGAACGAAGCGACGCGACCACACCGCGCGACACGCGGTCGCCACGGGACTCGCGTCGCGTCACGCCCTGCACATCGAAGATGAAGGCCACGTGATCTCCCACCGCCAGCGAATAGAACGACTCGGCGATGTGCTCGAAGCCGCCCTGCCAATCGGCCAGTGTGACACCAACCCCGATGAGATCGCGATGACGACGCGCGCTCGGCGCGAGGAGCGTGAGGCCGCCGCCCAGATGTCGGTGCACCGTCCGTACCCGACGGTCGGCGGCACCGATCTGGAGAAACGCCGCGACGGTTGATGGTTGGCGGCCCAACGAGCGCCGTGCCCGCTGCCAGAGGCGTTGGTCGAGGGTCGCATGCCAGCCGTGCGTCCCTTGCGAGTCGGGCCGCGCGGCGGCGCGAGACGCGCGAACGGCGAAGCGCCCGGTGTGTCTCCATCCACCCGCGCTGATCCGCCCAGGGCGATCGGTGCCTTCTCCCCATTGCCGCCCAAGCTCGGCGATGAAAAACCGCGACCGTCGCCCGCCGCCGGCAGGGGCCCCACTCTGTCCATCGTACGCGCCCAGACGAATGGTGGTCTTCGCAACCGGGGTAACGAAGACGTTCACGCCAGGCGTGGTGATCGGGAACGACGGACCCGCGGCGATGCTCGGCGAGAATCCCATCGAACCATTGAGAAATGCGCTGCCGTGCTCCACCACGGCAAACTCGTGGTTGAAGTCGAGTCGCCCGACTTTGAGACGAACGCGATCCGCAAGCAGTCGCTGCTCCAACCACAACTCACCGACCGAGTGAAACCCGGTCCCCTCGATATTCGACACGCTCTGCACGATTCGTGCATCGCGTGATCCGTCACGGCCGGCCAGCCAGAAGTGCTGCGCGTGAACGGTCGCCCCAGTCCATCCCCAGAGCGCGTCCAGCTGCAGCGTCAGTCGCAGATTCGTATTGCCACGCACCGATGTCGCACGAGCGAAATCGGTAGTTGCGGCCGAAGCGTCGGTGAGTTTGATGAACTGCAGCGCGACCGCCGTTTCGCGCCCGGGGGGTACGGGCACGGCACCCGGCGTCAGCTGCCGCGCCAGTGCCGGCTTCCACGGCATCGCGAGCACGATCGCTGCCGCGAGACCGAGGCGTACCGTGTACCTCGCGCCGTCCGCACGACGGCCGAGCGACGCCTGGAAGGAAGACACAGGTCGTGGCCGTCGCTGCAACAGGAATTGGTGAGCGCACATCACACGCAGCGTAGCACGGAGCAGCGGCGAACGCCAGCGACGCACCCGACGCCAGCACCGAGAGGAATCCGAACGCCAGCAGCAGCAACGTTGCGGGTGTGCAGCCGACTCGCCGGACGAGGGCGGCCATGCATGCGGTCATTCTTGACGGATCGCTCGGCGGTCGCGTATGTGAACGGGGTGTGGTCATCGTGGCCGCACAACACTTTCCAGGAGGCGCTACATGTCCGTCGCCAGAGTCACCGAGATCAGCGCGACCTCACCGAAGAGTTTCGAGGACGCCATCCAGCAGGGCATCGCGCGCGCCAGCGCGACGCTCCGCAACGTGAAGAGCGCGTGGGTGAAGGAGCAGACCGTGCGCGTGGAGAACGGGAAGCCGTCGGAGTATCAGGTCAACATGATGGTGACCTTCGTGCTCGAAGACTGATGCCGCCGAAACCGGGGCGGAGTCGGCGTCGACCCAGAGGTTCGTATCGCCCATCTGGCCAATGGTTCGCGACATGAAAACAACATAGCGTTCACGGTGCATCGTGGATGCGCAGCGCGCGCGCGATCTCCCCGTCACCGGTATGCCATCATGAGCACCAACACGATTCTCATCATCGTCGTTCTCCTCCTGCTCTTCGGTGGTGGCTGGGGCTACTCGCGGCGTGGCCGGTAGACGGTGCGCGAGCGGCGTCGCTGATGCAGCTTCGGCGTCGCCGCCTCGCACTGCACGGGAGTGCGCCAAGATGGATGAGTCTGGCATCCATCGACTCGCGGACCGCGCCCGGTTCGCGCTCCAGCTGATCGAACAGGAGCAAGCGATCGCATCGCCCACCCGTCTGCCGTCCAGCCACGTCCAAACGGGCGTTCGAGCGAGGCCGCGTGGTCGTCACCGCGACATCCGGTGAGCCGTACCGCCGAGAGGCCCTGATTCGCGACGGTTTACCGCACGTTCAGTCCGCTGCTGGACGGCCGTTCCCATCGCGCTGAGGCGCACGGCCTCGGACTGGCCACTGAGTGCGGAGGCGCCCCCCAACCCCAACTGGCGCCCCCCCGCCCCGGGACGTATCTCAATGGGCGAGCACCTCGTCCCACCCGCCCAGGGAGCGTCCATGTTCTACCGGTCTCTCGTCGCCGTCGCCTTCGCGCTCGTCTCCACGGTTCTGCCGGCGCAGACGCCCGCGCTGCTCAATCAGGCCGACGACCCGCTGCTGCGCGGATTCCGGTGGCGCAGCATCGGCCCGAGCGGCCAGGGCGGTCGAGTCAACGACGTCGCCGTCGTCGAATCGAATCCGAGCATTCAGTACGTGGCGTTCGCCACCGGCGGCATCATGAAGACGGTGAACAACGGCACCACGTGGACGCCCATCTTCGATCGCTACTCCACGCACTCGGTGGGCGACATCGCGATCGCCCCCTCGAACCCCGACATCCTGTACGTCGGCACCGGCGAACCGAACAACCGGCAGAGCTCGTCCTTTGGCGACGGGATGTACAAGAGCACCGACGCGGGAGCGACGTTCACCCAGATCGGGCTGCGCGAAACTCAATCGATCGCCCGCGTGCTCGTGCATCCGAGCGACCCGAACACGGTGTGGGTCGCCGCGGTGGGCCGTCTTTTCGGGCCCAACGCGGAGCGCGGTGTCTACAAGACCACGGACGGCGGTCGCACGTGGAACCGTGTGCTGTACGTGGACGAGAACACCGGCGCGACGGAGCTGATCATCCATCCGCAGGACCCGAATCTGCTGTACGCGGCCATGTACACGCGCCGGCGCACGTCGTGGGGATTCGCGTCCGGCAGTGAGAAGAACGGCATCTATCGCAGCACCGACGGCGGCCGTACGTGGAACCAGGTCACGGGCAACGGCCTGCCGCGCGGTGTTACCGGGCGCATCGCGCTCGACTGGTCGCGCTCCAACCCGAATGTGATCTACGCGCAGATTGAAGTGGGGCCCAGCGGCGAACCGATTCAGGCGGGTGCGCGCAGCACGGGCGGCGGTGGTGGCGGCGGTGGAAATCAGGCCGCGCTCGCGCCCGACGATCAGGTGAGCGGCATCTGGCGCTCCGACGATGGCGGCCGCTCGTGGCAGTTCCGCAGCAACGAGAATCAACGGCCGATGTACTTCTCGCAGATCCGCATTGATCCCAACAACGAAAACGTCGTGTACGTGGGCGGCGTCAACGCGCAGAAGTCCACCGATGGCGCGAAGACCTTTCAAGGTCTGCGAGGCATGGGGCACGTCGATCACCACGCGATCTGGATCAACCCCGCCAACAGCCAGCACGTCATCTACGGCAACGATGGGTCCATCGACGTGTCGTACGACGGCGGCGCGAACTGGGAGGCACCGCGCAACTGGGCGATGGGGCAGCCATATCACGCCTCCGTCGATATGAAGCGCCCCTACACCGTGTGCACCGGCCTGCAGGACAACGGCTCCTGGTGCGGCCCCAGCTCGGTGCGCTCCGGGCCGATTCTCACGCAGGACTGGTACCGCGTGGGCGGCGGCGACGGGTTCTACACGCAGGTCGATCCCACCGACCCGAACATCATGTATTCGGAGTCGCAGAACGGAAACATCAACCGGCTCGATCTGCGCGCCGGCACGTCCACGAGCATCCGACCGCGCGCTCCCGTGCGCGGCCTCGACGGCGGCGTGAGTTTCGGTGGCCCGGGCGGTGGTGCGCCGAACGTCTTCCCCGCCCTCGAGCCCGGCACGGTGCTGCGCTGGAATTGGAACACCCCGATTCAAGTCTCGCCACACGATGCGTCCACCATCATCACCGGTGCGAATCGTCTCTTCATTTCTCGAGACAAGGGCAATACCTGGTGGACCAGCGGCGAGCTCACGAAAGCGATCAATCGTGACGATCGCGAGATTCTGGGCCTCAAGGGCACGCTGCCGCGCTGCGGGCGCGATCGGGTGGGCACCTGCATCAACGCCCGCAACGACGGCGTCTCGTTCTTCGGCACCATCATCTCGGCGGCGCAGTCCCACATCTCGGCCGACATCATCTGGGTCGGCACCGACGACGGCAACATTCAGGTCACGCGCGACGGCGGACAGACCTTCACCGAAGTGGGCAAGAACATTCCCGGCGGCACGCGCGAATACTACATCTCGCGTATCGAACCGTCGTACTTCGATCGCGGCACCGCGTTCGTGTCACTCGACGGACATCGGCACGATGATCTCAAGCCGTATGTGTACATCACGCGCGACTACGGACAGACGTGGACTTCGATCACCGCGAACCTGCCGGCGTTCGGCAACGTGAACTCCATCCGGCAGGATCCGC
>JAABRL010000027.1 GCA_011390935.1 Gemmatimonas sp.
TCCGCAACGCGTGGGGTGCGCACGCATGCCGTGGTTGGCGCTGCTGGATGCACTGGAGGAGGCGCGAGGCACGAGGGGTTGACACGCCGTTGAACCCTCGCGCCTCATCGCTCCGCCCTTGTACCCGTTAAGCGGGATGCGCGCCACGAGCATCGGCGACCGCTCGTGCCACCCGAACTGATCGCGCCGAACGGGTACCCGGTCCGAGGCGCGAGGCCCGAGGCCAGAGGGGTTGACCGCCGTTGAACCCTCGCGTCTCGAGCCTCGAGGCTCCGACCTTGTACCCGTTAAGTGTGATGCACGCGATAAGCACCGCGACCGTGTGTGCCACGAGCACCGATCGCGCCGAACGGGTACCAGGTCCAAGGCACGAGGCCCGAGCAGCGAGGGTTGGACCCACATCATCCGACCGACTCGTCTCGAAGCGCGTATGCGCGCAACCCGCGACACATGCGTCGAACGGCTACGGTCTCGTCATGCAGGGTCGCATGCTGCGCCGAGTCAATCACCTCGAGGTCGTGTGCCAGGCGAAGCAGGTACTCGAGCTCCACGGCCGAGGCAGCCGCAATCGCGACGTACCGCGCAAACTCGCGGCGCGAGTCATGGCCGCACCCCTCAGCGAGATTCGTGGGAATCGTCATGACCGCACGCCGGAGCTGGCTCACGAGCCCGGGTGGGCCGCGTCGCCCAACGCGGTCGGTACAGCGGAAGACGGTGAGCACGAGAGCGTGAGCTCGCTGCCAGACGGTAAGCTGATTGTAGTCGCGCATGGAGATAGAGTGTGGTCAGCAGCCGCCGACCCCATCACCATTTCCCCGCCCATCGAATCCTTTTTGAGACCCTCGCCCCTCGCGCCTCGAGGCTCCGACCTGGTACCCGTTAAGTGTGATGCACGCGATGAGCACCGCGACCGTGGGTGCCACGAGCACCGATCGCGCTGAACGGGTAAAAGGTCCAAGGCGCGAGGCCCGAGCAGCGAGGGTTTGACCGCCGCTGAACCCTCGCGCCTCGAGCCTCGAGGCTCCGACCTTGTACCCGTTAAGCGGGATGCGCGCCACGAGCACCGGCGACCGCTGGTGCCACCCGCACCGATCGCGCTGAACGGATAACAGGTCCAAGGCGCGAGGCCCGAGCAGCGAGGGTTTGACCGCTACCCTTGGCCCACGGCCGTCCGAACGCGAGCTTTCAGGCGAACCTCGACCCCTCGCCCATGTACGCCCTCGCGATCCTCCGCTACCGCTACCCGCTCGACACCATCACCCCGCACCTCGAGGCACATCGTGCCTACCTGCGGGGTTTGAAGTCCGACGGGGTACTGCTCGCCTCCGGGCCCTTCGACCCGCGGATCGGCGGTGCGCTGCTGCTGCGTGTGCCCGACGACGATGCCCACGCCGCCCTGGACCGCGTTCGCGACGGTGACCCGTTCACCCAGCGAGGGCTGGCCCAGTACGAACTGCTCCCCTGGCATCCGGTGATCGGCCAGGACGACCTCGACCGCCTGTGACCCTGTGAGCGATTTCATGCGATTCCCCACGTCGACCGTGCGCGCCGCGTCCTTTCTGCTCGCGGCGGGCGTGCTTGCCGCCTGTGCCCCGAGCTCGGCGCCGTCCACGGCCCCCGCCCCGGTCGGCGCGCGACCTGCCGCCCCAGCACCGGTCACGCCCCCGCCGGCCGTCCGGCTCACCGAGTCGCCGGTCAACTGGCAGCTGCGCGATCTCGCCACCGACGGCATCGCCGGCACCGGCTCCGACCGCGCGCTCAAGGAGCTGCTCGCCGGCCGTACGCCCGGCCGCACCGTGGTGGTGGCTGTGATCGACGGCGGGATCGACACCGCGCATGTGGACCTGCGCAACGTGCTCTGGCGCAACGAGAAGGAGCGCGGTGGCACGGGCCGCGATGACGATGGCAACGGCTACGTGGACGACCTGCGCGGCTGGAACTTCATTGGCGGCGCCAACGGCGAGAACGTGCATCATGACACGTTCGAACTCACGCGTCTGTATGCCGCCTGCGGTACCGCACGTCGCAGCGGCAATACCGCGACGGCTGCGAGCCTCGGCGACTGCGACGAGATCGCCGAAGCCTACGCGGAGAAGCGCACCGAGATCACGCAGACGCTCGCGCAGATCGAGAACATCGGCCGAGCGCTCGACGGCGCGATGAGTGTGCTCAAGACCGCGATCACCGGTGAGGTCACCAAGGCGAAGGTCGAAGCGCTGCAGCCCACCAACCCGCAGGTCACGCAGGCCAAACAGCTGTTCCTGCAGCTCGATGCCAACGGCATCGGCCCGGACATGCTCACCGAAGCGCGTGACGCCTACGGCAGTCAGGCGAAGTACGCGCTCGATACGCTCTTCGATCCGCGCTCGATTGTGGGCGACAACTACGCCGACGGCACGGAGCGCGGCTACGGCAACAGCGACATCGCCGGCCCCGATGCCAAGCACGGGTCGCACGTGGCCGGCATCATCGGCGCATCACGCGGCAACAATGAAGGGCTCGATGGCGTGACCGACGGTGTGCGCATCATGGGCATACGTGCGGTCCCCGATGGTGACGAACGGGACAAGGATGTCGCGAACGCCATTCGCTATGCGGTGGACAACGGCGCGCACATCATCAACATGAGCTTCGGCAAAGGCTATTCGCCGTCCAAGCCACTTGTGGACGACGCCGTGCGCTATGCCGAGAGCAAGGGTGTGCTGCTGGTGCACGCCGCAGGCAATGACGCCGAAGACATCGACGTGACGCCCAACTTTCCCACGGCGCTGCTGAGCGACGGCGCGCGCGCTCGCTTGTGGATCGAAGTAGGCGCCAGCTCGTGGAAGGGCGGCACCGAACTCGCTGCCCCGTTTTCAAACTACGGCAAGACGAAGGTCGATCTGTTCGCACCCGGCGTCGACATCTTCTCCGCCGTGCCGGGCAGCAAGTACGAGCGGCAGAGTGGCACCAGCATGGCCGCTCCGGTGGTGAGTGGGGTTGCCGCCATGCTGATGGCGTATTTCCCCGAACTCACCGCCGCCGATGTCAAGGAGATCCTGCTGGCGACCGTCACGCCGTTGGGTGACGTGCAGGTGCAGCCGCCGGGTGCCCCGCCGACCGCGCGCGTGCGCTTCGCCGAGCTGTCCACCACCGGCGGCATCATCAACGCCTTCGAGGCGGTGAAGATGGCGGAAGCGCGTCGGGCTGCCCGCCGTCAGTGACCGCTCCCGTTACGCGGCCGGCGCCATCGGATGCTGCGCCGTCGCGGCTGCAGCGCGCATTCACATGGTTGCACGACATCGCCGATCGCGGCTGGGCTGCGTCGGCGGTGTTCGCCTATGGCGTGCTGCAGAACTTCTTCATTCCCGGCTTGTCGGACGGCTTCTTTCTGCCGCTTGCGCTCGCCCAGCCGCGTCGCGCGTATCGCCTTGCCGTGGCAGCGGCCGCCGGTTCGCTGCTTGGCGCGTCGATGCTGTTCTGGGTGGGGGCCAACGCGCTCAGCGCACTGACCGACACCATCGGTGGCTTCGTCGGCGTGACCGAGAGCGGACTCGCCACTGCGGAAGCGATGCTCACCGACTACGGGTGGCTGCTGGTGATCGGGAGTGCGTTCTCGCCGCTCAGCACGAAGCTGATTACGGCATCGGCCGGCGCATTCGGCATGCCGTATCTGCTGTTCATCGCGGCCTACGCAGCGGCGCGGTGCATTCGCGTGTTCGGCTTCGCGTGGGCGATCCGGAAGTTCGGGGCCAAGGCGGTACGCGAGGCGTTGGGTGTCGTGGTGGAGGATGCCGAGGAGCCCGATTCCGTGCCTCCCCCACGCAGTTGAACCCTCGAGGCTCGAGCCTCGAGGCTGGTACCTGCGACCCGTTCATCGCGATGTGTCCAGCGAGCACCACCGACCGCTTCAACCAGCTGCAAGCATCGCGCTGAACGGGTTGAAGGGAGAAGCCTCGAGGCTCGAGGAGCGAGGGTTCAACACCGCTTACCCGAGGCGTCGCGACTCGCGATACACCCGCCCCCATCCATCCCTCGCCTCCACCGTGATCTCCTGCGCCTCGGGCGACGGCGTGGCGTAGAACATGTGCCCGGTGGGGATCGCTTCGATCCACGTATTCCCGCGCGGCTTCTCCGGCCCGGCATACAGCTCGATCGCGCGTGGATCGCGACTCTCTCGGCGTGCCATGAGACCGCGCGGCGTGCCGTCTTCCGACCACGTGACCGTCCACGACGCGTCCCACGCCCAGATGTTCGCGGCGACCTCATCGAGTGCGGTGACATCGGCACCGCGTGCATACACACGCATCTGATGATCGGCGGGCTTGCCGGTGGACTGGTAGCGCCACCGCAGACCGCTGCCGTTGACCTCGTACAGCATGAAGCCGCTCGGTGCGCCATCCTGACAGATGTCGCCGCTCCACCACGCGCCGCACACCGCGCCGTTCACGACATGCCGTGCACCACCATCGCGCAGATGTTCGAGATCGTGCGTATGCCCGGACAGAATGTACGCGTCGAACGGCTCCAGCTGGCGATACAGCGCCTCGCGATTCATCAGCGAGTTCGCCGGGCTCGTCGTGCCCTGCCCGATGCGGCGACTGAAGCCGCTGATGGCCGGAATGTGCAGGAGCACCACCACTGGGGCGCCTGCCTCCACCGTCAGCAGATCCGCCGCGAGCCATGCCAGCTGCCGATCGTTGAGATAGCCGAGGTAGCCTTCGCCGTGCCAGAACACATCGTCGAGCACGACGTAGTGCACCTGTCCGCGGTCGAACGAATACCACGTGGGCCCGAAATACGCATTGAACGTGGCCGCCGCGGCTTCGGTGGTGCGGGCGGCGAACTCGAGGTCGTGGTTGCCGATCACCTGATAGAACGGAATCCCCATGCGCGTGACCGCGCGTTCGTACTCGGGATACAACGTGAGGTCGTCGTACATGATGTCGCCGCACGTGAGCCCGAACACCGGCGTCTCGCCAACCGTGCGCAACGTCTCGAGCACCGCGGGCACCGTGTCCGCATGCAGCCGGTCGGTCTCCTCGCGCGTCTTCGTCTGCGGGTCGGCGAGCAGCAGCATGGCGTGCGCGGCATCGTCGGCCGTGCGCTCGAGCGCGAAGTCCACCTGCTGTTCGTCCGCGATGTTGAGCGATTCGTAGAATCGCATGGTGCCCGCCGCATTGCGTGCCGGTACGTGACCGGCCGGCGTGGACACCCACACGAATGGCTGCAGCGGGTCGGCGAGCAGGGTGTAGCGCCCGTCAGCGCGCGTTCGGGTGACGCTGACACCATCGCTCACCCGCACCCCACCCACCCCGCGTCCGTCCACATGCACGCGCCCCGTCACGCGGATGGGGGCATGACGCAGCGTAAACTGCGGCAGCGGTGCATACGGATCGGCGATCAGCCGATCAGGGATCGCGAGCGCGCCCGCGGCGAGGCCGGAGAGGCGCAGAAAGTGTCGGCGGTCCATACGTGGTAAATTATCACGCATGACCACACCCGTGCCTACCCACTTCGACGAACTCGGCGGTGATGATGGCATTCGTCACCTCGTCGATCGCTTCTACGACCTCATGGACAGCGCGCCCGAGGCCGCCAACGTGCGCGCGTTGCACGCCACGAGTCTCAAGGTCTCACGCGAGAAACTGTACAAGTTCATGAGCGGCTGGACGGGCGGCCCGCCACTCTACACCAACCAGTACGGACATCCTCGGCTCCGCATGCGCCACTTTCCGTTCGCCATTGGCGCACGAGAACGCGACGAGTGGTTGTGGTGCATGGATACTGCCTTGGCGGAGCACGATATGCCCGAGGCGACGCGTGCGCACCTGCGCGCGCGCCTGCACGACCTGGCGGATCACATGCGCAACCAGCCCGGTTAGCAGTCTGCTGTGAACCCTCGCGCCTCGAGGCTCAAGGCGAGAACCTTCTACCCGTTCCGCGGATTGGTCGCCGCGAGCACGACCAGCGTGGTAGCAACGCGCGAGCGTCGCACTGCACGGATCGTAGGTCGAAGCCGCGAGGCGCGAGGGACAAAAAACTGCGTGCGCGCGACCGAGCTCACCGCGCGCCGGCACGCTCGGCGCGCGCGGACTCGTAGTACGCAATGTGGTCTGCGGCCGACACACGTCGAATCGCTTCACCCACCACGTCCAACGGGACATCGCTCAGCTTCTTGAAGCGCACGCAGCTCTTGCCCATGTCGAGCTTGCGACCCGTGTCGGTCCACGCCTTGCGGAACCACGCCTCCTCTTCGCCCGAGGCATACACGGTCATGAGATAGAGTGCGACATGTTTGGACTGCGAGCCCAGCGCCACGTAGGGGAGCGGGTGACTCGGGTCCACGTGATAGCCGTCCGGATAGACCCGGTGCGGCACGTAGTACCCGATCATGCCGTACTGCATCCCCTCCTCGATATCAGGATCGAGGTTGGCGAGGATCGTCTGGCGAACGGTCTCCACCACCGCGCGGCGTTCAGCCGGCAGTTCCGCGAGATACTCGTCCACCGTGGTCGCCTTGCTTTGCATTGGGAACCCTCCGGTTCGCCTGCGACAGGACGCGTCGTCGCGCCTCCCTGCAAGCTATCCGCTTCGATGCGAATCGACAGGGGGAGATGTCACAGTACGTGCGGCTGCGACGCGTTGCGGGCCCACCCACCGCCACACCAGCGGCCCCACCACCAGCACCACCGCGTAACCATAGGGCAGCGTGATTGCCGCCACACCGGCCGCCAGCGCGAGCACGAATGCCCGCCGATCGTCCCACTGATCGCGCACGAGCGCCACGAGCGTGGCCGACTCCACGAGCAGCAGCACGCCCAGCAGCGGTCCCGGGAACAGCTGCTGAAATGCGCGTGGATCCGCCGAAAGCACGGTGCCGGCCGTGAGATACAGCAGCCCGTAGTACACCACGGAGCCGCCCGTGCGCCCGCCGAACGCGTAGTGTCCCGCCATGCCCCCCGAGCCGTGGCACACCGGTGTCGCCCCGAGCGGCGCGGCCACCAGGTTCATGAGCGCGTACGTGACGCCGATGCGACGGACCGTGGGCGCCTCGCGTTCCGGGAAGAAGTCGAGCACCGCCTGCCGGGTGGCGAGCACCGAGTTGCCCAGCGACAACGCGAGCTGCGGCACGGCGAGCAGCAGCGCCCCCTGCAGGAACTCGCCGCCCGTGGGCCAGCGCGCCGGCAACACCGGGGCATGCCAGCCGAGCGGGAGCGCGAGGTCCGTCGGCCACGTGGCGCCGGCGTACATGAGTCCCAACACCACCAGCACGAGCGCGGCCGGGACGCGGTGGTTGCGGCGCAGCAGCAGCACGAGGGCGAGCGCGCCGGCGCCCATGACCCAGCCGGCGGCGCCCTGCGCGCCGATGAAGCGCGTGAGGGCGATCCGGGCGAGCTGCAGCCCCAGCCCCACCTGAATGCCGCGCACCACCACACGGGGCACCACACGGGCGATCCAGTCGAGTGCGCCCGTCTGCGAGAGCACCAGCATGGTGAGCCCCACCACGAGCCCGCCGGCCACCAGCACCGGGCTGGTGACCTGCCCCGCAATCACGATTGCCGCCATCGCCTTGAGCGGCTGCACGGGCATCGGGAGCCGATACCAGAGCCCCGAGACCACCTGCAGCGCCCCGAAGGTGAGAAACACCGTGGTGGCATCGAGGCCAGCGGCCAGGATGATCCCCACGAGCAGTGGCAGGTCGGTCCCGAGGTCGCCAAAGGCGCCCGCGAGTTCGCGTCGGTTGAATTCAAGCGCTTGGCGTGACACGAAGGAAAGCTGGTGCGTCGGACGTGCGTAGCGCTACGCCTCGTCTGCCTCGCGCACGTGCCAACTCCCTTTGCCCATGCCGTGTCTGACGCTGCCATTGAAATCCTGAACGTCGTGAAGCGCTATGAGGGACACGTGGCCGTGCGCGACCTCTCGCTGCGTGTACCTCGCGGTGCCGTGTACGGGCTGCTGGGGCCGAACGGCGCGGGCAAGACGACCACGATTCGCATGATCATGAACATCATCGCGCCGGACGCGGGGGAGATTCGCGTGCTGGGTGTGCCGAGCAGCGATGCGTCGATCACCGATCGCGTGGGGTATCTGCCGGAGGAGCGCGGGCTCTATCGCAAGATGCGCGTGCGGGATGTGCTGATCTTTCTCGGTCGGCTGAAAGGAGTGCCGCGCCGCGAGTTGCCGGCCCGGGTAGACCGCTGGCTCGAACGGTTTCAGCTGCGTGGGCACGGTGCCGACTGGGGTGCGTCGCGTGTGGACGAACTGTCGCGCGGCATGCAGCAGAAGGTGCAGTTCATTGGCGCACTGCTGCACGAACCGGAGCTGGTGATCCTCGATGAACCGTTCAGCGGGCTCGATCCGGTCAATGCGCAGGCGCTCAAGGACACCGTGGCCGAGCTGCGTACGCAGGGACGGACGGTGATCTTCTCAACGCACGTGATGGAAAATGCGGAGCGCATGTGCGACGCGGTGTGCATCATTTCACGCGGCGAGAAGGTCCTCGATGGCGCGGTGAGTGACGTGCGCGGTGCCCACGCGAACCACACGGTGGCGCTGACGTTCGAGGCGACCCCGCCGGACGCGGTGCTGGCGCTGCTGCGTGATCCTTCACGAATTGCCCGACCGACGCTGCCGAGTCGTCAGATGGAGCTGGAGCTGCACGCACAGGCCGATGCGCAGCGATTGCTGGCCGACCTGCTCAGCGCTGGTGCGCGATTGGAACGCTTCGAACTCGTACGTCCATCGCTGCATCGCATCTTCCTCGAACAGGTGGGCGCGAGCGGCGTGGAAACGGGGATGAGCGGACATGGCTGAATCGAAACTGGGGACGATCGTGCGGCGCGAGTATCTCGAGCGCGTGCGATCCAAGTGGTTTCTCATCGCCACGTTGCTGGCGCCGGTCTTCCTGGTGTTCATGCTGTTCCTGCCCACGATCATGGAGCAACGGGAGCGACGCAGCGAGAGTGGCACCATTCGCATCGTCGATGCCACGTCCGATTCCGTGGGCGCGCTGATCGCGACGTCGTTGCGTGGTGGCGTGGCCGGCGACACCGCTCGGGCACAGTGGGTGCCGGTTGCGAACGACAGTGCGCGCCAGAGCGCCGAACGCGCGGCCATTCAGGCGGTGCTTGATGCCTCGATCGTGGGCTATCTGATGATCGACGCCAGCGCGATCGCAAGCGGTCGCTTGCGGTATGCTGGGCGCAACACCACCGCATTGCTCACCATGCAGCAGCTCGAAGGCGCCATCACGCGCGCGGCGCTTACCCGTGAGCTCGAGCGTGAAGGCATCGGCAGTGGGCGGAGCGGGACGCTGGCCGCCATGCGCGTGCGGCTGGAGACGGAACGACTCACGACGCGCGGTCGCGGCGGATCGGGGCGCGTCAGCGTGCTGTTCGCGATCGGCGTGGCAGTCACGCTGTATCTCACGATCTTCATGCATGGCTCGAACGTGATGCGCGGTGTGCTCGAGGAGAAGCAGACGCGTGTCGCCGAGGTGGTGCTCTCGAGTGTGCCGTCGGATACCCTGTTGTTCGGCAAGGTACTGGGGATCGGCGCGGTGGGGTTCACCCAGCTCATCATCTGGACGGTGATGTCGACCGCGCTCATGGCGATCCGTGCGCCGCTGCTGGCGCGCTTCGGCATGCAGGTGGACGCCTTCGCGCTCCCCGACGTGACGTTCGCGCTCGCCGCAGTGATCCTGCTCAGCTTCCTGCTCGGGTTTCTCTTTTATGCGGCGCTCTTTGCGGGCGTGGGCGCGCTCGTGAGCACGGAACAGGATGCACAGCAGGCGCAGATGCCGGTGGTACTGCTGTTGGTGCTGAGTCTGGCCATGGTCCAAGGCGTGGTCACCAATCCCGAGGGCTCGCTCGCCACGATCATGACGCTGCTGCCCATGTCGTCACCGATCGTGCTCCCGCTCCGACTCAGCCTGGCGCCGGTGCCGACGTCGGAAACGATTGCCTCGCTCGTGATCCTGCTCGCGTCATCGATCCTGGCCACGTTGTTCGCGTCACGCCTGTATCGCACGGGTGTGCTCATGTACGGCAAGCGCGCCACCCTCCGCGAAGCATGGCGCTGGATGCAGCGGCGGTGAGGCGGGCGCCTACTGCGCCAGCGCCGCGCGATACACCGGCCCGATCTCCTGCAACACGTCCCCGCCACCGCTCGCATTCATGGCCGTGAACGTTCCGTAGATGCGGTCACCGGCACTCTCCCGCGATATCCGGGTGAGCCGAAACGCACCGATGTATCGAATCCGGTAGCGCATCGACCCCGAGACGGGCGTCGCCGCGTCGAAGATGGGCACCTGGATCGTGGGCGCTGGTGAGCAACTCCGGCTCCACACATCCCCGCTCCCTGGACAGAGCGCCCCAAGCGCCTGCAGGACCGCGTTGCCCGTCACGCCGCCAGTGTACGCAAACGCCGAATCGCCCACCGCGAGCGTCGTGTTCGGCCCGCACCCCGGCCGCAGCGCATCCGCCAGATTCGACTCCGAGTTCACCGGCGTCCGAAAGGCGGCCGGCACGAAGCCGGTCGTGGAGAACGCCGTGACGTTGCCCAGCGTGTACGGCGCCACTGACGTCGCGTAGCGCAGTGAGTTCAGGTCGGTGGGCGAGAGCGCGTACGAGAGATTCTGGGACGAGCGCCCCAGTCGGGCCAGGAGCGCACCGTACGGCATCAGGAATGGCCGCAAACACGCGCTCGACCGCACGGCCGCGAACGACGCGACCGTGTACGTGTTCAGCGTTTTCGTGGTGGCGCCGAAGATGCGGGCCAGGGTCCAGTCCGCGGTCACGGTGGCTGTCACGCGAACGCTCGTCGCCCCCGCCCAACTCGACGGCACGAAGGCGTTCTGCCCGAAGTGCCACTGGCCGGCCTCGATGCGCAGTGACTTGCGCCCGCCGTCCCCCGCATGGTTGTTGATGAGCACATCACGCGCCGCGTCGATCAGCTGGCTCTCCGCCTGCCGGCCCAATCGCAGATCGGAGATCGACGTGAGCGCCGTCGCATCGCCAAGCGACGCGAGCTGCGCTCGAAACAGATACATGCGCGCGAAGTCCACGCCGAGCCCCACGAACATCAGCAGCACGGTCATGAGCATCGCGACCATGACCAGCGTCGCCCCGCGTCGACGACGTCCGACTACGGTACCATTCGCGGCGGTACGCGTCCGGGCCCGCCGGCTCATTCGAACGCGCCGAACATGGTCACCAGCCGCATCAGGGCCGGCCCCAGCAGGACGACGAAAATCGTGGGGAAGATGCATAGCGCGAGCGGGAGCAGCATGCGCGTCGTCGCCGTCGCGGCGCGGCGCTCGGCGTGCGTCCGCCGCGAGGCCCGCATCTGCTCGGCGTAGATGCGCAACACCGTGGCGATCGACGTGCCCCAGCGTTCGCTTTGCGCAATGTGCGCCGCGAGCCCACGCAGCTCGTCTACCCCGGTCCGCTCCCACGGCGTGAGCAGCGCCTGCTGTCGCGGCTGGCCGGCGGCGATGCGACGCGTGATGCCCCGCAGTTCGGCCGACAGCAGCGGATGCACCGGTGCGAGTTCGCGCGCCACCCGCTGCAACGCCCCATCGAGACCGGCGCCCGCTTCCACACTCACCACGAGCAGATCGAGCGCGTCGGGAATGCCGCGCCGAATCGCCTCCTGTCGCGCCGCAACGCGGCTCGTCAACCACCACACCGGCCCGAGGTACACCAGCGCCGACGGGACAAGCGCCGCCAGGACGCGGTGCGATGCCAGCTCGAGTGGCACGAACACACTCACCACCACCATCGCACCCAGCACCATGGCCACACGCAGCAACGCGAAGCGTCCCAGCGCTCCCTCCGATTCGAAGCCGGCGCGCAGCAACAGTGGCTGCAGGCGCCCGGACTCCCGTACGGACTCGGGCAACGCGGCCGCCAGTTCGTCGAGCACACTCTGCGTGCCAAGCGAGCGATCCGCGCCGGCGTTGCGCCCGACGAACTGCACACCCGCGGCACGCTTGAGCAGCGCCTGACGTTGCTGGGCGTTCACGAGCGCGAGGGTGGCCACGCCGGCCGCGATGCCGCCCGCAAGCAGCGCCACGACAAGCGTGATCGCGAACACCAGGGGAGAGGCGAACATGCGCTAGACCTCGATCCGTGAGAGCTTGCGCAGCCACATGAACCCCACGGCCAGCGAGACGGCGCCGTACAGCAGCATCGCACGCCCAGACGTCGTCGCAGTGAGTTCCGACGCGTAGCTGGGACTCACCACCAGCAGCATGCCAAACAGCCCGATCGGCAGCACGGCCAGAATCTTCGCCGAGGCGCGCGCTTCCGACGTCAGCACCGACACCTGCTCGCGGAATGCGATGCGCTGCCGAATCAGGTCGGCGATGCGCGACAGCACCTCCGCGAGGTTGCCGCCCGTCTCCCGCTGTACCGTGATGGCAAGCACGAGCAGGCGACCGTCCAACGATCCGATGCGCCGCTCGAGATTGCCGAGCGCCTGTCGTGTATCGATGCCCAGACGCTGCTCATCGTGAAATCGCACGAACTCCGGCCCAAGCGGCTCGGGCAGCTCCGAGCCCACGAAGCCGATGCTCGCCGGCAACGAATAGCCCGCGCGCAACGCGTTGGCGAGCATCTCCACGGCGTCGGGCAGCTGACGTTCCACGCGCAGCGCCCGCTTGGCGCGACGCGACAGCAGATCGGGCAGCGGCAACGCCGCCATGAAACGCTGCGCCAGTTGCCACGTCCCCATCAGCCCAATGCGATCGGCCTCGGCATGCATGATGGATGCATCCGTGGCGTGCCCCTCGCTCCGCGAGAGTTCCACCAACCGCGCACGCAGGGCACGCTCTTCCGCGAGCCACCGGCGGTCGGCCCACATCCAGGCGGCCGTGATGAACAGCGCGATGCTCACGGCGACGCCGACCGCGACGAGGTAGGGCACCACCGCGATCATGCGGCCTCGGACCGCTCGGCCGTGGAGAACATCGAGGGTGCGATCGGCACGCCGGCCACCGCCAGTCGCTCGAGAAACGACGGCATCGCACCGGTTGGCTCGAAACACCCTTCCACGACCCCATCGGCGGTCACGCCGTGCCGACGAAAGCGGAACAGCTCGCTCACCTGCACGCGATCATCCTCGAGCCCGACGACTTCGCAGATGCTCACCACCCGACGCGTTCCGTCCGCCAACCGGCTCGATTGCACGATCACATCGAGGGCGGAGGTGACCTGTTCCCGCACCGCCCGATCGGGCAGGTCGGCACCGGCGAAGCGGATCATGGTCTCCAGCCGAGCGACGGCATCACGCGGCGTGTTGGCATGCACCGTGGTGAGCGAGCCTTCATGACCGGTGTTCATGGCCTGCAGCATGTCCAGCGCCTCACCCGAGCGCACTTCGCCCACGATGATGCGATCGGGGCGCATGCGGAGCGCGTTCTTGACCAGATCGCGCATGGTCACTTCGCCACGCCCTTCGGCGTTGGGGGGACGCGTCTCGAGTCGCACCACGTGTTCCTGCTGCAGCCGAAGTTCCGCCGCGTCCTCGATGGTGATGACCCGCTCGGTGCCCGGAATGAACGAGCTGAGCGCGTTGAGCAGCGTGGTCTTGCCGGAGCCGGTGCCACCCGACACGAGGATATTCAGGCGCGCCCGCACACAGGCGCGCAGCAGCTGCTGCATGTCATCCGTCAACGCACCCAACGCGACGAGTCGCTCCGCGCCGAGCCCGGCGCCGAAGCGACGGATGGACAGCACGGGCGCATCGACAGCCAGCGGACCGATGATGGCGTTGACACGCGATCCGTCGGGGAGACGCGCGTCGACCATTGGGGAGGACTCATCGATGCGACGTCCGACCCGACTCACGATGCGATCGATCACCGCCAGCAGGTGCGCAGTATCGCGGAACGCCGCGGGAACGCGCACGAGGCGTCCGGCCCGTTCCACGAAGATGTCGCGGGGCCCATTCACCAGAATGTCGCTCACGGTGACGTCGCGGAAATACGGCTCGATGGGTCCGAGGCCCACGACTTCGTGCACCACCTGCTCCACGAGCGTTTCGCGTTCGGTCTGACTGAGCGGGGTGGTTTCACTGCGTAGCAACTCGGCAATCGCCTGACGAATGCGAGCGGTCAGCTGCACTTCGTCATCGAGCGCCTCGAGCGCCTCGAGGTCCAGGCGCTCGATCAGACGCCGATGAATGGAGCGCTTGAGCTCCTCCACGGGCGACAGTTCGGTGAGCGCATCTTCACGCCGCCGACCGAACATGCCGGAGGTTGTACTGACGGGCGCGTTCGGCGCGAGGCCCGCGCGCAGCGGCACCGACGACGTATCCGCTCCGGTGAGCATCGGCGACGCGCGGCCGGTCAGGCGATCACGCAGGGTGCGAGACATGGCGCAATGGGCTGGTGCGGGGAATCAGCGGCGTCACCGACGGGCGAACAGACGCGCCAGTCGCGAACCACCCGAGGATGCTGCGGGCGCCGAGCGAATGGCGGTAACGGCCTCGCCCGTGAGCATGGCGGCCATATCGGCAACGCCTTCCACGAGCGGAGACTGCGGCGCGTGTTCCTGCACGAAGCGGCCAAAGGTGATGGCATCGGCACAGGAGGCGTAGTCGTTGGGCACGGAGATGTCGACCTTGCGGCCCAGCACCTGCTCGGCATCGCCCAGCGCGATACGATCGCGATCGGTGCGACGGTTCACCACCACCGCCACCTTCTCGCGGGCGTATCCGAGTCGCGTGAAGATGCCGAGGGTACGCTGCGCACTGCGAAGCGCGGACACGTCGAGCTGCGACACGAGCAGGATGCGATCGGCAAGATCGAGCGCCGCGATGGTCTGATCGGCAAAGTGGTGATCGACGTCCACGACCACGAAATCGAACTCCTGTCGCAGCACCTCGAGCACGCGAGCCGCCGTTTCCGCGTTGAGCGGCTCCGTGGCATCGAGCTCTTCCGCCGCGGCCAGCACTTCAACGCCGGCCGTGTGCGACACCATGCACGATCGGATGAACTCCCGATCGAGCGCCGTCGTCCGGCTGGCGATACTGCCCAGGTCATACACGGGCGTCAGATCGAGCATCACGCGAACGCCAGCGCCGGTGGTGGTGAAGTCCACGAGCGCCACGCGCGCGCCATCGGGGCGCTGCGCCAGTGTCCACGCAAGCGACAGCGAGAGCGTGCTGCCGCCGAGTCCACCTTTGGCGGAATACACGGTGAAGATGCGTCCACGCGAGGGGGCCGGGCCTCCGAGCAGCAGGACGCGTTGAATGGCGTCGCGCAGAGCGGCGTCATCTGCCGGCAGCACAACGAACTCGTGCACGCCGGCGCGCATTGCGGCGAGGACCGTATCACCATCTTTCACGGACGCGACACCGATCGCGCGAACGCCCGACTGCCGACGCAACTCCGCCGCGAACGCCGCAAAGGCCGCGCTCGAGCCGCCGACCGGGACCGGCACGATCACGATGCGTGGCGCGAGAGAAGCGGTCGCATGCGTGAGCGCCGGCACATCGTCCACCCACGTGGCAGCGGGCAGGCCGAGTGTCGTGAGCGCCGCGTCGAGCACGGCAGGCGACAGATCATCGCCGCGCGCCGCCACGATCGTGGGCGCTGCGGGCTGAGGCAGACTCACCATGATCGGATCTCGGAGAGTGAGCGGTGGTGGTGGCATCGGCTCATGGCGTTCCCCCGCGAGCGGGCGCCGCCGGAGGCAGGAGCGGCGCGAGCGCCTCACGTGCCGGCGTACTGTCGCGCGGCACGAGCGGCAGCAGGTCCGCCGCACGCGGGTTGTTCGGATCGATCACAATCGGGGTCACGACCACGATCAGCTCGCTCTCGTTGCGGAGCCAGCGCTGGCTGGAAAAGAGGTCACCGAGAATGGGAATATTCGAGATGAAGGGCAGACCCGTCTTCACGCGCTCACGCTCTTCGGAGAAGAGCCCCGAGATGATGAGACTCCGATCGGTGAGCACATCGACGGTGCTCTCGACGCGACGCGTACGCAGCGCAGGCACCTGGAATCCGGCGATGGTGACGGCATTGCTGTAGTCGAGCGAGCTCACTTCGGGCTTCACGGTGAGCTTGAGCAGTGAATCGCTCAGGACCTCTCCCTTGAAGGTGAGCCGCACGCCAAACTCGCGAAACTGGATGGTGACGAACGCGGGTTGGCCGGTCGCCCCACCCTGCACAATCGGGATCGGCACCTCGCCACCCGCGAGAAACGAGGCTTCCTCGAGGTTGGCCGCCATCAGGTTCGGCTCCGCGAGGAAGCGTGCGTTGCCGCGACGCTCCTCCGCATCGAGCAGGCCGAGCAGATCACGCGAACCGAACGTACTCAGCATGGTGAGGTAGCGGGCCCCTTCGATGGCGACGCTTCCGTCCGCGCCGATCGGATCATCGGTTCGAAAGTTGCCGGTGCCGGCGCGGGTGCTGCCATCGGCGTTGCGCGCACGCAGCGAGGTGCCGATCGCGCGCAGCGCATCGCGTCGCACTTCCGCAAACTTGACGCCGAGCAGGACCTGGCGCCGCTCGGACGATGACCGCACCGTCACGCGATAGTGACGTCGCGGCGTCGTCGCGCCCCAGAGGATCACGTCGGTCTCACCCGCCTTGCGACCGCTGAGCACCACTTCGCGGTCACTGATCACGATGACGTCAGCCACTGTCGGGTCGGCCACACTCACCTGCGTGATCACGCTCGAGTCGCCGAGCGCCATGGAGCGGCCGGTGCCGAGTTGGACGGCGATCATGGAACCGGCGGCTGGCTGCGCATGCAGCATCGCCGTGGAAGATGGGGCACTGATCAGTGCGAGCAGCAGGCCGCACACGATGGGCGTGGCACGTCGGCTCATCGCGCACCGTCCGACGAATCACGGCGTGCGAACCGCTGCTCCGTGGTCTGGTCGCCGCGAAACACGCGAACAACCGTCGAATCGGAACGCGGCGTTGCGCCTGCGGTCGCGACCGGCGCGGCACTGACGCTTGGCATGGCCGGCAGGGCAGGCGTCGCGTACGATGGCATCGAGGCGGCCCGCTGCGCGCGAAGTGCCTCTGCAAACTCAGGCAGCATATCGCCAATCGAAGCGCCGCTCGTGACCACCGTCTCCGGATCACCGAAACCGCGCAGCACCAACTGGATGCGCCCCTGATTGGTGGCGAGTGCCAGCTGTTCCGCTTCGGATGGCGTGACTTCGAGCGTCGCCGTGGAGGCCAGCGCCGACGCCTGTGCGACCGGTGCCTCGTCATTCGTCGTTGCCGACGCACGCTCCGTCTCGGCACCAACCGACAGCACGCGCATGTTGTGCATGATCATGCGGGAGTGCGGGGGCGCATCCACGCCATCACCGACCGTGAGCACGACGTCCACGCGACTGTCCGGCTGCACGAGACCGGCGAGGCCGGCAACGTCGTCGATACGTACCGCCATTGCCCGCTTGCCCGGGGTGATGCGTACTTCGAGGCCTGCGCCCGATCCCGACGGTGCGAGACGACCGAGCACCATCGTTTCGCCACGGAAGACCGGAACGCGCGTGACGCGACCGACGATCGAATCGATCGACGTGAACACGTCGGCGGGCACCGCGGCGACCGGCATCTCGCGCGGCTCCACATCGCCAGCGCTCAGGCGGTGTCCCTCCGGGAACGACGCGCTGGCCACGAGGACCGTGCGCGTGCTCGGACGGGCGTCCGTCTCCGCCGCTTGCAGCAGTTGCAGCACGGCTGCACCGGAGCCCAGGGCGACCACGAGCGCGACACCGAGGACAATCGCAAGGCGACGATCAAGCATGGCAGGGATTCGGGCGAACGCCCGTGGCAGCAGTCATTGGAACTCGTACCGGTATTCGGCGGTGACGGAAGGGAGCGTGGTGCGACGCGTGAAAAACGGCGTGGTTGGTTCGAACGGGTAGCCGGTGACACTCACACGAACGCGACGTGTCGGGGCGGTACCGACTTCCGACACCGAGACCAGGCGCGGATTGATGGGACGCAACGAGACACTCGAAACGACGTGTGTAGTGATCGTGTTGTAGCTGGCCGTGCGCTCGGCAGCCGTCGCCATCGGCAAGACCGCACCGACACGCGCGCCGTCGCGCACCGCATTGACGAGATGGTGGTACTCGAACATGAAGCGCCCCACATCGATGAGGCCGAACACGAGCATGAAGAGCAGTGGCGCCACGATGGCGAACTCGACCATGGCGGCCGCCTGATCATCGCGCCCCAAGCGTCGCCACCGATCGCGCCAACGGGGACCGTTCATCATCGGGCTCCGGACAAGAACAGCGCCGTCGGCTGCAGCGCCGCGAGGCTGAGCGCGAGCGCCATCGGCACCGCGTACGGCAACGAACGTTGTGCAGGCGACAGCGCCGAGACATCGGTGCCACTGGTCGCGAACGCGCGCGCATGTCGCGCTTGCAACACGACGGACGTGAGCGCATGTCGTACGCCACTGCGCCATGCGAGCACGGACAGTGCGAACAGACCACCGAGCAGTGCCGCCAGCAGGGCGGATCGCCAGGCCAGCGTCGGCCCGATCCACGCCGCTCCGGCGGCAAAGAACTTCACATCACCCGCGCCCAGGAGCCCCAGCAACCAGAAGGGCAGCCAGAGCACCAACCCGACCGCAGCGCCCAGTCCGGCGGCGGTGAGTGTGCCGGCGGGGGCGGTCCCGACCGCCGCGGAGAGGAGACCGGCTCCCAACAGCACCGCCACCAGCCCATTGGGCACCCGACGTGCACGCACGTCGGTCACCATGCCAGCGGTCAGCAGCGCGAGATAGGCGCCTGTTGACAGCACGGTCGTCTCCGATTGGTACGAGGCGATCGATCAGGGCATTGCCGCGTCGACGTTCTTGAACGCGGCCGTGGTCTTCGTGCCGATGGACTGAATGATCGCGATCGAAACGGCTGCGATCACGGCGACCATGATGCCGTACTCGACCATCGTGGCGCCGGACTCGTCCTTCAAGAATCGTCGAATGGTGCTGGACATGCTGGACATGAGGTAAGTCTCCCTCTGCGGGGTTCAGGTAACGCTCGGCGGGAAGGGTGCCGGGCATCGAGCACCGGAGAGCGGAGAGGATCCGATCCGGGAGCTTGCACAGAGAGAATCTCGGTCCGACGATTCCGGGACTTGAATGCGGCCGGAAAAACCGTTACGTGACGGGCCCGTTCGAAGGCGTCAGACTCGGGTCTTGCGCAGGCGGCCGCAGGTGACGGCCGGCGTGAACCGCGACCGCGGCTTCAGAATCCAACCATCCACGCGCGCCGTGTCCCGCGCCGTGCCCGCCGAATCGTACTTGGGCACGCACGGCTGCCACTCGGCGTCCGCGAGCGCGGTCGCCACGGGCTTGGGCAGCCCGGCAACGGTCCACCAAAGCACAACGGCCGCGATGACCAGAGCGGTCACCGCGGCCAGTCGGCCAATCACACGAATGTGCCGAGGCGTCAGGCGGCGCTCGACGCGGGCGCGCAGTGCGCCTCGAAGGCCGACTTGAGGTCGGCGGCGATTTCCTGCGCGGACCGCCCTTCGATCTGCCAGCGTTCGAGCATGAACGCGACATCGCCGTTCTTGAGCAATGCGATACTCGGCGAGCTGGGCGGATAACCGGTGAAGTAGCCGCGGGCAGCCTGCGTGGCCGGGCCGTCCTGTCCGGCGAACACGGTGTACGAATCGTCGGGCTTGTGCGTCGATCCCAACGCCATCGCCACCGCCGGTCGTGCGTTGCGCGCTGCGCAGCCGCACACGCTGTTCACGATCACCAGCTGCGTGCCGTCGGCGCCAGCGAGCTTTTCGTGCACCTGATCCGCGGTGCGCAGTTCCTGGACACCGAGGCGTGTCAGCTCCTCACGCATCGGGGCGACGATCTGTTCTGGATACATCATGGGTGGTGCTCCTCGGAGTGGCGAGTCGGCAGAACGGTTGTGCAACCGCAATGCGTGTTCAGAAGGGAAAGTCGTCGTCGGTGTCGTCGGTCGCAGTCTCGATGTCGTGCTCGCGAACCAGCGCCAGAATGGCCGCCTGCGGCACGACCAGATACTGCTCGTTGTCGAACGTGATTTCGACGGCGGCTTTCTTGAAAAAAATGGCGAAGTCTCCCGTGCGCGCCTGCATCGGCACGTAGCGGGCCTCACGTCCTGAGCCGCCCGCGGTGCGCCACGGCTCGTCGGAATGGTCGCCGAGCTCGGGCAAGGCGAGCCCGGGGCCAGTGTTCACGATCCGCCCGCCCTGCACCGCCTGACTGTCCACGGCCGTGGCGGGCAGATAGAGCCCCACCTTGCTTCGCTGTTCGCCCTCTTCCGGCTTCACGAGGACACGGTCACCGACAACGATCAGGCGCTTCTTGGACATGTGGATCCAGGGGGAACGGGTCGTACCAGCTCATTCCCGAAATCTAGCACCTTTGCGCCTCCGTCGGTTCCCTGGCGGCGCCTATGGGCCGCTGCTCAGCGGGTGACCACACCCGCCACATCGCGCGCGGCACGGTCGTTCTTCCCCTCGTCGCGCAGCCGCTCCACCACGCGATCCGCCTCGTCATCGCCGTGCCCCGACGACATGATCGCGTAGTGCGCCATGCCGAGCGCGAGTTCATGCTCGCCCATGACCACCCGGCCAACACCGAGTTGTTCGAAGTACGCCTGTTCCGCGCTCGTGTGCGTGCGCACCACAACATCGATCGTGGGATTCACCGCGCGGGCCAACTCCACGACCTGCCTGGCCTGGAACGGGTCGGGCGTCGCCACCACGAGCAGTCGTGCCGTGGCCGGTGAGGCCTGCTCCATGATCCCGGGGCGCGCCGCATCGCCGAACACGGCGCACACGCCGCGCTCGCGCAACCGGTCCACCAACTGCCGATCCTGCTCCACCACCGCAAACGATACGCCGCACGACGAGAGTGCGCGCCCGATCGTGCCACCGACTCGGCCATATCCAACGATGACGGCGTGGTCGCGCAGGTTGCGCCCCGACAGCGCCACGGGGATCTCACTCGGTTCTTCGATCGCACCAATGAAGCGCCACCGTTGCCCGAGCCACCGTTCGAGCCGCGGCGCGATGGCGAACAGCAGCGGGTTGAGCGAAATGGACAGAATTGCGGCCGCGAGGATCAGACTGCGCGCGTCACCGTCGAGCAGCCCCAGCGAGATCGCGAGCCCCGCCAGAATGAAGCTGAACTCGCCGATTTCACCGAGACTTGCCCCCACCTGGACCGCGCTGTGCACCGGCTTGCGCAACCGCAGAAGCATCAGCCCGGCTACCGTTGGCTTGACGAGCATGACCAACGCCACGATCGCGAGCACCTTGAACGGGGCACGCAGCAGAATGCCCGGATCGAACAGCATGCCCACCGAGACGAAGAACAGCACCGCAAACGCATCACGCAACGGCAGGGCGTCGGCCGCCGCCTGATGGCTGAGGTCGGATTCGCTGATCACCAGCCCGGCGAAGAATGCGCCCAGCGCAAACGACACCCCGAACAACACCGCCGCGCCCACCGCAATACCGAGCGCTGCGGCAAGTACCGAGAGCGTGAACAGCTCGCGCGATCCGGTGCGCGCCACCTGCCAGAGGAACCACGGGATCGTGCGTCGCCCCACGAAATACATCAGCGCACTGAAGGCGGCCACCTTTGCCAGCGTGATCGTGAGCACGAGCCAGAGCGGTGTGGCGTCCGAAGAAACGACGCCCACACTCGTGCCGCCCATGATCGGGGCAAGCGCCGGCAACAGCACCAACGCGAGCACCATCACGAGATCTTCCACGATCATCCAGCCGACGGCCAGCTTGCCGGCCCCGGTGTCGAGCGCATTGCGCTGCTCGAATGCGCGAATCACCACCACGGTGCTCGAGATGCAGATGCACAATCCGAACGTGATCGCGGTGCCGATGGGCCAGCCCCAGAGCACACCGAGGCCCGTGCCGGCCAGCGTGAGCGCTGACATGCCCACGAGCGCGCCCGGCACCGCCACGCGCCGCACGTTGAGCAGGTCACGCACGGAGAAGTGCAGCCCCACGCCGAACATGAGCAGAATGACGCCGATTTCGGCGAGCTGCCCCGAGAGGCCGAGATCGGCGGTGAAACCCGGCGTACTCGGCCCCACCGCAATGCCGGCGATGAGATAGCCCACCAGCGCCGGCAGCCCGACACGCGTGACCAGCCAACCGAACACGAACGCCAGACCGAGGCCGGCGGCGATCGTGGCAATGAGTGCGGTATCGTGAGGCATGCGGCTTAACGCACCTCGCGCTGCACGTGCCTCACCGAACGAGGTGGAACGTGGTCTGTCGGCCCTTCGCCCACCGCACGCGGCCGTCGCGATCGATGATCACATCTTCTTCCTGCGCCGAGCGCACACGCTGCCCGTTCCACTCGGGCACCGGGACCGTGGCCTGCAGTTCGATGGAATACCACATGCCCGGAATCACCGGAAAGTCGCCGCGGCCCGGCACGCCTTCCTGGTAATCCCACAAGCCGATGATCGTGCCCGACCCGTGGCCATGTGCCCCAATGGGGTGCGTGTAGATGGTGCCTTCGATGCCTGCGGCACGCGTACGCGCGAGCGCCGCCGCCAGCACTTCGTTGCCGGTGCGCCCGGGACGGAGCTCTTCGGTGTTGAAGTCCTGCATGCGGTTCGACGCGCGCATGGCGGCCTTGAGTCCTTCCGGGACATCGGTCTCGCCCACCTTGAGCACGTAGCCGTTGTGCTGCGTGTCGGTGTTGAGCCCCATCACCGAGATGCCGAAGTCGCAGTGCAGCATGTCGCCGCGCTGAATGATCGGATTCGGACCAACAAGATCCGGGCTGCCGAAGAAGCGCTGCACTTCCACACTCGGCTGGAACCACGTCTGCAATCCGAGATCTTCGAGACGCTGGCGCATCCACCAGACCACATCTTCGGTGCGTGTTTCGCCCGGCGTGATCACGCGCTCACTGAAGGCTTCGGCAATGATCTCCCACGCGAGCGCGTTCATGCGTTCGAAAGTGGCTTCTTCCTCGGGCAGACGGGACGCGATGAAATCGACGGCGAGCCCTTCGGCAGGGACGAGCTTCTGCGTCCACGTGGTGCCGAGCGCTTCGCTCATGCCGAGGTATTCACCGTGCGTGAGCCCGTCGGCGAAGTGCCAGGTGCGCGAGTAGTTCACGGCGATCTTCTTCGGCTGTCGCTCTTCGACGGCGGTCTTGAGCACCTGCCACTGGTCGTCCCCCCACAGTTCAGCGGTACGATCGTTGGCGCGGCTGCCCGCCGCCGGTGCGTCAATGGCCTTGGTGCTGCGGATCGCCTTGTACACGCCGCCCTGATTGGTGCCTCCGAACGCGATGCGTTCGATGCCTTCGGCCCCCCGATCGAAGAACACGTAGATGGTGCGACGACGCGCACCGAACGTGGTGGGCGAGACGAGCGAGCGGAACGCGGGATCCTCGTTGTACTCGCGCATGGGGACCACCCACATGTCCACGCCGTACTTGCGCATGAGCGCCGGGAGAATCGTCTCCATGCGACGCTCGAGCCACTGCTGCCGAATCACGGCCTGCTCGCGCAACGAACCGAACGGGCGCAGCGAATCGCGGGCGGCGATGGTGCGCCACGCGGGCGCGGCGATCGCGGCGGGTTCAGGGCGGGGGGCGAGCGCGGGGACGCCCGATGTCTGTGCGAAGAGCGTTCCGAGCGGCAACACACTCAGCACACACAGGGAACGGGTGAACGTGCGGCACAGCGACATGGTGTTCTCCTACGCGAGGTGAGACGAGCGCGGACGCGCGACGGTCCTCGAAGAAGATACAGCGCGCGACGCCGCGAGCGGCAAGCGGTACGCGGTCGCCGATGCGTCAGGTGGGGCGCTTGCGCGTCACGATCCACATGGCGGCGGCGAGCAACCCGGCATACCCGCCGAGCACCAGCCCGCGCTCGAGCAGCGTCTGGCCGGCCAGCGGCCACCAGTCGGCCCACGTGGCCAACCCCGACCCCAGCGGCTCCTTCTGTAGCGCGATCAGCACCGAGCTCATGCCGAACTCGGCGGCGACCTCGATGCCCACGAATGCGGCCACGCGGGACGGCCAGCGGCGCAGCGGGAAGTTGCTCAGGTGCCAGGTGAGGACGCCGCACACGAACACCACGCCCAGTACCAGCGCTCCGATGAACACCGGCCACTCCGCGAAGGTGTCGAGCGAGAGGATCGCGGCGCGATAGAGCCGCAGCGTCACCCCCGCCAGCCCCGCCAGCTCGAGCGTGGAGCGCGAGAAGGCCCGCCAGCCGCCCCCGCGCACGGGCGGCACGGACGCACTCCGAGAGGGCGTGCCAATGATCATCATGGCGAAGCTATGCACCGCCGGCGGCGGCGCCACCACCCGAGCCATCGGATGTGCGTTGCGTCACCTGCGCAAGCAGCCACATCAGGCTGGTGGGCAACTGCGCGCGCCAGTAATCCCACGTGTGCGCTCCGGGCAGTTCGGCATAGCGATAGGACAGTCCCAGACCACGAAGGGTTGCGGCAAAGGCCCGATTCTGGTCGAGGTAGACATCACCCACGCCGACATCGAACGAGAGCGCCGGGACCGGCGTCCCCGCACGCACCAGCCGCTCGGCGAGGCGGGCCGGTTCACGCGCATACCACCCCACCGTGTCCCGGCCGAACTTCGGGGCGAACCAGCGGTCGTAGCGTGTATCGCCGGCCGCCTGCCGCAGCTCCTCGGGCGTGCGCGCCCACACCGCCGGCTCGGCGAAGGGGCGGGGGCCGAGCCACGCGGGCGCCAGCACACCGGAGTGACTCGCCGCGGCCGTGAACACGTCGGGGTAGCGGAGCGCGAGCGTAATGGCGCCATATCCGCCCATGCTCAACCCCGCGATGCCACGCGCGCTTACGTCGGCGCGGGTACGATAGGCGGAATCCATGTGCCCCACGAGATCGCGGGCGATGTAGTCGTCGTAGTGCGGCCAGGGCACGCAGTACGTCGCAGCCGGCTCCTCGCGTGCGGTATCGGCGCGACAGGCCGCCGCATCGGGGAGCGTGTGCCACGTGGTGTACCACGAATCGTCGCCATCGGGCATGGCCACGATCGCTTCAGGGTGGCCCGCGGCAATGAGCGAATCCATGACCCGATCGAGGCGGGCGAGCCGCACCCAGTTTTCCTCATTGCCGCTCACGCCGTGCAGGTAGAACAGCACCGGGTACCGCGCCGCCGTATCGCGTGCGTAGGACGGTGGCAGATACACGAACAGTCGCTTCGTGATGCCGAGCGACTGTGACCAGAGCGTGTCGATGCGCAGGGCGCCGCGTGCTGAGGGTGCGACGGTGGCAGCGCGCGCCGCGCGCGTGACTTGGGCCCCACCCTCACGCGGCGTGAGGGCGAGCAGCGCCCCGATGCACGTCGCCACCACGCCGCTCGCCAACTGCGCGACCGCACGGCGCGGTGCGCGCATCAGCGGATGACCGTGCCGATGCGACCCCACCGGATGTCCGTGAGAAATGGTAGCGCACGATCGCTGTCCATGCCGTTGTAGCTGTAGTACACGAACGACGGACGACCGCGCACGTTCTCGCGCGGCACGAGTCCCCAATAGCGTCCGTCCTTGGAGTCGTAGCGGTTATCGCCGAGCATGAACAGCATGTCGGGGGGAATCACGAGCGGTCCCCAATCGTCGAGCGTGGGCACCGGCGCCGGATCGCCGAAGCGACTGCCGCGAATCTCGTGCGCCCGCTGCCACTGGAACAGGTCGATGCTGAAGTCGCCATTGGCGCGCGGATTCTCGCGCATGGCATCGGGCTGCGGCTGCGGCTGGCCGTTGAGGTGAAACAGTCCGCCGCGCATGTACACCGTATCGCCGGCCACGGCCACGAGCCGCTTCACGAGGGTCGGGTGCGGATCGTCCGGCTGGTCGATCTGCCGGGGCGACTTGAACACCACGACATCGCCGCGCTCCGGTTCCGCGTAGCCCGGCAGGTTGATGTTCGTGAACGGGACGTGCGGCCCGTAAGCGAGCTTGTTCACGAACAGCCAGTCGCCAACGAGGAGCGTGGGGATCATGCTGCCCGACGGGATCCGATACGCTTCGAAGAGAAACGTGCGGATGAAGAAGAAGATCGCGAGCGTCCAGAGAATCGCCTTGATGTTGTCCTTGGTGGACGACGGGCGTTCGGGCGCTGCGGCCTTGCCGCCACGGAGGGCGGCCACCGAGTTCACGGGGGCGTCGGGCTGGGAGTTGGACTTGCGGGCCACGGCAGCGTTCGGAGAGAGACGAGGGATGACACGCGACGAGGGGGCGCGCCCGTGCGGGACACGCCCCCTCGCCACGCCTGCCGAAAGATGGTCAGGAGAGGTGCTTGCTGACCAGCGCGGTCATCTCGAACATCGAAACCTGCTTCTTGCCGGCGAACACGGCCTTCAGCTTGTCGTCGGCGTTGATCATGCGCTTGTTCTTGCTGTCCTGCAGGCCGTTCTTCTTGATGTACTCCCACAGCTTCTTGGTGGCTTCGGTGCGCGGAAGCCCCTTCGTGCCAATCACCGCGCCCAGTTCGGCGGACGGCGTCATGGCCTTCATGAACGCCGCATTCGGCGTGCGCTTCTTTGCTGCGGCCTTCTTCGGCGCCGCCTTCTTGGCAGCGGCCTTCTTGGGGGCCGCCTTCTTGGCAACAGCCTTCTTCGGAGCCGCCTTCTTGGCGGCGGCCTTCTTGGGGGCTGCCTTCTTAGCAGCGGCCTTCTTCGGGGCGGCCTTCTTCGCCGCCTTCTTTGCGGACTTCTTCGCAGGGGCCATGGAATCTCCTGAGTGGGGTGCCGGTCCGTGTCACGCACAGACTACGTGACGCGCCACAAGCTATATGGCGCCATACGTCGCGCAATAGGGGAAAACGCGATTTTCCCTCTGGGGAGTGCGGATTCTCCCTCTGAAGCGCGTCAATTTCCCCTGTGACGCAGTGTCAACGTGCCTCGGGAGCGTATGCCATCACCCTCCGCCCCCTGCGCGGATGACCCAGTGCACGATCGAATCGCGCACCGATGCCGGTAGCGTGCGCGATGACAGCCGCCCGTATCCCTGCGGGTCACCGAGGCTGTCCGCCAGCAACAGATGGTTCACGCCGGGCACGCGTTGCAGCTGCACTGCGCCAGTGCCTCGCGTGCGCAGCAGCGCGGCGAGTTCCTCCGCCTGTGCGACCGGGACCTGCTGATCCTGCTCACCGTGCACGAGCAGCACGTCGGCACCATGGACGCGCATGTCGACCCGCGGATCGTGCTCCAGCCAGTCACGCATCCAGGGATCGAGCGACGCCAGCCGTTCCGTCGCGGACTCGGCCTCAGCCAACGCGGCCTCAGCCAACGCGGCCTCGCGCCGTGTCATCGTGGCGAGCGGGGGGCCGGACTCGGCGCGCGCATCTGCGCGGTGGTCCAACCACGCACGACGCTGCGCGCGCGCCAGCTCTCGCCCTGCACGCGATGGTGCCGCCAGCAGGACCAGTCGACGGACCGACGTGTCCTCGGCGGCAAGATCGAGCGCCACATGCGCACCATCGCTGTGTCCGATGAGGACAATCGGCACGTCGCGCAGCGCCTCACGTGCGCGCAGCCAGCCGAGCACCGCGTGCATGTCGCGCACCTCGTCACGGCGTGTCGCGACAAACGCCGCACCGCCCGAGTTGCCGGCGCCCCGATCATCCATGCGCACACTCGCCACACCCTGTCGAGCGAGCGCTTCGGCCAACTCGCCGAAGGGACGGTACGACGCGAAACCTGGCACACCGAGGTCGCGGTCCTGCGGTCCGGATCCACTCACGAACACCACCACCGCGCGCGGCGGCGCCATCAGTGGCCGCACGAACTCTCCCTCCAGCCGGACACCATCAGGTGCGCGCAATGTGACCGGCGAACGCATGAGTCCCGGTGTCGACGTGCGCTGCACGGTCGGCGAACGCGTTGGCGCAGGGACACGATGCACCTGCAGACGCCGCGACGGCGACGTCGCGCGCTGCACGCGTCCCGCGCTGTCGAGCGTCAGGTGCCAATCGCCGTCCGGGTGCAGCAGCCGGATCGAATCGTCGCGCACTCGGCGTGGGCGAACCACGCGCCGCCGATCGGCCGGCGGCATCGAGACCGCAGTGATCGTGGTGTCCGCACGACGGCCCAGCAGCTCGAGCAGCGCCACGGAGGCATCGTGCCACGGTGTGGCGTGTGCGGGAGCACCCATCGCCGTGATGGATACCGGCACACCGATCAATGCCCCCTGCACCACGAACAATGAGTCCCTGGTGGTGAGCACGCGCCAACGCTCGTCGGTGCGTCCGTGTGAGGCAGGCCAGGCGCGATGCACGTCCCAGCGGAGGGGCACGTCATTCGCCCCCATCGACACGAACACGCGATGCACCTCACCGCGCCGTGTCAGCTGCAGCACACTCTCGACCCATCCGTCGCCATCGTCCACCACCTCGGTGGCAATGGTGTCGCCGCCATCCGTCAGAAGCACGTAGTGGCGACGCGTGTCCACGACATCGCCGAGCGCGACCGTGTTCGTGATCGGTTCGGTACGGGTTGCGAGCGGCGGTGCATCTGGCGGCGCGCTGCACTGTACCATCATCACCGCCCCGACAAGACACAGCGCGACCGGCCACCACGCGGCGCGCCCATTCACGCGGCGCGCACCTCCGCGAGCCCACGCAACAACGCGATGTCCTCCACATCCCACGCGTCGGGCGTGTCGTCCGTCTCCGCCACCTCCGGCACTGCTTGCGGGGTTTCCAGCAGGCACGGAATGCCACGCGCTCGCGGATCCTGCAGCAGCCACCCGAACGCCTCCGCACCAATCGCGCCGCGACCGATTCGCGCGTGTCGATCCTTGTTGGAGCCGAGGGCGCCTTCACTGTCGTTGAGGTGCAGGAACGAGGGGGAGGCACCGGCGGCGCGTTCGAACGCGTCGAGTACGACGGTGACGTTGTCGCGCGATGCGGTCAGATCGTAGCCGGAGGCGTACAGGTGACACGTGTCGAGCCCGTACCCCGCACGAGCGCGCAACTCGGCCGGCAGCGCATCGAGCATCGCGCCCACCTCGTCGGGCGTGCGGCCCACCGTCGTGCCCGCGCCGGCGGTGTTTTCGATCAGCAGACGCGTGGGGCCCTCGGGGACCGCGAGCAGTGCGCGGCGCATCGCTTCGCCCACACGCGCGATCGCGCTGTCACGATCCTTGTCGGTGGCGGCACCTGGATGAAAACACACACCGCCCACGCCGAGCGCGGTGCTGCGCTCCAGCTCCTTGGCCAACGCGGCGGCGGCACGCTCCCACTTCTCGGCATCCGGGGTGGCGCAGTTGAGCACGTAACCTGCGTGCACGATCACGTGTGCGGCGTCGATCCCCGCCTCCGCGAGCGCTTCGCGAAAGCGCGCGATGCGATCGGGCTTCACGCTGACCTTGTCGTTGTAGAACTTCGGGATCGCGCTGAAGATCTGCAGCGCCTGCATGCCGCCTCGACCGGCGCGTCGCGCGGCCATGGGAATGCCACCGGTGTCGATGCAGTGGGCGCCGAGCAGAAGCGGACGATCAGGCATGGCAAACCGTGCGAAGGGGAACGGACGGAGCGCGGCGCGTCAGCGAATCGTGGCGCGCCGCACGAGAAACACCGTGTCGCCACCAGTGGGTGGCACTTCGGACCAACCCACGGCAAGCGCCGCACCGCGCACCGCGACAAACGGATCAGACGCCGGGCTCAGCCCCGCGTTCACCGTCAAACGGCGTTCGAAGAGATGACCTGCGGTGCGCGAGATCGCGAGCGCGATGCGCGGACGAGCACCGCTGTTGGGGTCTTCGTACACCACGGCGACGTAGTCTCCATCGGTCGTCACCTGCGCCGACCCCAACCGATCACCGTACACGATCGGAATCGGTGGCTCGAAGGCGGCACGCGGGTCCATCTGGTGCGCGTAGAAGAACCCCGCGCCTTCGGGACCAACGAGCGCGTACGCGAGATGTACGTACCCGTTCACCGCATCCACGGCCAGCCCGGGCGCAGGACGCGCGCACCCGGTGGGCACCCCCTTGGGCACATCGCGCGCATCGGTGGATCCCACATCGACGGTGTCGACGGGAATCGGCCCACGCCAGCGCGTCTGCCCCAGATCGCGCCACGCGGTGAGCAGATGCACGCGATTGTCGGCCCGCTCCGACCACCACGCGGCCACCTGCCCGCGTGGGGTGCTTACCACGCGCGTACTGCCCAAGCACCGCTGGGCATCGGTCGGCAGGCGCCCGGTACCGAGCGACTGGTCCGGGGCCGGTGGCGTCTCGACCACAGGCAGCGGGCCGCCGGGCGCACGACGCTCCTGCGATGCCGGCATGCGGCGCACCTCCGCCTGAAGCGCCATCAGCCGTCGCGATTCGTGCATCAGGCGCGGACGCGTGATCACCCACTCCCCCTGCTCCCGTGGCGTGGTGTCCCGCGCCAGCGCGGAGTCGGGGTGCGTCCAGAGGGAATCCACCGCGGATTCCGCGATTCCGCCGAGGGAGAGCGTCGTCGGCGCTTCATCGACCCAGTCGATTTCGCGCGCGGAGTCCAGACACGCTGCCATCGGCAGCACGAGGGCGAGGAATACGGCACGGCGCGGCACACGGAGCACAAAAGGCATCACGGATGGTAATCTGCTGGCAGCCCCGCGTGCGCGGGTACACTCCCCTTGCCATCCCGACCATGTCCCGACCCACCATTGCCGACCTCCGGGCGCGCACCGACCTTGGCGAACAGCTTGCCCTGCTCACCGCCTACGACTCCGCCTTCGCGCGCCTCGCCGAGTCCGCGGGCATCGACCTGTTGCTCGTCGGGGATAGCGTCGGGCCCACCATGCTGGGCCTCCCGTCGGCCATTCCCGTGACGATGGACGACATGCTGCACCATACGCGCGCCGTGGTGCGCGCCACGGAGCGCGCGCATGTGATCTGCGACCTGCCTTTCATGGCGTACCACTGCAGTGAAGACGAGGCGGTACGCAACGCTGGTCGCGCTCTGCAGGAGGCCGGTGCGCAGTCGGTGAAGTTCGAGGGCGGCGCGCGATGGGTGCCGTTCGTGCAACGGTGCGTCGATGCCGGCATCCCGGTCATGGGCCATCTGGGTCCACGCGGAGGGCAGAGTTCCTTGACGCACGGCATTACCACGGACCGCGCGATGGCCCACGCCACGCGTCAGCTGGTGGACGACGCCACCACCCTCGAGGGGACCGGCGTGTGGGCCCTGCTGCTCGAGCGGCTCCCGCAGGAGATCGCGCAGGCCATCACCGCCGCGGTGCGCATTCCCACGATCGGTATCGGATCGGGACCGCACTGTCGTGGGCAGGCGCAGGTCATGCACGATGTGCTCGGCTTGGTGGGGAACACGCGGCCACCACACGCGGTGCGGTATGCCGAGCTGGGGGAAACCGTACGCGAGGCGTTCGCCACCTTCGCGACCGACGCGAAGGCGGGTCGATTGCACGAACGCCTCGAGTAGCCACGCACGCTCAGTCCCCGGGTCCGGGCGTTAGCTTGGGAGTGGCCGCGCCGCGTGGTGGCGCGCCGATCCCATTCCTGCGATTTCTGGAGACAATCCATGAGCACCGCCGCCTTCGACGGCTCGCGCCGCGTCCCCCCCGCCATCAATGAGCCCATTCGCGCGTACGCGCCGGGCTCCCCCGAAAAGGGCTCGCTGAAGGCTCGGTTGGCGAGCATGGCCACGGAGTGTCCTGAGATTCCGGTGGTGGTGGGGGGCAAGCGCATTCACACCGGCGAGATGGGCGAATCGGTGATGCCGTGCGATCACCACCACGTGATCGCGCGGTACCACAAGGCGCGCCCTGAGGACGTGCACGCCGCAATCGCCGCGGCCGCGGATGCGCAGCGCGACTGGGCCAACTGGCGGTGGGAGGACCGCGCGGCCGTGTTCCTGCGCGCCGCCGAACTGCTCACCACCACGCGCCGCGACACGCTCAACGCCGCAACGATGCTCGGCCAGGCCAAGACGGTGTTCCAGGCGGAGATTGACGCCGCGTGTGAGCTGATCGACTTCTGGCGCTTCAATGCGCAGTTCGCGCAAGAGCTGTACGCCGAGCAGCCGGTCTCCGATCACACGATGTGGAACCAGCTCGACTATCGGCCGCTCGAAGGGTATGTGTACGCGGTGACGCCGTTCAACTTCACGGCGATCGGTGGCAACCTGTGCAGTGCGCCCGCCATGATGGGCAATGTGATTTTGTGGAAGCCCGCCTCCACGGCAATGCTGTCGGCATGGTACACGCTGCAGATCCTCGAGGAGGCCGGCCTGCCGCCGGGAGTCATCAACTTTCTGCCGGGCGATCCGGTCACGATCTCCGACATCGCGCTCGCTGACCCGTCGTTGGCCGGCGTGCACTTTACCGGCTCCACCGGCGTGTTCAACAGCATGTGGGAGACGATCGGCCGCAACATGGGGCGCTACCGCGGATACCCGCGCATTGTGGGCGAGACGGGCGGCAAGGACTTCATCGTGGCGCACCCGAGCGCCGATCCGCAGGTGCTGGCCGTGGCGATGGTGCGCGGCGCCTTCGAGTACCAGGGGCAGAAGTGTTCGGCCGCCAGTCGCGCCTACATTCCACGCTCGTTGTGGCCCGACGTGCGCGATCGCGCCGTCGCCATGATGGAAGACATGCGCATGGGTGACGTGCGCGACTTCCGCAACTTCACCGCGGCGGTGATCGACGAGAAGGCGTTCAATCGCAACGCGCGCTATCTCGCGATGGCAAAGGACTCGGCCACGATCATCGCCGGTGGAGGGACGCACGGCCAGACGGGCTGGTACGTGGAGAACACGCTGGTGGAGGCCACCGATCCGTCGCACCCGATGCTGTGCGAAGAGATCTTCGGCCCGATCCTCACCTGCTACGTGTACGACGATGCGCGGTGGGAGGAGACGCTCGCCCTGGTCGACCGCACGAGCCCGTACGCCCTCACCGGCGCGATTCATGCGCGCGAGCGCGGTGTGCTGCAGCACGCGGCCACGGTGCTGCGTCAGGCGGCGGGCAACCTGTATCTCAACGACAAGCCCACGGGTGCCGTGGTGGGACAGCAGCCGTTCGGCGGGGCGCGTGCGTCGGGGACCAACGACAAGGCCGGCTCCAAGCTCAACCTCGTGCGCTGGATGAGCGCGCGAAACATCAAGGAAACCTTCAGCCCGCCAACGGACTGGCGCTATCCGTTCCTCGGCGAGGAGTAAGGGCGACCAATGCGTACGCTGAAATTCGTGACCTGCGATGTGTTCACCGACACCCCGCTCACCGGCAATCCGCTGGCGGTGGTGTTCGGCGCCGAAGGGCTCCCCGACGAGACCTTGCTGGCGATCACGCGCGAGTTCAACTACTCCGAGACGACGTTCGTATTCGCGGCCGAGACACCCGACACGACGCGTCGTGTGCGCATCTTCACGCCGGGTGGCGAGGTGCCCTTTGCAGGGCATCCCACGCTGGGTACGGCGCACGTGCTGGTGGCCACGGGCGCCGTGCGCGCCAACGCCGACGACGGGGGTACTGCCGTGCTCAATCTGGTACTCGGCGAGAACGTGGGCCCGGTGCCGGTGCGGGTATGGTGCGAGAACGGCCTGCCGACGCGCGCGCAACTCACCACGGCGCAGTCACCGGAGGAGCGCGCGGATGGTGTGCCATCGCTCGAGGCGCTCGCCGATGTGTTCGGCTTGCATGTCCGTGATTTCGTGGGTGGTATGCACGCGCCGATGGGTGTGTCGTGCGGGCTGCCGTTTCTTGTGGTGCCGCTTGCGTCGGTCGACGCGGTGCAGCGTGCGCGGGTGCGTTTGGACGCGTGGGAGACACACCTGCGCGGTCAGTGGGCTACCGAGCCGCTCGTATTCGCGCTGGTGCGCGACGACGCGGAGCGGCAGGGGCTGCCCGGTGACCTGCGGGATGTGGACATTCGTGCGCGCGTGTTCGTGCCGGGGTTGTCTGTGCCGGAAGACCCCGCCACGGGTTCGGCGAATGCGTGCCTGGCGGCCTACCTCGCAGCACGCACACCGCGCGACGGCACGCTACGCTGGCGCGTGGCACAAGGCGTGGAGATGGGGCGTCCGTCACGCCTTGAACTCGAGGCGGACAAGCAGGGTGGTGTGGTCACCGCGGTCCGCGTGGCCGGCGCCAGCGTGGTGGTGAGTGAGGGGGTCATGCGGCTGCCCCTGCCGAGCAGTTGATCCCTCGTACCTCGGGCCTCAAGGCTTGCACCTTCCACCCGTGTAGCGCGAGGCCTGCGTGGAGATCGGAGCTCGGCGCACACGCCACACGGAACAGGTACAAGGTCGTAGCCACGAGGCGCGAGCGACGAGGGTTTGCTGCGAAGGAGGAGGATTAGCGCACCGACGACGGTTCATCCTGAGGCGGGCGCAGCAGTGCGTCGGGCTGGTTGCTGCGCAGCGCTGCGAGCCCGGAGCTCCAGATCACCACGCGATTGCGCCCGCTGCGTTTCGCGGCATAGAGCGCCTCGTCGGCGCGCGCCAGCAGGTCTTCGGCCACCCCTTCGTCGGTAATCGTTTCCGCCACGACGCCCACCGAGGCCGTCACCGGAATGCGCAGGGCCCCGGCAAACTCGCGGCGGCGAAACGCTTCGACAATGCGCAGCGCCAGATGTTGCGCGCCGGCGAGACCACTGCCTGGTGCAAGAATCGAGAACTCTTCGCCGCCCGTGCGCGCCACGATATCGCCGGCGCGTGCATTGGCACGCAGCAGTTCCCCCGCTTCGGTGATGACCTGATCGCCGGTGAGGTGGCCGTGGGTGTCGTTGATCTGCTTGAAGTGGTCGAGATCGATGTCGATGATCGCCAGCTCCGTTTGGGTACGCGCCGCACGCGCGAGCTCGCGACGAAACTGCTGCTCGTACCCGCGACGATTCACGCATCCGCTGAGCGCATCGGTTTCCACGATATCGGCCAGATGCGCACGCATGCGGTTGTAGGCCCGGCCCACGTGCGTGATCGCATCGGGGCGCACGTCGGCAGCCACGTCGTACGTTGCCGTGAAGTCGCCGTCTTCGGCGCGCGCAAACATGTCGAGCAATCGGGCGAGGCGTTCGTGCATATGGCTCTGCACGAGTGTGACAAGCCCCGCACCGATCGCGAAGATGAGCAGCGTGAGCAGCGCCGATGGCCACGAACCCACCCCGACCGCCTTCATCGCAAGATCGGAGATGAACAGGTAGCCGGACGCCGTCGCGGCCAGCATCAGCAGCGCGGGTTCCCGTCCGAAATACACGTGGGTGAGCTGCAGCGCGAACAGCGCCACGAGCAGCGCCCGATCGTAGTGCTCCGGCGCCGCCAACACATACACGAGGATGAACACCAGCAGCAGATCGCCCACCATCATGAGCGTCGCGAGCGTGCGACTGGCTCGACGCGATCGTTGCACATGCGTGTGCAGCGCCAGCACGATGGCGACGTACGCCACCGCGGAGACGGCCACGAGCCAGTCCGCCGTTGACTCGCCGAGCTGCAGCACCGCGACTGGCGACAGCGACAACCATCCCATTGTACGCGAGATCACGGCCATGACCGTGGCCAGCATCGCGAGAACGATGCGATACCGCGTCTGCCATAGCAGGACGTCGGCGTTGCTCTGGTCGTAGCGGGGCTGGTCCGGGCCGACGAAATCGAGCGCCATGAGCGAGGGCAGCGGGTGAGCGCGGCGTACCCTCCATCACGTGGAGAGCCACCTGCGCGTCAAGTTAGCGCGGCGGGTGGCCCGGTGCAGCATCGCCCGACATGGCGGACAGCCCATCGCCGCGTTTCAGGAACGCCCCTCCGCTCAGATGGGCGCCCCAAAGTACAGATCCGCCCGCCATCCGCCACCGCGCGCCAGGTTGCGCGCCACGTCAAACCGCACCAACCCGTCCACGAGCGACAACCCGCCACCGGCGCCGCGCAGCATGCGCCCCTCGCCGAATGCGTCGCGCGACCCCGCCCAGCCGGCGTCGAAGAACACCACCGGCCGCACCGCGCCGAACTTGGTCCCCACTTCGTTGCGCAGGAACCAATGCGCATCACCGAACGACGCGCCCGGTGGCAGGCCGCGCACCGTGCGCAACCCGCCAAGGAACCAGCCGCGCTGCGGCGGCGTGTCGCCGAGCGACGAGCCCACGCTCCCGGTGACCGAGAGCGCAAATCGGGCCACGGGGCGCGAGGCCGTGGCCTCCAGCTGGGCGCGACCGAACGTGACATCACCCGTCGCGCCCTCACCGCGCAGCGTCGTGACCAGTCGCGTACCCGCCGGATCAGCGCCGAATGCGCGCGACCACGCCACATCGAGTCCGGTCAACGACACCGAGGACGCATCGAAGTTGGTGCGGAACCCGTCGCCCCCGAACGCGCGCGCGAGGTTCCAGGTGTTGACCACGCTGGTGTCCCCGGCCGTTTCCTGCTGCTCGAAGTACAAGCGCCATTCGAAACTCCCGGTGCGGCGGACCTGCCGATCGCCAACCTCCACACCGTCCGCTCGGAAGTAGAACCCTTCATCGCGTGCGTACAGCAGCGCCGGCAACGACGGACCGAAGGACAGCGGGTTGCCCCACTCCGGGGCCGTGGCTCGCAACCGTCGATACACGGTGCCATAGGCCGTGCGGCGTCCATTGCTGCGCTCCAGTCCGAGTTCGCCGTTGAACGCCAGATCGGCGTGCCCCAGTCGCCCAACGGCCCGTGCCGTGTAGCCAGCGCCCAGCACCTGCTCCGCCTGCACGCCCACGCTCAGTCCTTCCACGCGGTTGTAGCGAATGAGATCGAGTCCGCTGCGCACGTTGGGGCGCTGCGGGCCCCACGCCGGCTGTAGCCCCAGACCCAGCGCTTCGAGCAGCTGTTCTGCGGCGGCTGTGTCGAAGATGTCGCTGGTGGAGGCGTTGGCCGGCGGCAGGGCACTGCTCGTGCGCAGCGATTCCCGATCACAGGGCATCTCGTAGCCCACGCGCAACGCACCACCGTATCGTGTTTCGGTGCGAATGTACGTGCTGTCGCCCGGTCGGCAGCGCCGTGCGCGGTACGTGGAGTCGCGTCGGGCGCGCGACACACTGTCTTCCGAACCCACCGAGACGGAGATCGTGGTGCCGTCGCGCTCCTCCCGTCGTGGCGTATCGCCGCGCAGGCTGTCGGCGCGCAGACTGTCCGCCCGCAACCGCTGCTGTTCCACCGCGGTGAGCGCGGCCGGCACCGGGCGCGTGCTGAAATCGCCGTTCACATCTTCGTACGTGAACTTCTCGTCGAAGGTGAACGGCGTCCGGATCGGCCCGACCTGCGCGCTGAAGGTCGCGCTGTTCGCGCGTGGCAGCCAGAAACGTCCGCCGAACAGGCCATACTCCACCGTCACGGCATCGAGCGATCCCTTGGCCGGACGAAACGCCGCCTTCACCCATCCCGGTGGCTCGTCGTCGTCGCTGTTCGACGCGGCCACTCGCGCTCGACGTGCGGAGTCCACGACGTAGTCTTCTCGCGAGAGTCGCGCGCGCGCCATGGAGTCACGCGCACGGTTGTACGCCGAATCACGCAGCGCCTCGGACGCCACCTCCTCGCTCGCCACATCCCAGAACTCGATCGGCACCGCCAACCGATAGACGGCACGCACCAGCTGCCCGCCCTCCTGATCGAACCAGAACGACCCCACGAACAGCCGCCACTGCGGACGTCGCGCCGTAATGCGCAGCTCGCGGAGCCGGATCTGCCGCTCGCCGCCGAGCGAGATGGTCATCGAGTCCGCCGCTTCGTACTTGTAGAACTTCTCCGCACCGCTGGCGATCGGATGAATGAGTTCACGCTCGTCCACATCGGACTTCACCACGCCGAAGTTGCTGCTCGGCATCCAGAGCGTTTCCTTGCCAGGGAAGTACGGGATCGACACCGCGTCCACGAAGTCGCCGTCCGCGCCGCCCCCCACCATGGGCACCTGCATGCGGGAGCCGATCGGATTCACCCACACGCCGCCGTCGCGCGACCACGAGATCTGGGCCACGTTGTCGCCCTGGAACAGCCGCTTCTCGAGCCCAATTCGTCGCACGCCCATGCCGAGCGCGATGCGCTGCGTGGTGGTGGCCCGGTAGGAGCGCAGTGCCGAATCCTGCCGCAGGCGGGCGGCGCGCGCGCGGGTGAGGATGCGTTCGGCCTCCGCGTTCACGAAGGCGCTGTTCCGCTCGGCCTCGGTCACCGCGACCGCCGGTCGCGCGCTGTCCCATGTCGCACGGCTGACCTCCCGCGCCTCGCGTTGCACATCGCGCAGAATGGCGCGCACGCTGTCCGGCAGCGTATCGCGGGGACGGGCCTGCGCGCCCAACGGCGCCGACAGGGCCAGCAGGACGAGGGTGGAGACGACGGCGCGCATGCGGGCTCGATCGTGGAGGCGGGGCGGCTGCGGAAGGGGTCCGTGCATGGTACCCCTACGATCACCGGGCAGCGTGGGTTTCCCGAACACGATTCGGTGCTGCTGCGTAGCTTTTGTGAGACGGTCGGACGTTCGGCCGTCGCCCTTCCGGTCCCTCTCCCTCCTCGACCATGCCCACTGCCCGCCTGCTCTCGCGCACCCGTCGCGCCTGCCTGCTCGCCGCTGCCTGCGCCCTGCTGCCGGCCGCGCTCACCGCGCAGAGCGCCCGCCGTGCCGATCCGCGCCTCGCCAAGCTCAAGGCGGAGGCCCTCACCATGGTCGACGCCGATGCGAAGCGTGTGCAGGAGATCGTGGACATGCTCTTCTCCTTCAGCGAGCTCGGGTTCGAGGAGATGGAGACCATGCGTTACCTCACCGGCATGCTCGAGAAGGAGGGCTTCTCGATCGAACGGGGCGTCTCCGGCATGCCGAGTGCCTGGATCGCGCGCTGGGGCTCGGGCAAGCCCGTGATCACGCTCGGCTCTGACGTGGACGGCATTCCGCAGGCGTCGCAGAAGCCCGGCGTGGCCTACCGTGATCCGCTCATCGAGGGCGGCCCCGGCCACGGCGAGGGACACAACTCCGGACAGGCCGTGAACGTGGCCGCGGCGATCGCGGTGAAGAAGCTCATGGAGCGCGAGAAGATCCAGGGCACGCTCGTGCTGTGGCCCGGCGTGGCGGAAGAGCTCATGGCCGGCAAGGCGTTCCTCGTGCGCGACGGCCTGTTCAAGGACGCGGACGTGGCGCTCTTCACGCACGTGTCCAACGATCTCGGCGTGAGCTGGGGCCAGAGCAATCAGGCCGCTCTCATCTCTGCCGAGTTCAAGTTTCAGGGCACGAGCGCGCACGCGGCCGGCGGCCCGTGGCGCGGCAAGAGCGCGCTTGACGCGGTCATGCTCATGGCCAGCGGCTGGGAATATCGCCGAGAACACCTGCGTCTGGCCCAGCGCTCGCACTACGTGATTCGCGATGGCGGCGATCAGCCAAACGTGGTACCCAGCACGGCCAGCATCTGGTTCTACTTCCGCGAGCAGGACTATCCGCGCACCATGGAGCTGTTCGAGATCGGACAGCAGATCGCCAAGGGCGCGGCGATGATGACCGACACCAAGGTGGACACGGTACGGATTCTGGGCTCCGGGTGGTCGGCGCACTTCAGCAAGCCGATCGCCGAAGCCACATACGCGAACATTCAGAAGGTTGGCATGCCCGCGTGGGACGAGAAGGATCTCACGCTCGCCCGTGGCATTCAGCAGGAGCTGGGCCAGCCCGCGTTCGGCCTGTCCACGCAGCTGAACCCCCTGCGCGGCAGCGAAACGTCGCAGAACTTCACGGGCGGCGGCAGCGATGACATCGGCGACGTGTCGTGGAATGTCCCCACGATCACGCTGCGCTATCCCTCCAACATTCCGGGCCTGCCCGGGCACAACTGGGCCAACAGCATCGCCATGGCCACGCCGATTGCGCACAAGGGTGCCGTGGCGGGTGCCAAGGTTCAGGCACTCACCATGCTCGACCTGCTGCTCACACCGCAGCTGGTGGCCGATGCGTGGACGTACTTCCGCGACGTGCAGACGAAGGACGTGAAGTATCAGCCGTTCATCCGGCCGAGCGATCGTCCGGTCGCCGACCTGAACGCCGACGTCATGAATCGCTTCCGTCCCGAGCTGCGCAAGCTGTACTACGATCCCACGCGCTTCGGCACGTATCTGGAGCAGCTCGGCATCACCTATCCCACCGTTCGCACGCCGGCGACGGGCTCTGGCGGCACGCGATGATCGATGCGCGTCCAGCCCGGCGTGCTTCGTGCGCGCTGGGCCTGGCCGTGCTGTTGTCCATGGCAGGAGTGGGGCACGTCGTCGAGGCGCAGTCGTCGGCGTCCGATTCCTCGCCGCTCGGGGCGCATCAGGACGTCCACGGTTTCTTCCCGCTTCGGCTGCCGGCCGCCGGCCTGTCCAGCGCCCATGAACCCGTGGAGCGCACCGCGTTCGTGTGGGTGCCCCCCGACTACGCGCTCAGCGGTCGTCGCTATCGCAGCGTGTACGTGCTGCACGGCGGCGCTGGTGGACGCGGGAGCGCGGACAGTGCGTTTTTTCGCACCTTCAACGGAGCGCAGCTGGCGCGTTCGCTTCATCTCCTGCAGGCCGAAGGCACCCTGCAGGATGTGGTGGTCGTGTTGCTCGACGTCACACCACGAGCCGGCCACAGCACGCGCGCACCCGCACCCTTCGAACACAGCTGGGGCGGGCTCATCACCGACACGCTGGTGCCTGCGATCGATCGCAGCTATCGCACCATCGCCAGCGCCGCCGCGCGCGGTGTTGCCGGTCATGGGTTCGGCGGGTACGGCGCCATCTCGTTGGCGACGCGTCGCCCGGAGCTGTTTGGCGCCGTGTACGCCATGAGCCCGTGCTGTTTCGCGGACGACACGCGCCCGATGCAGGTCGATGGCGCGTGGCCGCGCCGTGCACCTGCCGCCCTGATCGACAGCTTCGCCCCGAACCTCGAACGCCTGCGCGGTATTGCGTTCGATGCGGGCCGAGAGGATCAGCACCGTGAGATTCCGGCCTCGATTCCGGTACTCGACGAGTTGCTCACGTCACGTCGCATTCCACATCACGCCGAGCTGTACACCGGCGATCACGACACCCGCGTGGCCGAACGACTGCTCACGCGGGTGCTCCCCTTCCTGAACGACGCCCTGTTTCGACGCCCATGACCACCCCGCCGCCCTCGCTGGGCGACATTGCACCTGAAGACTTTCGACGCGCCGCGCACGCGGCCGTGGACTGGATCGCCGACTACCTCGAACACCCCGAGCGCTACCCGGTACGACCGCCCGTGACGCCGGGCGACATCAGTGCGCAGCTCGCCCCGTCGGCACCGGTCACCGGTGAGTCCCTCGATGCGATCGTACAGGACTTTCATGACGTGATCGTGCCGGGCATCACGCACTGGAACCACCCCACGTTCTTCGGCTACTTCTCGATCTCCGGCTCCTACCCGGGCATCCTCGGCGAGCTGCTCGCCGCCGGACTGAACGTGAACAACATGCTGTGGCTCACGAGTCCGGCCGCGACCGAACTCGAGCTGCGCACCGTGGACTGGCTGCGTCAGCTCATGGGATTGGGCGACGGATGGTTCGGTGAAATCACGGACACCGCGTCGATCTCCACGCTGTACGCACTCGCGGCGGCGCGCGAACTCGCGAGCGGTGACATTCGCGCGCGTGGCATGACCGGACTCGCGCCCATGCGTGTGTACTGCTCGGCGCACGCGCATTCGAGCGTGGACAAGGCGGTGATCACGCTCGGCCTCGGTCATGACAATCTCGTGAAGGTGCCGGTGGACGAGGCGTTCCGCATGCGTCCCGACGCGCTGCGTGCCTGCATCGACGCGGACATCGCCGCGGGATACCGGCCGATCGCGGTGGTCGCGACGGTAGGCACCACGAGCACGTCGAGCATCGACGACGTGGTGTCCATTGTGCCGATCGCACGCGCGGCCGGCTGCTGGGTGCATGTGGACGGCGCATACGGCGGCCCTGCCGCGATCGTGCCCGAACTGCGCTGGCTGCTCGACGGTGTCGATGGCGCCGACTCGCTCGTGGTGAACCCGCACAAATGGCTGTTCACCCCGGTAGACTGCTCGGTGCTCTACACGAAACGCCCCGACGTCCTCAAGCGCGCGTTTTCGCTGGTGGCGGAGTACTTGCGCACGCGCGACGACGATTCGGTGGTGAACCTCATGGACTACGGCGTGCAGCTCGGACGTCGATTCCGCTCGCTCAAGCTGTGGATGGTGTTGCGTGCGTTCGGTGCCGACGGCATTGCGGAACGGCTGCGTCATCACTGTGAACTCGCCCGCGACTTCGCCGGCATGCTGCACTACGAAGGCGCGTGGGAAATCGCGGCGCCGGTGCCCCTGTCACTGGTGTGCTTCCGCTTCGCGCCAGCTGGCAGCGACGAGGCAACGCGCGATCGCTGGAACATGGCGATCCTCGAGCACGTCAACGCGAGTGGTGTGGCACTGCTCTCGCACACCAAGCTGCATGATCGCGTGGTACTGCGGCTGGCGATCGGCAACGTGCGCACCCAGCGCGAGCATGTCGAGCGCACGTGGCAGGCGCTGCGCGACGCGGCACGCGAAGTGGTGCGACGCGGCTAGTCGCCTGCTGGCGGCGCGTCGGTTGCACGCCGCTGGCGCAAGCGCCGCTCCGCACGGCGCCGACGGCGGCGCCACCACCAGTTGGCCGCGACGACGAGCAGCACGCCGCCAACGCCGTACATGACGCTCTCGATATCCTTGATGCGGCCGAGCACCTGTTCGGCCGCTTCGCCCGCCGCCATGCCGATGAAGACGAACACGGTGGACCAGGTGAGCGAACCGAGAAACGACATCGGCAAATACACGACCAATGGCACGCGCGCGGCGCCACAAGCCATGGGCAGCAGAATGCGTGCGCCGAAGAGAAAGCGCACCAGGAACGAGGCGCGCCACGGATTGCGGCGCACGATGCGAAGTGCCACGGTGCCGGTGGAGCGTACGGTGCGTGAGCGGCGGCGCAGCCATTCCCACTTGAGGCGGCCGGAGAGGTAGAGCAGCGCCGTGGCCACCCACCCGCCGGCGGTGACGGCGGCGATCACTCGGTTCATGGGCAGGCGGTCTTCATGCACCGCCAGGCCACCCACGATCGGCGAAAGCTCCGAGACGAACGGCGTGCTCGCCGCCAGGGCGAGGTAGGTGGACAACCGATCCTCGACCGATGCCACGAACTCCAACAGCCCGTCCGAGCCGGGAATCACGGCGGCGGCCACGGCCGCCACGAGCAGAGCGCGAGAGAGGGACACGACCGACGACGCGGGGGCTGACGTGACACGGGGGCGCACACCACCACGGTGTGCGCCCCCGAATGCTAATCAGGCGCGCGACAGCGGCAGTGCCGACGCCGCACGCCCGAGTGCTCAGTCACCGATGGCCGGCACCGGTGAGCTCGTCACCGGAAACTCTCCGGTGTGGGGGGCCTTCAGACCAACCCGGCGCAGGACGGCGCTCCGCCATCCGTCCATGATCTCGTAGAAGGTGGGGATCACGAGCAGGGTGAGCAACGTGGAGGTAATCACACCACCAATCACCGCCACACCGAGCGGCGCACGGAACTGCGCGCCCTCCCCTGAACCCAGTGCGATCGGCACCATGCCGGCGACGAGGGCAAAGGTGGTCATGAGGATCGGACGCAGTCGCACCGCTCCCGCTTCGATGAGCGCTTCACGGAGCGGCAAGCCTCCCTTCTCGCGCGAGAACTTGGCGAAGTCGATGAGCAGAATCGCATTCTTCGCCACGATGCCCGCCAACAGGATCAGCCCGATCATGCTCATGATGTTGATCGTCTGTCCCGTGAGCGCGAGTGCCGTCATCACACCAATGAGCGACAGCGGCAGCGAGATGAGGATCGCGATCGGATCGAGGAACGAACCGAACTGCACCACGAGAATGAAGTACATGAGGCCGATGGCCACGCCGAGCGCGATCAGAATGCTGGTGAAGACCTCCGCCTGCTGCTCGGCCTCGCCGCCCTGCGTGAAGCGCACCCCCGGTGGCAGCGGTACCGCCGCGACCTGCGCGTTGATGTCCGCGAGCACCTCCGACAGGGAACGGCCGGCAATGTTCGCCTCGACACGCACCACCCGATCGCGATCGAGGTGATTGATGATCGCCGGACCGAGCGACTGCTCCACCGTCGCCACCTGCCCGAGCGGAATTGTGCCGGTCGCACCGGCCGCGCCGCGGATGTTGATGGGCAGCTGCTGGAGGTCGAGGGCGCGCGTTCGTGCCGACGGTGCCAGGCGTACACGCACATCACGCGTTTCGCCGCCCGGATCGATCCAGTCGCCCACCTCGATGCCGGCGAAGGCAGGACGCAGTGCGTTGGCGACCTGCCCGACCGTCAGGCCGTACGCGCCCGCGAGTCCGCGGTCCACCTGAATATCGAGCTCCGGCTTCTGTCCCTTGCTCGACAGCCCCACATCGACCGCACCGGGCACACCGCGCACGATCTCGAGATATTGCTGGGCCACGGTGTTGAGCGCCTCGGGATCGGTCCCGCGCAACTCGAGCTGCACCTGCTTCTGCGCACCACCGAAGTCGCTTTCGAACACGAACACCGTCGCACCACCAATGCGCTTGACGTCCTCGCGAAGCGCCGTGGCGATGACCTCGGCGCCACGGTCGCGGGAGTTCTTGGGTGTGAGCTTGAGATAGATCGCCGCGGCATCGACCGCACCGCTCGCCCCACCAACCGTGGTGAAGCTGTACTCCACCTCGGCGTACGAACGCGCCAACGCCGCCGCCTCTTCCGCCTTGAGACGCGTGAAATCGAGGCTCGATCCCGGAGGTGTCTCCACCGACATGTTGAGCTCCGACCGATCGTCTCCGGGGAAGAAGCCACCGCCCACCAGGCCCACCGCGGGCATGGCGACGGCCACCACGAAGCTGCCAAGCGCAATCGCCACCATGCTCTTCGGGTGATCGAGTGCCCAGCCGATCAGCAGGCGGTACTTCTGCGCAAGTCCGTCGAACCAGCGGTTGAAGCGGTCGAGCACCTTCGTGATCCACCACTTCTTCTCTTCGGGCACATGCGGATCAGGCCAATAGGCCGACAGCATCGGGTCGAGTGAGAAGGACACGAACAGCGACACCAGCACCGAACAGGCGATCGTGAGGGCCATCGGCTTGAACCACTGACCGGCTTCGCCCTGCAGGAACGCGATCGGCACGAACACCGCGACAATGGAGAGCGTGGTCGCCGTAACCGCGAGACCGATTTCCGCGGTGCCTTCGCGTGCGGCCGTGTAGTGGTCTTTGCCCATCTCCACGTGTCGCACGATGTTTTCGCGCACCACGATCGCGTCGTCGATCAGAATGCCGATCGCCAGCGACAGGCCCAACAGCGACATCGTGTTGAGCGTGAACCCGAACGCATACACCGCCACGAAACTCGCGAGCACCGACACCGGCAGCGCAAGGCCCGTGATCACGGTGGAGCGCCATGAGTTCAGGAACAGAAACACCACCAGCACGGTGAGCACTGCGCCTTCCATCAGCGTGCTCTGCACGTTCTTGACGGAGTTCTCGACGCGCACACCCGAGTTCTTGATCACGTCCAGCTGCACACCGGCCGGCAACGTGGGACGCAGGCGTTCCACGGCCACCAGCACCCGTTCGGCGACGTCGGTGGTGCTGTACCCGGCCGTTTTCGTGATATCGATGCCGATCGCTTCTCGCCCATTGAAGAGCGCGAGGGTGCGCTGCTCTTCGGTTCCATCAACCACCGTTGCGACATCACCAAGGCGCACCAGCGCGCCGCCGCGATCGGCCACCACCATGCGCGAGAAATCGTCCGGGGTATCGAGGCGACCCTTGAGACGAATCGTGCGCTCGTCGAGTGTGGAGTTGATGCGCCCCGCCGGCACCGCCAGATTCTGCCCCTGCAGCGCCAGCACGATCTCGGGGATGCTCACACCGGCGGCCTGCATCGCCTGCGGTTGCACCTCCACGCTGAGCTCACGCTTCACCGCACCCGAAATCGTGACATCCGCCACACCGGCGATCGCGCGCAGCTCACGCACCACACCGGGATCGGCGATGCGTGTGAGCTGCGGCGGCGAGAGTCGCTCGGAGAACAGCGACAGCGTCACGATCGGGCGATCGGTCGGACTGAACTTCTTGAGGATCGGCTCCTCGAGTTCAGCCGGCAGATCCTGACGCTTGAGGTTGATCGCGTCGCGAATGTCCTGCGTGGCCTCGGCGAGATCCTTGCCGAAGACGAAGAACGTGGTGATCTGCGCAAACCCGTCGCGCGCTTCACCCTGCACCTTGTCAACGCCGGAGATCGACTGGATCGCTTCCTCGATCGGCTCGAGCACCTCGCGCTCGACCTGATCGGGCGACGCGCCCGGATAGATCATGGTGGTGAGCACCACCGGAGGCGTGACTTCGGGGAACTCATCGGTCTGCAGCTGCAACAGCGCGACGCCGCCGAACGCCACCAGGGCGAGCATCGCCACGATGGTGAGCAACGGCTTCTTGATCGCGTAATCGGAAATGAACATGCCAGGATCTCGGAGAGCGGGGCGAACGCGGCGAGGGACGCGCGATCAGGATTGCGGAACGTCGGACGGCTTGGCGGCACTGGGCGACGCATCCTGCACCGCGCGCACCGCCACCGGTGTGCCCACGCTCAACCCACGAGCGCCACCGAGCAGCACCGTGTCGCCGGCCGTGATGCCGGAGCGAATCTCGAAGCGTTCGCTGGCCGCGTCGCGCAAGCCAAGCGCCACCTCGACCGCTTCCACCTTGCCGTTGCTGAGGCGCATCACCGTGGGCGATGGACCGCGCTGGTCGACGGCGCCCTCCGGCAGCACCACGGCCAGCCGCACCTCGGACGCTACGCGTCCTTCGGCGAACAACCCGCCAAGCAGCTGACCATCACGATTAGGGACCTCGGCAATGATGCCCACCTGCCGCGTGACCGCGTTGGCGATGGGGCTGATGCGCGTGATCCGCCCTTCGAACGTGCGACCGGCGTAGCCATTGAGCGAAAACGCAACGGGGGCGCCCACCCGCAGTGCGCCGGCGGCGTCGGCCGGCACCGACGCCTCGAGTCGAAGACTGCGCGGGTCCACCACCGTGAACAGCGCATTGCCCGGCGAGACCACGTCGCCCGCGCTCACCGTGCGCTCACTCACCACGCCGGCAAACGGAGCGCGGACGACCGTGTTGCCGAGCGATCGTTCGCTTGCGGCAACGCGTGCCTTGGCCGCGTCGAGCTGGGCCTGGGCCTGCAGCTGCGCGCGTTCGGCGCCTTCGACTTCACGCGTGGAGATCGCACCAGCGGCGCCCAGCGTGCGCGAGCGCTCGAGCTCCCGATCTGCCTGTTCGGCCGCCAGCGACGCGCTCGTCAGCGCCGTTCTGGACGACAACACGTCGGCCTGCAGCGCCGCATCATCGAGTCGTGCCAGCACCGTGCCGGCAGATACCGTCGTACCGGCCTCCACCAACGTGCTGATGACACGAGCAGAGAGCTCGGCGCGAATGCGCGCTTCCCGGGCGGGAACCAGCGCCCCGGTAAGCACGGGACCGGTGCGCAGCGAATCCTGTTCCGCGAGCACGATGTTTTCCGGACCGATGACGACCGTCGTTGGGGCAGCCGCTCCATCGGTCGCATTGGCCTCCTCACCACCACAGGCAGCGAGTGTGCCAAGGGCCAACAGCAGGAGCGCCGACCGTCCGGGCGGGACGGTGCGCGTGAACACGGCGAGCATCAGTCAGTTCCTCCGCCCGGGGTGCCGGGCTGCGTGGGTCCGCCGGCAGGAGCGCCAGCACTACGAGTATTGGGGCCCGGCGCTGCACCAGCTGGTGCGGCAGTCGCCGCGCCAGTGGTCGCACCGGGGGCAGTGATCGGCAGCGCACGCAGCAGGGACAGCCGCACACGAGCGACCTGCAGATCACGCGCGGCCTGCGCCCGGTTGGCGAGTGCCTGCTGCCACTGCACGCGTGATTCCGACAACTCCACCTGCGTGGATAATCCTTCGGTGAAACGCACTTCGGCGATCTCATACGCGCGCTGCGCCACGGCCGCCGTTCCGACGCTCGCCAACCAGGCGGCCTGCGAGGCCTCGAACTGCTCCACCTGCAAACGCGCATCGAGCGCAGCCGCCTCGCGCGCCTGGGCCAGTCGCAGGCGCGACTCATCGTACAGCGCCTCGGCCGCCAGCACTTCGCCCTTCAGTCTCCCCCCGCTGAAGATCGGCACCGACAAGCCGGCGCCCACGGTCCAGTTCGGGAAGAAGTCGTTCAGGCTGCGCGGCAGACCGTCGTCCGGATAGGCGAATCGCTGATACGTAGTGCTGATCGACAGCGACGGCCATCGTGCGGCCTTCGCCGCGCGAAACTGCTGACGCGACGCCTCCACATTCTGTTCCACCTGCTTGATGGCCAGTCGCTGATTGGCCGATGTATCCACCGTCGCCACCACCTCCGCCACCGCCGACCGAACGCGAGGATCAGTGGCCAGCGCCGCCTCCGCATCCACGACCATGGTGGTCACGGGCGCCGATGGTGCGACCGGTGCGTCCACCGGCGCTTCGACGATCGGACTCGTGAGCGTCAGCGCATCATCGAGCGGCAGGTCGAGCAGCTGCTTGAGGCGCAGATATGCGCCCGTGCGCTGCGTGCGCGTTTGCAGGACACCGGGGCGTTGATTGTCGCGCGTGACGCGGGCTCGCAAGAGTTCGAACTCCGACGTGTTGCCGACGTCGTAGGTGAGCTGCACCTGCCGCAGCGTGCGCTCGGACTGCACGAAGCTCGACTCGGCGATGGCGACGAGTCGGTCCGAAAGCACCGCATCGTAGTACGCCTGCGTCACATCGAGCTGCACCTGTGCTTCGGCCGTCGTGATGCCGATCTCGGCGGCGTTGCGTTGCGCCCGTGCGGCGCGCGTGCCGGCGATCGCTCGGCCGCCATCGAACAGCTGCTGTGATGCCTGCGCCGTAAAGGTGACGGTGTACGGCGAGGCGAAGATGCGGGCAATCGGGCTATCGGCAAAACCATCGCCACCACCGCCGGAGTCGGCAGGTGGCCCACCGGTGCCGCCGTCCGCAGGGGCGAAGCGCTGCGTGATGGCCTGAAACTGATTTTGCAGCTGCCGCTGATAGTTCAGCGCGGTGTTGATCTGCGGTAGCAGCGCACTGCGTGCTTGATACTGGCCACCCACGGCGCGCTGAACGCCTGCTCTGGCGAGCCCGATGGTTTCGCTGGTGCCGGTGGCGAGCGTAAGCGCGTCCTCGAGCGAGAGCGCACGCCCCGGTGGCCCAGGTTGCGCGGACAGTGCCGAGGAGGCAGCGGACAGGAGCGCGAGGCCGGCCAGCAGGCGGGCAGCGCGCGAAATGACGGTCATGGACGATCTCACGTGGTGGACGAGTTCGGTGCGGTTGCCTGCACCGTACGGCGAGTGCTGCGATCTGGTGCCGAATTGCTCGGCGGGTGTGGCGACGTGCGCAGCCCGATGCCGCGCAGGAACACGCGGACGTAGGTCCGCGGCGCTTCCTCGACTGGTGTGGTGAACAGCTGCGGCATCATGACGCGATCCATGGCGTCGACGAAGAACGCGGCCATGAGCATGGTGACCGCCGAGGCAACCTCGAAGGCCGACGCTTCGGTACTCGGATCGGTGTCGAGCCAGCCCACTCGGCGCAGCTGAATGACATAATCGCGAAGCTGATCGGCCGCGGCAGCCGGTCCCTTGCCGGCGCAGGTGGCATGATCCGGGTGCTCCGAGAACTCGCGCATCACCTGCCGCAGCAGATCCCGCTTGGAGGCCACATCGGCCATATGCGCGGCCACCCAGAGGGTGAGCTCGGCTTCGGGATCAACCGGTACGGCGGGGAGGGCGACGAGCCGCAGATCGAGGGAGGCCTCGACCATGGCATCGAGCAGCGCCGACTTGGAGCCGAACTGTCGAAACAAGGTGATTTCGTTGACGCCGGCCTCCTCCGCGATGCGTCGGGTGGTCGCGCCTCGATAGCCATGGGCCGCGTAGATGCGTGCGGCGGCTTCGATGATACGGGATCGATTCTCAAGCATACCGGGAGTATGTGCAAGTACCTACTTGCCCGCAAGTACCTGCTTGCTATCACACCGCCGGTTCACCAGCCAACACCACACGACCATCTTCCAGCACACCTCTCCCCGACCACCCCGCGCCCGCCACCCATGTCCACCATGCGCGCCGCCGTCATCACCGCCCCAGGCGGCCCTGATGTGCTGCACATCCAACAGCGGCCCGTGCCCGCGCTCTCCGGCCCCAATCACACCGTCCGCGTTCGCGTCGTCGGATCAGCGCTCAACAGGGCCGATTTGATCCAACGGGCCGGACACTACCCGGCGCCCCCCGGCGTGCCGTCCGACATTCCCGGGCTCGAGTTTGCCGGCGAAGTCGCGGCCCTCGCCCCAGGAGTCACCCGGTGGCAGATCGGCGACCGCGTCTTCGGCCTCGTCCCAGGGGGCGCCCACGCGGAGTACCTCACCACCCACGAAGACACGCTGGCCCGCGTCCCGGACACCCTCGACCTGCACACCGCCGGCGCACTCCCCGAAGCCTGTATCACGGCCCACGATGCACTCCGGCAAGCCCGCTTTGCGCCCGGTGACCGCGTGCTCGTGCACGCGGTCGGCAGCGGCGTGGGACTGGCGGCCGTACAGCTGGTGCGTGCCCTGGGCGGCATTCCATTCGGCACCGCTCGCAATGCCGAGAAGCTCACACACGCCACCGCGCTCGGGCTCGAGACCGGCTTCGTGCCGGACACCTCGGCCGACGGGCACCCGAGCTTCGCCGACGCGGTGCTCGCCGCCACCGATGGGCGGGGCGTGGATATCGTGCTCGATCTCGTCGGGGGCAGGTATGTGCACGAAGGCGTGCGCTCTCTCGCGCATCGCGGCCGCCTCGTGCTCATTGGCCTGCTGGCCGGCCGAGAGAGCCCGCTCGACCTGAGCCGAGTACTCGCACGCCGCCTGCAGATCACCGGTACCGTGCTGCGCGCCCGACCGCTCGAGGAACGCATCGCGTTCACGCAGGCCTTCGCGCAGGAGGTCGTGCCGCTGCTCGCCGACGGGCGCGTACGCGCGAACATCGAACGCTCGTTTGCCCTCGACGAGATCGCCGAGGCGCATGCTCTGCTCGGCAGCAACGAAACCACCGGCAAGCTCGCGCTGCGCATCGCGGACTGAGGCGCAGCGCAGCGCGCGCGTGCCTCAGTCGGGGAACTGCTTGAGCACAATCCCGTCGCTCTCGCGCTCGGCCCAGCGCACGGAAAACCCGTTGGCGAACAGCAGCACCGGCCGATCGCGTGCATCCCACAGCAGCATGCGATCGCGCATGAGCATGGCCTTCTGCACGGCCTGCGGTTCACCCTCGATCCATCGGGCGTGCGACATGCCCAGCGACTCGAGCTTGGCTGGCACGCCGTATTCGTGCTCGAGCCGGTGCAGCAGTACGTCGAACTGCAGCTGTCCCACGGCGCCCACGATGTCGGGGACGCTGGCCTGCCGGTCGCCGCGGAACAGCTGCACCGCGCCTTCTTCGGCCAGCTGACGCAGCCCGGTGTCGAGGTGCGGACGACGCAGCGGATCCTTGACGGTAATGCGCGAAAAATGCTCGGGCGGGAAGCGTGGGATGTCGGCGAAGATCACCTTCTTGCCGGTGTAGATCGCGTCGCCGATGCGCAGGTTGCCACGATCGTGCACGCCGATCACGTCACCGGCCCAGGCATCCTCCACATGCGTGCGCTCCTGCGCCAGAAACTGCTGCGGCAGGTTGAGACGCAGCGGCTTGCCGGTGCGTCCGAGCGTGGCCTGCAGCCCCGCTTCGAAGTGACCGGAGCACACGCGCACGAACGCAATGCGATCACGATGCTTGGGGTCCATGTTCGCCTGAATCTTGAACACGAAGCCCGTGAACGCGTCGTCACCGGGCGAGATGATGCCACCCTCGACAGCGCGCGCCGCTGGGGCCGGCGCGAGCTTGAGGAAGTCATCGAGGAA
>JAABRL010000028.1:0-4139 GCA_011390935.1 Gemmatimonas sp.
CCCACGTTCCTGCTGCGCCTGCTGCTCCCCACCGACATCGCCATGACGTGGGGCTTCGTGCTGCACATCCTGCTGGCGGGCGTGTTCAGCATCGGGTTTCTGCGTTCGGTGGGCCTCGGGTTGCTGCCGGCCTCTGTCGGTGGTGTGGCGTACATGCTGAGCGGTCAGTTGGCGTCGTTCGCCTCGCCAGGGCATGACGGCAAGCTGTTCGTGAGCACGTTGCTGCCGCTGTCCCTGTGGATGCTCGTGCGCGGCATGCGCGATGGCGCCCGGTGGAGCTGGGGCGTACTGGCCTTGGTGGTCGGACTCGGCGTCTTGTCGCCACACCCGCAACTGCTGCAGTACAGCCTGCTCACCGCGGGCGCATTCGCACTGTTTCTCGCGATCTGGCCGGGCGCGACCGCGCGCCCCGTGGGCGCGGCGCCTGCACCGACCGCCAGCTCGTCGCGCCACTACGGTCGCCTCGGTTTGGCGCTCGGCGCCATTCTGATCGGCTTCGCGATTGGCGCCGCGCAGTATCTCCCGGTCGCGGAGTACGTCGACTGGTCGCCTCGCGCCGGCGGCAAGGGGTATGACTATGCCACCTCGTTCTCCATGCCGCTCGAGGAGACGATCAACATGTGGCTCCCACAGTTCTCGGGCATTCTCGACAACTACTGGGGCGCGAACGGCATCCACTTCCATAGCGAGTACCTCGGCGTCGCCGTGCTGCTGCTGGCGGTAGTAGGCATCGCGGGCGGCGCGCGCAGCGAGTCGCGTGGGCACGCGTGGTTCTGGCTCGCCACCGGCGTGGTCACGCTGCTGTGGGCGTGGGGTGGCAACACGCCGTTCTATCAGTTGGTATACGCGCTGGTGCCCGGCACCAAGTTCTTCCGTGCCCCGAGCACCATTCTCTATGTCGTTTCCTTCGCGACCGCGATGCTCGCCGCCTTCGGTGCAGAACGGCTGATGGCGGGCAAGCTGAGCCAGCGGTTTGTGTTCGGCGCCGCCGGTGCCGGTGTGCTCACGGCACTGCTCGCCGCGCTCGGTGTGTTTCGGGTGATTGCAGAAGGCGTGATGGTAGACCCGTCGCTCGTGGTGCGAGTGGACGCGAACGCGTCGAACGTGGTCCTCGGTGGTGTGCGAGTGGCGGTGGTGGCCCTTGCCGTGGCGGCCGTCGCGTTCCTTCGTGGCCAGCGCAAGCTCACGGCGCAGACCGCGGGCTTCGCGCTCGTGGCCGTCGTGGCGCTCGACCTGTGGAGCGTTGGGCGACACTATTGGATGTTCAGTGAACGAGCGGACGTGCTCTATGCCTCCGACGCCGCGATCGATGCCATCACGTCGGCGGACCAGCCGGGACGCGTGTTGGCGCTCGGCTTCCAGGGCGGAGGCGAGATGGCGCGCCGAGACCCGTTCATGGGCGGATCGGCGCTGATGGCGCACGACGTGCGCGATGTGATGGGTTACCACGGCAATGAACTCGGTCGCTATCGCCGCCTCATCGAGGCCGCCGGGAACGCGGGCATCACCGGCAACCCCAACTTCTGGGCCCTGACCAACAGCCAGTACCTGTACACCAACCTCTCGGAGCTGCCGCTCGAGGGCACGGAGCGCGTGGCGGGCCCAGCCCGCAACGCCGCCGGCAGCGAGGTACACCTGTATCGGCTTCCCGGCGAGAATCCGTACGCCTGGGTGGTGCCGTTACGAGTCAAGGCGGAAGACGAGCAGACGCTCGCCACCGTGCTCGACCCGCGCTTCGACCTGCGCCGTGCGGCCCTCATGGCGCCGGAGTCGTTCGCGGACGCGCAGCCAGCCGATGCGGTGAGCGCGCTGCCCGCAGCGCTCGAGGGCGTAACCGCCCGAGTCACACGGTATGCGGCAGGCGATGTGGAGCTGGCCATTGAGGGCGAGGTCCCCGCCGGCGCGACTTTGATCGTGTCGGAGAACTACTACCCGGGCTGGCGCGCAGAAGTGGATGGGCAGGCGGTGGCGGTTGATCGCGCCAACTTCGTGATCTCCGGCGTGCCGCTGCCTGCGGGCGCCAAGTCGGTACATCTGACCTTCGACAACGAGAAGAACGCGATTGGCCGCATGATCACACTGGCAGCCCTGCTGGTTGCGATGAGCTGGGCTGTCGCCGGGTTGCTGGCCGATCGTCGGAGCGCCCGTGCCTGATCTCACCAATGAGAGGGGCTCGGCTTCTGACGGACTGACGGAACGCCGCTCGGAGCGAAGCTCCACGCCATGGTCGCCGCAGGCCTCGGTGCCGGAGGGCGAGCGCGGTCTGGTCATCGTGCCAACGTACAACGAGAAGGAAAACATCACTCGCATCGTGCCTCGGATCCTCGCGCAGGATCCGCGCCTTGACGTGCTGGTGGTGGACGACAACTCGCCCGATGGCACGGGGCAGCTCGCCGATCAGTTGGCCGCCGCCGATCCGCGCGTGCACGTGCTGCACCGGCCGGGCAAGCAGGGACTCGGCCGAGCGTACCTGGCGGGTTTCGAGTGGGCGCTCAAGCGCGACTTCGCGTACATCTTCGAGATGGACGCGGACTTCTCGCATGATCCCGCGCATCTGCCGGAGTTTCTGGGCGCGGTGCAGGGGGCCGATCTCGTGCTGGGATCCCGCTATCGTCAGGGCAGGGTGACGGTCGTGAACTGGCCCATGACGCGACTGCTGCTCTCGTACGGCGCGAACATCTACGCCCGCATCGTGACCGGCATGCACCTCGGCGACGCGACCGGCGGCTTCAAGTGCTTTCGCCGTGAGGTCCTCGAGGCGATTCCGCTCGATCAGGTGCGTTCGAACGGCTACGCGTTTCAGATCGAGATGAGCTACCGCGCGTGGAAGCGCGGCTTTCGAATCGCCGAGATCCCGATTGTCTTCAATGACCGCACGGAGGGTGAGTCGAAGATGTCCAAGCGCATTGTGCGCGAAGCGGTCTGGATGGTGTGGCGGCTCCGCTGGTGGGGCATCACGGGGCGGTACTGATGGTGCGCACGCCCCCTGACACGCGAGCCTCGCTGACCGGCGTGCCCTTCACGAAGATGACGGGGTCCGGCAACGACTTTGTGGTGTTCGACGGACGTGAGGTGGCGCTCGAGGCTGTCACACAACCTGAGGTGATCCGTGCTATCTGCGATCGCCACAACGGGATAGGAGCGGACGGCCTCGTTGTGCTATCGCCGGCCGTCCCTACCGATGTTCCGCTCGATGTCGATGCCGACGCACTCGAGGCGCTGCCGTTGCCGCTCCTGCTCAAGTACTTCAACAGGGATGGCACACTGGGTGAGCTGTGTGGCAACGCGACCTTGTGCAGCACCGCCTTGGCTGTGCATGGAGGGCTCGCGCCGGCCGATCAGGTGCGACTCCGCACGGACGCCGGATTGGTGCATGCCCGGGTAGTCGAGCAGGAGCCGGAGATCGACATCGCGCCCGTTGTGGAGATCCGCCCGGATCACTCCGACACCGTGACGCGCGCGCCGGCACACGAGCGCGTGGGGTATGCTCGCGTCGGGGTGCCGCACGTGGTGATCGTGCTGTCAGATCCCACCACGCTGGATGGGGTCGATGTGGGCGCCGAAGGTCGGCCATTACGGCAGGCGGCGCCCAACCAGCCGGACGGCGCGAACGTGAACTGGGTCGCGCCACTGGGCGACGGTCGGTGGGCGTACCGCACCTATGAACGCGGCGTGGAGGACGAGACGCTTGCGTGTGGGACAGGCGCCATCGCCGCCGCAATCCTGCTGACCACGTGGGAGCTGGCTGAGGGACCGGTCACGCTCGTGACGCGCTCGGGGCGTCCCGTGACGGTGACGCTGCGGCCGGGCGCGGCGACGACGACCGGTCGTCCGCAGTGGCTGCCATCGCTTCGCGGTGAAGGGCGTGTCGTCTTTCGCGGCATCCTCGAGTCGCTGCCGCCGCTGCGCTGAGGCGAAGTTCGCTGAGGGAACCGCCAGGGTGACGGCGGCCGGCGCGCGGGATATCCACAGCGACTGACGGGGCGAGCGGACTCTGCGCTGCAAGCTGCAGACGCGGTGGCCATCCCCCGAATCACCCGGAAGCGTCGCGCCCTTTCTTCGACCTGACGGCTATCCACGACGGCTCATATCCGCACGAGGAAGCCGAAGTCGTGGTGCCAGTGCAACTTGCGATTCCG
>JAABRL010000028.1:4303-51407 GCA_011390935.1 Gemmatimonas sp.
CAGGGTGATGGGCCCACTGACCGAAAGCGCAAGGTGGGGTACGTTCGGATCTTGTCCACAGTTATCCACGCACTTTAGTTTACATAACATATATTATCGGCATTCTTTTGGTTCCGAGACGAACCGGAAATGTCGTATACTGTCCCCTACTTGGCTCGTAACTGTCGCCTTCGCAAACAGACGACATTCCACGCGCACCACAGGACATCAGTCCACAGATCCGATCTCCGTCAATCGGCGCTCGCCGGCAGAACGACACCCGATCGCAGGTCCGCTCGCACTGGCGCCGGTTCCGGTGCATCTCTCGGTCCCGAACACCGGCCCGCCACCACAGCGCGCTTGTTTTCCACGAACAACCAGGTGCTGCACAGGCCGCTACGAAAAACGGGTCGCACTCAGCATGGCTGAGTCCGACCCATCAGTTTACCTGTCCTCGCATCCCACCGCGATCCATGTGAGCAACCATCTGCTCACTGGCCTCGGCCGCCGCCGCCGGTGCGCGCTCACGGCGGCACCCAACGGCCGGCCTACCGCACCGTAGCTTAGCCGGCGCGCGCCCGAAGCTCGCCCAGACGCACGGCCGCCTCCTGCGAGAACGGCGACCCCTCCTTCGCCAGGAGGCCCTCGAAGATCGCGATCGCTTCTGCGCGCTGGCCGGCGCGCATGAGCTGACGACCCTGCGAGAGTGTGTACGAGTCCTTCTCCACCTCGGAGGCTGCCGCTGTGGCAGCCTTGGCGTAGTGGGCCGCAGCCTGCACGAAGTCCGCCTTGCCTTCAAAACCAGCCGCCGTCATCGCTTCCATCGAGGCCGCAAACGCCGGCGACGCGCCACTGCGGGCCGACTGCAGGCGGGCGATGCCCTCATCGAAGTTGCCGGCATCAAAGTACGTCTGCGCCACGAGCAACACCGCCTGCTCACCCGACGACGTACCCTTGTATCGCGTCGCCACGCCCTCGAGCGCGGTCCGCGCAGCCTCCGTGTTGCCGTCCTGCAGCGGTGCCTGCGCCGCGTAGAGCGCCGTCGAGGCATTGGCCTGCTTCTTCGCCTCCGAGGCGCGCAAACCGTAAATGCCAACGCCGGCCGCGAGGACCACGGCACCGGCGATCGCCAGCATCTTGCCGTTGGACTGCAGCCACAGCGTCAGATTCTCGAGCGGATCGTCGCTGTCAATCGACGGCGACGCGGGAGCGTTTAGGGGGCGCGAAGTCTTCGCCATGGAAACCACGGGGTAAACGGAGAATTTCGAAAGGTCACCGACAGCCATGAAACATAGCAGCGTCGGTCCGAAACGTCATGGCTAGTCGTCAAGCCGGAGCGCGGCGCCTTCGCTGCGTGCCACCACCAGCGCCGTCAGCTGATCGCCCATGACGTTCGGCACCGTCCGCGACATATCCAGAATGCGGTCCACACCGAGAATCAACGCGATCCCCTCCCCCGGCACACCCACCGTCTCGAGGATGAGCACAAGCAACGGAATCGAGCCACCTGGCACGCCGGCCGCGCCGACCGCCGTGATTACCGACATCACGATCACGATCACCTGGCTCGTGAGGCTCAGCTCCACGCCGAAGACCTGCGCCAAAAACAGCACCGTCATGCCCTCGAACAGCGCGGTCCCGTTCATGTTCATCGTCGCACCCAGCGGCAGCACGAACGACGCAATCTCGCGCGGGACGGCGAACTGCTCCTCCGCCGTACGAATGTTCTCCGGCAGCGAGGCGTTGGAGCTCGACGTGGAGAACGCCGTCACCATGAGCGATCGGCACTTACCGAAGAAGCGCCCGTACGGAATCCCCACGAAGAACCGTGCGATCATGCCGGTGACGCCGAACAGCTGGATCGCGAGCCCCAGCATCACCGTGATCACGTACAGCGCCAGCGACTGCAACACCTCGGCGCCGAATCGCACCGTCACGCCGAATATCAGCCCCGCGACGCCATACGGCGCGATTTTCATCGCGTACCCGATGATGCGCGTGACGACGTCCACCAGCCCTTCCAGCACGGCCATGATCGGCTGTGCACGCTCCTTGCTCAGCTGCGTCAGCGCAATGCCGAAGGTCAGCGAGAAGAAGATCAGCCCGAGCATGTCCCCGCGCGCCGCCGAATCCACCGGGTTGCGCGGCACGATATTCACGAACGTCTCCACGCCGAAAACGGCGCCGCCGCCGACTCGGGCCGTCGCTTCGCCCGAGTACTCCTCGAGGAGCTGCGTACGCACTTCGGGGGCCAGCTGTCGCCCGGGGCCGATCACATTCACCAACGTCAGTCCGATCGCCGCCGCGAACGCCGTGGTGAGAAAGAAGAACCCCATCGCCTTGCCGCCGATTCGGCCAATCCTCGTCAAGTCGCCGAGCGACGCGACGCCCAACGTCACCGAGCCGAAGATCAGCGGGACGACGATCATGAACAGCATGCGGAGGAACACTTGTCCAACCGGCGTGGCCACGTTCTCGACGATCCAGAGGAGTTCGGGCGCCTCACCGAACACGAGCTTGGAGACGATGCCAGCGCCTGCTCCCAGCACGAGGCCGAGCAGGATCTTGTTGTGAAGTTTCACCGAGGGAAGGCGTCGGAAGGGAGGAAGGGCCGGCCACCGAACGATCGAGTCAACCTACGCGGTGGTACAGCGCCCTCCAAGCAGTGCCCCCGAGAGGAATCGAACCTCCGGCCAACGGTTTAGGAAACCGCTGCTCTATCCAACTGAGCTACGGGGGCAGGTCGCGGACGTATCCGCGAGTGCAACCTAACGCGCGCCAAGAGCGAGAGAAACCCGACGCGTCCGGCGGTCAGGACACGCGCCAGATCGTCTCCACACGGCGATCGCCGAGGGCGTCGCGCCCGCGCAAGAACGCCAGCTCCATCAGCACCGACAGGCCGACCACCAGTGCCCCCTGTCGCTCCACCAGACGCGCCGCGGCCGCCGCCGTGCCCCCAGTCGCCAGTACGTCATCCACCAGCAGCACGCGCGCACCTGGCGTCAGTGCGTCGGTGTGGATCTCGAGGGCGTCGTCGCCGTACTCGAGCGCGTACCCCTCACGCGCCGTCTTCCACGGCAGCTTGCCGGGTTTGCGTACCGGAACGAACGCCGCCCCAAGCGACAGCGCCATCGGCACCCCGAACAGGAAGCCGCGGCTCTCCATGGCGACCACGTGCGTGATCTCGGCCAGTGCGAAGGGCGCCTGCATGGCGCGCACGACGTCCTGAAGCAGCGCCGGGTCGGCCAGCAGCGGCGTGATGTCCTTGAACGTGATCCCGGGTTTCGGGAAGTCAGGCACGTCGCGAATTGCACGCTGGACGCGCAGCGCAAGCGACGACATGGAAGCAGTCACCGGAGAATCTGAAAAGGGTCTGGCAGCAGTCCGGGCTCGGGCGTTGACTCGTCGATCCGATCAACGCGAGCGCCCGGCGGACCCTCACACAGTAATGCGCGCAGCGACGCGAGCGCGGTCGGCGTTCCCCCGGCATGCACGACCACGCTCCCATCGGCCTCGTTCGCGACGCTCCCCGTCACCCCCAAGCGACGCGCGCGCTCTCGCACGAACCAGCGAAAACCAACGCCCTGCACCCGTCCGATCACGCGGCAGGAGAAGCGAGCGGTCGCGGACGGCGGCTGCTCGCTCACGCGCCCGATGGTCCGTGTAACGCCGGAGACGCCCCTGCCCTCACGTTCCGGCTGGCCTCAGCTGCCTGCGCCGAGCAGTGCGGCAAGCGCGGCCGCGAGGGCCGCGGCATCACCGCGATCGCCACGGTAACCCGGGATCTCGAGCTCACCGGCGCGCAACCGCCGCGCAATCGTTTCGAGTGATGCCGCCGCGGCTTCCGTGTCCCCAGCGGGGAGCGGCGAGGGCGACATCGGTGCCGGCGGCTCAGCGAAGGCACGCGCCCACGCGGTCTCGCCCGCCAGATCCGGTCCGCCCGGCGTCTGTAGCGCCGGCATGATGTCCATCCACCCTTCATCGTCGGTCCACGGTTCCAGCGCCGCCACCGGCTCGGGCACGACCTCGGCCGCGTCCACCTCTGCCCCCGTCCGTCCGGCCAGCCCATCCGCCAGCTCGGCGACGGCGTCCGTGGCGTCGGCGATGGCCCACGGCTCGTCCTGCGGCTCCTCCGCCTCGACGTCGACCGGCGATGCGATCGGGTGGTCGGCAGGCGCCTGCATCACGTCGGCTGCGGGCCGCGGGGCATCGTCCGGCGCTGAGAACAACGCCGCCATCGTCGCCGCACCAGCGTCGAGCGGAGTCTCGAGCAGGAACTGTTCGATTGACGGGAACTCTTGAGCCGGCACCTCCACCATCGGCACCTGCAGCGGCGTATCAAGGCGCGCGCCCGGTACCAGTGCGGCCTCATCGGGGGCGTCGATCACCGCGGTGGCGGCCATGACTCGCGCATCCGGCGGCACGTAGGGCGCTCGCACCGGTGCCGGCGCGGCGAACGCATCGAACGACGGGAATGACGTGCCACCTGTCGTGGGGGCAAACGGCATCGCGTACGGTGGATGGACAGACGACGAGCTGGACATGGACTCCCTCAGGCGAACGATCGATCGCGCGCGGTGCGATGCACCTGGCGCGTCACAGGAACGGGAATGGTGCCTCAGCCGGGTGGCCAGCCACCGGCTCCAATGAGGGGGACGAAGCGCACCGGGGTGATGTCACGCCGTGCCAGCTGTCCGCCGTGTTTCGTGAACACCGCAAGCGTCTGCTCCTCTCGGGTGCCGATCGGCAGCAGCAGCCGGCCGCCTTCGGCCAGCTGCTCCTCGAGCGCTGGGGGGACCTTGGGAGCACCTGCGCCAACGACAATCGCGTCGTACGGTGCAAAGTCCCGCCAGCCAAGCGTGCCATCGCCCAGCAGCACGCTCACGTTTCGCACCCCGAGCTCGGCGAGCAGGGCACGCGACTTGTCGAGCAGCGCGCCGACGCGCTCCACCGAAAACACCTGCGCGGCCAGCTCTGCCAGCAGCGCGGTCTGATAGGCCGACCCGGTGCCGATTTCCAGCACCTTCTCGCCGCCGGTGAGCTCGAGCAACTCGAGCGCGCGCGCATGCACATACGGCTGCGAAATCGTTTGCCCCGACCCGATCGGTAGCGCCGAGTCTTCGTACGCCCGATGCCGCGTGGACTCGGGCACGAACTTGTGCCGCGGCACCATGTCGATCGCGCGCAATACGGCGAGATCCTTGATGCCCTTGTCCTGCAGCGTCTCCACCAGACGACGCCGCGCGCCCCGGAACCCGGGCTCTACAGCTCCCGCCACCAATCCGCCGACGCATCGAGCTGATCACGGTGCGTAAGGTCGAGATGCAGCGGCGTCACGGAGATGTAGCCGGCTGCCACCGTGGCAAAATCGGAGTCGTCCGGCCCGCTCCACTCTACCGAGCCGCCGCCAATCCAGAAGATCTCGCGTCCCCACGGGTCCTTCATGCGGGTGATGGAATCGGAAAAGACGCGCCGCCCGAGCCGGGTGAGCTTCACGCCCCTGATCTGCTCGGCGGGCAGCGGCGGCAGGTTCACGTTCAGCAACGTGTCCGGCGGAAAGGCGGGGAGCGCCGTGAGGTGCTGCAGCAGGTTGCGCAGCACACCCACCTGCGAATCCAGCAGGGCGTCAGCCCGCAGCGCGTTGCCACCGAACGACACGGCGATGGACGGAATCCCCAACGCGAGTCCTTCCATGGCCGCGGCGACCGTGCCCGAGTACAGCACGTCCTCGCCCATGTTGGGACCGTGATTGATTCCGCTGATCACGAAGTCCGGCCGGTCGGTCATGAGCACGCCGACGCCGAGCAGGACGGAGTCGGTGGGGGTGCCATCGACCTGCCAGCGACGTTCGCCGAGCTGCACCGGTCGGAGCGGATGGTGCAACGTGAGCGAATGGCTCGTGGCGCTCTGCTCGCGGTCGGGAGCAACCACGTACAGCTCGCCGAGCGGCTCGCAGGCGCGCTCGAGCACACCGAGGCCCCGAGCGAGAATACCGTCATCGTTACTGAGCAGAATCTTCATGAGCGGTGATTGGGGTCGGGGGACGTCGTGGGGAGCGGCGCATCCAGCAACGCCTGCAGGGCCAGCAGATCACGCTCCAGCGCTTCGACCGTCTCGAGTTCGAGCGCCACACGCGCCTCCGTGCGCAACGCGCCGCCCCGTCGATGTTCCTCGAGCTTGAGCCGCGCCCCGTCGATCGTGTACTTCTCAACGTACAACAGCTGCTTCACCAGCAGGATCAGCTCCACCTCTCGGCGCGCGTACACGCGATTGCCGGAGCGGTTCTTGGCGGGGCTCAACACCTTGAACTGGCTTTCCCAGTAGCGGAGCACGTGCGGCTTGAGCTCCGTGAGTTCGCACACTTCGCCAATGGAGTAGAACTCCTGCACCGGTTCGCCGCGCAGCATCAGCCGGCGTCCCGCTCGGCACGCAGTTCACGCACCATGAGTTCCGCGATCGCATCTCGCGGACTCTGCCCGTCGAACAGAATGCGATGGGTGGCTTCCACAATCGGCATTTCGACACCCGCGCGCTCTGCCAGCGCGAGCGCACTCTGTGTATTCAGCACGCCTTCGGCGACGGTTTCCTTGCCGGCGAGCGCCTCCGCGAGCGTGCGCCCCTCCCCGATGGCGACGCCGACGGCGCGATTGCGGCTGAGCGAGCCCGTGCACGTGAGCACGAGATCACCCAGGCCGGCGAGTCCGGCAAACGTTTCGGGGTGCGCGCCCAGCGCGACCCCCAGACGCGTCATCTCCGCGAGTCCGCGCGTGATCAACGCCGCGCGCGGATTGAAGCCGAGCCCCAGACCGTCCAGAATGCCCGTGGCCACGGCCATCACGTTCTTGAGTGCACCGCCGAGTTCCACACCCACGACATCGTCGGTGGTGTAGACCCGGAACGACGGCGCACTCGCCGCCAGCTGCAGGAGGGCCGCCGCCGCAGGCACGTCGCTCGCCGCCACCACCGCCGTGGGCTGCTGCGTGGCCACCTCGGCCGCGAAGCTTGGGCCGCTGAACGCCACCACGGCATGCGAGGGGGATTCCTCACGCACGACGTCGGTCATGAGCGCGAGTGTTTCGCGCTCGATGCCCTTGGTCGCGATGCCGAGCACCGCCGACGGGAGCAGATACGCCGCGCCCGCTCGCACCACATCGCGCAGCACATGTGATGGCGCCGCGTAGATCACCAGCACCGCCTCGCGGAGTGCGTCGGCCATGTTGCTCGTGGCACGTAACGTGGGCGCGAGCGACACGCCGGCCAGAAAGCGCGCGTTGGTGTGGGAGCCGTTGATACTGGCGACGACGTCGGCTTCGCGCGCCCACAGCAGCACCGCGTGCCCGTTTCGAGCGAGTCGGTCGGCGATGGCGGTGCCCCACGCGCCAGCGCCGATCACGGCGCAGTGCATGCGGGCCGACGGTTCGTGGTGGCTCATCACGATCGATCCGCGGACGACGCGGCGACGCCCGTGTCTGCCATGGCGTTCGCGGCCTCTGGTGCACGCGACGTCGCGCCCAACCGGCGCTCGGTGCCGCGGCGCAGCCGATCGATGTTCTCGCGATGGGTCCAGAACACAAAGCCCGTGACCAGCACGGCCAATCCGAACACCGGCACGCGCGTCCCGTACTGCACTCCGACAACGGAGGCGAGCACGAGCGCCCCAACGAGCGACGCGAGTGAGATGTAGCGCGACACGGCGGCCACCACGATGAACGCCACGAGCGCGCTCAGCGCGGGGATCGGCACAAGCGCGAGAAATACGCCGCTGGCCGTGGCCACACCCTTCCCGCCGCCCTTACCGCGCAGGAACACGGGGCGCACATGCCCCACGATCGCCGCGATCCCGAAGGCCATCCCCCAGTGCGGATGCGCGCTGCCCCCCACCAGCACGGGTAGCATGCGGGGCAAGAGGGTCACGGGGAGTGCGCCCTTGAGCGTGTCGACCACGTACACCAGCAACCCCGCCTTCCAGCCCAGCGTGCGCAGCGCATTCGTGGCCCCCAGATTGCCGGAGCCGACGGTGCGCAGATCAACGCCGTGCGCGCGGCCAACGAGATAGGCGGTGGGGATCGAGCCGATGAGCCACGCGCAGAACAGGCCGAGCGCGAGCGCCGTCATACGGCGTGCCGTGGCGCCGAGAGGATGAGCCCCGACATCAGGCGACGGCGTTCTTCCGGCGCAGCACGATACGCAGCGGACTGCCCGTGAACGGGTACGTCTCGCGGAATCCGTTGTGCAGGAAGCGAATGTAGTGTTCCACCACGAGCTCCGGATGGTTGCCGAAGACCGCGATCGTGGGCGGCGCGACCTCCACCTGCGTGGCGTAGTTGAGCTTGACTTCGAGGCCGGCTGCCTGCGGCGGCTGACGACGTGCCAACAGCTCCTGCAGGCGGTCGTTGAGCTCGCTTGTGGAGACGCGTGTATTCCGCGCCTTGTCCACGTCGAGCACGAGGTCGAGCACCTTCTGCACGCGCTGCCCGGTGAGCGCCGACGTGTACAGGAAGGGCACGTGCGACAGGAACGGCGCCTTCTCCACGATTTCCTTGCGGAACCGATCGGCACTCTTGTCGCCCTTCTCGGGGTAGATGTCCCACTTGTTCACCACCATGATCAGACCGCGACCGGCTTCCCACGCCAGTGTGGCCACCTTCAGATCCTGGTTGTGAATGCCATCGACCGCGTCAACGATCAGGATGCAGATGTCGGCCCGGTCGATCGCCTTGCGGGTGCGCAGCGTGGCATAGAACTCGATCCCTTCATCCACTTTCGACTGCCGGCGCAGGCCGGCCGTGTCGATGAAGATGAAATCGCGTTCGTGGTAGCGAAGCGGGGTGTCGATGGCGTCCCGTGTGGTGCCGGCTTCATCGGCCACGACGAGTCGCTCTTCGCCGAGTATGCGATTGATGAACGAGGACTTGCCAACGTTCGGGCGACCGATCACGGCCACGCGCAACGAATCGGGCACTTCCTCTGGCGCTTCCGGAATCGCGGCCACGACCACATCGAGCAGGTCACCCGTGCTGATACCGTTGCGCGCCGATACCGGCACAGGGTCACCGGCACCGAGCTCGAAGAACTCGTACCAGTTCGAGTCGCGCGCGTCGTCCACCTTGTTCACCACGAGCACCCACGGCTTGCTCGCATCGCGCAGCAGATCGAGCACACGCCGATCGCTGGGGTGCAACCCGGCCTTCGCATCGACTACGAGCAGCAGCAGATCGGCTTCTTCGATCGCCGTGAGCACCTGCTTGCGGATCTCGACGTCCATCGGGATGCGCGGATCGTCCGTGAGACCGCCCGTGTCCACCAGCCAGAAATGTTTGCCCGCCCAGTCAGTCTGGGCGAAGTGCCGATCACGCGTGGTACCGGCTTCCTCGCTCACGATGGCGGACGTGCCGCCCACGATGCGATTGAAGAGCGCGGATTTGCCGACGTTCGGGCGCCCCACGAGGGCGACGACGGGGAGACTCATGCGGCGGGCTGCCAGGCGCAGCTGCCTTCGGGGACAAGCGCGTCGATGAAATCGTACGACGGATACACAGGCATCGGAAATGACTCGCGGACGACGACGAAAGGTTCGTCATCGAGGAACAGGCCGTCGTCATTGATGCACTCGGCCGGAATGAGGGCGAGATCGAGGTCGGTACGACCCTCGAGCGCGCGGCGAATGTCGGCCCCGACGAGCAGGCCGGCAGTAGTCGTGGTTGGCCCGAACAGCGAGTTCTCGGCCACAATCAATTCAAAATGGGCACCCGTGCGCTCGGTAAGCTGCTCCAGCAACGGGGGCATCAGCGGCGCCATCGAGACCCCCGTCACCACCCCAATGCGTCGCCCATCGAGACGCGGCAACTGGTCGAGCCCTTCGGCCACGCGCAGGCGGAGCGAGGCCACTGCCCCGACCCCGTTTTCGATCTGCTGAAACTCGCCGTAGAAGTCGGGCTCCGGGAGTGCGCGCCCCGCCAGCAGGTACAGCTCATCGGAGCCGAAGACCCACCGATCGCCGCGTTCGGCGAGCGCGCGCGTCGCCCAGCGATCGACATGATCGAGCAGCGCGCCGGCCGTGGCGGCGTCCATGCTCTGCCCCGTGTACAGGTGTGAGAACTGCGTGAGCCCCACCGGCACGATGGCGACCGACATCATGGCGTCGCCCAGGTTCCAGAGGTCCTGCAACGACTCCTCGAGCACCGCGCCGTCATTGAGACCGGGCACGATGACCATCTGCCCGTGGAACATGATGCCCCCGTCGGCCAGCCGAGTGAGCTGATCCACGATGTTGGGCACCCGCGGATTGTTCAGCAGCACCTTGCGGGCTTCCCACGGCGTGGCGTGTACCGACACGTACAGGGGCGAGAGCCTGTACTCCAGAATGCGCGCAATATCCTTGTCCTTCACGTTGCTCAGCGTCGCGAAGTTGCCGTACGCGAAGGACAGCCGATAGTCATCGTCGCGAACGTACAGCGGCTTGCGCAGCCCCTTGGGCAAGCCCTCGATGAAACAGAACTCGCATCGGTTGGCACAGCGCCTGATGGTCGGCGGCGCGAGCGTCACGCCCATGGCATCACCGGCATCGCGCTCGATATCGAACTCGACCAGCTCACCGTCCGGGAGTCGGGCGCTCACGACGAACGCCTCGTCGGCAGTGAGGAACTCCCAGTCGAGGAAGTCCTCGAGCGTGCGGCCGTCAACCGACAGCAGCTCCGTGCCAGGCACGATACCGACCAGGTCGGCAATGCTATCGGGCTGGACAGCGGTGACACGAACCATGCGAAAAGACCGCGAGCGTACGGGAGCAGAAACAGAGCGGCGGACACCGTCGCAACGCAGACGGTCCTCGCGGGAGACGCGCGCTCGCAAACGCGGAGTGCACCTTAGAAGCCTAACGAGGTGAGATAGCGGAAAGCAAGGAACGACATGGACTTCGGGACGACCGCCACGCCCTCACCGCAGGTCAGCCCCGAGCACCGCACTCGCGTTCGCAGCCGAACGTGTAACGAATGCAACGAACGTGTAACGGCGTCAAATGCCGCCCGCCCTACGTGGCGCATCGCGCCACCGCGGCGCTTTCTTTCCTCGGCAGCCTAATGCGCCAATCCTGCTGCTCCGTTCCTCACTGCGTCCGGAATCGTGTCCGGCGTTCCCAGAGGGTGCCGTCTTCATCACGTTCGAACTGGTCATCATGGCGGTCGGCTTCGCCATCGCGTCGTATTCCATCGTCGCGAACGATGCGTTGCAGACTCTCGGGACCTTTCTCTCGTCGAACGGCAATCGCCCCTGGTGGGTGCTCTGGCTGTTCGCGGTCGGCATTCTCTACGCCGTCCTGATTTACGGCTGGTTCGTGAATGGCGGCGACACCTCGTTCGGACGCCTCGACCGGATTCCGCTCCCGCAGCCGTTCACGTGGATCTACCTCGTTCCGCCGCTCGTGCTGCTGTACCTCACGAAGCGCGGCATTCCGGTGAGTACCACGTTCCTCGTCCTCACCATCTTCGCCCCGGAAAACCTGGGCAAGATGATGGCGAAGTCGTTCATCGGCTACGCGGTGGCGTTCGTCTTCGCGATCGTGCTGTATCTCACGATCGCCCGCGTCTTCGAACGTCGCTTCATCGATACCGCACACGACGCACCACCGCGCATGTGGATCGCGTTGCAGTGGATCTCGACCGGCTTCCTCTGGAGCCAGTGGCTGATTCAGGATCTGGCCAACATCTTCGTGTACGCGCCGCGTCAGATGAGCGGGCAATGGCTCATCTTCGCCCTGCTCATCATGGGCGCCCTGCACGCCTACATGTTCGCGACGCGCGGCGGCGAGATCCAGAAGGTCGTCACGAGCAAGACCAACACGCGCGACATTCGCTCCGCGACGATCATCGACTTCTGCTTCGGCCTCGTGCTCCTGCTCTTCAAGGAATGGAGCAAGATTCCGATGAGCACCACGTGGGTGTTCCTTGGCCTGCTGGCGGGCCGCGAGATCGCGATGTCGGTGCGGTTGCAGTCGCGCCCCATGCCGGAGACGCTGCGCATGGTCGGTCGCGATGGCATGAAGGTCACCGCCGGGCTCGCCGTGAGCGTGGTCCTGGCCATCGGCCTTCCGCGCGTCGCGGAGTTTTTGCCGCGCGCCACGGAACTCGTCGCCACAGCCTTGGGCGTGAAGCCGTCGGTGGCGGTGGCCGCCGAGCGCTGATCCGGCGCCAGATGGGCCACGGCTGTCCGCCGCCGCGGCCAGCCGTATACCTTTCGCAGGTATGCTTGAACGTGCTCGAGTTCTGGTCGTCGCGGCCACGCCGCGCGAGTTGGCGCCCCCCGGCGACTGGATCGCCGTGCCCTGTGGTGTCGGGCCGGTTGAAGCCGCCATCGAGACGGCGCGGGCGATCGCTGAACTGCAGCCGGCGATCCTGCTGCACGTCGGCATCGCTGGCGGTCGGCGCACGCGGGCCCTCCCCTCCGCCTCGCTCGTGATCGGCAGTGAGGCGCGGTACTGCGACATTGGCGTGCCGCCCGAGTGGGCGCCGCGATCCGTGCCCGCGTCCCCGACACTGCTCTCGGTGATGCGTCAGGCGTTGCCGGACGCGCCCGTGCTGCCGATCGGGACGAGCGCGCGTGTCGGCGGGACAAGCGGGTGCGACGTGGAAGCCATGGAAGGCTTTGCGGTACTCCGCGCGGCGCAACGCGCCGGTATTCTGGCCATTGAAGTGCGCGCGATCGCCAACGAGGTGGAGGAGGAGGACCGTACGCGCTGGCGCATTGCACAGGCGTGTGACGCCATTCAGGCCGTCACACCGCAGCTGGTGCACGCCATCTGGAACGCGTCGTGACACGTCCCCTGCTCACCTTCGGGTACTCCCCGTGCCCCAACGACACGTTCGCCTTTCACGCGCTCTCACACGGCCTGGTCGACATGCCGTTCGCCGTGCGCCCCGTCCTGCTCGACATCGAGGAACTCAATCGCCGAGCGCACACCGGTGAGTTCGACCTCACCAAGCTGAGTGTCGGTGCCTTCGCCGCGGTCGGCGATCGGTATCGTCTCTTGCGCAGCGGGGCGGCGCTGGGGCACGGCGTGGGACCGTTGGTCGTCGCACGTTCAGTGCAGTCCCTCGACCGTGCCATGCGCGGGCGCGTGGCGATTCCGGGTCGAGAGACCACGGCGTTTCGACTCCTGCGACTCGCGGCGCCCGACATCGGCGAGGTGGAGGAGATGCGCTACGACCACATTCTCGATGCGGTCTCGTCAGGCCGCGTAGATGCCGGTCTCATCATTCACGAAAGCCGCTTCACGTACGAACAGCACGGACTCGTGCGCATCGCCGATCTCGGTGACTGGTGGGAGCGAGATACGGGACTGCCCGTGCCGCTCGCTGGCATCTGTGCACGACACGATCTCGGCGACACGCTCACCTTGGCCGCCGAGCAGGCGATCCGCGCGTCAGTGCAGTACTCGTTTGATCATCCGGAGGCCAGTCGCGCGTACGTGCGCGCGCATGCGCAGGAAATGTCGGACACCGTGTGCGACGCACACATCGCGCTCTACGTGAATGCGCACAGTCTGGACCTCGGCGACGATGGACAGCGCGCGATCGAGCGGTTGGTCACGGCGTCGCCCATCACCCGCTGATCGCCCCTAGCGCCCGTCGGGTGATGCGTCGAGCAGGTCGTCATGCTCCTCGTGATCGAGCGACGCGTTGTCCGGCTCGAGTGCGATGAGCTGCGCATCCGTCTGGCGGCCATCGATGTAGAGGCGAGCGACCGACGGGGCAACGGCACCGTGCCTCGGTCCGCCCGATCCCGGGTTCACAATGATCCGACGGGCCGCGCGCGTGAGGAGCGGTTCCTTCGTATGTCCGAAGACGATCACGTCCGCGTGCAGGAACGCCGAGACCAGGCGCGGCGGCGTCGGCTGACCGAGCAGGTGCCCGTGCGTGACCACCACGTGCACCTGCTCGATCCGTTCGTCGATGCTCACGGCGAGATCGGCGCGCGCCGCGCGATCACGGTCACCACCCACGCCGCGCACCGGTGCGATTGTGCCAAGCGCCCGCAGCACCTCCGACGACCCCAGGTCACCTGCGTGCAGGATCAGGTCGACACCGCGCAGCGCGGCCAGCGCATTCGGGTGCAGTCCGTCGTGGGTATCCGAGATCAGCCCGATGATGCGCATGGCGAAAGCTACACCGGCTCAGGGGCGATACGAGGACCCCACGCCGGTGTTGAACACGACGACGTCCGAATCGGGTCCGATGGTTCCATCGCGCACGAGCCCTTCGAGCACCGAGAGTGCGCATCCGCCCTCGGGGGCGGCATCGATCCCGGTGGCTTCCGAGAGCCGACGTGTGGCCTCACGCATCTGCTCTTCAGTGGCACTCGCCGCCGCCCCATCTGTCTCGCGCAGAATGCGCAGCAGGATGCGATCCCCGAGCGGTCCGGGCACGCGCAATCCGCTGGCGTACGTGACGGGATCTACCCATGGATCGGCGCGGTCTGCACCGCTTGCGAACGCTCGCACCAGCGGCGCGCAGCCAGCGGCTTGTGCCACCACGTAGCGCGGCTGTTTGGTATCGGGCGGCAACCAACCGCCCGCCATCAGCTCGCTGATGGCCTTCCAGATGCCCACGGTGCCCTCGCCGCCGCCCGTCGGATACACCACGACGTCCGGAAGCGTCCAGCCGCACTGCTCCGCGAGCTCGAAACCCATCGTTTTCATTCCCTCCACGCGATACGGCTCGCGCAGCGTCGCCACGGGCCACCATCCGCTCTCGGCCGCGAAGGCGGCGGCCAGCTTCCCTGCATCACCGATGTGCCCGTCGATGCACTCGAGATGCGCGCCCAACGCATCGATCGTCTCCAGAATCGGACGTGGCGTGCTGCGTGGAGCGAACACGCGCACCGCCAGACCGGCGGCGGCCGCATACGCCGCAATCGCGGCGCCCGCGTTGCCGGCGGTCGGGACCACGAGCCCTGGTACATCGTCACCCTTCGCGCGTGTGATCGCCGCGCTCATGCCGCGCGCCTTGAAGGAGCCGGTCGGATTGCGGGATTCGTCCTTGATGCGAAGGCGCTTCACGCCTGCCGCGCGCGCCAGCGTGGGGGCCTCCACGAGGGGCGTGAGTCCCTCGCCGAGTGAGACGGGGGTCTCACCGACGCGCAGCGGCAGCCACGGCATGTAGCGCCACATGTCCCAGCGGTCCGCGAGGCTGCGGTCGCGCGTGACTGGCGCGTACTGCGCGAAGAACGGCTGCGCGCACGCAGGACACGTGGTCGCACCGACGATGTCGGCCGGTGCAGTGCCGCAGGCAGAACAGGAGAGGGACCAGGTCATGCGGGACGATCCTGTGCATCGGGGAGAGAGTCGCCGTCCGCCACGAATGTGCGGTCGGTGATGGAATCCGAATCGGGCTCGGTCGCGTCGGCAACCGGTGACTCGGCAACGGTATCGGGAGTGGGGGGCAGCACGTCTGCAGCAATCGGCTCGGCGATATCCGGAACGGCAACACCGAGCGCCACGTGCACCGCACGGGCGATGGCGGCACCAAACCCAGGCAGCTCGGCGATATCCTGGAGGGTCGCGTCGCGCACCCCCTGCACACTGCCGAACTTGTGCAGCAAGGCACGTCGTCGCGTGGGACCCACGCCGGGGATCTGCAGCAGCTCGGACGTGATCGTACGCGCGGAGCGCTTGGTCCGCTGAAAAGTGATCGCGAAGCGATGCGCTTCATCGCGCGCCTGCTGCAGCATGCGAAGCGCCGGTGAGCGACGTGGCAAGCGAATGCCGTCCGATCGTCCGGGCAGGAATACTTCTTCCTCGCGCTTCGCGAGACTGATGATCATCTGGTTGCCAAGCTCGAGGTCGCGCAGCGCCTCCACGGCGGAGCTCAGCTGTCCCTTGCCACCATCGATCACCACGAGATCGGGCAACTCCTTGCCCTCGTCGATACGACGGCGCAAGAAGCGCTGCACCACTTCGTGCATGGACTTGAAGTCGTCAATGCCCGCCGTATCGCGAATGGTGAACTTGCGATACTCGCTGCGTTTGGCGCGTCCGTTTTCGAACCATACGCTGGACGCCACGGTATCCTTGCCCTGCGAATGCGAAATGTCGAAGCAGGCCAGCGACCGCGGCACGCGCGGCAGGCCGAGCTCGCGCTGCAGCTCGTACACCGGATCACTCGCGCGCTCATCGGCTTCGAGCGCCGCGAGCTTGAACTCTTCAAGGAGGTGCCGTGCGTTCTGCTCCGCGAGATCCACGAGCGCACGACGCGGACCACGCTGGGGAACGCGCACGCTGAGCCCGTCGAGTGCCTCTTCCACCATCTCCTGCTCGGGCACGCCGAACGGCAGCAGCAGATGGCGCGATCGTCCGGGCGCGGTACGGTACCACTGTAGCAGAAAGGCGGTGAGCACCGCCCCATCGTCCACATCTTCGGCATGTTCGAGCAACCGATGCTCGCGCGCCAGCAGCTTGCCGTCGCGAATGCGCATCACCACGGCACACGCGTCTTCGCCGTCGCGCGCGTACCCCACGACATCGCGGTCGCCACCCTCGACCTCGAGCACCACGGTCGGCTCTTCCATCTTTTCGAGATGCCGTAGCGCGTCCCGCAGCTCGCCCGCCGTCTCGAAGTCGAGTCGCTCCGACGCCTCGAGCATGCGCTGCCGCACCCGACGCACCACTTCACCGGCGCGTCCGTCCAGAAACGCGACCACATCGTCGATCATGGTCCGATACGATTTCTCATCCTGATATGCCACGCATGGCGCGAGACACCGCTTGATGAAGTAGTCCAGACACGGGCGCTCGGGAGCGTCGTGTGGCAGCGCATAGTGACAGGAGCGCACCGTGAAAATGCGCTTGACCACATTCAAGGCGCGTCGCATCGCGCCCACGTCGGTGTACGGCCCGAAGTACCGCGCGCCGTCGTCCATCAGTCGGCGCGTCACGAACACCCGCGGGAACGGCTCCTGCAGCGTCACCTTGATGTACGGATACGACTTGTCGTCGCGCAGCGCCACGTTGAAGCGCGGCCGATACTCCTTGATCAGGTTGTTCTCGAGAATCAGCGCATGCGCCTCGCTCGGCACCACCAGCGTGTCCACATCGGCAATGCGCCGTACGAGCGCGATCGTCTTCGGGCTCACGTGATCCGCCGCGAAGTAGCTGCGCACGCGTGAGCGCAGCCGCTTGGCCTTGCCGACGTACAGAATCGTGCCCGCGATGTCCTTCCACAGGTACACGCCGGGCGATTCGGGCAGGTGCGGCACCTTCGAGGCCACACGCTCCGGCATGCGCTCGGTGGTGCTCATGCGCTCATGTCCGGCGGCGCCATCAACGCCGGCATCACGCACGCTCCGCGCGGCGTGGCGACAGACGCAGCCAGCGCGCCGCCTCTGCAGAGCCAAGCCACCAGGACAGGACGAGATACACGACCGAGAACACTCCGAGCACAAGCACTCCTTCCACCAGTCGATGCCAGCCGGCGCTCACCAGCCGGAGCGCGCCCGCCGTGCCCGCCGCCACCGCCGTGCACAGTGCGACACGTGTGATCGCGTTCCGCGCTGTCCCTTGCAACAATACCCCGAGGTCGCGGCGCAGGTGCGTGGACAGCAGCGTGAAGTTCACCCACGACCCGATGGCCGCGCCAAGCGCGATACCGGCCACCGCCATCGCGTGCGTGCGAAACGTGAACGCCAGCGCCGCCGCCGTGAGAATCGACACCGCCACGCTCAGCATGGAGTACCGCAGCGGCGCGCGATAGTCCTGACGAGCGTGGAACACGGCCGCAAAGAGTCGGTTGGTGGAGAAGCTCACCAGCCCCACGGCATAGGCCGCCAACGTGCCGTGCACCAATGCCTGCTCGCGAAGGCCGAACTGCCCGGAGCGCAGCAGCACACCGATCACCAGGTCGCCAAAGCCGACAAACACCACTGCACTCGGCACCACGTAGAACAGAATGCGGACCCACCCATCTTGCACCCGCACGCGGAGCGCCTCGCGAACCTCCTCCTGCGCGAGCGCCGATCGGTCACGCGCAAACTCCGGCAGCGACGAGGCCGACACCGCGATCCCGAACAGCGCAACGGGGAGCAGCATGAGCTGGTTCGCGTAGCTGAGCACCGACGGAGACCCTTCCACGAGGAACGTCGCGATGAAGCCGTCCGCAAAGCCGGAGAGCTGCACCACGCCAAGTGTGCCGACTACCGGCACGATGTTGCGCAACACGGCGCGTACGTCATCACCGGTGGCACCAAACGATGGCCGCAGCGGCCCAGCGAGCTTCCACACTTCGGGCAATTGCACCGACACCTGCAGGAACGCACCCGCCAACGTGGCCCACGCCAGCCACCAGGCCAGTTCAGCCAACGACGCAGCACGACTGCCCCACCCGGCCAGCAAGACGATCTGCGCCACCGACCACATCGCCGCGCTCGCATACGATAGGAAAAAGCGGCGATGCGAGTTCTGGATACCCAGACACCACCCGGACAACACCATCAATCCGGCCATGGGGAACAGCACACGAATCAGCCGGGTCGTAAGTGCTGCACGCTCGACATCGAAGCCCGCCGCGAGTATCGCGGTGAGCCACGGCGCGAGGGCGATGCCCGCCAACGTGAGCACCGACACGGCCATCAGCAGCACGCCGAGCAGCGCGTTGGCCAGCGCCTTCGCACCGCGGGTATCGTCGCGCGCCAGCAGCGCGCTGTACACTGGCACAAACGCCGCCGAGAGCGTCCCCTCGCCGAACAGGTTGCGCAGCGCGTTCGGCACGCGCAGCGCCATCGTGTAGGCGTCGTTCGCGGCGCTCGCGCCGAGATAGCGCGCGGCGAACCAGGTGCGCACGAAGCCGGTCAGCCGGCTCACCAGAATGCCGGCCGCGACCAACCCTGCCGCGCGTCCGTTCGACTCGCGCGTCATGCGACGTGCGACGGCTCGTTCCTACCGCTCGAGGCGCGACGGGACGAGTGGCTCATGCGGACGGAGGCGTGCCTCCAGCAATGAGTACACGCGCGTGCACCGCTGCGGCCTCACGCATGGCGGACAACACGCCGAGCCCGTGGCGCGCAAGCACCGGCACCAGCGACAACACGCGCTCCGGGGTGCTGCCGAGCGGATGACGGGACGCACGGGCCACGCCCACATCGCGTGTCATGCCGTCGGCGCGACGCTTCACCGCGGCCACGAGACGACGCTCGACGCGATCGAGCTTGTGCGTGAGATCGCGAGAGAGGCCCGACACCACGTCGCTCGGCACCAACGCATCGTCGTCGGCGACAGCACGCGACAGCGCGGTCACCTGCGCGTCGATGGTGACCCGCAACCGTTCAAGCGAATCCGCGACGTCACGGTCCATCGCGTCACGGGCAAGTCGCGTTTCCGGCGCGTGCGGATCGCGCAGCTCGTCGTCAGTCACGCCGAGGCGTGCCATGATCCGGTCCACCTGCGACTCGCGCCAATCGGCCGCCCATCGGGGCACCACCACCGGCACCGGCACGTCGAGCGCCTCGGCAACGGCGGTGACCTGGGCGAAGTAGGCCAGCTCGCCCGGACCGGCCACATACGCCACCGTCGGCAGCACCGCCCGCTCGAGCACCGGGCGCAACAACACGTTCGCACCGAGCGCGCCGACAGGTGCGCGCTCGGCGACCTCCGACGCTCGTGCCACCGGTACCCGACTCCGCACCTGATCCGTCGTCTCGAACACGAGCGACAATCCCTCCACCAGCTCAACCTGCGGCGTGAAGCCAGCCGCTTCGATCGCGCGTGTCCGCGCGTGCATCGCCTGCTCCACGGCTTCTGCCCCACGCAGCGCGACACGCGCCACCGGATCGATCGTACATCGCAGCGCCGCATGCGACGCGTCGAGCACGGCAATGCCAAGGGGTTCGAGCATGCCACGCAGCCACGTCACGTACGCGGAGCCGACCGTTGCCTCGTCGGTGTACGCGGCGTCGATGAGGTCCAACACCATCGGCTCGGCGGCCGATCCACTCGCTGCACGCAACGCCTCGCGCAACTCGCCCACATCGCCGAGCGGAACGTCGGCCATGGCCACGCCGTCGGTCATCGGTCCTGGCATCGTGAGCGCTTGCAGCCCGTCGCGTCCGACCACGTGCGTCGTGGCCGCTTCACGCCAGTCCGCATCATCGGTGGCGGCCCAGAACACCGGGGCCACCGGCAGCCCGAACTCTGCCGAGAGCGCGTCCGCGAGCGCGAGCGCCGACAGCGCCTTCGTGAGCGTGTACGCCGGACCACCGAAGAGTCCCGGTTGCTGTCCCGTGGTCACGATCACGCCGTGCTGCGCCGCCTCGGTCAGTCGATGGCGCGCCGCGGTTTGCGTGAGTGGACCGAACGCGGCGCGTACCGATTCGAGCCAGTGGCCCGCATCGCTACGCACCGACTCCACGTGGGAACGCCACGCCGCACGATCCTGTGGCGCGCGCACCTTCCACTCCGGCGGCGCGGTGCGCCCCTGGATGGCTCGCGACAACGGCGATCCGCCAAGCGGCGCACTGGCAATGGTCACGGTCTCAGTGGCTGACATACACACTCACTTGTGATACGGCTCGCCACGCACGATCGTGCCGGCCCGATACAGTTGCTCGGCGAGCACGAGGCGCGCCAGTTCGTGCGGAAGGGTCCACGGCGCCAGCGACAGGCGGCGGGTCGCACGGGCGCGCACGGGCTCACCGAGCCCGTGCGCGCCACCAATCACGAATGCGACGTCGGTCGCGCTGTCACGCGCTGCACCGAGCCACGCGGCAAACGCCGGTGAATCAAGACACTCGCCACCCGGATCACACGCGACCACGCGCGCGGTCGCAGGAACGCGCGCGAGCAACCGCTCCGCTTCCGCCGCCGTCACGGCAGCGGCACCGCGAGCCCGCGACGACTCCTCGCGGACTTCGTGCACGTCAAGGGGCCAGTAGCGCGCGGCGCGCGTCTCGTACTCCGCAATCGCGTCAGCAATTCCTCCCTGCTTCGGTCGACCCACCACCACCACCGAGATGCGCACCGCGAGCCGGACGCCGCGTCAGGCGTAGATGCCGCGCAAACGATGCACGGTGGCCACGCGGCTGATCGACAGCATGTACGCTGCCGTGCGCATGTTCACGTTGTGCTGCTTCGCCAGCGTGAGCACGTCGCGGAAGCTGCGCGTCATGATGTCGGCCAGCCGCTCGTTCACCACGTCTTCCGACCAGAAATACCCCATGCGGTCCTGCACCCACTCGAAATACGAGACGGTCACACCGCCGGCATTCGCGAGAATGTCGGGAATCACGAAGATCCCCTTCTCGTCGAGAACGGGATCGGCCGCAGCCGTGGTCGGGCCGTTGGCACCCTCGCACACCACCTTCGCGCGAATCCGAGACGCCACCTTCGTGGTGATCACGTTCTCGAGCGCAGCCGGAAGCAGCACGTCCACATCGAGCGTGAGCAGCGTGTCATTGTCGATCACGTCGCCGCCGGCATACCCCTCCAGCGTGCGATGCTCCGCCACCCATGCGATCGCCGCGTCCACGTCGATGCCGCCGGCGTTGTGCACCGCCACAAAGCGATCGGAGATCGCCACGACCTTGCATCCCTCGCGCGCCAGCAACCGTGCCGCGACGGATCCCACGTTGCCAAACCCCTGCACCGCGACCGTCGCCCCCTGCATCGGCAGCCCAAGGTGCTCCATCGCTTCACGCGTCACGAGCATGCACCCGCGACCCGTGGCTTCACGACGCCCGTACGAGCCGCCCATCTCGATCGGCTTGCCGGTCACCACGGCATTCTCGGTGCGGCCCACCCGCATGGAGTAGGTGTCCATGACCCACGCCATCACGCGTTCGTTCGTGTTCACATCCGGCGCCGGTACATCGGTGTCGGGGCCGAGCAGCTGCATGATGCCCGATGTGTAGCGACGGGTCAGTCGCTCGAGCTCGCCGATGCTCATCTTGTGCGGATCGCAGATCACGCCGCCCTTGGCTCCGCCGAATGGCAGGTTCACCACCGCGCACTTCCACGTCATCCACGCGGCGAGCGCCTTGACCTCTTCCAGCGTAACCTGCATGTCGAAGCGAATCCCGCCCTTGGCCGGTCCGCGCGACGAGTTGTACACCACCCGGTAACCGGTGTACACCTCGACATCACCACTGTCGAGCTGCACAGGCACGGAAACGATCAGCTGCTTCTCGGGGTGGCGAAGAATGCGATAGATGCCGGGCTCGAGGTCGAGCAACTCGGCGGCCCGATCGAAGCGCGACATCATCGCTTCGAAGGGGTTGTCCTCATTCAGAAACCGATCCTTGTCCGGCAGGACGATGGAATCGGTTGGCAGTCGAAGATCGATGGCCATACGGCGGGGAGTGGCCGGCTCAGCCGGCAGTGGGGCGAGTGATGCGATCCGCAGCCTCGCGCGCCGACAGTACCCGTTGCACGGCACCGTCCAACGCCTCTGCTCCGTGATGCACCACGATGGTCTGCGAAACATACAACAGGGGCACCGCGGCGCGAGGCCAACGCGGGGCAAGCTTCACCGCGTCCTTCAGGGTGCAGACCGCCACGCCGTGCGGCGGGACGGCGGACACGAGCGCCGCCACCTCGTCCGAGGAGAAATCGTGATGGTCCGCGAAGCGTCGCCCCTCGACCTGCGCACCGGCCGCGCGCAGCCCCGCCTCGAACGGCGCCGGATTGGCGATCGCCGAGATCGCCAGCACGGAACGTCCGGACAGCCAGGCCAGCGCATGGGACGACGGGCCGACGTCCTCGAGGTGCGATCCCGCCGTCACCGCATGCACGCGATCGGGCACGAGACCGACCACCGCTTGGGGCACGTTCGGTGCCACGGCGCCAATCGCCGCACGCGTCGCCGCCACCTGCTGCGCTGAAGCGCCCTTCACGGTGACCACCACCACCGTGGCACGCCGCAGCGCGACCAGCGGCTCTCGGAACGGGCCGATGGGCAACAGGCGCACCGCGCCATCCCAACTGTCCGCCGACAGCAATACCACGTCCGCGACGCGTGCCGCGCGGCGGTGCTGAAACCCATCGTCGAGCACGACGCAGTCGGCGTGTTGTGCGCGCGCCATCGCGATCCCGCGCACCCGATCGCGATCCGTTACCACCGGCGCCCCGGGCGAGAGCAACGCGTGCACGCGCCACTCGTCGTCGCCGTACCCGCGCAACACCACGGCCGGTCGCGCGCCCGCGCGCTGCAACGCCTGCGTGAACCACGCGGCCATCGGCGTTTTGCCGGTCCCGCCCACGGTGAGGTTCCCGACCGAGAGTGCAGGCAACACCACGGGCTCAACCCCATGGCCGCGATCAAAGCCTCGATTGCGCATCCCGACCACCGCACCGAACAGCGCCGATGCGGGGGAGAGCAGCGCACGTGCCGCGACGGCGCCGAGACCGCGGCCGTGCCACAGTCGCTCGACCGCGCTCATCCCCGCTCGTCGTGCAGCGCCGCGCAGCGCGCCAGGGCCTCCGCCATCACCTCACCAAATGCCTCGGCCTGCGCCGCCGCGTCACGCGCCGAATCGGCGGCGATGGCTCGGGGCGCATCATACAGCACCGTCACGCGCGCAAACGGCTTCGGAATCTCGAACGCATCCCACGATCGCAGTCGCCATGCGGACGACGCCTGCGCCACGAGCGGTACGAGCGGCGATCCGGTGCGCTGCGCGATCAGCAACGCACCCGGTGCCATGGTGCGGCGCGGACCGCGTGGACCATCGGGCGTGATGGCAATGTCGTGGCCGTCGCGCACAAGCTGCGCGAGCTGGAGCAGGGCCCGTGATCCACCACGCGTCGAGGAGCCACGCGCGGCCGAAAAGCCGAACGCCGCAAGAATGCGCGCGATGATCTCCCCATCACGATGCTCGGACACCAACACCGTGCACGGCTCCCCGCGGTGCGCACAGAGAATCGGCAGCATCTGTCCGTGCCACAGACAGAGCACCACGGCCGGCTCACCGCGCGAGGCTCGCACCTGCTGTGGCGTGCGGCCCACCACACGAATGCGCCACGTGGCGGCCAGCGCCTTGAGCACCAGCGTACCAAGCCGGATGGACCACCGCGTACGGCGATCGAGCGGGCCGCCGCTCACAGGCGCACGCTCCACCCGACGTTCATGTCAGCAGCGCACGCGCGTAGGCCGCCGCGCGCTCCGAGGCTCCGGGCTCGCCGAGGCGTCCCCGCACCGCCGCCAACCCCTCGAGCGCCCGCGCGCGCTCGGCACTCTCCAGCACGAGCAACGGTTCGATGGCATCGGCGACAGCCGACGGCTGGACCGCGTCCTGCACGAACTCGCGCGAGACTTCGCGTCCGGCCACCACATTCACCAGACCGATGTGCGGAATCTTCACCACGCGACGCGCGATCGCGTAGCTCATCGCACTCGTGCGGTACGCAATCACATGCGGCAGACCGGCCACCGCCGCCTCGAGTGTCGTCGTGCCGCTCTTGAGCAATCCCGCGGTCGCCGCACGCAAGACGGTAAATGACGCGCCACGGATGACCGGATACGGACACGCCGACGGGTCGATGCCGATGCCTGGCGCCGCACTCACGACGACCTGCAGCGTGGGGTGACGACGCACCAGTTCCCGCGCGGTCGCCATGAACGGACCCATGTGCCGCCCGATCTCGCTGCGCCGACTCCCGGGAAACACCGCCAACACTGGCGCCTCGGGACGCAAGCCGAGCGACGCGCGCGCCGCCGCCGGCTCCGGCAACTCGGAGATCCGGTCCAGCAGCGGATGCCCCACGAAGGTCGCGTCGACACCATGCGATCGCAGCAGTGCTTCCTCGAACGGCAGAATCACCGCCGCCTTCGACACCCACGCCGCGAGCTTCGGCAGACGGTCCGCGCCCCACGCCCATACCTGTGGGGTGATGTAGTACAACACCGGCACGCCCGCCGCGTGCGCAGCCTCAGCCACACGCATGTTGAAGCCCGGGTAGTCGAGCAGGATCACGAGCCCGACCTTGCCGGACGCCAAGCGCGCTTTCAGCGTGCGCAGCAACGCGTAGTGCCGCGGAATGTGACGCAGCACTTCCACGAAGCCGATCGCTGCCAGGCGTTCGCTATGCTCGAGCAACGTGACACCCGCCGCCCGCATGCGCTCACCGCCGGCGCCAACCAACGGACGATCCGGTTCTGCCGCTTTCAACGCCGCTGCCACCTTGGCCGCGTGCAAGTCGCCGGATGCCTCACCGACGACGAACAGGACTTCACGCACCTGTTGCATCCGTGGTGGCAGGTCGCACGGCCGTTGGCAGCGTGCGCTCGATCTCGCGCATGATGCGCAGCGCCACCGCGAGCGCCTCTCGACCGTCTTCACCACTGACCGCCACGGGAGCGCGCCCCGCAATGGCGTCCAGGAACTGCGACAGCTCGAGCCGCAGCGGCTCCGCCTCCGGCGCGTCCAGCGCGATGCGCTCGACAAACTCCTCGAGCGCCCGAGGCTGCGTGGCCAGCAGCGCCGGATCGAGGTCGCCGCGCATGCGGAAGAACTCGCCAGACCCCGACGCCAGATCGAGCGACAGATAGCCGCTCCGCTGAAACAGCCGAAGCTTGCGAACGCGCTCTCGCGACACGCGACTCGCCGTGACGTTGGCCACCGCGCCATTGGCGAACTCGAGGCGTGCATTGGCGATGTCAAGCTGCGGTGTGAGCACCGGAATCCCGGTCGCCTTCACGTCACTGACCCGATCGCCCACCAACGTGCACACCAGATCGATGTCGTGGATCATCAGGTCGAGCACCACGGCAACATCGGATCCACGCGGATTGAACGGCGCGAGCCGATCACTTTCGATGAAGCGGGGGGCGTCCACATACGGCAGCGCCGCGCGCACCGCACGGTTCACGCGCTCCACATGCCCCACCTGCACGACGAGGCCCGACGCGGCCGCAAGGGCGATCAGCTCATCGGCCTCTTCGAGCGTGACCGTGAACGGCTTCTCCACGAACACGTGGCACCCCGCGGCGAGTGCCTCGCGCGCCACCGCATGATGCGCCGTGGTGGGCACCACGATCGACACCGCATCACACGCTTCGAGCAGCGACGCAAGCGACCCATGCGCTCGAACCCCGAGCTGTTCCGAGACCACCGCCGCTCGATCCGTATCGGCCTCGAAGAAACCGCCGAAGGCGTCGCCGGCGAGGTCGCGCAAAATGCGCACGTGATGTTGCCCGAGCGCGCCCGCGCCGATTACCCCGACCGTCATGGCCATCAGAACCCCACTCCCCGCTCGCTGTGCTCGACGAAGTCGAGGAATCGCGTCACTTCCGTCATCGGTTCGCACTCCGACCGTGCCCGCGCGAGTCCCTGCGAAACATTGTGCTCCGAGCGGAACAGCAGGCGGTACGCCCGCTTGAGCTCTTTCACCACGGGCTCCGCAAAGCCGCTGCGCTGCAGTCCCACACTGTTCAAGCCGAACAGCTTCACCGGATTCCCGACCGCCTTCACGTACGGTGGCACATCCTGCGCCACGCGCGAGCAGCCGCCCACGAACGCGTGCGCGCCAATCCGCACGAACTGATGCGCCGCGCACAAGCCCGAAATCGTCGCCCGATCGTCAACGACCACATGCCCGGCGAGCTGCGTACCATTCGAAATGATCACGCCGTCCCCCAACGCACAGTCGTGCGCGATGTGCACGTAGCTCATCAGAAAGCACCCCTGCCCCACACGCGTCACCAGCGAATGCGACGTACCGCGGTTCACGGTCACGTACTCGCGCAGTGTCGTCTCGTCACCGATCTCGACGCGCGTATCCTCGCCGCGATACTTGAGATCCTGCGGATCGCCGCCAAGCACGGAGCCGATGCCGATGCGCACCCGCTGGCCAAGCGTGACATCACGCTCCAGGGTGGCGCGTGCCGCGATCACGGAGCCGTCGCCAACCACACAGCGCGGGCCCACGATGGCCCACGGACCCACTTCCACGTCGGCGCCCAACTCGGCCGACGAGTCCACGAGCGCAGAAGGATGAATGCGTGGCGTCATCGATCGCGAATCATCGCCGCCATGTCGGCCTGCGCCACCACCTCACCATCCACGTACCCGATGCCGCGCATCTTGCAGATGCTGCCGCGCAACTGCAGCACTTCGAGCTCGAAGCGAATCTGATCGCCGGGCTTCACCGGTCGACGGAACTTGATGTTGTCGAGGGACATGAAGTACACCACCTTGCTCCCGGGATCCTCGATGGTGCGCATGAGCAGCATGCCGCCCACCTGTGCCATCGCTTCCACGATCAGCACACCCGGCATGATCGGGTGGCCGGGAAAGTGCCCCTGAAAGAAGGGCTCGTTGATCGTGACGTTCTTCAGGCCGACAATGCGCTTCCCTTCCTCGATCTCGAGGATGCGATCCACGAGCAGGAACGGATAGCGGTGCGGCAGCACCTTCATGATGTCTTCGACACTGTACACGGCAGACTCCCGCACCGCGGTGCGAACCAGCTCCCGGACAAACGCGACGGTGCCGCGGTGACTCGGGCGATGAGCAACGATCCGGGCGCGAACGCGCGCACCGGCGAGAACGAGATCCCCGACGCAATCGAGCGCCTTGTGGCGCACGAACTCATCGGTCCAGCGCAGCGGCCCGCTGCGCACACTGTCCGCATCAAGCACCACGGCGTTGTCGAGCGATGCACCCTGAATCAGACCCGCGTGGCGCAGCGCCTCGACCTCATGCACGAATCCGAAGGTACGCGCCGCCGCCAGTTCGCGGGCAAACGTCTCCGGGGTGACATGATACCTGCCAACCTGTGTCCCGATCAACGGGTGCGGAAACGCAATGCGCACATCAAGATCCAGCCCGAGCGATGGCTCGGCCTCGTACACGGACTCCCCCTCGACCACCCGAAGCGGGCGCCGCAGCACGAGCCACTCGGCGGACCCTCCGTTGGAGACGAGCCCCGCCTCCGCCAACGCCGCGAGAAAGGGGGCCGCACTGCCATCCATGATCGGTGGCTCCGACGCGTCGAGTCCAATCTCGAGGTCGTCAATGCCCAGCGCGCCAACAGCCGCCAGCACATGCTCCACCGTGTGCAGCGCGGCCGCACCGGTGCCGAGTTGCGTGCGACGCTGCGCCTCGACCGCCACGCGGACGAGCGCCGGCACCACTGGGGCGTCCGGCAGGTCGAGCCGACGAAAGTACACCCCCGACTGGGCGGGCGCCGGGCGAAACACCAGCCGACAGCGCTGGCCCAGGTGCAGGCCAACGCCCTCCAGCGCCACCTCGCGACCGATCGTGCGACGACCGCCGGTGATCGGAAGCGACGGCAACGACACCGGAATGGGCGCCTCGACCGCGATCGCCGGTGTCGAGGCGTCGGGAAGGACCAGCGAGGCGCTCACGGTCGATTCTCCCGCTTCAGCAGCTGCTCGAGCGGGCGCAGGATCGCCGCCAACCGGTGCAGCGCGGCCGAGGCGCGCAGCTGCTCGCGGTGCGGACGAGCGGGATAGCCGGACCACGTCTCGCCTGACGGAACGTCGCCCACCACACCCGCCTGGGCCGCGACCGTGGCGCCCGTGCCGATGACCAGGTGCCCCGCCAATCCGACCTGCCCCCCCAGCTGCACACCGTCCTCGACACGACACGAGCCCGCAATCCCGACCTGCGACGCGATCATGCATCCTCGGCCGATGCGCACATTGTGCCCGATCTGCACCAGACTGTCGATCTTCGTCCCCGCTCCGATCACCGTATCGTCAATGCTGCCGCGGTCAACGCAGCTGTTGGCACCGATCTCGACGTCATGGCCGAGCACACAGCGCCCGACGTGCGGGGTGCGCTGCACCTGCCCGTCACGAGGCACCCAGCCAAAGCCTTCGCGCCCCACCTGCGCCCCGGCGTGCAACACAACCCGCTCCCCCAACTCCGTATAGGGGTAGCACGTGGCGTGCGGATACAAGCGGCTGTCATGCCCGATCTGGCACCCTTCGCCGACCACCGCATGCGCACCAACCCACACCCGATCGCCAAGTACCGTTCCGGCACCGACGACCGCATAGGCCTCGATCGACACGTCCGCACCGAGCACGGCGTCGGGCGCCACGATCGCCGTGGCATGCACACCAACCGGGCGTGCCGATGTCCGATGAAAATGCGGCAGCACCGCCAGCATGGCTTCCATGGGCTTCGGCACGAGCAGGCGCGCCACCGGCGTACCCGGCAAGTCGCGAAACTCCTCGCTCATGAGCACCAGCCCCGCCTGCGAGGAGCGGAACCACTGCGCATAGCGCGCATGTGACAGGATGCTCAGGTGTGCGGACGTGGCCCGATCGAGCGCGGCGACTCCCCGCAGCTCGCTCGCTCCATCACCGATCAGTTCCCCACCAACCAGGGCTGCAATGGCCGCGGCGGTGACGGGCGCCTGCCCGTCACCGCCGTTCACCATCACACGGGCGCCACCCGGAGTCACTGCGTCGGCGGCCGAGTGGGACGGGACTGCACGCCAGCCGGACGCGCGGCTGGACCGGTCGGCGGCGGGGCGGCCGCGGCGCGCGGCATGGTACGGAGCTTCGCAATCACGCGCTCCGTCAAATCGAGATTCTTGTCGGCCGCGACAATGAACGACGAGTTCGCGACGTCGAAAATGAAGGAGTAGCCACCCTCCAGCCGCATGTCGTCGAGCGCCTTGCGCACGTTGTCCATGATCGGCTGCATGAGCTCGAACTGACGCTGCTCTGCCTGCTGGTTGAGCTTCTCGGCCTCGGCCTCGAAGTTCTCCTTTGTCTCGGTCAGCGACTTCAATCGCGCCTCACGCGCGGCCGCCGCCATCGTCGCCTGATCACGATTGAACGCGGCTTCGAGGGCCGTCAGCGAATCGCTGAGCCCCACGACCCGCTTCTGCAGCGCCTCCACGTCCTTCTGGAACGTGGCCTGTGCCTCCGTAGCGCCGGGAGCGCCCTGAAGGATCAGCTGCGTGTTCACGTACGCAATTTTCTGCCCAGCCGCCTGCGCGCGAGCCGAAAGCGGGAGGAGCATGGCAAGCGCAATTGCGCCGCCGGTCATGAAGAAACGCATCTGAGTGCCTGCCTAGAAAAGCTGTCCGAGCCGGAAATGAAACTGCCACCGCGGGTCCGGCCGCACGCGGCGGGTAGTCGGATCGATCGCCAGGCGATCGAATCCGTACGCCATATCGAGCCCCAAGGGCCCGAGGGGTGTCACGGTTGATACACCTACACCAGCCGAACGGAACAGCCGGGTCGGGTTGAACTGCTGCGCAGACGCCCAGTTGTTGCCGGCGTCGAAGAACGTGTTCACGTACAGCATCGAACTCAGTCGCACGCCCAACTCGCCCGAGACCGTCAAGAACGCCTTGCCGAACGACTCCGGATCGGAGCGGAACTGGTCGGTGGTCGGATTGAAGCCGACAGGCGTGATCGAAAACTCCGGATACCCGCGCAGCGTCTGCCCGAACATCACGCCGCCCACGGCAAACTGCTGCTGGAAGAAGAACGGTCCCGAGTTGCCGATGAGCGCGCCCGCCTTCGTTGTGAGGCCGATCAGCACCGACTTCGGACTGCCTCCCGAGCCGATCTGAAAGAGCTCGGTGTACGAACGCATTTCACCCGTGTACCGCTGGAAGTTCACCGAGCCACCGAGCGGACCGCCGCTGAAATCCGCGGTAATCGTGCGCAGCGAGCCCGTGAACGGGAACGGCATGCCAAGCCGATTGTCGAACGTGAAATCGAAGCCGATGCTCGAGCGGAAGCAGTTGCGCGAGCACTCGCCCACCAGCTGCCCCTGCGTGAACGTAGCGGATTCGCCACCGTACGTGACCGACAGCGCCGAGTTGTACGACCACGGCACCGGAAAGCCGAGGCGGACATTCGCACCCGTCCGAATGTTCTGGCCAAGATTGCCGATGATGAAGCGCGACTGCGTACGATACGCACTGATCGTCCCCGACGTGCGCGTGCGGCGCAGCGCAGGATCCTGATAGGTCAGCGTGAAATCGTTGAAGAAGCGACCGTACTGCCAGTTGAGCGAGCCGCGCTTGCACTGTCCGAACAGGTTCGGCTGTTCCACGCCCACGAATCCGCCAAAGCCGACACCGCCCTGCCCCATCGACGCGCCGAAGTTCAGGCTGCCAGTCCGCTTTTCCTTCACGGTGAAGATCAGGTCCACGTCACCCGCCTCATTCACCTGCTTCGGCACCGGGAACGCCATCGGCGACTCGAAGAAGCCGAGGTTCTGGATCTGTTGATAGCTGTTGATCAGCGCAGACTGATTGAACACACCGCCGGGCACCAGCACGATCGCTCGACGAATGCAATCCTCCGACGTGTAATCGTTGCCCACGATCTCGATGCGATTCACGATCGCCGGCTGGCGCTCATCGATCTCCCACCGAAGGTTCACCGCCGGCTGCGAGTCGGCGTCAACCGTGCGCTCGATGACCGGATACACTTCGGAGTAGATGTAGCCGCGATCACGATACATGCTCCCCACATCCTGCGTCGCCTTTTCGAAGCTTGCCGCGTCGAAAATGCCTTCGGCGGCACGCTCCTCGCGCATCACCAGGCCGAGCAGGCGTGCCCGCAGCCCCGGGCGCGCGCCACTCGCGGCATACATCTGTTCGAGCATCTCCGTCGGCACCGCGCGATTGCCCGTAATGCCGAAGGTGCCGATGCGATACTTCGGGCCCTCGTCCAGCATGATGCGCAACTTGCCCTTCCCCAACTCGGGATCGACAATCAGCGTGTCTTCGAGGACGCGCGCATCGATGTGACCAAGCCGCGAATACAGGGCGGGAATGCGCTCGCCGAGATCGCCCGCGAACTTTTCGTCGTCGTACTCACCCTTGCGAAAGAACCAGAACCCTTCGGGTTTGGTTTGCATGGCGCCAGCGACCACCTTCGCCTTCACGCTGTTCGCGCCGTCGAACTCGAGCCCGGAGATCGCCAGGCGTCGCCCTTCGTCCACGCGAAACGTGATGGACAGGCGACCATCGGGTAACTCCGTCGAATCGGGGGTGACCGTCGCCAGATAGTAGCCAGCCGCCTGATACACGGAATCGATGCGCGCGCGCGACGTCGCGATGTCAGCCGGATCGACGGGGCGCCCGATCAGCAGCGTCACTTTGTCACGCACGGTGCGCTCCGACACCTTCGACACGCCCTCCACGGACACATCGCCGAGCAGCGCACGTTCCTGCACGCGATACACCACGAGCGCGCGCTCCGGCACGGCCTCCAGATCGCACTCCAGGCTCACGTCGTGAAACTGACCGAGCGCGAAGAGCGCCTTGATCGCACGCTGCAGCGACTGGAAGTTCAGTCGTTCGCCCGCCTCGAGGCCGCCCTCACTCCGGATGATGGATTCGCTCACGCGCGACGCCCCGCGTACCACGATGGAATCGGGGGTGGCACAGCGACCCGCCAGCATATCGTCGGGATCCTGTGCCGACGCCTGCCCCGGAAGGAGCAGCAGGGCAGCCGCGACAACAACACTCGCAATGGCGGACGATGCATGCCGGATCACCGGCAGCCACGACGGAAAGCGCACAGGAAACACGGGCACGGGGAAAGAGGTCCGCCCATTGGACACCGACAAACGCCAAATGGTGCCCACCCGCAGGGGGACGTCTGAAGTACTCAGCCTCACAATATAGCGAAACACAACGCCGGCCGGACCCACCAGTGGCGGGTTCGGCCGGCGTGCGGCGTATCCGGAGCTGCCGAGAGCGACGCCGCCCTCGCCTGCGCCTCAGGTGGGCGTGGTCGGTGTCATGACCCGGAACTCCAACTTCCCCTTCTCCGGACCCACATCCACCTCGATCTCATCGCCCTTGGAGAACTCGCGCAGCAGCAGCTTCTCCGACAGCGGATCCTCGATGTACCGCTGGATCGCCCGCTTCAGCGGTCGCGCACCGAAGTGCTCGTCGGTGCCCTGATCTACCAGGAACTCGGTGGCAGCCGCCGTGAGGGAAATCTTGATCTCCTCCTCGTCGAGCCGCTTCTGCACGTCGCGGAAGAGAATGCTGACAATCTTCGAGATGTGCTCCTTGCGGAGCGGGTGGAAGACGATCACATCATCGAGACGATTGAGGAACTCGGGGTTGAACACCCGACCCATCTCCTCTTTCACCTTCTCCGAAATCCGATCGAAATCGGCCTGATCGCTGTCCGCCCCGAAGCCCAGCGAGCGCCCACGCGTGATGTCCTTGGCGCCCACGTTGGACGTCATGATCACCACGGTATTCTTGAAGTCGATCACCCGGCCATAGTTGTCGGTGAGGTGACCCTCATCCAGCACCTGCAGCAGGATGTTGAAGACATCCGGATGCGCCTTCTCGATCTCGTCGAGCAGCACCACACTGTACGGCTTGCGGCGGATCGCCTTCGTGAGCGTCCCCGAATCTTCGTAGCCCACATAACCCGGTGGCGCACCAATGAGCCGCGACACGGAGAACTTCTCCATGTACTCGCTCATGTCCACACGAATCAGTGCCGTGGGATCCGCGAAGAGGAACCGCGCCAGTGCGCGCGCCAGCTCCGTCTTGCCGACGCCGGTGGGCCCCGAAAAGATGAACGAGCCGATCGGACGACGTGGATCCTTGAGCCCGGCGCGGCTGCGGCGAATGGACCGCGCCAGTGCCTTGATCGCCTCGTCCTGGCCCACCACCGTGCCGTGGATCTCCTCCTCCATGCGCAACAGGCGCGACGTTTCCGCCTCCTGCAACCGCGTCACGGGGATCCCCGTCCACCGGGAAACGATGAACGCGATCTCCTCCTCACCCAACTCCGGACGGTGCGACAGGCGACGCTGCTCCCACTCCTCCTGCTTGCGCCGAATCTCGGCCTGCAGCTCGCGCTCCGTGTCACGCAACGACGCCGCCAGCTCGAAGTTCTGATCGCGGACCGCCCCATCCTTCTCGGCGTTGATCCCCTCCAGCTTCTCCTTGAGCGCCGACACCTCCGGCGGCGGTGCCTGCGCCGCGAGACGCGCGCGCGCACCGGCCTCATCGATCACGTCGATGGCCTTGTCCGGCAGGAAGCGGTCGGTGATGTAGCGCTCCGACAGCTTCGCCGCGGCCGCCAACGTGGCGTCAGGGATGTTCACGCGGTGGTGATCCTCGTACTTCTTGCGGAGCCCCTGCAGAATCTGCACGGTCTCGTCGATCGAAGGCGGCTCGACCACCACCGTCTGGAACCGACGCTCCAGCGCACCGTCCTTCTCGATGTACTTGCGGTACTCGTTCAGCGTGGACGCACCGACGCACTGCAGCTCGCCGCGCGCAAGCGCCGGCTTGAGCATGTTGCTCGCGTCAATGGCACCTTCCGCCGCTCCCGCGCCCACCAGCGTGTGCAGCTCGTCGATGAAGAGAATGATCTGCTTGTTCTGCGCGATCTCGTTCATCACGGCCTTGAGGCGTTCCTCGAACTGCCCGCGATACTTCGTGCCGGCAATCACCGCCGCCATGTCCAGCGACAGGACGCGATGGTCACGCAGCGGCTCCGGGCAATCGCCGGTCGCGATGATCTGCGCGAGCCCCTCCACGATCGCCGTCTTGCCCACCCCAGGCTCACCAATGAGCACCGGGTTGTTCTTCTTGCGACGCGAGAGCACCTCCACCACGCGCTCGATCTCCTTGGCGCGCCCAATGGTGGGGTCCAGCTGCCCCTCAACCGCAAGCGCCGTCAAATCACGGCAGAAGTGGTCGAGTGCCGGCGTCTTGGACTTCTTCTCCCCCTTCGCCGGGGCAGACGTCGGCGTCGCACCGCCCTTCTCGGCGGACGCCGCAGACCCGCCACTGCCTCCCTGCGGCATCTCGGTGCCCAGCAGGCGAAGCGTCTCGGTGCGCGCGGCATCGAGGTTGACACCCGCGTCGGTCAGAACCTGCGCCGCGATCCCCTTCTCCTCGCGCAGCAGACCGAGCAGCAGGTGCTCCGTGCCGACATACGAATGATTGAGATCGCGCGCTTCGGCCATCGCCAGTTCGAGCACTTTCTTGGCGCGCGACGTGTACGGCAGGTCAGGGCCGGTGGCCGCAGCCGCCTTCCCCTTCTTGACCGTATCTTCGATGCGCTGCTGCACCTCATCGAGATCGACGTTGAGGTTCTGCAGCACTGCCGCTGCCACGCCCTCGCCCTCGCGGATGAGGCCGAGCAGGATGTGCTCCGTACCGACGTACTCGTGATGCAGGCGTGCGGCCTCTTCACGGGCCATCGCCAGCACCTTTCGCACGCGCTCGGTGAAGTTGTAACCGTTCATCGTTTCCTCAGCCCAGGGCCGGAGCGGTCACTCGACGCCACTCCCCTCCGTCGCGAGCATCTGCCGCACGTATTTCGCGCGCGCCAGGTTGCTCTCGCTATCTGTCAACGTCCGTCCCTCTGCGTGGGACAGGTGCGCTGACTGCGCAAAGATCAGGAGCTTGTTGAGCGTGTATACACTGAGCCCGGGGATCAGTTTCAGGCCAACCCCGAGCCGCACACCACTGAGGAAGTTCATGGCCTCGTCGAACGACAGACTGCGAGCATATCGCAGCGTCCCGTACGCGCGCCACAGCTTATCCTCAATAATATACCCCGCATCGCGCACCAGCACACGACGCGCCTCCTCCTCCCGCTCGATCACGTGGCGGACCACGCGCACCAGCAGGTCCTGCAACTCCTCTTCGGAGCGACCCAGCGTCGTCTGGTTGGAGAGCTGGAAGAAGTTCCCCACCACTTCGCTCCCCTCACCGTACAACCCGCGATACGTCAGGCCCATCTGCTGCAGTCCGGCCAGCACCTTCCCGATTTCCTTGGTCAGCACCAGCCCTGGCAGGTGAATCAACACCGAGGCGCGCAGACCGGTGCCCACGTTCGTCGGACACGCCGTGAGAAACCCGAACTCCTTGTGGTAGGCAAACGGTACGCGCGCGCCCAACTCCTGATCCATCCGTGAGGCGACGGAAAAGGCGGCTGGCACGTCGAATCCGCTGCGCATGGCCTGCAAGCGCAAATGGTCCTCTTCGTTCACCAACACCCCCACCTGCTCGCCCAGGAACACCGCCGCGCCGGTGCGCAGCGGATGCTGGGCGTCCAATCCTGCCAACTCCTTGGAGACGAGGTGGCGCTCGTGGAGCAACTGCCGATCGAGCTGCCCGCATTCGTCCAGTCGCAGCAACACACTGCCATCGAGGATCGGCACCTGCGAAAGCGCTTCCTTCACCTGCGCCAGCATCCGAAGACGCTCCCCGTCGCGCGCGCGCCCGGTGAAGGCATACCCCACCACGTTGCGCGCGAGCCGCAACCGCGTCGAAATCACGATATCCGCGTGCGGCCCACTCGCGTCGAGCCAGCGAACCCCACCATCCGGGAGCAGCGACAGGTCCAGCGGAGCGCGGCGCATCACTCCAGCACCCGCAGCTTGTCGCGCAGCTCGGCCGCCAACTCGAACTGCTCCGACTCCACCGCCCGGCGCAGACGATCCGTCAGCGCCGCCCGCGCATCGCCCTCGACGAGCGATTCGGGGAGCGGCGCCTCATATCGACGCCCCACATGCTTGCTGCTGCCATGCAGGCGCCGCAGCAGCTCACGCAGGCTGGTCTCCATGGCGTCGTAGCAGTGCGCACACCCGAGCCGCCCGGACGCCCGAAAGTCGCGCGCCGTCGCTCCACAGAATGCGCACACGCCCGCGTCGGCCACACTCGCAGGCGTCGCCTGCTGCTGCACCGCCTGCAGAATCTCACCCAGTGGATGCTGCGGCAGCGCAATCGTGGTCTCCACCCCCTTCTCCGCGGCACACTTCTCGCACAAGTGCAACTGCGTCACCGCATTGTCCACAATGCGCGTCAGGTGGACCACGGCGTCTCGTTCCTTGCAGTGATCGCACAGCATCAGCTGTCTCGCTCCATGAGGGGACTGGTGACCAATCGTCCATCTTCCAGCGCCAGCGCACGGTCCGCCCGTGCCGCCAACGACACATTGTGCGTGACCACGACCAGCCCGAGCGCCAGATCCTGCGCCAACGAGGCAAACAGGTCGTGCAGCCGCTCGGCATTGCCATGATCCAGATTGCCACTGGGCTCGTCAGCCAGCAAGACGGCCGGGTTTGCCGCCAGCGCGCGGGCCACCGCCGCTCGCTGCTGCTCCCCCCCGGACAGCTCGGCCGGCCGATGATGCATGCGGCTGGCCATGCCGACCCGCTCCAGCAGACTCGAGGCGCGCGCACGCGCCTCCCGATCGGGATGGCCGCCAATGCGCAGCGGCATCATCACATTCTCCAACGCGGAGAACTCGCGCAACAGGTGATGGAACTGAAACACGAACCCCACCGCACGGTTCCGCAGCGCGGCCAGATGCTCGTTGTCGAGCCCCGCCACGGGCGTCCCGTCGAGCAGCACCACCCCCGACGTCGGACGCTCCAATCCGCCCAGCACATGCAGAAACGTACTCTTGCCAGACCCGCTCGCGCCCACGATGGCCACCATTTCGCCGGCGCGCACCGCCAGCGAGGCACCGTCCAGCACGCGTACGATGCCGCCATCTCCACCAGGGTACGACTTGCTCACATCGCGAGCTTCGATCACGGTGCGACGCGTCTCCGTCGCGGCACTCGGCGCGAGCGCGTCCGGCATCGTCGGCGCGTCGTCCATCAGTCGTGCCGGATGGCGTCGACCGGATACAGCTTCGCGGCCTGCGCAGACGGATACAGTGTGGCCAGTGCCGACACGGCCACGCTCGCCACCATGATCAGCAGCACTTCGAAGGGATCGGTCGTCACGGGCAGATGATCGATGAAATACACCGACGGATCGAGCGGAATCGGGAACACGTGCTCCAGCAACACCGCCACCGTGAGACCAAGCAGCACGCCGGCCGCGGTGCCCACCGCGCCGATCACCACGCCCTGCAGCAGAAAAATCCGCCGAATCGACCGCGCCGGCATCCCCATCGCCAGCAGAATGCCGATCTCGCGCGTCTTGTCCGACACCACCATCGTGAGCGTGGAGACGATGTTGAACGCCGCAATCATGATAATGAGCAGCAGAATCACACCCATACCAAGCTTCTCGAGCTTGAGCGCCTGAAACAGCGAGCGATTCTGCGCCTGCCAGTCGACCGCGTGCACGTTGGGGCCGAGTGCATCGACCAGTCGGCGGCCGATCTCCGGCGCCTGCCATCGGTCGATCGTGCGCACCTCGATGCCGGTCACGTCGCCGTCCAGCCCGGCGAACTTCTGCCCCGCCTCGAGCGCCACGTAGATGTACACGTTGTCGTACTCGTACATCCCGGTTTCGAAGATTCCGGTGACCACCAACGTATCCGGACGCAAAATCGGAATGCCCGTCGCTTCGTTGATGGTGACGTTGTTGAAGCCAAGCAGCAGGATCGTGTCGCCAGGCCACGCGTTCAGGTTTGCGGCCAGCAACTTGCCCACGACCGCGCCGATGGCACGCCCGTCCTTCTCGAAGGTGAAGGATCCCAGAATCGCCTTGTCGCGCACACTCGTGGGATCGAGGGCATCGGGATCGCGCGACGGCAAACCCACCACCTGCGCACCGGCGCGGAACCCGGCGGCGTTGGTCACCAGTCCTTCACTCTGCACGAACGGGGCGGCCGCCACGACCCCATCCACGGCGCGAATTCGCGCCACGGTCGTGTCCCAGCCGCTCATGCGCAGCGCCTCGCCGTACGGCAAAATGCGCACGTCCGGCGATCCGATCAGGATCTTCTCGCGCAGATCGCGCTGCAGCCCGTTCATCACGCCCATGATCACGATCAACGCGGCGACGCCCACCAGCACCCCGCCGATCGCAATCACGCTGATCAGCGACAGCAGACGCGACCCGCGTCGACTGCGCAAATAGCGCCACGCAATGGAGAGTTCCAGACGCGAGAGCGAAGGCATGCGAGGGGTCAACGAGCGACGAGGCAGCGCGGTGCCATGATCACGGGACGCCGCCCTACTCGGGGCGCATCGTGGGGAACAGGATCACGTCGCGGATGTTCGCCGTGTCCGTGAGGTACATCAGCAGCCGGTCAATGCCGACACCAACGCCGCCGGTGGGCGGCATGCCGTACTCCATCGCGCGCAGGTAGTCCTCGTCCACCATCGTGGCCTCGTCGTCACCCGCCGCCTTCAGACGCGCCTGCGCCTCGAAGCGCTCGCGCTGATCGATCGGATCGTTGAGTTCGCTGAAGGCATTCGCCAGCTCCTTGCCGCGCGCGAACAGTTCGAACCGCTCCGTGAGCGTGTCGTCGCCACGCTTCGGCTTGGCCAGCGGCGACAGCGCCTTGGGGTAGTCCACCACGAACGTGGGCGTATCGATCTTCGACTCCACCAGTGCCTGGAACATCTCATCCAGCAGCTTGGGACGGCTCAGCGAGCCGGGCCGCTCCACACCGATGCGCGCGGCGACTTCCTTGAGCCCCGCATCGTCGAGCGCCAGCACATCGACACCCGCCGCCTGCACCAGCGACGGCACCCATTCGATGCGCGGAAACGGCGTCACCAGCGTCGGCACCGACGCGCCAATCGTGGGGACCGCGCGCAGCACATCCGCCGCCGCCACCAGCAACGATTCCACACGCGTCATCATGGTGCGGTAATCCGCATACGCCTCGTAGAACTCCAGCATCGTGAACTCCGGATTGTGCGTCCGGTCGATGCCTTCGTTGCGAAAATCATGGCCGATCTCGTACACGCGCTCGAAGCCGCCCACGATGAGGCGCTTGAGATACAGCTCGTCGGCAATCCGCAGATACAACGGCATATCGAGCGCGTTGTGGTGCGTGATGAACGGACGCGCCGCCGCCCCGCCGTACAACGGCTGCAGCACCGGCGTCTCGACTTCGAGATAGCCGAGGTCATCCAGATGCCGGCGAATGGTGCGCGTGAGCAGCGAGCGCGCCGTGAATAGCGCGCGCACCTCCGGATGCACGGCCAGATCCGCGTAGCGCTGCCGCGCGCGCTGCTCCGTGTCGCTGAACGCGCTGTAGCGCACGATCTCACCGTCGACCACCTGCTCCTTGCCGAACGGCAACGGACGCAGCGCCTTCGCCAGCAGCGTGAGCGACGTGACGCGCACCGTGACCTCACCCGTGCGCGTACGCATGAGCGGGCCTTCCACACCGATCACATCGGAGAGGTGCAGCTCCTTCGAGGTCTCCCATGCCTCCTCGCCGAGCTCGTCGCGACGCAGGTACAGCTGCAGCCGTCCCTCCTGATCCACGAGATGCGCGAAGGCCGTCTTGCCCTGCCCGCGCCACGACGCAATCCGACCCGCCAACCGCACGACCGGGCCTTCCTCGTCACCCTCGCCAAGCAGCGCACGGGCCTCGACCGTGGTGTGCGACCGATCGAACGCATACGCGAACGGCTCCACGCCCCGCTCGCGCAGCCGCGTCAGCGAGGCAAGCCGGTCGCGCATCACGAAGCCGAGATCCTCGCCCGGCTGCTCCGCGTTCGTCACGTCACCCGCAGACTCACTCATGCTGCACTCCCGTCGGACACGTCACCCGACTGCTTCAGCCAGGCTTCGATGAATGGATCAATGCCACCGAGCATCACCTTTTCGATGTCGGCAATCTTGAGCTCGGTGCGATGGTCATTCACCATCGTGTACGGCTGAAACACGTACGAGCGAATCTGGCTGCCGAATGTCACGTCCATCTTGTTCGCGTCCATCGCCGCCTTGGCCGCCATCTGCTTCTCCAGCTCCCGCTGATACAGCTTGTTCTTGAGCTGCTTCATTGCGTGTCCGCGATTCTTCAGCTGCGAGCGTTCCTGCTGCGACGTGGTCACGATGCCCGAGGGAATGTGCGTGAGACGTACCGCGCTCGATGTCTTGTTGACGTGCTGTCCACCAGCACCGGACGCGCGGAAGACGTCCATCTTGATGTCCTCATCGCGAATCTCGATGTTGATCTCGTCGTTCACGACCGGGTAGATGAACACCGAAGCGAACGACGTATGGCGCCGCGCCTGCGCGTCGAACGGCGAAATGCGCACCAACCGATGCACGCCCGATTCCGCCTTCAGAAATCCGTACGCGTACTGCCCCTTGATCTCGAGGACCGCCCCCTTGATGCCGGCCTCTTCGCCCTCGGACAGATCAAGCAGCTCCACCGAATAGCCGCGCTTCTCGGCCCAACGCGTGTACATGCGCATGAGCATCTGCGCCCAGTCCTGCGCCTCGGTGCCACCGGCGCCGGAGGAGATCTCGAGCTGGGCGTCGCGCACATCGTCGGGCAGACGCAACAACGTCCGCAAACCGAACTCCTCGAGCGCAGACTGAATCGCCGCGACGTCCGCGTCGAGTTCGCGCGCCATCGCCGCGTCGTCTTCCACGGCAAGCAGTTCGTCGAGCTCACGGGCGCTTTGCACGCGAGCCGTGAGATCGTCCCACGGCTCGACCCACCCTTTGAGCAGCTTCACCTGCTGCACCACGTCGCGTGCGCGGTCCTGCAGGTTCCAGAATGAGGCTTCGGCCATCTCGTTCTCGAGCGCCATCAGCGCGTGTCGCTTGGCCTCAAGGTCAAAGATACCTCCGCATGTCGTCGAGCTTGGTGGCGGCCTGTTCCAGGATCGCCCCCCGTTGTCCGTCCAGCATCATGCCTCCGAGAACGACACAAGCCGCCACTCCGGTCCCGGAGCGCGGCTCGTAGAATGACTTCACGTTGCCGACGTACAAGATAGCGCCCGCTCGCTCGGCGCTCCAGTGAGTGCGCGCTCAGAAGAGGCGCTGGCCACCGGCGAGAATGTCGTTGAGCGCCTCCTGGAAGTGCGGCGTCGATTCCGCCAGCTCCTTCCCGACCTGTTCCACGTACTCTTCGTAGCTCTTCTTGATCTCTTCACGGAACAGCTGCCGCAGCGTGCCCTGCGCCAACCCCTCGTCCCGCTTGCGCGGATGATAGGCCACCAGATCCGAAACGAGCGCGCGCGCCAGACGACGCGCCCGCTGCCCGGGGTCCGCGTTCAGGAAGGGGTTGATCGCCCGACGGGGCGTGCCGACGGGTGCCGCGGCGGCGGCCGCAGTCGGCGCTGCGGTTGACGCCGGCGTTGGAACGGGCGTCGCCGTCAGCGTCGGAGCGGGCAGCGGCGCGAAGGGCGCAGCCGCGACCGGCGTCTGCACCGCGGGCGGAGCCAGCGGCGGCGTCATCCGGGCGATTCGCCCTGGCGCCGCCGTCGGCGTCGCCATGCGTGGCGTGATGGCGCCCGGCACCGCCCCCGGCACCGCGCCCGTTGACAGCGACGGCGTGCGCATCCCCAACCGGGGTGGCGCCGTCATCGGTGGGGCCGTTCTCGGCGGAGCCGTCGGGAACGACGACACGGCCGGCACCGGCGTGCGCACCGGGGTGCGCATGGGGCCGGTTCCGCCGGACACGACAATGATCCCACCGCACACCGAGCATCGCGCCCGGACACCGGTCGCCGGCACCTTGGACGGATCAACGCGAAACACCGAGCGACAGTCGGGACACGACACCGTCATCGGGCCTGCCTCGGTCGCAGCGGCAGCACGGTCGCGCCCGCGCCGGCGGCGGCCTGCGCCGGCGCCGACACCGCGTCACGGGATCGCGCCTCGCGAGACGCCTCAACCGGATCGTCGTCTCGGCGACGATCGACCGTCCAGACCGAACCCGGCAATGTCTTCGCGTAGCTCTTCATCTCTGTCGCCAGTTCGCTGACCTCGGCGGGCCGGCCGAATCGCCGATGCTGATTCGTCACCACGCCAACCGAGAGTGTCATGAGAGGAACCCGATACAGCTGGTTGCGGCGATCCTTGCCGAGGAAATACCCGGCCCGACGGTCCGCCTCCGAGTACTGCAGCGGGGCAAGTTCGTCGAATACGCGGATGACCTCATCACACACCCGCGACATGGCGACGATGGGAACAATGTACAGGAAATCATCGCCGCCGATATGCCCCACGAACCCGGACTCCCCGCACAACCCCTTCACCACATCGTGCAACAGGCGCGCGACGAGTCGAATGACCTCATTCCCCTCGTGAAACCCGTACCGATCGTTGAACTCCTTGAAATGATCCAGGTCCGCATAACAGGCCGCGAACAGCTCATGGCGCGCCATGCGTCGCCCGAGCTCGGCCTCGATCTCGCGCGCCCCCGGAAGGCGCGTGGAGGGGTGCACATCGGTATCACGGTCCGAGCGTCGCAGCAGCGCCTCCAGACGGGATGACGCTTCATCCGGCGTCATCTGCACCGTCAGCACCTCATCGGCACCACTCCCGAACGCGCGACGAACGTCGACCGTCGAATCCAGCAGCACGATCGGCACGATGGCGGTCCATGAATCGCGTTTCAGTCGCTCGCTCAACGCGTAGACGTCGGTACGCACACCGCGAGCGTCGAGTACGATCGCACGCGGCCGGGCACGGAGCGCCCACGCCATCACCGATTCGCTGTCCGCACACGACAGCACAGCATCCGCCGTCGCAACCAACCAGCGATCAAGCCAGAAAGGCAGCGGCGCGCCGTCCGAGACGACGACGATGGTATGCTCGGTGATCGCAGGCTCGGTCATTGGTCGCGCGCGGCGCCATGATGGTCGGGGTGAGGCCGATCACGTATCGGCCGGCAACAGGATGTTCACCCGAGTGAACCCCTCACCGCTAGACGATCATGTGGCGGACTTCGGCACGATGTAACGGCCGTCACCAAATCCGTGACGAATCAGCGGAAAGGACCCGGGAGCGGCAGTTGACCCGCGACACCGACGCGGCGCGAGGCGCCGTCTGTCTCACCGAACACGCGCAGCCTGACACTCACGTAGGCATCGACCAGACTCAACGCGTGGTTGGCCAGCAGCAAGCCCACCATTTGTCGGGCCTGCCGTGAGGCATCGTTGCTGCGGTCGATGGTCTGCCGATAGAGATCCTGCTCGAGCTGCGCATCGCGCCAGCTCCAGCGGAAGGACTCACCTACCGCGCGACGCTCGTAAAAGGCGAGTGCGCTCTGATACTCCGATGAGCCCGGATCAGGGGCCACATCCGGGTCCCGCCAGAACGTCTCACGCGCAAGACGCCAGATCGATCCATTGAAGGTCGCCGGGTCCGTCTCGGGTGACAGCGCCGCACCAGGCGTACGATTGAAAGCGCCGCTCTCGAGCACGTACTGCAGCCGTTCGTAGTACTCCCACGCGGCATCGGGACGGTCCTCGCCAAAACTCTCACGAGCGACCGTGCGCGCAATCTCACGATAGGCATCGCGCTCTCGGCGGGCATCACGCTGTGAGCCGAGCGCACGCAGGATCAGGTAGCCTTCCGCGACGAGATACACGATGCCGCGCTGTTGCCGGAGCAACCCCTGCCCCATCCCCGGCACCAGCGCAGAGAGCGGCGGCGCGTACCAGGGCGACACGGCATCGAGGGAGGCATCAGACGCCGGACGATCGCGCCGCAGAGCAAGCGCAAGCCGTGCTTCCGCGCGGTGCGACACATCACTGGGCGCGACGTCAGCCTCTGTCGGCATCCATGCAGCACGTGGTCCACTCGCCACCGTTGGTGTCGGGTGCACGGGCTGGGCGCTCGCCTCACTCGCGCGCAGCGCGAGCCACAGCACGAGCGCCGCAACGCGCGGCGCGCAGGTCATGACCTGCCGTTGCACGCTGCGCATCTCAGAACAGGAAGCGAAGTGCAACATACGTCGGCGGCTGACCCGCCTGCGCGGATAGACCGCCGAATCGCCGAGAGAGATCGAGCACCATCCCCTCCGACAGGAACACACCCACGCCAACGGCTGCGCCACCGCGCTCACCGTTCTCCAGCGTGTACCCCGCGCGCAGCGAGTACTTCGCCTGATACGTCACAATGCCGCCCACGCGCGCACTGATACCGGTGTTTGCGAGGCTTCCAAGCAGATCGGCGACCACGTCCATCGACAGCGACTGCTCCGCCATGGCCGCGGACGGAACACGACCGCTCACCCCAACCTGCCAGGTTCGGGGCAGCGGATCCGCCTGCTCGGCATCCCGCACCTGGAAATCAGGACCAACGTGCCGCAAAGCCGCGCCGAGTGTCAGTGGCGCTTTTGTTGGCAAGACGTACTGCGCACCGACATCCAGTGCACCAGACGTGCCAATGAACTGTGGCACAGGTCCGCACAGCCCGCTGCAGGTAAACGCCAGCCGCGCATACTTGTAGCTGAGCCCCACGCGCAATCGATCACCGATTGGCGTCGCGTAGGAGAGCATCGCGATCGAGCTGCGAATGCTGATCGTTCCGACGTCACCGCCCGCTCCACCCTCGGTCGCGCCCTGATCGCCGTAGTCGAGAATGGTAGCCGAAATCGCGATCGTCCCGAGCGCCTTTGACGGACGAGCAAATCCGATCGCGGCGCTGGTTCCGATGAACGCCTGCGACCCATTGAGGGACAGCTCTGAGCGCTGCATCGCGGCGAGCGATGCCGGATTCCACCAGGCACCATCGACGCCGAGGGTATCGGCGACGGCCGCCTCGCCCGCACCCACGCCGCGCGCGCCGACGGGCAACATGAGAAACTCTGCACCAGCCGCCTGGGCACTTGCCGTTTCGGCAAGGCACAGCGACAGAACGAAGGCCGCGATCACGCGCGGCGTGCACCAGCATCGAGCCAATCGAATCACGCCGAGGGACGAGCGTTGGGATCACCGTAGCCGAGGCGCGATACCGCCCCTCGCTTCTTTCGCCAGTTGGCCAGCACCTTCACCCACAAGTCGAGGTACACCGGCTCGCCAACGAACTGCTCGATCTTTTCACGAGCCACGCGACCGAGCTTCTTGATCTGTTGCCCACCCGCTCCGATGACAATCGCCTTCTGACTCTCGCGCTCCACATACAAGACCGCACGAATGTACAAGGGCGATGAGCCTTCGCGGTACTCCTCGATGGCGCACGCGAGCGCATGCGGCAGCTCGTCGCCCAGCTGTTCCATAGCTGTTTCGCGAACGAACTCGGCGCAGAAGAAACGCATGGGCTGCGTGCTGACCTCGTCGGCCGGATAGAGATACGGGCTCTCGGGCAATCGCTCTGTGACGTCGGTCACCAAGGCATCGATCCCGTCCCCGGTGAGCGCGGACAACAGGCGAACGCCCGGGACTGCGGTCGCCAGACGCTCTCGCAGGAGCTCTGGCAGCGCATCACTCTTGTTGAGCGCGACGAGCACGGGCGCGCGTGGCGCACGTTCGAGCGTTGCGGCCTCCTCGAGGGTTGGCCACGGCGCGCGTGTGCCGTCCGCGAGAGGATCCGTTCGATCGAGGCCGGCCGCGCGCAGGATCTCGCGTTCGGCCTCAGAGTGCGACGGGGATGCCGGATGACCCTGCTGTTCCACCCAGCGCTCGAGCGCGTGCACGGGGATCGCACTGACGTCGACGACATACACGATCACGTCCGCATCACGTAGCGCCGTCAATGACGCGCCTCGCATGGCTTCGTGCAGGAGATCGCGCGGATCGAGCAACCCAGGCGTGTCGAGCACGACCATTTGTGTGTCGTGCTCCGTCCGTAGGCCGACCACGCGATGGCGCGTAGACTGCGCCTTGGGGCTCGTGATGGCGAGCTTTTCGCCCACGAGGCGATTGAGGAGTGTGGACTTGCCGGCGTTGGGTTTTCCGGCGACGGTGACGATGCCGGCGCGAGTCATGGCAGGGAGAATGGGCAGGTGGTCCGACGGGCGCAACGGGAGGGGGGAAAACACGACGCCCCCGGCACACACGGGGTGTGACGGGGGCGACGCAAGGGGTGCCGGCAACGGCCTACTCTCCCGCGGTCTCGCGACCGGAGTACCATCGGCGCTGTCAGGCTTAACGACCGTGTTCGGGATGGGAACGGGTGTGGCCCTGACGCTCTAGTTGCCAGCGAGTACAGGATGTGGTGAATGACAGACTGGTGGGGCAATGATCATGACCAGCGCGGCGCCCGGCGCCGACACTGCGTGTATAGCTTCGTGCTTTGCAGGTTTGTCTACCACACCCACATGGAAACCCATGGGGGGGAGTCAAGCCTCACGGGCGATTAGGACCGCTTCGCTCGGAACGCCTCGCAGCGCTTCCACGTGCGGCCTATCGACGGAGTAGTCTCCTCCGGCCCTTCAGGGGACTCAAGGTCCCAGGGAGGGTTCATCTTGGGGGGCGCTTCCCACTTAGATGCTTTCAGCGGTTATCGCCACCGGCCATCGCTACCCGGCGTTGCAGCTGGCGC
>JAABRL010000002.1:0-35904 GCA_011390935.1 Gemmatimonas sp.
CTTCGGTCCTCGCCGCGTTCGTGTGTGCGCTGCTGCTCTCCGCGTGCAGTGCAACACGCGCCCCGGTGCCTGCCGTGGCTCCGTCACAGCTTCGATCACCCGTGCGCGTGCTGCTCGTGAACGATGTCTACGTGAGCGATACCCTGCGCGATGGCAGTGGCGGACTCGCGCGCGTTGCCGCCTGGCGTGACTCGGTGGAAGACCACCACGGCGAGCGCGTGCTGCTGCTGTTCGCGGGCGATGGCTTCTCGCCGTCGCTGCTGAGCAAGTGGTACGCGGGCCAGCAGATGGTCGAGGCGTTCAATCGCTCGCGGGTGGACTACGGCACCCTCGGCAATCACGAGTTCGACGTGGATCGTGAACAGTTCACGGCGCGCGTACAGGAGTCGCGCTTTCCGTGGCTGTCGGCCAACTGCGGCTACGGCGATGGCACGCCGTTTCCGAACGTGCGTGGGTGGGACACCCTCACGGTGAGCGGTACACGGATCGGCATCTTCGGCACCACCGTGCTGGCCGAGTATCGCTCGTGGGTGAAGTGCACCGATCCTGATGTCGCAGCTCGCGCAGCCGTGGACACGCTGCAGTCACTCGGTGTGGACCTGGTGGTGGCGCTCACGCATCAGTTCATCTTTCACGACAGCGCCACGTTGGTGAACGATCCGCGCATCACGCTGCTCATGGGTGGCCATGAACACGACGGCCGACGCTTCGCGCACGACGGGCGTCTGCTGATCAAGGCCGCATCAAACGCGCGCACGGCGGCGTACGTGGAGGCCACACGACGCGACAGTCGCTGGTCGCTGCGCGACACGATCATTCGGCCGGCGCGCGGCTGGGCCGAGCAGCCGGCCACCGCGGAGGTGACAGCTGCATGGCGCGATACCCTGGTGCGTCGCATCGGCACGGACCGCGTGCTCGGCGTGGCACCCGAAGTGATCGATGCCGTCGACAGTACCTCACGTGGAGGCGAGAGTCGCTTCGGCAACATGGTGGCCGATGCGTATCGCTTCGGCACGAGCGCCGATGTGGCCCTCCTCAACTCCGGCGCCATGCGACTCGACGACCTGCTGGGGCCAGGTCCGATCACCGCGCACGAACTCGAGTCGGTCTTCCTGTTCGCAGACGAAACGCGCGTTGTGACCGTGCCACTCACGGGCGCGCGGTTGCGCGCGCTGCTCGAACACGGCGTGTCGCAGCGTCGGCTCGGCACAGGCGCATATCCGCAGGTGAGCGGTGTCCGCTTCACCTTCGATGCGCGGCTGCCGTCGGGCGCTCGTCTCGTCGGTCCGATGTATCGCGCCGATGGTCGCGAAATCGGTGACGCCGACCGGCTGCGCGTGTCGCTGCCCTCCTTTCCCGCCTGTCGCGGTGGGGACGGCTATGAGATCCCGGAAGCGCTCGCGGTGTGTCAGGCGTTCGAGGCCGACAATACCGTCGCACCGCGCAGCGCAGCGCTCGTGGTACAGCATGTCGAAGGCATGGGCGGGCGCATCGTGCCTCCCGCGCTCGGTCGCGTCACGCGTGTTGACCGCGCACCTGCTCCAGCATCGCCGCCAACTCGCTGAGTGCGAACGGCTTGCCGAGCACCGGCAGGTCGTCGGGGCGAGTGGCGTCCGAATCGCCGTAGCCGGTCATGAGCACACACGCGGCGTTGGGCTGCTGACCGCGCATGGCCGACACGAGTCGGTGTCCATCCATATGGGGCATCGAGAGATCGGTGAGCAGCACGTCCGCTTCCACGGTGCCGATGGCGGCCAGCGCATCGCGCGCATCGCCAAACGGTATCACGGTATGGCCCAACCGTTCGAGCGCGCGCCCGAGCGATGACAGAATCGCGGGCTCGTCGTCCACGAGCAGGATGCGAAGCGGTGCAGGCCGATGCGTCTCGACGGCGGCACCCACCGGCGTCGGGGGCGGCATATCGATCGCAGGCAGCACGACGGTGAAGCGCGCCCCTTCGCCGGGCCTCGAGTCCACGGTGATGCGTCCGCCATGTGCCGTCACGATTCCGTGTACGACGGAGAGGCCGAGTCCGGTGCCCTCTCCCGCGGCCTTGGTCGTGAAGAAGGGCTCGAAGATGCGAGGGAGCACGTCGGTGGGGACGCCTGGTCCGTCATCGACCACTTCGAGCAGGACCCAGGCCGTAGCGGCGCCCGCTTCCGATGACGGTCGTTCGGTGGCAGGCAGTCGCCGAACCGAGACCGTTACGGTGCCGCGTCCACCGGTCGCGTGGGCCGCATTGATCACGAGGTTCATCACGATCTGATGGAGCTGGGCCGGGTCCGCGAGCACGGTGTCCACGGCCGCCTCGGCGCGTCCCGCCGCCGGTGCCTCCAGCAATCGCAGCGTCACGTCCCGCGGGAGTGAGGCCTGCAACAGGCGTGTGGCGTCGTGCGCGCTTTGCCAGAGGGAGACCGGGAGTCGGACACCGTCGGCCCGCCGGCTGAACGCCAGAATCTGCCGCACGAGGCCGGCGGCGCGATCGATGCCCTGGCGCACACTCTCGAGGTGCTCGCGCTGTGTGTCCTGCGCCGGACTCTCTCGCGCGAGTTCAAGGTGCCCCAGCATGGCCGCAAGCACGTTGTTGAAGTCGTGCGCAATGCCGCCGGCCAGCGTGCCGATCGCTTCCAGCTTCTGTGCCTCCTGCAACGCCGCGGCCCGCGCGGCATCGCGCTCGCGTGATCGGGCGCGCGCGAGCAGGAGCCAGCCCGTTCCCACCGCCGCCGCCAGCAACAGCAGCGTGAGCACGGTGACCTGCAGCACCACCAGCGCGCTGCGCGCCCGATCGAGCGCGCGCAGCTGATCGTCGACCGCGGTCTCGAGGGCGTCCGCCAGGCGCTCCGTATCCGCGAAGGCGCTGCGACGGGCCGTTGGCGACGCGCCATTGTGCAGGTAGGGATCGAGGGCCAGCAGCGAGGCGCGATACGCGTCGAGCGGCTCACGCAGCGCCGCGTTCAGCAGCGTGTCGACCTGCAATCCCCCGCCTATCGGACGCCCATTGCGCCAGTCCTCGAGCGCCAGCAACGCCCGGTCCAGCAGCGCGTGTGCCGGGGCGACGCCGAACGCGGGATCGCCCGCCTCGCGGCGGTCGGCCGCCAGATAGGCGAGCGCCGTGTGGCGGCGCGCGACCGACAGATGATTGATGGCGGCGACGGCGGTGGTCGTACGATGCCGCGCGTCACGGTCGGACCAGAGCAACACTGCGAGCGAGATCGCGCCGCCGCCAAACAGGAGCAGAAGGGGAAGCAGGAGGATGCGCAGCGCGGAGGCACGAGAGGGCGTGCTCCTCGTGCGCGGCATCGGTTGCGGGCGCGTCACGGGGTGGGTGTGGTGAAGCCGAAACGCTGTCGGAGCGAGTCGCACGCACCCGTTGCGCACACCGCGGCCAATGCCTGGTCGAGGGCCGCGTGCAGTGACGAGTCGGCGTGCCGCGTCGCGAAGGCGGGACGACCGGTCCGTTCGGTCACCTCGGCGTCGGGGTCGCGCAGGGCGCGCACGCGCCCGACGCGCAGCGACTCCAGCCACCGCACCGAGGGCTCGCTCAAGGCGAACGCCGTGATCTCGCCCGACTCGAGCGCGGCCACCGCCGAACTGACATCGGGGAACGCCACCACCGCCGAGTCGGCATACCCGAGCCGCTGCGCATCCGCACCCTCCACGGCACCAGCGACCACGCCGAGGCGAGCGCCGCGCTGCTGCATGACGGCGGAGCGGAACGCCGACGGGCCGATCGCCAGCGCCGGATCATCGGCACGCACCAGCAGGGCGGGCTCGGCGGACGCGATCGCGCTGGTGAATCGCGCACGTTGTGCACGCTCAGGTGTGATGAACAGTCCGGCGCCTACCACATCGAACAGCTGCGCCTCCAATCCGGGGAGGAGCCGGTCGAACTCGACCAGGATGAAGCGCACTTCGGCGATGCCGGCGGCTGCCGCCACGCGTCTGAGCAGCTCGGGGGCCAGACCGGTCACATCGCCATCGTCGGTGGAGAACGCGTACGGCGCTTCCTGTGCGTAGCCCACGCGCAGCACGCCGTCCGCGCGGACGCGCGCAAGGATGTCTGGGCGATCCGATGGGGCACAGGCCGAGGCGGTGACTCCGGCAAGCAGCAGCATGACACCCGGGACGACGGCGCTGATCCTGCGTGACATGAAGCGGGCGTGAATGGCGAAGCGGGGCATCGGCACCAGGATAATGAGCGTCTCGAGCGACCGGTAAGTTCCGGCGCAGCACATCGTCACGCAAGCGACGGCCTACCGGCGTGCTGCGCAACCGCTTGTGCGCGGAGCGAGGGCATCGTAGCGTAACGCAGTCGTCTTTCCACGCCGCACGCGCGACGATGGTGACGTGCCGTCGTGCGATGTCGTGACGTCGGCTCTGGATGGCGCCACGACCTACAGCCGGAGCGTCTGCGTGACCACGCACGAACCCGTCACTCCCCGCGATGCCGATGCCATCGCGCGCCTGCGACTCGATCACAAGGTCGCCATCGTCACCGGTGGCACACGCGGCATCGGCTTTGCCACGGCTACCACGCTCGCACGGGCTGGCGCGCGTGTGGTAATCTCGAGCCGCAAGGCGGAGCATGTGGACGCGGCCGTCGCCGCGCTGCGACACGATGGACTCGAGGTCACCGGCGTCGTGGCACACATGGGGCAGATGGACGATGTGCGCGGCCTCGCGGCACGCACGGTCGAGGCCTACGACGGCATTGATATCATCATCAACAACGCGGCCACCAACCCGGTGTTTGGTCCGTTGCAGCAGCAGGGCGAGGACGTGTTCGCCAAGATCATGTCGGTGAACGTGCTCGGCGCGCTCGAGTTGTGTCGTGCCTCGCACTCCGTAATGCAGGGGCGTGGCGGCGGATCGATCGTGAACATCTCCTCGATCGGTGGCATCTCGCCGGAGCCCGGGCTGGGGCTGTACTCGGTGAGCAAGGCGGCGCTCATCTCGCTCACCAAGGTGATGGCGCAGGAGTGGGGCGCCGATGGCATTCGCGCAAATGTGGTGTGTCCGGGTCTCGTGAAGACACGGTTCAGTCAGGTGTTGTGGGACGATCCGATGGTACACACCATCGCCGAGCGACAGCCGATCGGACGCATTGGCACGCCGGACGACATTGCCGGACTCGTGTTGTTTCTCGCCAGCGAAGCGTCCGCGTTCTGCACGGGCGGCGTGTATATGGCCGACGGCGGATACCTCGTGTGACCACAGACGCCCTGCTCGACACGGCGCGCGATTTCGTGCGCGACGTGCTGATTCCGCAGGAAGCCACGCTGCTGCGCGCGTCGTGGACTGAGGTCGAGCCGCAGCTCGAGAGGTTGCGCGCCGCGGCACGCGAACGCGGATTGTGGGCGCCGTTTCTGCCCGCGTCGCTTGGGGGACGAGGGCTGCCGCTCGAACGATTTGCGCGCCTGTCCGAAGTGCTCGGCGCGACCCCGTTCGGGCACTACGCGTGCAACTGCCAGGCCCCCGATGTAGGCAACATGGAGCTGTTGCATCTGTTCGGCACGCCCGAGCAGCAGGCCGAGTGGCTCTCGCCGCTGGCGGCGGGACGCATACGCAGCTGCTTCGCCATGACGGAGCCGGAGCATGCCGGCTCCAACCCCACGCAGCTCTCCACGCGTGCAGTGCGCGAGGGGGACGAGTACGTGATCACCGGACACAAGTGGTTCACCTCGAGCGCGGAGGGTGCGGCGTTTGCGATCGTGATGGCGGTGACCACCCCCGATGCCCCGCCACATGCACGCGCATCGCAGATCATCGTACCGCTGCCCACACCGGGGTACACGCTCGTACGCAACATCTCGGTGATGGGCGAGCCGGGCGGTGGGTGGGCGAGTCACGCCGAGATCACGTTCGATGGCGTGCGCGTGCCGGTGACGAATCGACTCGGCGACGAGGGCGCCGGCTTCGCGCTGGCGCAGGAGCGGCTCGGCCCCGGACGCATTCATCACTGCATGCGCTGGATCGGCATCTGCGAGCGCGCGTTCACGCTGATGTGCCGCTACGCGTTGTCACGTGAACTCACACCTGGACACCCGCTCGCCGAACAGCAGCAGGTGCAGTTCTGGATCGCGGAGTCACGCATCGAGATCCATGCGGCGCGGCTCATGGTGCTCGACGCCGCGGCACGCATCTCGCGCGAGGGACAGCGTGCGGCGCGCGAAGAGATTGCGTACATCAAGGTGTTCGTGGCGCACACGCTGCACCGCGTGCTCGACCGCGCGCTCCAGGTGCACGGGGCGCTCGGCATGACCGATGACACGCCGATCGCCTGGTGGTATCGCCATGAACGTGCCGCTCGCATTTATGATGGCGCCGATGAAGTGCACAAGACGGTGATCGCGCGGCGTGCCCTCGCAGCGTATCGGGTACCGGCGTGAGCGAGCGCGTGGGCGGACCGCGCGACACGGTGCCGGTGCGCCCGGGCGATGTGCTCGATGCGGCGTCGCTGGTGGTGTGGTTGCAGGCGCATGCGCCGGCGCTGCTCGACAGCCGCAGTGCGCCGATCACGATGCAACAGTTTGGCGGCGGGTTTTCGAACCTCACGTATCTCGTGGACGGAGGATCGGCGCCGTTTGTGTTGCGACGCCCTCCGCACGGCGTAGCAGGCGGTATCGCCCACGACGTGTTGCGCGAAAGTCGCGTGTTGTCGGCGATGCGTGCCGCGGGCGTTCCCGTGCCGCGCGTGCTTGCCACGTGCGACGACGCGACGGTGCTCGGTGCGCCCTTCTTTCTGATGGAGTACGTGGACGGTGTGATCCTGCGACACGCACCACCCCCCGAGATCGCGTTCGATGAGCCGGTCGCGGCGGGGGTGGCGCAGATGTTCGTCCGGCAGATGGCGTCGCTGCACGCGCTCGATGTGCACGCAATGGGACTGACGGCGCTCGGTCGCGGTGGTGGATATGTCGCGCGGCAGATCGACGGATGGAACCGACGCTGGCTGCAGTCGCGAACGCACGATGTGCCATCGATCGATCGTGTGGGCGAGTGGCTGGCCGCGAACCAGCCGGCCGACGCGGGGGTGTCACTGCTGCACAATGACTTCAAGTACGACAACCTGGTGCTCGATCCGAGCAACCTCACGCACGTGCGCGCGATTCTCGACTGGGAGATGGCCACGGTGGGCTGTCCGCTCATGGATCTGGGTACATCGCTCGCCTATTGGGTGGAGGCCGACGATCCGCCGCTGCTCCGGGCGCTCGGCCTTGGTGTCACTGCCTTGCCGGGGAGTCCGACGCGCACCGAGCTTGTCCGCATGTACGAAGACGCGAGCGGCCGGTCCGTCGAGCACCCGGTGTTCTTTTTTTCCTACGGGGTGTTCAAGCTCGCCGTGGTCGCCCAGCAGATCTTCGCCCGCTACGAGCGCGGGCTTGCGCAGGATCCGAGATTCGCGCGGCTGGGCGAGGCGGTGGCCGCGTTGGGAGCCTTGGCCGAGCGCGCGCTGGAAACCGGAGCGATCGGTCGCGGGTAGCATGGGGCCCGGATGGACGCTTCGGTGTTCGTTCACGTCTCCAGATTCGGCGACCCAGCGACGCGGCGAGTGTCCCCGCGAGCATGGGGAGCGCGCCCGGGGGCGAAATCGCCGTGGACGCCGTTCTCGGATCCTTGCGAAATCGCGACAGCGGGGAACTTCCTGACAGATCGCGTGTCACACGAGGATTGCAGATTCCAGCGGGCGCGCCCATCGTGAATCAACGGCCATTGGGCCGGCGCGCCTCCCTCCTCCCCCTCCCCGGAGACTCCCATGCTGCAGACTCGCTCTTTCGTCCTGCCCATCACCCTCGGCGCGTCCATGCTGCTCGCGGCATGCGGCGGCGGATCGGACACGGCCTCCGACGCGCCGGCTGAAACCACCGCGGACGCGGCGATGACGGTTGACGAAGCACCGGCCATGGACATGCTGATCAGCTCGCTCACCGGCGCCGCCGAGCGCCCCGAGCCGGTCGATACCAAGGCGCAGGCAGAAGCCACGTACATGGTGTATGCCGACAGCATCGGCTACGTGCTCAACGCGCTCGACCTGAACGGCGCCACGGCCGTACACATTCATCGTGGCGGCGCGGAAGAGGCCGGACCGGTGATGGCGACACTGTTCACCAGCGCAGACGGTACCGATTTCGCGAACGGCACGCTGGCCATGGGCACGATCACGCGCGAGACCGCGCTCGCCGAGGGCGTAACGTTCGATGACCTGCGCACGGCGGTGAGCACCGGCGCGGCGTACACGAACGTGCACACCAAGGCCAACCCCAAGGGTGAGCTGCGTGCGCAGACCACGGCATCAATGATGTAAGCACGCCCTCGCGGGCGGTATGCACAACGGGGCGCCGACCAGTGAGTCGGCGCCCCGTTCTGTTTGCGTCCCGCGCGGTCGTCAGCGTGCGGGATACACCTCGAAAATGCCGGCCGCTCCCATGCCGCCGCCAATGCACATCGTGACGAGACCAAGCCCGCCACCTGTGCGCTGCAGTTCGTGCACCAGCTGCGTCGTCAGCTTGGCGCCCGTGGCGCCGAGTGGGTGACCCAGCGCGATCGCACCGCCGTTCACATTGGTGCGTGCCGGGTCCATGCCCAACTCCTGCATCACCGCCAGCGCCTGCGCCGCAAACGCCTCGTTGAACTCGATGCGCTGCATGTCGTCAAGCGTGAGGCCGGCGCGCGCGAGCGCCTTCGGAATGGCGTGAATCGGCCCCACCCCCATGATATCGGGCGACACACCCGCCGTGGCAAACGTCACGAAGCGCGCGAGCGGTCGCAGCCCCAGCGACTCGGCCGTGCGGCGACGCATCACCAGCACCGCCGCGGCTCCGTCGCTGAATGGAGACGCGTTGCCCGCGGTCACCGTGCCCTTGGCCGAAAAGGCCGGTCGCAGCTTGGCCATGCCCTCACGCGTGGTCTCCGGACGCGGACACTCGTCGGTGTCGACCACGTGTTCCGTGGTGGTGCGCGTCGCGCCCTCCCACGTGTCGCGCGTGACGGTGATTGGCACGATCTCGGGCGCGAACACCCGTGATGCGAGCGCGGCACCCGCCTTCTGCTGCGAGGAGTACGCAAAGTCGTCTGCCATCTCGCGCGTGATCCCCCACCGCTGGGCCACACGCTCGGCCGTGAACCCCATGCCGATGTAGCTCTCGGTGATCTCCGGCGAGAGGCGCGTGTGATAGCCCGACATCGGCACCTGCGACATCATCTCGATGCCGCCTGTCATCACCACATCGGCGTGGCCGGCAATGATCGCCTGCGCACCGTACGCCACCGCCTGCAGTCCGGACGAACAGAAACGGTTGATGGTAGCGGCCGACGTTTCCACCGGGAATCCGGCGCGCAACCACGCCAGGCGCGCGTGATTGAGCCCCTGCGCGGCTTCGGGCATGGCGCATCCCCACTGCACGTCATCCACGAGCGCCGGATCAATTCCGGCACGGCTGATGGCGGCCTGCATCACCGCGGCGGAAAGATCCACCGGATGCACACTCGCGAGCGCACCGTCGGCCTTGCCGCGGCCCACGGCGGTGCGCACACAACTGACGATCACGACGTCATTCATCGATGCGGTCTCCATGGTCGTCATCAGTTGCGAAGAGGCTTGCCCGTCTGGAGCATATGCTCGATACGGGCCTGGGTTTCCTTCGTGCCGAGCAGCGAGAGGAACTGCTCGCGCTCGAGATCGAGCAGATCCTGTTCGGTGACATCACGCGGGGCGCCATCGCCGCCGCACAATACGTACGCGACCGCACGTCCCACGCGCACATCGTGCGCCGACGCCTGTCCCGCTTCCTGCGCGGCCCACAACGCGTACAGCAGGTTGCCGAAACCCTCACGCCCCAGCGCGCGCATGCGCTTCTCCGCCGGCGCCACGTAATCCGGTGCCAGATCGAGCACGCGCTGCTTGGCATCACCGAGCAGCGTATCACGATTCATGCTGATGCGATCACTGGCCTGCAGGAAACCCAGCGCACGCGCTTCCGGCGCGCTGGTGCTCGCGGTCGCAAAGGCAATGAGCTTGAAGGCGCGCTTGATCGCCTCGAAGGGATCGGCTTCGTCATACGGTGCCAGCGCCTCCGTGAAGCGGAACGCCAACTCCTTGGTGCCGCCGCCACCGGGCAGCACACCGACGCCCACTTCCACCAACCCCATGTACGTCTCGGCGGCTGCCTGCACACGGTCGGCGTGCAGCGCGAACTCGCACCCGCCGCCCAGTGTGAGACCATGCGCCGCAACGATCACCGGGAACGGCGCGCGGCGAATCGACATCACCGACTGCTGGAAGGCGTGCACGCTTTCGCCGATGGCATCCCACGCGCCTGCGGCCACGCCGAACGACACGGCCCCCAGATCGGCGCCTGCACTGAAGGTGCGCGCATCATCGTTGCCAAGCACGAGCCCGACGTAACCACCGCGCTCCACCTTGCGCAGCGAGGTCGCGAGTCCCTCGAGCAGTGTCTGGCCAAGCGTGTTCATCTTGCTGCGGAACTCGAAGCAGAGCACGCCATCGCCCAGGTCCACCAGACGCGCGGTACCGAAGTCTTCGATCGTACGCCCCGCGTCATGCTGCAGCGCAAGATTGATGTTGCCGGGAATGCTCGGCACGCGATCGTACACGCCGGCAAAGGTGAGATACTCACCGCTCTTGTAGAACGCGCCCTGCGCACGCTCGAGCAGCTCCGGCACGGCATCACCACGCGCCGTGAACTGCGATGCCAGCCAGTCGTGCCCCAGCGCGTCGATCACCTGGAAGGGACCGATCTCCCAGCCGTAGCCCCACACGAGTGCACGATCGATGGCCACGAGATCGTTGGCGAGCGACGGCGCGAGTGTGAGCGCGTAGTGCGCCGCATCGAGCAGATGATCGCGCAGGAATGCACCATGCGCGCCGGTGAGTTCGCGTGCACCACGCAACCGTGCGGCGTGCGGCTGGCGAATGAGCTGGCCCACATCACCACCGCTCATGCGTTGCTGCGGCGCGTACTCGCCCGTGCGCCAATCGTACGTGAGTACCCCGTCTTTCGTTTTCTGGTAGAAGCCGACGCCCGTCTTGTCGCCCAGCTTGCCCTGCTGCACGAGCGCGTGCACCCACTCCGGCAGCGCCAGATCTTCACCCGTCGTGGCGGCCATGCCACGCGTGACGTGCGCGAGCACATCGAGCCCCGACAGATCACCGGTACGGAACGTGGCGCTCTTGGCGCGTCCCACCAGTGCGCCGGTCAGCCCGTCCACTTCATCGATGGTAAGCCCATGCTCCATCATGCGACGCATGGTGCTCACCATGCCGTAGACACCGAGGCGATTGGCAATGAAGCCCGGCACGTCCTTGGCCATCACCGTGCCCTTGCCGAGAATGCGTTCGGCGAAGGTACGCATCGCGCCGATCACCGCCGGATCCGTTTCCGGTGTCGGGATCAGTTCGAGCAGATGCATGTAGCGCGGCGGATTGAAGAAATGCGTGCCCAGAAAGCGCCGACGGAATCGTTCGCTGCGTCCTTCGAGCAGCTGCGCCATCGGAATGCCCGATGTATTCGACGTGACGATCGCCGACGGTTTGAGCAGCGGCTCGAGCCGGGCGAACAGCTGCTGCTTGGGCTCGGGCAGCTCGATGATCGCTTCCACGATCCAGTCGCACTCGGCCAGCCACTCGAGGTGGTCCTCGGTATTGCCGCACCGAACGCGCGACGCGGCGCTGGCGTGCATGAACGCGGCAGGCTTGGCTTTGATCGCTTTCTGCAGGCCGGCCTTGGCCGGACCGCTGCGATCGGGTGCGCCGGGAATGTCGAGCAGGACAACGCGGAGGCCGGCGGAGGCCGCGAGGGCGGCGATCCCGCTGCCCATCGCGCCGGCACCCACGACGCCAACGGTCGTGACGCGCATGAACTCTCCGGTGGGGCGTCGTGCGCCAATCGGCGTCGGCGGGTCAGAGGGACCACGTCGAACGCATGACGGCGCGCGGCGCTGGGGAACCCCAAAGGGGGACAGTCGAAATGTTCAGCGTCGCGCGTCGTGCCGGAAGGGGGGAGAACGAAAAACGTGACGCTGCCGTCGCGTTTTCTGTTCGCCTCACCCGCCCGCGGTGCTCAGCTTCTCCCAGAACACCTTGCGCGCCTTGGCCACTTTGGGCGCCACCACGCCCATGCAGTACCCCGCCGTCGGGTTGTTCGTGAAGTAGTCCTGATGGTACGCCTCGGCGGGCCAGAAGTGCTCGATCGGCGTGATCTCCGTCACGATCGGGTTGGTCCACAGCCGCTGTGCGTCGAGCTCGGCGATGACGGCCTGCGCCGTCTCCTGCTGCGAGTCGTCGTGCGTAAAGATCACCGAGCGATACTGCGTGCCCTCGTCGTAGCCCTGCCGATTGAGCGTGGTGGGGTCGTGAATCACGAAGAACACGTCGAGCAGATCGCGGAAGCTGATGATCGCCGGGTCGAAGGTGATCTGCACCACTTCGGCGTGGCCGGTGACGCCGGCGCAGACGAGTTCGTACGACGGATTGCGCAGCGTGCCGCCCATGTAGCCGGAGACGACGGCATGCACGCCGCGCAGTTCACGGTACACGGCGTCGAGACACCAGAAGCAGCCGCCGCCGAGCGTGGCGACGGCGAGGGGCGTGGCGAGGGAATCGGCAGTCATGGAGAAAGCGGCTCTTGGCACGGCACCGGGTGAGACGAGAGATCAGGCCTGCAACGCCGGGTAGTACCCGCGGACGTCGTCGTAGTGCGCCTTGATGCGCGCGATGTCGGCGTCGGCGCCGACCTCGGGGTGCACAGTGAGCGTGGGGCCGAAGTGCACGTGTTTCCGGCCCCAGTCGATGGCTGCGCACACCACGGGAACGTTGGCTGAGCGGGCGATGTGCCAGAACCCGCTGCGCCACTTGTCCACCTTGTAGCGCGTTCCTTCGGGGGCGAGCACCAGCACCATGCGCTCACGCTCCGCGAAGGCGCGTGCCGAGCGGTCCACGAGCGCGTTGGCGACGGAGCGGTCGACCGGCAGCCCGCCGATAGCGCGCATGAACCAGCCGAGGGGTGGCCGAAAGAGCGTGTCCTTGCCCATCCAGGTGACATCGAAGCCGAGGGCCCACTTGGTGGCGAGCCCGACGATGAAGTCCCAGTTGGAGGTGTGTGGCGCCACGATCACCACGAATTTCGGGATGTCGGGAATGGTCCCGGTCAGCTTCCAGCCCCTGAGGCGCAACACGGCGTGTCCGAGTGCACGGAGCAATACGCCGCGGTGCTGCGGCACGGCGGGTCCGAGGATCGGGCGGGGCAACGGCGCCCCGGACCCGCTGGCGATGGTCTGCATCATGCACTTCATTTGACTGATGACCGACAAGATTCGCAAGTCCGACGAGGAGTGGGCCGCGCAGCTCACGAAGATCCAGTTCAAGGTGGCACGCAAGCACGGCACCGAGCCGGCGTTCACCGGGGAGTACTGGGACCACCATGACGCCGGCACGTACACGTGCGTGTGCTGCGGACTGCCGCTGTTTGCATCCGACACCAAGTTCGAGTCGGGCACGGGGTGGCCGAGCTTCTGGGCGCCGATCGCGCCCGAGGCGGTGGAGACCACCACCGACCGCAGCTGGTTCATGACGCGCACGGAGGTGCACTGCGCCCGTTGCGACGGGCATCTGGGGCATGTCTTCGATGACGGGCCGGCGCCGACAGGGCTGCGCTACTGCATGAACAGCGCGTCGCTGGGGTTCGAGCCGGCGGCGGGGCCGGACGCGGCGTGAGCGCGCATCGCCCACTGGCGTGGCGTGGTTCCGCGGCGTCGGTGCTGCTGCTCTCGACCGTGTTGACGAGTGTGGCGCTGGCGCAACCCTCCAGCATCGACGCGAGACCGCGCGTGCTGCGAACGCCAGCGAGTGTGGTCGCCGCCGGCATGGGTGATGCCGGCGCGGTGCTCGTCGACCCCGCAGTGCTGTTTTACAACCCGTCCATGCTGCCACAGGCCGGCGGCGTCGCGCTGTCGGGGCACCGACTCGACGCCGCGACCACGAACGCGTCCATGGCCAGCGTGCAGTCGGTCGGCGGACTCACCGTTGGGCTTGGCGCGCGGGTGCTCGGTTTCCGTGAGGTCGCGCCGCGGTTCAGTGTCGGGCTTCCACCATTCGACTCCGCCCCCGGATCGAGCACGGCGCTCACGGCCGCGGTCGCACGGCCCATCGGACCGGTGCGGCTCGGCGTGAGTGCCACCTATGCCCGCGAATCATTTGCCGAGCGACAGGATGAGGTCGCCGTGGCGGATGTGGGCGTGGCCATGCCCTTCGGCCCCGGCAATGCGCTCACGGTCGCGGCCACGGTGCAGCATCTCGGACGCGGCTACCAGCGAGCGTCCGACGGCGAGCGTCCGTGGCGGGGCACGCTCGCCTTCGGGGGGCGCAACTATCCGCTCGCCACGTTCTGGGACATCTCTGCGATGACGCAGCTCATGATCGATGCGGATGGCACCGTGCATCATGCCGGTGGGGCGGAGTTGGCGTGGGTACCGGTGGAGGGGGTCGCGATTGCCGCGCGGACCGGGTTTCGGACGGTCGACGAACTCGATCGCTTTTCCGCTGGTCGGTTCACCGGCGGCCTCGGGATGACGCTCGATCGCTGGTCGTTGGACTGGGCGCTCGATGCCTCGCGCGACGGCCGGCCCGCCGCCCACCGCTTCGGCGTGCGCATTCGCTGATCGGGCACGGTCGACAACGATTCATCCCTCGGGCGCGAACCTCCACGCCCGAGTTTCGGTATATTTCAAGGTTCCTTCCGGCATCTGGCGTCGCGCCGAGTTCTCGCGCCACGCTGCCCTCCGCCCTCCCGAGGTCGCGTTCATGTCATCTCTGCTTCTCCTGGCCACCCTGCTGGGGACGGCCCCTCTGCCCGAACCGCTCCCCACGATGCCGAGTGCGGCCACCGCACCTGCCTCTGACGAGCGCGAACTGGCCGCCTTCGGCGCCTCCGTCGCCATCAGCGGCGAGTGGGCGTTTGTCGGCGAGCCGCGCGGCACGTCGGGTCAGGTGCACGTGTATCGCCGCGGTACGGCTGGCTGGCGCGCCGTCAGTGCGCTGACCGCCCCCGACGCCGCGGCGAACGATGGCTTCGGGGCCATGGTCGCCACCGACGGCACCACGCTGCTCGTCACGCGGCAGAGCGCGCCGGCCTCGCCCGATGGTGGCCGCGGCGCGGTGTTCGCCTATCGCCGCGCGGCCAGCGGGAGCTGGGAGTCACTCGGCACATGGACGGCCGAAGCGCCGCTGCCGCGCGCGATGTTCGGCGCCTCGTTGCTGGTGCAGGGCGATGTGGCGTTCGTGGGAGCGCCGTCGCATGAGAACGGCAAGGTGTTCGTGTACCGCCGCAGTGCCGCCGGTGCGTGGGCGCCGGCCGGACAGATTGTGGCGCAGGATGCCGCCGAGGGTGATCTGTTCGGCGCATCGCTCGCGGCTGATGGTGATCGCCTGGTGATCGGTGCGCCGGGCCGCGCCACCGGCAAGGGCGCCGCGTTCGTGTTCGCCAAGGGAGCGGACGGCACGTACGTGCAGCAGGCCATGGTGGTGGCCGCGGCGGGCGCTGACAATGCGAGCCTGGGATCGAGTGTGGCGCTGTCGGGCAATCGCCTCGTGGTAGGCGCGCCAGGCGCGTTCAGCGTGGCGGGTCGTCGCGGCGCCAGCATGGGTCAGGTCACGGTGTTCGAGTACAGCACCATCTCCGAGATCTGGCGCGAGCGGCAGAGCTTCGTGCCGTTTCAGGCGGGTACGGCGCGCTTCGGGCAGAGCGTGGCGATCGCCGGCAACGAGCTGTGGATCGGGGCGCCGTCGAGTCAGTTCAACACCGGGCGCATCTATCGGGTGCAGCCCGATGCCGACGGCACGTGGTCGACCATGCGCACACTGAGCGTGGCTGATGTGGACGCCGGCGCGGGCTTTGGCGCCTCGCTGGCGGTGTCGGGCACGCACGCGGCTGTGGGCATGCCCACGGATGCCAGCGGCGCGGGCAGTGTGATGTTCCTGGCGCGCTCAGCGGCAGGGGCCTGGACGTCGCGTGGCGTGGTGTTCCCGGCCGTCGACCGCAAGACGTTCGCCGCCGTGAAGGGTGCCGAGGTGCTCTGCGGCGAAGACGGCAAGGCCGGCGAGTTCGAGTGCGGCAACGCGTCGCTGCTGTCGTTCCTGCCGATCGAAGCGATCGGTGGCAAGCGCGGCACGCGCATGAATGACAACTGGGGGTGGACGGACTCGGTGACCAAGCGCGAGATCGCGATTCTGGGTCGTACCGATGGCACCTCCTTCGTGGACATCACCGACGCCGCCAACCCGCGGTACCTGGGCAACCTGCCCAAGACCAAGGGGACGCCGTCGGCGGCGTGGCGTGACATGAAGGTGTACAAGGATCACGTGTACATCGTGGCCGACAACGCTGGCGAGCACGGCATGCAGGTGTTCGATCTCACGCGCCTTCGCACCGTGCGCACACCGCAGGAGTTCGCTCCCGATCTCACGTATGATCGCATCAACAGTGCGCACAACATCGTCTCCAACGAGGAGACGGGTTTCATGTACGTGGTGGGTGGATCGGGCGGCGGCGAGACGTGCGGCGGCGGCCACCATGCTGTGGACGTGCGTGAGCCCAAGAAGCCGAAGTTTGCCGGCTGCTTCGGCGACGACAAGACGGGGCGTGCGGGTACCGGCTACTCGCACGATTCGCAGTGCGTGCTGTACCGTGGGCCAGACGCGCGGTATGTCGGCAAGGAGATCTGCATCGGCTCCAACGAAACGGCGATCAGCATTGCCGATGTCACCGACAAGAAAAACCCGGTGTACATCTCTCGGGCGTCCTATCCGAACGTGGCCTACGCGCATCAGGCGTGGCTCACCGACGACCACAAGTTCCTGTATCTCAACGACGAAGGCGACGAGTCGGCCGGCCAGGGTGAAGCGGCCAAGGGCACGCGCACGCTGGTGTGGGACGTACAGGATCTGAGCGACCCGGTACTCGTGAAGGAGCATGTGGGCACGAGCCGCGCGATCGATCACAACCTGTACGTGAAGGGCGATCGCATGTACCAGGCCAACTACACGAGTGGCCTGCGCATTCTCGACATCAGCGATCCGCGCAATCCCAAGGAAGTGGGGTTCCTCGACACGCACCCGGGCGACTCGGGCGCGCCGAGCTTTGACGGCGCGTGGAGCGTGTATCCGTACTTCAAGAGCGGCTCGATCGTGGTCACGAGCATCGGGGAGGGCGTGTTCTTCGTGAAGGATCGGACGCGTCCGGTCGTGCAGTGAGCCGCGGCGCACGTCGAGCGATCATGCGCGGCCTGCGCACGGCGTGCGCACTGGCGGTGCTCACGGGTGCTGGAGGCGTCTCACGTCTCCACGCCCAGGACCGCCTGTATGTGGTGAATCAGGCGGGTGCCACGATCTCCATCATCGATCAGGATCGGTTGGTGGTCGACACGGTGCTCGACCTGCGCACGCTTGGCTTTTCGCCCAACGCCAAGCCGCATCATGTGGTGGTCGAAGACGACGGCAGCTTCTGGTACGTGTCGCTCATTGGCGACGGACGGGTGCTCAAGTTCGACCGACAGAATCGGTTGATGGGGCAGGTGCGCATGGAAACACCGGGGCTGCTCACGCTCGACCCGGTGCACGACTCGCTGTACGTGGGGCGCAGCATGACGGCGGTCAACCCGCCCAAGGCACTCGGCGTGATCGCGCGCACGTCGTTCACGCTGGTGGACGAACACGAAATCGTGATTCCGCGGCCGCATGCGCTCGCCGTGTCACTCGATGGCGCGTGGGTACACACCGCGTCGTTGTCGGAGAACCGTATCGCGTCGGTGGAGACGGCGACGGGGCGCGTGCGTCTCACCACCATTGCCGGTGCGACACGCTCGCTGGTGCAGTTTGCGCTCTCGCCCGATGGACGCACGATGGTGGCCGGCGGTGAGCTGTCGAATACGCTGCTGGTCTTCGACCTCACCAAACCACCGCCGTTCACACCGGTGCGTGAAATCACCGTTGAAGGCAAGCCGTGGGAACCACGGTTCTCGCCCGACGGCCGCACGCTGTATCTCACGCTGCTCACGAAGAACGCGGTGGCCGAGGTGGATGTGGCCACGTGGACCGTGCGTCGCACACTCGACGGGAAGCTCGCGCAGCCGTACGGCATGATCGTGCGGCGCGATGGTCGCTACGCCTTCATCACCAACCAGAACACGGGGGCGGTGATGGAAGGGCACAGCGGTCACGAGATGCACGGCATGGCCGGCATGTCGGCGAGCGACGGCTGGCTCACGGTGCTCGATCTCACCACGGGAGCGGTGAAGACCACGCTCATGCTGGGCAACGGTCCTACGGGGGCCGGTGCTGCGCGCGCTCGCTAGGTCGCGCGTGCGTCGCTCGGCGTTGAGACACGCGCTGCTGCTGGGAGCATCGCTGGGCATGATCGCCTGCGTCGGTGCCACGAGCGCGGGAACGGCAGGCGGGGCGGCGAGTGTGCGGCCCACCACGGGCACTACGAGCGATACCGTCTTGCGCTTCGACCGACGCGTCGCGCCATTTGCGGTGCTCGACCGCGATGGCGAACCGATGCCGCAGCCGTTCCTCGGTGGCTTCGAGGTGCCGCGTCCGCAGTTGGTGGACATCGATGGCGACGGTGATCTCGACCTGTTCATTCAGGAGCAGTCGAATGCGCTCATGTTCTTCGAGAACGTGGACGGCACATTCGTCTGGCGCACGGATCGGTGGCTCGATCTGCCGATCGGCGAGTGGTACCGCTTCTTCGATCTCGACGGTGATGGGCTCCCTGATCTGCTGGCCGAGAGCCCCACGAGCTACATCCGGGCGTGGCGGAACGTTGGTACGCGCACCGCACCGCGCTACGTGATGGCGGTGGATTCGCTGCAGGACAGCGATGGCGCACCGATTCCGGCTGATCGGCAGAACATTCTCAACATCGTGGACATCGACTGCAACGGGCGCGCCGACCTCTTTCTGGGGCGCGTCGCCGGCACCGTCGATCGCTACGAAGCCGTGCCCGGCACGGAGCGCAACGGCGTGCCACGATTTGCCATGCACACGGAGCGGTTTGAGGATATCGAAGTGCTCGGGCCAGTGCCCGGTGGGACCCCCGGCGAGGACGCCGACGCGGCACGCGATCCCTTCGCACTGACGCACGGAAGCAATCGCCACGGCGCGAACACGCTCGCGTTTGCCGACATCGATGGCGACGGCGATGTGGATCTCTTCTGGGGCGACTATTTCGAGTCGGGCGTGCTGCTCATGGAAAACCGGTCGGCCGGATGCACGGTGCCGAACATGCGCGGTGCACCCGTGCTCTTCCCGCGCGACGAACCGGTGCGAACGAGCGGCTATAATGCGCCCACGCTTGGCGATGTCACCGGAAATGGCTTCGTCGATCTCATGGTGGGCGTGATTGGTGGTGCCTACTCACCGCGCACCACGTCGGTGGAGAACCTGTTGTTCGTGGAGCAGGTGGCACGTGGTGAGTTCCGCACGCGCACACGACGCTTCGTGCGCACGCTCGATGTGGGAAGCGAAGCGATGCCCGTGCTTGCCGATCTCGACGGGGATGGCGACCTCGACCTGCTCATCGGCAACAAGATCGCGCCCGATGCCGATACCACCGGCACGATCACGTGGTTCGAGAACACCGGCACGCGGACGGCGCCGCAGTTTCGCGACCGCGGCTTCCTGCCGTTGCGCGGCGAGTTTCACTACGCGCCCACGGTGGCCGATCTCGACGGTGATGGATTGCCGGATCTCATCGTGGGCACCTGGCGCGATCAGGTGCAGTGGTGGCGCAACGTCGGTACGCGCGCCGACCCTCGCTACGAGCTCGCCGACAGCGCGCTGATCACGCTCACGCGCGGCAGCAATACGGCGCCGGCGTTCGCGGATCTCGATGGTGACGGCGACCTGGATCTCATCGTGGGTGAAGCGAGCGGACAGCTCAACCTGTATCGCAACGTGGGCACGGCGACCGCACCGCGTTTCGAGCTGGTCTCCGACACCTTTCAGGACATCGATGTGGGCCGACGCAGTGCACCGGTGTTTGCCGACCTGCGGGGCGATGGTTTGTCCGACCTGCTGCTCGGCAGCGAGGACGGCGGCGTACAACACTGGCGCAACGTGAGTGACGCGAGCGGCGTGCGGTTCGTGCGCGAAGCCGATCTGCCGGTGGAGACGGGTCCGTTCTCCACGGTGGCGGTGGGTGATCTCGACGGTGACGGTGATCTCGATGTGATCGTGGGGACCGCGGCCGGTGGGCTGCGCTATTTCGAGAATGTGGGCGGGCGACTGCGGCGCTGAGCGAACGTGAGCGGCGGGCGCCGGCTCACTCCTTCCATACCGCAATCTCCTCGAGCGGTTTGCGGATGATGTCCGGCACGTGCGCATCGTCCGCCGGATAGCCCACGGGCATCACCAACATCGCCTTTTCATTGGGCGGGCGCTCCAGCAACTCGCCCAGAAAGCCCATTGGGCTTGGGGTGTGCGTGAGCGTGACGAGTCCCATGCTGTGCACGGCCGCAATGAAGAGACCGGCGGCAATGCCGCACGACTCCTGTGTGTAGTAGAAGGTGCGCTTGCTGCCGTCGGCGCTGACGCCATGACTCTGGCGAAAGAGCACCACCACCCACGGGGCATCGGTGAGATGCGTCTTGTGTTCATCGGTCCCGAGGTGCGCGAGCGCTCCCAGCCACTCGGCCGGCGCCTTCCCGTTGTAGAACGCGTGTTCCTCGCGCTCGGCGGCCTCACGAATGCGGGCCTTGAGATCGGCGTTGGCGATGGCCACGAACGTCCACGGCTGCTGGTGCGCGCCGCTGGGGGACGTGCCGGCGGTCCGGATGGCCAGCTCGATCAGCTCGCGCGGCACCGCGTCCGTGCTGAAATGCCGCGTGGTGCGCCGCTGTACCATCGTCTCGTAGAAGGTCGCGGCATCGCGTTGGGAGTCCTCGAGCGAACGGCGCTCGTAGGCAAGGGGCACGAAGCCGGACTGGTGGCGGGACATGAAATCGCGTGTGGAGGACGAGGCGAGCAAACCCGAGGCTCTCTACATTTCACGGCGGTATCCCCTCTTCGTCAAGTCCGGAGCCTGTCATGCGTCGATCGTTGTCTCTGTCCGTCTTTGTGCTCGCGCTCACCGTGGGAGCCGCCTCGCTCCGCGCGCAGGCCGCGCCGCCGCTTCCCGAGCGCGCCGTACGTCGCGATATCCCCATGACCAACGCGATCCGCCGGGCCTTCGAGGCTGGGACGCGAGATTCCACTGGCACGCCGGGGCGCAACTACTGGCAGCTGCGCGCCGACTACGACATTCGTGCGCGCATCGATACGGCCACCTCGCGCCTGACCGGTCGCGAACGGATCACGGTGCACAATCACAGCCCCGACTCGCTGCCGCTGATCGGACTGCGGCTCGATGCGAACCACTTCATCGGCACGGTACCGCGCGCCGCGCCGTGGGTGCCGGCGGAGAACACCGATGGCATGGTGATCACGCGCCTCACGGTGAACGGGCAGGAGGCCTCGCTCACCCCGCCGGCTGGCGGCCCCGCCGCTCAATCGGCGACGCCCTCGCGTCCGGTGCTCACCGGTGCACAGTCCACCGTCGCACGCGTTCGGCTGCCCCAGCCGGTGCCGCCCCGCAGCAGTGTCGTGCTGGAGATCGAGTGGAATCATACCCTGCCCGGCGGTCCGGGGGCGGGGCATCGCATGACGCAGCGCTGGGCCGATTCGCTCTATCAGCCCACGCAGTGGTATCCGCGCCTTGCCATGTACGACGACCTGCGCGGGTGGGATGCCGAGCTGTACCTTGGTCCGTCGGAGTTCTTCAATCCGTTCGGACGGTTCGAGGTGCGCATTGATGCACCCGCCGGATGGCTGGTGAGTGGCACCGGTGTGCTGCAGAATCCGGAGCAGGTGCTCACCCCCACGGCGCGCGAGCGACTGGCGCGCGTGACAGCAAGCGATGCGATCACGACCATTGTGGGGCCTGACGAGATCGGTCCGGGCTCGGCCACACAACGTGGTGATGGCAGCGGGTGGCTCACGTGGCACTTCGTGGCCGATACCGTGAACGATTTCGCGTGGGCGACCGCCCGCAAGTTCGTGTGGCAGTCCACGCGCGCCACGATTCCGGGCAAGGGCGCGGTGCCGATTCACATGTTCTACCTGCCCGGTCGCGCGAACCTGTTTGCACGCGCCGGTGAAATCACGCGACACGCGCTCGAGTTCTACTCCGATCTGTGGTTTCCGTATCCGTTCCCGCAGCTCACGCTCCAGGACGGACCGAGCGCCGGCATGGAGTACCCCATGGTCATCAACTCCAATCAGGGCGCGGCCGATCATGAAGCCGCGCACATGTGGTGGCCCATGACGGTGGGCACCAACGAAACCTGGTATGGTTGGATGGACGAGGGCTTCAATCAGTACATGAACATTCTCTCCAATGCGCACGCGCGCGGGCAGCCGCCGGTGCTTGACGGCCTGGGCCAGTCGTATGGCCGCACGGCGGGCAATGAAGCCGAACCGCCGATGATGTGGAACGCCAACTACGCGGGGCCGCAGTTCTACGGCTTCACCACGTACCAGAAGACGCCGCTGATGCTTTCCATGCTTGGTGGCATCGTGGGCGACAGCGCAGTGCAGCGCGCGCATCGCGAGTGGGCGAACGCGTGGCGCTTCAAACATCCATCACCGTGGGACTGGATGTTTTTCATGAACCGTGCGTTGGATCGTGATCTGGGCTGGTTCTGGAACGGCTGGCTGTTCACCACCAGCAGCGTGGATGCGCGCATCGCCCGCGTGACCACGGCTGGCATTCGCACGTCCGTGGAAGTGCGGCAGGACGGTGACATGCCGTCGCCCGTGGTGCTCGAAGTGAAGTTCGCGTCCACCGGGGCGGCCATTCGCCCCATGCGCAACGCGGTCATGACGGACAGCGTGACGGCGGTGGTCACGTATCCGGTGGACGTGTGGCTGGCCGGTGCGCGCTCGTTCACGGCCGATCTCGTGTTCGGCGGCCGCGCGATTGAACGCATCACCTTCGACCCGCAGTGCCGCTTCCCCGATCGAAACCCGGCCGACAACGTCTGGGTGCGTGGTCAGGGGAACACGGGGTCCGCGGCCGCGCCGTGCGCCGGTGGCGGACGGCGCTGATCACCTGCGGTCTGCGCTGACTCTCTCCTCTCCCCGTTCACACCATGTCGCTCAATCCCCTGCGCGTTCCCGAACGGCTGTTCTCACTCGCGATGTGGGTGGTGTCGTTCGTCTTCGCCAGCTTCCTGATCGGGCTGGGTGGCGAGATCGTGGGCGAGTTGCCGGGGGTGGATCGCGGCGTGTACGTCGACGATTTCATCGATCAGGGCACGCGCGAGCAACTGTCCGCCCGCGAGGACTCGCTGCGTCGGATCACGCGCGATGGCGAGGCGGAGCGGGAGCGGGCGTCGCTTGGCCTCACGGCCGCGAACAACACGTACGATGCGGCGAAGGAGAGCTTCGAAAACTGGATCGCCACACGTACCGCCACCACCGATCCAGCACAGGATCCGGAGGTGCTCGAGCGTACGCGCGCGCTGGACGCGCTTCGCATTGCGGCGCGAGACCGGGAAGAAGAGCTCGAAGCCGTGGATGTGCAGCTGCTGGTTGCACGACAGATGATGGCCGAGGCGGAGCGCGAGTTGCAGCAATTGCGTGAAGGCGCGCAGAGCGAGTACGAACGGGCGCGCTTCATGCAGGAGTTGCGCATCTTCGGCATCCGTCTGGCGCTTACACTCCCGCTGCTGCTGCTGGCCGGCTGGTTCGTCGCGAAGAAGCGCCGCGCCGACTACTGGCCGCTCTACCGCGGCTTCGTGATCTTCGCGCTGTTCGCGTTCTTCGTGGAGCTGGTGCCGTACCTGCCGAGCTACGGCGGCTATGTGCGGTACGGCGTGGGGATCCTGTCGTCGGTCGTGGTCGGGCACTTCGTGATTCGGGCCATGCGCCAGTACCTCGCGAAGCGGCAGCAGGTGGCGCAGCAGACCGAGTCGGAGCGACGTGGCGCTCTGCGCTACGAGGAGGCGCTCAAGAAAATGGGCGGTGGTGTGTGTCCGGGGTGCGAGCGCGCGATCGCCGGCGGGCCGAGTGGGCCGTCGAACTTCTGCGTGCACTGCGGCATGATGCTCTTCGATCAGTGCGGCTCGTGCGACACGCGCAAGAATGCGTTCTTCCAGTTCTGCCCGTCGTGCGGCACGGGCGCCGCGTCACAGCTCGCCGGCTGACCTCGGGCTCGCCCACGCAATCGCTTCTTCGAACGTCGCAAAGACTTCCACGTTGCTCGGCAGTTCCTGCGAACGCCCCTGCGCGACGCGCGTCATGCCGTAGTGGGCCGGGTCCGAGGTCACGTTCGCCCACCGGGCGCTGCCGAACTCGGCGGCGTGCTCGGCCACGAAGTTGATGCACGCCAAAATGTACGGCGTGTCGGGCGGTGCGCAGTCGGCAATGTCGGCGACGAATCCGAACCCTGCCTCGTAGGATGGATGGGCGAACACCTCAAGCATCGTGTTCGCCCACACCGCAAAGTGCGGGGTGCCCCCGTAGCGCAGGTGCACCAATCCGCGCGCCGGGTCAATGTGCCAGTCAATCGTCATCGAGGGTGCGGCACGAGAAAAGAATGGGACGACCACGGCGCCGTCCATGGCCGAAACTCGTCCCATTGTTTTCGCTGCGCAAGGGGGGCGATCCCCGACGTTCGCGCCGCGTGCTACCAGACCAGATCGAGGTCGTAGCGCGCCGCGCCGCCGCGCTCGTCCCGAATGCGCACCACGGCCGTGTACCCGTTCCACACGGCCGGCTGCTGCACGACCGCCACGCTACCGCGCCCATCGGCCCGCTGCAGACGCACCGTTGCATTCTGGCGCGGCAACCCCTGGTTACCGAAGTCGGTGCGGACGTCGCGGGTGCGGGCCCCGCTACGCTCGATCACCTCCACGCGCCGTCCCTGAATGCGCAGCTCCACCACATCATCCACCACACCGCTCCAACGAAGGCCGCTGCGATTGCGAGCGTTGCCGTACCATCCGTCGTCTCTGTCGCGACCGCGATCGTCATCGCGATCACGACCGCGATTGCCGTTGTCACGGCCGCGAGCGTTCCCGTTCCCGCGCCCGCGGTCGTCATCGCGTCCCCAGCTGCCGCGGTCATCAGGCGCCCAGTAAGCCGTGAGCCGGTAGCGATCGTCGCCGCTCCGCGTGTCGCGAATGCGCACCACGGTGGTGTAGTTGTTGCGCGCGTTCGGCTGCTGAATCACGTCCACATTGCCGCGCCCTTCCGTGACGCGCACCCACACGTCGCCATCGGTGCGCGGCAGTGCTCCATTGGCGCGCGGTCTGCTGTCACGACGGTTGCGGTCCGCGTCGCCGCGAATGGTGATGTCGCGGCCGCGCATGGTGATGCGTGCTTCGCGGTCAACCGTGCCCGTCCAGGTGAACAACACGCGCCCGTTGTCGCGACCGGAACGCGGGTCGATGCGCACATCGCGCGGATCATCGCGTCCGTCTCGGCGATCGTCACCGAGCACCGCTCGCTGCGCCTCGCGCATCGCGGCCTGCGCGTCACGCACCGCCGCGGGTTGCGCGTGCACGAGGGGCGTCGCACCAAGTACGAGTGCGGCCAGCGAAAGCGAGGAAACGAGGGCCTGACGACGCACGGTCATGATGCCTCCTGCCGAGGACGCGTGGTGACTCGGAGTGTGCAGGCGTCCAGCACACACGCCGAATGGGTGCGCACAGGCGGTGCTGCCTCTGCGCTCACCACGACAGCATGGCAGGAGTGATGCCACGCTAGGCACGCAGGTCACGGCGCGCTGCATGAGTCGCCGCGCATGGAGCGCAAGTGATGATCGCAGCGTGACTTGTCATACGCAGCGCGCCCCCGACTGCCGAAGCAATCGGGGGCGCGCTGCGTGCGTGCTCAGCGGGGAGCTGTCCCTTGCAGGGGACATCGACCTTCAATGCGGCAGGACGTTGCGGTGCGGCGATCCGTGCGCGTGATCACACGGCGTCGTGCACGGCGATGCTCAGCGTCCTGTCGGCCACACCACGCCCTGATCACGCTTGGTGACCGGGCGAACGCCCTTGTACACGAACCGCTGCAGGCGCTTGCCTTCGTACGTCTCGGTGGTGAAGATGTTGCCCTTCGAGTCGGTGGCAATGCTGTGCACCGCGAAGAACTGGCCGGGCTGACGGCCACCGTCGCCAAAGGTGGTGATCACCTCGAGCGACTGCCGGTCCATCACGTGCACGCGCATGTTCTTGCCGTCCGCCAGGTACATGTACTTCTGCTCAGGGTCGCGCGAGAAGGCGATGTCCCAGGTGGACCCGTCACCGAGCGTGCGCGGCAGGATCTGCACTTCCTTCACGAACGTGCCGTTCTTGCGGAATACCTGAATGCGGTTGTTCGGACGGTCGCACACATACACATGCCCGTCGGTGGTGGGCTCGGCGCAGTGCACCGGGTTGCGGAACTGCTGCACGAGCGGCGCATCGGGGCGATAGGGGCCGAGGTTGCTGTCGCTCGGCGCATTGCCGTACGCGCCCCAGAAGCGCTTGATGGCGCCCGTCTGCATGTCGAGCACGGCGACGCGCTTGTTGCCGTAGCCGTCCGACACGTAGGCTTCGTTGGCGGCGTTGTCGAGCGAAATCTTGGCGACGCGACCGAAGGCGTCCATCGACTTGCTGTCGGCCGCGCGCCCCGGCACGCCGAACTGTGCAATGAACTTGCCGTCGCGTGTGAACTTGAGAATGTGCGAATCGCCGGCGCCGTTGCCGCCGATCCACACGTTGTCGTCCTTGTCGATCGAGATGCCGTGGTTGGACTCGGGCCAGGTATACCCTTCACCCGGTCCGCCCCACGAGTTCACGAGGTTGCCCTCGGGGTCGAACACCAGCACCGGCGGTGCGGCGGCGCAGCATTCGCCGCTCGGCGGATCGGACATCAGGCCGGCTTCGGTGCGCGCATTGAGTGTGGCGGCGCCGCGATGCACGATGTACACGTGATCGCGCGAGTCCACGCCCACGCCAATGGCCATGCCAAGGATCCAGTGGTTGGGGAGCGGCTTGGGCCACAGCGGATCCACCTCGAAGGCGGGGGCCTGCTGCTGCGTCGCCACGGCGTCTTCCACAGACGCCTGAGCCACAGCGAGCGAGACGATCACGGTGCCGAGCACGCCGGCGAGAACAGGTTTGGACGGGACACGCATCGGGGAGACTCCCGGGTGGGGACGCGCGATCGTGTATCGATCACGCAGGGATGGTATGTTCGGTAGACGCAGTGCGGCGGGCGGGCGTTGGCGACTTGTCACCGCATGCGCCCGTGCGCTAACTAACGCGCCGTGCCACGGTTCGTCCAGACCGTGGCGTGCATCCTGCCCATTCTGCTCGATCTGCATGCGTTTCATGCTCTCAGTCGCTCGGTTTGCGGCGCGGTTCGTGTCGCGCCGGTCCACCGCCCTCACAGTGCTGCTGGGTGCGCTGGTCTCGATGGTGTCCGCGCCTGCCCGTGCGCACGAGATCCCCGAGCGTGTGGCGGCCACGGTCTTCGTGCGCGCCGAGGGGGACGTGGTGCGGTTGCTGGTGCGTGTACCGCTCGAGGCCATGCGCGACGTGGACTTTCCGCTGCGCGCCGACGGCACGCTGGAGCTGTCGCGCATGCCGCCGCTCCTGGCGGAGGCGGCGGGCGTGTGGCTGCAGCCGGCGTTCACCGTCTGGCGCGACGGCGAGGCGCTGGCCATGCCGCGCCTGGCGGCGGCGCGCTTGTCCATGCCGTCGGATCGGGCCTTCGCGTCGTACGCGGAGGCGCTGGCGCATGTGCAGCGTGGCGATCTGGACGCCGAAACGGTGATCTACTGGCAGCAGGCGCTGTTCGACGTGCTGCTGGAAGTGCCAACGGGGGCGCCGATCAGCGCGAGCACGCGATTCGCGGTGGAGCCGGCGCTGGCGCATCTGGGCGTGCGCACGGTCACGGTGCTGCGCTTCGTGCAGCCGGACGCGAGCGAGCGGGCCTTCACCTTTACGGGTGACCCGGGGCGGGTGGAGCTGGACCCGCGTTGGTGGCAGGCCGCGCGTTCCTTCGTGACGCTGGGTTTCGAGCACATTCTCGACGGCATCGACCACCTGCTGTTCGTCTGCTGTCTGGTGATTCCCGTCCGACGCTGGCGCCCGCTGGTGGCGATCGTGTCGGCGTTCACGGTGGCGCACTCGATCACGTTGGCCACGGCGGTGCTGGGCTTCACCCCGGAGGCGCTCTGGTTTCCGCCGTTCGTGGAGACGCTGATCGCGGGCAGCATCGTGTTCATGGCCGCGGAGAACGTGCTGCGGCCGGCGGCGGCGCTGGAGCGGCGGTGGCCCGTGGCCTTCGCCTTCGGCCTCATTCACGGCTTCGGCTTTTCGTTCGCGCTGCAGGAAACGCTGCAGTTCGCCGGCGGGCATCTGGTCACGTCGCTGGCGGCATTCAACGTGGGCGTGGAGTTGGGCCAGCTGCTGGTGCTGGCCGTGGTGGTGCCCGTGCTGGCGTGGGTGTTCGCACGCGTGTCCAAGCCCGTTGTACTCACGGCCGTGCTGTCCGCGCTCGTGGGACACACGGCGTGGCACTGGATGGTCGAGCGGTTCGGTGAGTTGGCCGCGTACGATGTGTCGATCGCGGCAGAGGGCATGCTGTTCTGGCTGGGCGTGTTGCGGCTGGCGCTGCTCGCGGCGGTGTCGCTGGCGGTGGCGTGGGGGCTCTCGGGGGTGTTCGATCGGCTGTCCGGGGGACGGGACGCGATGTCAGCAGCCGGCGAGGCCGGTGCGTAATCTCGGAGAGGTGACACCCGTCAACACTGGCCCTCGGCTGGACCACGGGGCAGATTCTCCGATGTGCCTTTGATCCGAACTTTTCCCTCCCGCATGCTCGCTCGTGACTGCTCGCGCCGGATGCTCGGCGCTTCGTTCGTGGCCGTTCGCGCCGCGGTGCTCGCTCTGCTGCTGGCCACGGTCGGTGCGGTCGGGTCGTTGCCCGCGCAGGCGGCGGCCAGGCTCACCACCGCCGACGGTGTCTTCACCGCCGCGCAGGCCAAGAGCGGCGGGGATCTGTATACCATGCTCTGCCAGTCGTGTCACGCCGCCATCACGCACACCGGGACGCCCTTTCGCAGCAAATGGGTCGGGCGCACGCTCGGCGAGCTGTACACGTACATCCGTGAAGAGATGCCGAAGACCGAACCCGGCTCGCTCTCCGAGGAGGAGTACACGCTGGTGCTGGCGTACATCCTGCGCATGAACGGCATGCCGTCTGGCCGTCGCGCACTCACCGCGTCGGATGCGTCCATGTCGCGCATTCGCATCGACCTGCCGCTCGGCGATGCCGGTGGTCTGCTCGAGTCCGCATCGGCACCGGTGCGTCGTCACCCGTAAGTTGGTCGTTGTCCACCGGCGCGGCGTCACCTTGACGCGCCGGTCCCGCCTCGCAGTCCCACCCCGTTCGACCGAGAACCTGTCATGGCTGCACCGTTGCGTTCCCGGCAGTACTTCGCCTCCGCCGTCATGGGCGCGCTGTCGCTCGCCGGCGTCATCTGGTGGCACGTGCAAGCGCTCGATGCCGCTCCGCCTGTTGAACAGCCGCAGCAGCTCGTGCGCGGCAACGTGCCGGGCGAATGGCGCTACTGGGGCGGCGACGCCTGGAGTACGCGCTACTCGCCCCTCGACCAGATCAACGCCAGCAACTTCGATTCGCTCGAAATGAAGTGGCAGTGGGCGGCCGGCACGTTCGGCGCCGACGAGTACTATCGCACCACGCCGTTGTACGCGAATGGTCGTCTGTTCACCGTGGCGAGCACGCGTCGGGTGGCGACGGCGATCAACCCGGAGAATGGCGAGACGCTCTGGATGTGGCGCCTCGACGAAGGCATTCGCTGGCAGAAGGCCCCGCGTCAGTTCGCCGGTCGCGGCCTCACGTATTGGCAGGATGGCAACACGGAGCGCGTCGTCGTGATCACGCCGGGCTTCCACATGGCCTCGCTCGACGCCAAGACCGGTCTCCCCGATCCCGCCTTCGGCAAGAACGGCATCGTTGACTTGCAGGAGGGGCTGGGCTTCCCGCTCGTGCCGCTCGCGGTGGACGACAGCGGGCCGCTCATCATCTCCGATGCCGCGCCGGCGCGCGCCGCACGGCCTGGCGAAACGTGGGACCCCGTGAAGAAGATCGGCGCCGATGGGACGGTGGGCATCGATCCCAAGCATGGCCAGATCGCGAACTCGTCGCCGGCGATCGTGGTGGGCGATGTGATCATCGTGGGCAGCTCGCATATTCACGGCTACTACCCGATTCGTGTGAGCAATCTGCCCGGGTACATTCGCGCGTTCGACAAGCGCACCGGCAAGCCGCTGTGGACGTTCAATCTGGTGCCGCAGCCTGGTGAGTTCGGCGCGGACACGTGGAAGAACGGATCGAAGATCGGCACGCCCGGCGTAGGCAAGAACGATGCGTGGGCCACGCTGTCGGCCGACCCGGAGTTGGGGCTGGTGTACATCCCCGTGGGCATGCCGCTCATGGACGAGTACGGCGGACATCGTCCCGGCGACAACCTCTTCGGCAACAGTCTTGTCGCGCTCGATGCGAAGACGGGGCAGCGCAAGTGGCACTTCCAGATGGTGCACCACGACATCTGGGACTACGACACGCCGATGGCGCCGAACCTGATGGACGTGATGATCGACGGCCGCATGCGCAAGATCATTTCGCAGCCCACGAAGCAGGGGTGGCTGTACACGTTCGATCGCGTCACGGGTGAGCCGATCTGGCCGATGCCCGAGACGCCGGTGCTGCAGAGTGATGTGCCGGGCGAGCAGACGTCGCCCACGCAGCCGATTCCGAGCAAGCCGGCGCCCTACGTGCTGCAGGGGCTCGAGGAAGAAGACCTGATCGACTACACGCCGGCCATCAAGGACTCGGCGCTCAAGCTGGCGAAGCGTTGCCGCATGGGACCGTACTTCATTCCGCCGTCAACGCGTGAAGGCGGACCGAACGGGTTCACCTGTTCCTGGTACGCACCGGGTGCGGCGGGTGGTGTGAACATCGACGGTGGCGCGAGCATCGATCCGGAAACGGGCATGCTGTACGTCGCGTCGCAGAGCACGCTGAGCACGACCGTGCTGCAGAAGGACCCGTGCTCCGAGTTCAACTACAGCTCGCCGCGCGACAACTGCGGACTGATCGGCGCGCTCGATCCGCCGCCGGGGTATCAGCCGCCGAGCGAGCGCCCGGGTGGTTTCGCGGGCCGTGGCGGCGTGTCGCAGATCGGGGGCGTGTCGATCGTGAAGCCGCGCGAGCTCGGTGGCGTCACAGCGTACGACATGAAGACCGGTGACAAGCGCTGGTGGATTCCCAACGGCGGCTTCATTCAGACCACGAGCCGCGATCCGATCTTTGCCGGTGTGACGCTGCCGCCGCGTTCGAGCGCGGGACAGGCGCAGGTGATCACCACCAAGTCGCTTGTGATCTACGGCACCGGCCGCAGCGGTGGCGTGCCGGGGCAGCCGCCGCAGCTGTTCGCGGTGGACAAGGCCACCGGCAAGCAGGTGGGCGCAGTCGAGATTCCGGCCAAGACCACGGCCGTGCCGATGACGTTCCTGCACAAGGGCAAGCAGTACATCGTGTTCGCCACCGGTGCGGGCACGAGCACGTCGCTGGTGGCGCTCACGCTGCCGGAGAACTGAGCCTCACTGCATTCGCGCACAGGCCCCGGACCACGCGTGTGGTCCGGGGCCTGTGTTCGTCTTGTCACCGCCCGTGTGAAGATCGTGTCTCGGTGCGCATGTCAGCGCTTGACACATCGTTCCGTCGGGGTTACGATGGGTGCTCTGGGAGTCGCGTCCCGATGTTCACGAGGTGCTGCACAATGCGTCGCATTGCTCAGCCGCTCACCACAACGAGTCCGCTCGCTGTGTGAATCATCGGTGGCGCGATTTTGCGTTTCATGCGGTCTGTTCACCAACACGTTCCTGCGAGGGGCTTCCATGCCAGCACTCACTCAACTGTTCGCCATCGATCCGCGCGCCGGCGTCTGCCAGCGCGACGCCGCTCGGCGTGCGCGTGGGCATGGACGGAATCCGGCACTGCCCCGGCAGTGCCGCGCAGGCTTCGTGATGGCAGGGCGCAGAGCATAGCGCACTGCCCGCCGAAGAAGGAGCGTTCCACGCCCCGCCTGCGCCTCGTGCCAGGTGGGGCTTTTTGTTCGGACGCGACGACATGACACCTCGTGCAGTGAGACACGCGACTCCCCGGCCGACGGTATCCGCTGTCGTTCGCGCGCCGAACATCGGCTCACCTTCGGAACCCCCGGAGCGTTCGCGGTGGCGCACGCCACCCCGCTCACGGGGGGAACAGCAACCCACTCCACCAGCAGAATCATGAACCGCATTCAGCATCTGTTCGATGAACCGTCCGAGCATTCGTCCGCCGGCGAGTTCTTCGTCGTGGCCGGAGAGTTCGGTCGAGTCTTCGTGACGCGTGAGGTCGCAGAAGCACTCCGGGCCACGTTCCGGCGCCTCATCGTGCCCACGTGGCTCGAGTTCCGAGACCAGGTCGGCTCGCTCGTACGTGTGCGTTCGCGGCACGTCATGGTGATCGTGGAATCGACACCCGAGACGCGGGCCGCCGATCGCCGGCACGACGAAGCACGCTCGGCCGAAGAAAACAGCAATCGGCGTCCCTGGGACACCGACTGAGCCACGTCCCATCCATCAACCGCAGCACCTTCAACAGTCGCAGGTGAACCATGTCCGTGTTTGGTCAGCATGAAGAAAAGACGCTCGCGCAGTTCGAGCAGATTCGTTCACAGGCCGTGCATGCGGCGCTCATGGCCGACGGTCATGTGGGATACGTCATGCCGATCGGCGGCGTGGCCGCGTACCGCGACCTCGTGTCGGTGGTTGGCGTGGGGTTCGACATTGCGTGCGGCAACGCCGCGATCCGCACGAACCTCACGCTGGCCTCGTTCGGTGGGGGGGACGAGTCCGTGCAGACGGCGCTCAGCGAGTTCGCCAACCAGATCGCTGATACCGTGAGCTTCGGCATCGGGCGCAAGAACCGCGCCGATGATGCGCCTGAGGGGCACCCGCTCTTCGAGCATGCGGCGTGGGAGGCTGTGCCGGCATCGCATCGCGACGCACTGCGCGAGAAGGCGCGCGCGCAGCTCGGCACGGTGGGCAGCGGCAACCACTACGTGGACGTGTTCGTGGACGAACGTGGTGCGATCTGGGTCGGCGTGCACTTCGGTTCGCGCGGCCTCGGGCACACCATCGCGTCGGGGTTCCTCGCGCTCGGTCAGGGTGCGTCGTGGGGAGATCGCGTGCCCGAGCGTGAAGTGCTGCTCGATGTGCACGCACCGTTGGGCCACGACTACTGGCAGCTCATGCAGCTGGCGGGCGAGTACGCGTACGCCGGACGCGAGTGGGTGGCGCGCAAGGTGGTGGCGCTGCTCGGCGGCGAGGAGCTCGAGCTCGTGCACAATCATCACAACTTCGCCTGGCGCGAGGTGCACGGCGATGAGGAGCTCGTGGTGATTCGCAAGGGCGCCACGCCCGCGTTCCCCGGCCAGAAGGGGTTCGTTGGCGGGTCCATGGGGGACGATGCCGTGATCGTGTGCGGGGTGACCGATGATCGGGCGTCCGACCACGTGCGGGCGTTGCAGCAGTCGGCGCTGTTCTCCACGGTGCACGGGGCTGGGCGCGTGATGTCGCGCACGCAGGCGGCCGGCAAGCGTCACCGTCGGACGGGGCGTCAGCTGAGCCGCGGTGAGGTCTCGCCCGGCATGATGACGCGCTGGGTGCAGGAGAAGGGGGTCGTGCTGCGTGGCGGCGGTGTAGACGAGAGTCCGCATGTGTACCGTCGGTTGCCCGACGTGCTGGCCGCGCAGCGTGGTACGGTGGACGTGCTGCACGTGCTGCGCCCGCTCATTGTCGTGATGGCCGGTGACACGGAGTTTGATCCGTACAAGGACTGAATCGGGCGTGGACGCACGCCCGATTCAACCCTTCTCGAAGGTTGGTGTTGAGGGAAGACCAACCGCCCCGGATCGCGAGTGCGATCCGGGGCGGTTGTGCATGTGTGCCCCCGCGGATGCGCTGCGGATTCGGCGGCTAGTCCTTGGCCACCTACGTATCTCGACGTATGGGCACCGCGTTGGAGCGGGGCAGATTGGAGCGGCAGGTGGAAATGGTTGCACAACCCTCGAACCGGAGCCCTCCCCATGTCTGCAGCTTATCCTCGGTCGGCGGCCCGTCGCGTCGCGCTTGGCGCGCTGTTCTGTAGCACGGCCATCGCATGTGACTTCAGTCCCACGGGTTCGAGCGGCAACTGGGGCTTCGGTGCGTGCACTTCCGGCGCGTACACCGTCTTCTCCATCGGGTTTGTCCCGGCCGACACGCTGCGCCTGCGCGTCGGCGAACAGGACACCGTGGAGGTCAGGGCACTCGATGCCGCGGGCGCATTCGGCGAGTTGTGTGGCCCGCGAATCGGCGTCTCGACACTGGCCACCGACGTCGCCACTGTTTCCGGCAACGGCGGCGGCGTGGCGAGCGTCACCGTGCGCGGCGTCGCGCCCGGCAGCACCGTGCTCCATGCCGTGGCCGGGGGCCGACGCGACAGCCTCGCCGTGCTCGTGCGACCATAGCTGCGGTCGATCGTCGCAACACGGATGTCACGATTCCGTTTTTCCACAGTCGCATGGCGTTTCCCTCTTTCGCGAATCACAGACCGCTTGCATGTTGATTTCTCGTTGCTGTGCAATCCTGTGATCTCACCCGGAACGCGATCGTTATGGGCTATTTCCGTTGCGACGCCTGTGGAGCGAAGGCGCTGTCCGCGGCATCGACGTGCCCGCGCTGCCACCATGCGTTCGATCTCCACGACGCCGGGGGGCGGCGCGTCGCACTGCGGCGCTGCTCGGGCTGTGACCTGATGCACCGTGTGGATCGGCCGTGCTCGGCATGCGGGGACGTGCCGTCGGTTTCTCTCCGGCCGTGGGCCGTGCGGGCCGCAGCGGCGGCGGGTGTCGCGGTGACGCTGTGGGTAGGTGCCTCCCTCGGCCGCGGCCTGGTAACGGATCGGGCGCCGAGTCTGACCGTCGGCGGGACGGACGTCGCACGCCGAGTGGTCGCCACCCTTCCAGTGAGCAGCGGCCAGGCGCCCGCAGTGGGTGCGATCGGGGGCGCGGCGCCTGATGAGCAGGCGTTGCCTGACACGCCGGAAGCACCGAGCCAGGCGACGATTGCGCCGGACTCGACGGCTTGGCAGCCCGCGGTCGCGCGCACATGGGTGAACGTGCGAAACGACGCGAGCCCCGACAGTGAGGTGGTGGGCGTGATCAGCCCCGACTCGCGCGCGCTGCTGGGGAAGACCCGACGCGGCTGGCGCCGCATCACGCAGGACGAAGTGACCGGCTGGGTGGACCCGCGCCTCTTCTCCTCCGAAGACGCTGGCGGCTGAGCGTCGCGATCGGGCGCTCATGACCGCCGCGCCCCGCTTTTCGCACCCCCGGTCGGCCATTACGTTCGACCCATGACCATTTCTCCGACCGACCTGCGCGTCGCGATCGTCGGATCTGGCCCGGCAGGCTTCTACGCCGCCGAGGCGCTCCAGAAGGCGGCGCCGGGCATCCGCATCGATCTCATCGACCGACTCCCCACGCCATTCGGGTTGGTGCGCGGCGGCGTCGCGCCCGACCACCCCAAAATCAAGTCGGTCACGCGCATCTTCGACCGCATCGCCACCCAGCCTGGCTTTCGCTTCCTCGGGCACGTGCACGTGGGGCGGGACGTCACCGTGGACGAGCTGCGCGCGCGCTACGACGTGCTCATCCTCTGCTACGGCGCGGACAGCGATCGCAC
>JAABRL010000002.1:36709-58655 GCA_011390935.1 Gemmatimonas sp.
ACGAACAAGCTGTGTGCGGCCGACACCGTGGCGCGCGTGCTCGCCGATGCCGAAGCGGGGGACATTCCGCGCGCTGACGCGAACGTGAGTTCCATCGATGCGCTGCTTGCGGAACGCAACGTGCACGTCACCACGTGGGACGATTGGCAGGCGCTCGACCGCGCCGAGAAGTCGCGCGGTGCTTCGGCTGGACGCACGCGAACGAAGATCACCGATGTGCGCGAAATGCTGCGCATCATCGAGGAGGCGCGTACCGGGGAGCCGATCGAAGCTCCCCGGTAGCGGTCCGGCTACATCACGATCACGAAGCGATACTTCACGTCGCTCTTGAGCACGCGCTCATGCGCGGTGTTGATGTCATCGCGCGTGATCTTCTCGATCTGTGACGTGATGTTGTGCTCGCCGCAGAAGTCGAGCATGTCCTGCGTTTCCTTGATGCCGCCAATGAGTGAGCCGGCAATGCGGCGGCGACCGAAGATGAGCGGCATCACCGACGGCGACGGGTGCGGTTCCGCCGGCACGCCCACGAGCACCATCGTGCCGTCGCGCTTGAGCGCCGCCACGAACGGATCGAGCGAATGCGACGCGGCCACCGTGTTGAGGATGAAGTCGAAGCGACCGGCCTGACGGCCCATCGCCTCCTCATCGGTGCTGATCACCACCTCGTGCGCGCCGAGCGCCTTGGCGTCAGCCACCTTGCCAGGCGTCGTGGTGAACACCACCACCTCCGCGCCCATCGCGACGGCGAACTTCACGCCCATGTGCCCCAGGCCACCGAGTCCCACGACGCCCACCACCGAGCCGGCACCGACACCCCAGGTCTTGAGCGGAGAGAACGTGGTGATGCCGGCGCACAGCAATGGCGCCGCACCGGCGAGATCGAGGTTGGACGGAATGCGCAGCACGAAGTCTTCATCGACGACGATCGACGACGAGTAGCCACCGTACGTAGGACCACCGGTGTGCTTGTCCACACCCATGTACGTGCCCGTCGATCCATTGGTGCAATACTGCTCGAGGTCTTCTGCGCACGACGGGCAGCTGCGGCAGGAATCCACGAGGCAGCCCACGCCCACCGTGTCGCCCACCGCATACTTGCTGACGTCCGCGCCAACCGCCGTCACTCGGCCAATGATCTCGTGGCCGGCCACGGCGGGGTACGGAATCTCGCCCCACTCGCCGCGCAGAAAGTGAATGTCGGAGTGACAGATGCCGCAGAACTGGATCTCGATCGCGACATCCTTCGGGCCGGGATCACGACGTGCGATCGTGTGTGGGCCGAGTGGCTTGTCGGGGGCGAATGCCGCGATGGCATGAGCGGTGGTGGGCATGAACAGACCGGTGGAGGGGAGCGCGTACAATCGCGCGTTGATCACGGACCGCGATCAACCTCCGTGCAACTTGCAGCGTTCGGTCAGGCAGAGCGAGTCGAGATTGGGCTATCAGATTGCAGCGTACGGTCAGGGAGCGCGAGACGGGATCGTGTGATCACGGTCTGTGCTCGCCGGTGATGCGGTCGCGGCGCGAAGCATCACCACCGCCGCATACACCACCACCACCACCACGACCCACCGCAGCACGTCGAGCGGCAGCGACTTCACGAGCAGTCCCGCCACGAGCACCGCGGGCACGCCGCCAAGTGTGAGGCCGATCGCGGGGCGCAGCGAGAAGCTGCCGGCCTTGAGGAAGCGCAGCCCACCAAGCAGCGCCGCAAAGGCGCCGCTTCCCATCATGATCGGGAAGGCGGCGCGCGGGTCCATGCCGAGCACACTCAGCAGCACGAAGGTGGGCCCGTAGTTGCCGATGCCGACCATGATCAGTGCGCCAAGCACGAAGTTCACCGCGAGTGCCAGCAGGAGACGAGGGCCAGTGAGCCCGAGCCCTTCGCCGCCGCCGGGCATGAGCCCCAGTTGGCTGAGCACCATGAACAGTGCGGCCACGAGCAGCGCGGTGCCCATGCCCGCCTGAATGCGGCGGCGCGGCAGTTGCGACACCACGCCGGCGCCCAGCCATCCACCGGCGAGGGCCGTGGCAATCATGAGGGCGAGCATGGTGGTGTCGATCTGCACCACGGTGATGAAGATCAGCGCCTGCGCAGCCACAGGCAGCGTGAGCCCCACGATCATGGTGCCGGGCAGTCGTTCGTCGGGCACCATGCGCAGCGCCTTGAAGGCGGTGGTGGTGGTGGCGAGCGAGCCGATGCCAAGCGTGTCGAAGAAGTTCACGGCCGCGCCGATGAGCCATTGTATGGGCGACGGCCAGTGCCATGTGGCGTTGTCGCTGCGCCGGACGGCCTGAATCCACCGCGCCACGAAGAGCACGGCGAGGAGCACGATGGCGGCAAGCAGCGCGGATTTGGTCATGGAGCGCGGCGGAGGGTGAGGTGGAAAGGGGGCCGCGGGAGTATGGGGGAGTGTCCGCGTACGCGCGAGCGGTTGTGCTGGCTTGCCAGTCCGGCGTCTTCGATCGAACTTGCCGTTGACCCGCTACACGAACCGGCATTCATGGCGAGCAGATCGGTGAAATATGCGCGCGCGTTGCTGTGTCTGATCACGTGTGTCGTCGCGTGCTCCGCCGAGCAAGCTGGTGATGGGTCCGCCTTCGATGGCCCGGCGCTTCCGGTACTCCGCCTGGCGGCAACACCGACCGTGGTGTTTGGTGACCTCGAGCGCTCGACGGACGAAGCCCTGCTCGACGTGATCGCGGCCGTCCGGCTGTTGAGCGGCAACATTGCGATCGCCGATCGGGGCGCCTACCGCGTGCGTGTGTACGATCGGCAGGGCGCGCCCGTCGGTCAGTCGGGACGACGAGGTCGCGGTCCGGGCGACTTCGACGGGTTCGCCAGCATGTGGCGTGGGGTGGGAGACTCCCTGTACGTGTGGGACCATGCGCAGCGGCGTATCTCCGTGCTCGATCCGAACGCGCGGACCGTGCGCGTGTGGGCAACGCTGGACTGGCTGCCTCCGAACTCTCACATCGTGGGTCGCTTTGCCGACGGTTCGCTGCTCGCCGAGCTTCCCGTCGCACCTGATCCGCCATCGCCCTCGGGCATGCTCACGCGCGAGATGCTTCTCGCTCGCGTGCTGCCGGATGCCGAACAGGCGGACACACTCCGCCGTGTGCTTCGTGCAGAGAGTGTCGTGCTGCTCGACGATCGAGGGGGGGTCGCCGCGTCGTCTCGCATCCCGCTGGCGAGGCAGGGACACGTGGCGGTGCGTGGTGATCGGTTCTACGTCGGTGACGGGACCGCCACGGAGATTGGCGTCTTCGATCGGCAGGGGCAGGTCGTCCGGCGCATCAGCACGTCGTCCATGAACGCGCAGATCTCCGAACGGGAACGTGCGGCGGCGATGTCCGAAGTGGATGCGCGTTCGAACATGCCGACGTCATTGCGCGATGCGCTTGAACGCGCGCTTGCCGAGCGGTCACAGCGACCGATGGCGGCCTACGATCGGCTGCTCGTCGATCGTGACGGTCGCGTGTGGCTTCGAAGCACCGAGGGCCTGCACAACGACACACGGGTGTGGATGGTCCATCACGCCGACGGGACGCCGCGTGGCCGACTTCGGGTACCGGCCATCTGGGACGTCCTGTCGGTGGAGGCGGACCGTGTGCTGATCCTCGAGGCGGATACCGGGCAACATTCGCGCGTCCTCGAGTTCACCGTGCGTGAATGAGTGATCACCGTGATCAGCGGTGACGTACCGATCAGCAGTCGCGTTCGCCGTGCGCACGGTTGTGGGTGTGCGTGAATGTGGGTACATTGTAATTACACCCTCGGAGGGGTCATGAAGGCAAAACTCATTCGGATCGGCAACTCCCGCGGCGTCCGTCTGCCCAAGCCGCTGCTCGTACAAGCTGGTCTTGACGATGAGGTCGACATCCGGGTCGAGGCCGGTGAGGTCATCATCTCGGCCTCGCGTTCACCACGCGCTGGCTGGGCGGAAGCGGCGGCGAAGCATGGGCCGTCCGGGCTGCTTGATGCGCCCTCTGCAACGCGCTTCGACGAGGAGGAGTGGGCGTGGTAGACGCACCGGTGCGTCGTGGCGAGGTCTTCCTGGTCGAGCTCAATTCCACGCGGGGCCGAGAGATTCGCAAGACGCGTCCGTGCGTCATCGTGTCTCCCGATGAGCTGAACGCCCACATGGGCACGTACATCGTGGCGCCGCTCACGACCGGTGGACATGTGTATCCGTTCCGCATCGCGTGTCGTTTCGCGGGAAAGACCGGCCACATCGTGCTCGACCAGCTGCGCACCGTGGATCGGGAGCGGCTCACGAAGCGATTGGGCAGCGTCACCGCGCCAGCGCTGTCCAAGGCGCTCGGCGTGCTGCAGGAAATGTTCATGCCATGACGGCACTCGCGCGTTGCGCACCGACACTCGCCCTGGCCCTGCTCGCCGCCTGCGCTGAACCCGAACGCGCGACGCCCCGCGAGATTGTGCATCCGGTCGCGGAGCATCTGCTCTCCGCGAATGCACGCGCTCTGGGAGCGCTACGCCTCGACTCCGCGCGTGTGCAGGCGCTGCCGTTCGCGGGTGCCGACGAACTCGGCGAGCGCACGTATGGCGCGTCGACCGGCTCCGAACAGGACGTGTTCGGCGAGATCGTGTCCGCCGAACTGCTGCCGTCGGGACGGCTGCTGCTGCTCGACGCAAGCTCGGGGTTGATTCGTGTGCTCGGAGCCACCGGTGTCAGCGGCGTGGTGGGCGGCCTCGGCGAAGGCCCCGGAGAGCTGATGGAGCCCACGCGCCTGTTCTCGCATCGGGATTCGCTGCTCGTGCTCGATGCGGAACGCTCGCTGCACCTGTTCGCGATGACGGAGGGCGGGCTGCCGACGTACGTGCGCACCATGCCACTGCCATTCGCGGTGGAAGACGCGTGCTCCACGCCGCAGGGCGTGCTGGTGCTCGCCGCCCCCATCACGAGTGGCGACGACGGGCGTCCGACACTCGATCCGTCGCGTGGCTCACTGCATCGGTTGGACGCGGACGGGCAGGTCGTCGCGTCGTTTCATGTGCCGTATCGTGCGACGTCGGCGACCGTGCTACGATCGCTGCTGGCCGGCCGCCTGCTGTGCAGCCCATCCGACGGCACCATCACGATCGCCTACTCGAGTCTCGGCGAGGTGCATCACCTCACCGCCGATGGTGAGCTCGTGTGGATTACGCGATTGCCGCAGCACTCCTATCCGCCGCTGCGAGAAGATCCCGCTGGTGCCGTGGGACCCGTGCGGGATTTTCGGGGCCCGATCGATCAGCTCGGGCATCTCGCGGGCTATGGCGACAGTCTGCTCGTGGTGAGCATCACGACCCGACACATCACCGAGGCTGGGCGCTCCTCGACGCACCGGCTCGGCATCCTGCAGCGACACGACGGCACCTACCTCGGCGACTACGCCGACGAAACGATCGCGAGCGTGCTGTTCGGCACGTCGTCGCAGTTCCTGCTGTACCGGGATCTGCCGTTTCCCACCGTGAGTGTGCGGGGGGTGCGGTGAGCGAGGGGGAGGTCGTCTCCGCGTCCTGCGCCGTCACGGCTTCCGAATCCGATACGCGCGTACGCTTTCGGCATCGTCGTCTCCTCGCCACACGCCCACGACCAGGCCCCCGCTGATTGCACGCACCGTCAACCGCGACGGGATCGGCAGGTGCCCGAGCTGTGTGCCCGATGAATCGAACACGCTCCAGACCGAGGGCAACGTGTCGACCCACAGTTGTCCCGGGAAGACGGCATCACGCGTGTCGTACTCGCGCAGCCACGCATTGCCGTCGTCGTCCACGAGGATCGCGGCGTAGAGCGGCATCGTGCTCGGCACGGTTCGCAGCCGCAGTGGCGGCACGCCGGAGTCCCAATCATCCACGGCGTCGCCCAGAAACGCCTCGCGAAGCTGAGCGAATCGCTCGCGCTCGGCCGCGTTCACCGGCCGCGCCGCCTGATTCCAGCGCACGATGCGCTCCAGTCTTCCACGACGATCGAACAGGCGATACTCGGCACGATCACCATCGCCCACGACAATGCGCTCGCCCACCATGGCGTAGGCGGGCATGCTGGACCATGGCACCACGTACCGTCGCGCCGTCGGTCCGTACTCGACGTACTCGCGATCGAATCCAGGCATCGCGAGCAGCGTGTCCCGCTCCAGCGCATCGCCCTGCAACCACAGCAACCGATCTTCGTCTCGACCGCGTGGGGCTGCCTCACGTTGTTCCCTCGTCGTGCGCGCGAGCACTGCGGTGCACCCGGGGGCGAACCCGAGGATCTCGGACACGCCGGCCAGCGCAACGGGGGCCGCCGAGAGCTCGCGCACGAACGTCCCGCGTTCGTCCCAGATCGAGAGCCGTCGACGGAGATCATGCACGGCCACGGTGTCGCCGCCGCATCCGAGCACGCGGTACACGCTTCCGAACTCGCCCGGGCCACTCCCGCGACGACCGGACCAGCCGAGCAGCGTTCCGTCGGCCGCATGGCGCTGCAGTCGTTGGAACGCGCCATCGACCAGCACGAACGTACCATTCGCGGTTCGGGTCACATCCCAGAGACGGCTGAGCAGCAGACTGTCGGGTTGCTCCCCTTCGCCGATCTGCACGGCAGGTGTTGCTTCGAGAGACCACGCGGCGCCAGCACGCCACGATGGGCCGACGTTGTCCACCACGCGAACGCCTGCACTGTCACGAACGCGGGGGCCGGTTTCGGTACGTGGTTGATCAGCGCCGCAGGCGATGAGCACGGCGGTGCCGAACGCGAACAGCGTAGTGTGCAGCGGCGCGGACCGACGGCGTCGAGCAGCAGGAGGCAGGAGCGTCATACGTCCCAGGTTCGGCGTACTCGATGCAAAGAGTTTCTCTATGGGCACTTGGCTTGCTGGCCGTTCGATCGCCGCGTAAGTTTTTCGGGTACGCTTCGCAGCCCGCCTCCCGGCGCTGCCGAGCATTCCGCCTACCTTCGACATGGGCGCGGCATGACCCACGATGCGTCGCGGGATTGTCGGGGGCAAGCGAGTGGCCTACCGTCGCGACGTGCCGCGTTGGCCGTGACGACGCTGTGCGCGCTGCTGCTTCCCTCGGTGATCTTCGCGCAGACGGCGACGGTGCGCGGTCGTGTGTTAAGCGCGACCACCGGGCAACCGATTGCCAACGCCACGCTGTCGTTGAGCGCGGACGCACGCACCACGCGCACCGATTCGCTCGGGGAGTTCACGCTGAGCGGCCTGCCGACGGGCGAGCAGGCGCTGCTGGTGCAGGCGGTGGGTTTCACGCCGGTGCGAGCGCTGGTACCGCTCACTGCCGGGCCGCCGATCGAACTCGATGTGGACCTCGATCCGCTGCCCCCGGTGCTCGACAGTGTGGTGACCGAGGCGGATGCCGATGCGCCGCGCAACTTCTTCATGGCGGAGTTCGAGAGTCGGCGGGCCATGGGCTTGGGCCGATTCCTCACCCGTGCGGAACTGCTGCGAAATCGCGGGCGAACGCTCGATGGGATTTTGCGATCGCGGGTGCCGGGGCTGCGGTACCTTGATGAACAGGGCAAGATCGTCGCCGCGTCCGGCCGGGATCAAACGCGAAGAAGGCCGTGCTACGTGAACGTGATCGTGGACGGCGTGCTGCGCTACACGGCTCACCCCGACATCCCAATCCCGTTCTTCGACCTGCGCAGTCTCGAGGCCTCCATGATCGCCGGCATCGAGTACTACACGGTCTCGTCGCTTCCGGCCCAGTTCAACCTGCGCGGTAGTGCGCCATGCGGCACGCTGGTGATCTGGATGCAGAACTGAGCACGAGTGTGGTTTGAGCGGCGGAGGCTGCGTGCGTGCTTCCGTTTCGCGAAGGAGTTTCTCGACTTGCACGCGTTGTCGTCGCCGAGCAAGTGCCGAGAGCGATCGTGACGCCTTTGGGAGCCTGCACTTGTCAAGAGATCACGACGGACACCTCCCGATCACGGAGCACAGCATGCGCACAATCGAATACGGGCGCGCACGAACTGCGAGACCTCGATCGTTTGCGAGAGCGCTGATCTGCGTTGTGGCGCTGTCGGCACGACTCGACGGTCAGGCACCCCCACCGCTACTCGGGGAAGTAACCGCCGCGCGGATCGTGCGCGCGGATCGGGCGCTCGTGCTCGATGCGACCGAGGGACGGGTGCATCTCGTGGATGCACAGGGGCGCGCCATCGCAGAGTTCGGCCGCTCGGGTTCCGGCCCACGAGAGTTTCGCGCCCCCGAACGACTGGAGCGGTACGACGCACGCACGTTCGCGGTGATCGATCGCGCCAACGGACGGCTCACGCTGTTGCGCGTGGAATCGGACTCGATCCGCTTTGCTGGGGAGATGGTTTTGAGTCCGGACCTCTATGGCTTCTGCCGAGCGGGGACCACGCTGATGGGCGCCGTGCGCGGCGATGCAGGATTCCATCGTGTCACGGTGCTCGGTGACGCCCTGCAGCCGCTGCGCGCCTTTGGCAGCGCGCGCGCCGATCAGCCGCCTCCCGTGAGGCGTCGGTTCGCGGAGAGTCGCCTCGGGTGCCCCAACTCGCGCGAGGTGATCGCGGCCGAGTATCTCGGCCCACTCGTGTCCAGCTACGCGATCGGCGGACAGGAGCAGTGGCAGACGATGAAGCCCAACCACCGGAGCATTCGGATCGAGGCCAGCGATGGTGGTACGCGTTTCACGTACCCGCGCACGGGCCACCACTCCACGCTCGAGGTCGTACCGCTCGACTCGACGCGCGTCGCCATTTCCCTGGCGATCACGTACCGGGGGCCAGTGCGCGATACGGCAACGGAGCGCGGCACCGTGTTCGAGCTCGATCTTCGCACCGGCCGTGTGCTGTCGGAGCGCACTTCGGCGGCGCGCCTGCGAGACGCGCTCGGGGCGCTGCGGCTGTACGACTACGAAGATCCGGAGCCACGCATTGTGATCGAAGGCGCTGGCCCGTCGGCGCGCCCGCCGGTAAGGAACCGGATCGTGCGGGTCGAACCGACGCGCTGAACCACCGCGGACACGTGACTCCTGCGAGCACGAACAAGACCACTCATCGGTGCAATATCCGAGAGGTCCCGTACGGCGGAAATTGCAGGTTCGATGCCCCACTGCGTTCCCCACCGTCATTCACAGGAAGACGCTGTCATGCCCATCACCTCATTGCACGATCTCATGCTGCACGGCTTGAAGGATGTCTATAGCGCCGAACGGCAGCTGGTGCAGGCCATGCCCGCCATGGCCAAGAACGCGACGTCCGACGAGTTGCGCACCGCCATGGAGACCCATCTCGAGCAGACCAAGGAGCAGGTCACCCGCCTCAAGCAGGTGTTCGAACTGCTGGATGCGGGTCCCGGCAACATGAAGTGCAAGGCGATGGAGGGGCTGATCGCCGAGGGCAAGGACCTGATCGACGAAGACATCGAACCGGCCGTGCTCGACGCCGGACTCATCGCGGCCGCACAGCGGATCGAGCACTACGAGATTTCGGCCTATGGCACTCTGGCTGAGTATGCCAACGTGCTCGGGCTCGACGAGGTTCGCGACCTGCTCGAGCAGTCGCTCGATGAAGAGAAGGAAACCGACGTCCTGCTGACGCAGCTGGCGGAAGGTGGCATCAATCAGTTCGCGCAGAACGGGGACGAGAGCGAAGAGGACGAGGCAACGGAGAAGGCGTCGCGGAAGAAGTCGGCCAGCAAGAGTGCGAGTGGATCGCGTCGCGCAGCCCCGAAGAAGAAAGCCGCGAGTTGATTCGCTGGGGCCAGCGGACCGCGCTGCGCGTCGCTGCATCGGAGCAGCCAGTCGCACGGACTGACGGGCGCTTGCGGTAGTCCGCGCATCAGTTCATCACTCAAAACATGAGTCACGCTGCCGCCTCCGATCCGCCGCCCGGCGAGCGCGCCGCGGCCGCGCCGCCGGACCGGTTTTTCGAGGTCGCGATCGACCTGCTCTGCCTGCTGGGCTTCAACGGCTACTTCAAGCAGTTGAACCCGGCCTGGGAGCGCACACTCGGCTACACGCGCGACGAACTCATGTCGCGGCCCTTCATCGAGTTCGTGCATCCGGATGATCGCGAGCGTACGCTCGAACAGAACCGCCGTGTGCGCGCGGGCGACCAGGCGCTCGCCTTCGAGAACCGATACGTGTGCAAGGACGGCTCGTATCGGTGGCTGCTCTGGAACGCCACGCCGGTGTCGGAGGAGCACACGATCTACTCGGTGGCCCGAGACATCACGGCGCGCAAGCATGCCGAGGCGGAGCGCGAACGGCTGGTGGTGGAGCTGCGCGCGGCGCTTGCCGAAGTGGAAGAGCTGCGCGCGTTCATTCCGATCTGCTCATACTGCCGCAACATTCGCGATGACGCCAACTACTGGCAGTCGCTGGAGCAGTATTTTCTGCGGCACACCAATGCGCAGTTCACGCATGGCATCTGTCCGACGTGTCTGGAGCGGCACGTGGAACCGTATCTTGAGGAGCCGGGGCAGGGCGGGTAGCGCCCCGGCTCGTCGATAGGGCTATCGCTTGACGTATTTCTTGAGCGCCCGCGGCCCCACTTCCGCGCCATAGATATTTCCCTTCGCATCCACCGCGACGCCTTCCGCCGCACTCGTATTCCGCGTGACCTCCACCGGATCGGGGATGAAGTGCCACACCGCGCCATCCTTCGCGCTGCCGATGCGAATGCCGCGCTTCCACTCGGGGCGCGTGGGCGAAATCGAGCCGGATTCCGAGTCGGTGGCGTAGAGCGTGTCGCCCGGCGTGATCACCAGTCCGCTGATGCGCGAGAACTGATACCACGTATCGAGCAGCTCGCCGTTCTGCGTGAAGATCTGCAGGCGGTTGTTGGTGCGGTCGGCCACGAACAGACGTCCCTGCGAATCCATGGCCAGCGAATGCGGCTGATCGAACTCGCCCGGACCGGTCCCCTTCTTGCCCCACTGCGTAAGCAGCGTGCCGTTCTTGTCGAACTTGAGCACGCGCGCATTGGCGGTGGGCCCCGACGAATGGCCTTCAGCCACGAAGAAGGTACCGTCCTTCATCACGTACACGGCGTTCGGCTGCCAGAAGTACTCGGCCTCGCGACCGCCACCCGGCTTGCCGTACGACGCGAGCAGCGCGCCGTCGGGGGAGAACTTGAGGATCTGGTGCCCCGTCACGTTCGCTGGACGCTGCGGCGCGGCGGTGTCGCCGATCGCGCGCGGCGGCGTGTTGTCGCGGCCGTCCACCACCCAGATGTTGTTGTCGTGGTCCACGAAGATGCCGTGCGGCCAGTTCACCATGCCCTTGCCGAACGACTTCACCAGCGTGCCGTTGGCATCGAACTTGAGAATGGGATCGAGATCGGAGCCCACACAGTTGTTCTGCGCGCACCGCTCGGCGACCCATACACTCACGCCATCGTTGTCGATTGCCACCGCGCTCGTGGAGCCCCACGTGCGGCCGTCGGGCATCTTGGCCCACCCTTCGATGGTGCGGTACGGGTTGGGGAGGTCGTTCACCGGCTGATTGGCCGGCGTGCGTTGCGCCGCGAGCGGTGCGCTCAGCGTGACACAGGCGGCGAGTACCATCGTGAAGCGCATCATTCCTCGTCCTCGTCACCGCCGCCGCGCGTCGGTGTGGTCTGGGATTCGTACTCTTCCGTGGGCAACGCAAACGCCTTCACGAGGGCGGGATCGCCCGTGTCGCCGAGCACACGCTTGGCCACGTACTCACCGGTCACCGGTGCGAACTTGAAGCCCTCGGCTTGTCCTACGCCGGCGAGCCAGGCGTTGGTGCTCTCGGGCACGTTGTCGATGATGAAGTTGCGGTTGATGCTGCTTTCGTAGTGGCAGGTGCGCGTTTCCAGCAATGGCGCGTTCGCGAGCGCGGGGAAACGGAAGGCCAGAAAGCGACGCGGTCCGGCAATGCGATCTTCGCTCGCCCAGCGCACGCTGAGATCGGGATCCTGATTGTTCGGATCCTGCGGCGGCAGCGGCGGCGCTTCGGGGAGCTTTTCCTTGATGGCATTGGCTGGCGGTGGCGGCGGGGCCATGCCGCCACGAACGCGAAAGCCGCGATTGTCCACCGGCAACGTGGGCCAGCCCGTCGTGCCGGGGAAGTTGTAGCTCGGACAGTTGGGAAAGCTGAAGCGTGAGTCGCCTTCGGGCGTGCCGTAGTAGCAGGCGGTCCCGAGCGGAATGCGCATGCGGGTGCCGAGCAGTGTGGGGAACACCTTGCGGAACCACGGGCCACAGCAGAACACGTAGGCATCGGCCGTGATGCGCGTGCCATCATCGAGCTGAACGTACTGCATGCGTCCGTTCACGATCGGGCCCGGTGTTGCGCGCGCGGTCACCATCGTGGCGCCCTTGCGCAACGCAATCGCCGCGGCGGCTTGTGTGGACGCACGCGCACGCGCGACGCCGGCGTCGGGTTCATAGGTACCCACGGTGATGTCGTTGGCCTGGAAGATGGGCCAGCGCTTGCGGATCTCGTCGCCATCGAGCGCTTCGAACGGCACCTTCTGATTCGTCCACTGCTCGCGCGTGCGCTGCAGGAAGTTGTCATCGCGCGCGCGCATGATCACGTCGCCCGTCTTCATGAAGAAGCGCGTGCCGAACTGCGGCCCGTACTCGGCATCGAAGGCGCCCCATCGCGTGATCGCTTCGCGCGCCCACTTCGTCCACAGCTCGGCGTTGTCGCCACGATCGCCGTACGACGACCGAATGCCGCGGGTCTCGTCGCCACTGGTGGCGCGCGAGTTGCCCGCGCCGTACGCGTCGATGAGCGTGACGCGTTCGCCGCGCTCCACGAGATTGAGCGCGGTGAAGCTGCCCCACACGCCGGCGCCGACGACGACCACATGACCCGCCGAGCCGCGACGCACCGGGTGCGGCGGCAGGTGCAGTGCCGGCGCCGCAGGGGCCTCGTGGGCAAAGGCGGGGAGCGCCCCGCCGAGCAGCGCGCCAGCGCCAACGCCGCCGGCGAGACGCAGGAAATCGCGTCGCGGCAGCGACGCCTCGGAGGACGGTGAATCGGGCAGGGCGCCGGGCTCTCGATCGGTCACGCGGAAGGCACTCCGGTTAGGGGGAGGGATCTTCGAAGTTGGCGTCTGTGCGCCCGTGCCGCAATCGGCGCGCGGGGATTGCCCGCGGCAGTCGCGCGGTCCAGCTTACCCCTATCACCCCACCCCTTCGACTCGAGGCATTCTCCATGCGTCTTTCCGTTCTGCTGGCCGCATCGCTGCTGTTCGCCACCACCGCGGCGGCACAGGGCCGCACCCCGGTCATCCCCGAAGGCCAGCGCGCGTCGGCGACGCTCACCCCAGGCATTCGTGTGGGAGACATCGTGTACGCCTCAGGGCAGCTCGGCAACAGTCGCGCCGACACGGCGCCCACGATTCAGGCGGAGACGCGTCGTGCGCTCGAGGCCACGCAGCGCGTGTTCGAAGCGGCCGGCACCACCATGGCGCAGACAATCAAGTGCACGGTGTTTCTGGTGGACGTGGCCGACTTCCGCGGCATGAACGAGGCCTACACCTCGTTTTTCCCCGACTCGCCGCCGGCACGCAGCACGGTGGTCGTGGCGGCGCTCGTGGTGCCGAACGCGAAGGTGGAGATCGAGTGCATGGCGGCAATTCCGCCGAAGTAACGCTCGGCACGCTGACGTGCGGACGCGCGCGCGGTCTCTCCACGAGGCCGCGCGCGTGTGTGTTTACGGTAGTCGCGTGATGCCGAGGTCGTCCACGTGCACAGTGCCGATGCTCGTGCGATCGAACACGAGCCGGATCTCGGCCAGTGCTGCGGGGGCGAACCCGGGTGCCGCCTGCGCGAACCGATCGAGCGGGAGCACGTAGGTGTGCAGCACCTGCTCGAAGAGCGCGGCGAAGCGTTGCTTGTCGCGACCGGCGCGGCGGTACACATACGAGGACACCGGGCGCCGCACCGGACCGAACTCGGAGAGCGCAATGCGCGCCGAGCGGCCCGCTACGTCCACCAGTTCCACGCTGAGGTCGGGTGGGGTGGTGTCCTTTGGCACCTTCTTCGGTGCCGGCTTGGGGCGCGGTGCTGGCGCCGTCGAGTCGGGGCGCGCCGAGGAGTCGCGCGCGACGGGCGGCGTCTTGCGTGGGCCTGGCGTCTGCTCCGTGACCATGAGCGAGAGCGTGACCGCACTCTTGCCGCTCACCTGCCAGGCGGTGCGCAACGAGTCGGAGAGGGACACCGTGAAACGCGCCGGCCAGCGCGGCGTCGTGCTGTCACGACCGGCGGGGGCGTTGTTCCAGCCGAGCCGGAGTGCCGTATTGCGCTGCGAACTGTTGGTCGAGCGAAACGGCAGGTCGAACTCGCGCCACGTGGAGAGCGAATCACCGCGCAGTCGCACGCCGCGCGCGCTGCCGGTGGTGAGATCGATGTCCTCTTCGAAGTTGGCCAGCGTTCGCTCGCGCCCATCGGCGTAGCGCGCGGTGTACATGGTGGGCGGCAGCCAGTCGCCGGCGCTGCGATGATCGCGAAAGAGTGCGCGGTACTCGTGTTGGTCACGCAGTGTGGCCTCGAGAAATCCGCCGATCATCACGCGGCCGAACTGTCGCTGCTCTTCGCCGCTGATGAGCGAGCCGAGCGCGAGGCGGCGCCCGGACGTCTTGCCGTTGTCCCGGTTGTTCCAGCGCGTGTTCCACTGCCCGTGGTTGGCGCGGTACATGAGGATCGCACTCTTGAAGTGATCGGTGCCCGGCGTGAAGCGCACGCGATCGTACTGCGTGAGGCCGCTGAACGTGCTGACATCGCCATCGTGCGTGCCGTGAATCACGAGGTACGGAATGTCGCGCAGCGGCGTCCACTTGTCGGCCGGTTTGTACTGGCCATCTACGGGCGCGATTGCCACGAGCGCGCGAATGTCGAAACCGAAGTCGAACGTCTGATTCGCGTCGTCCGGGTAGTGTGCGAGTGTGTTGAACGCGCCGGCCACGGCCACGGCTTCGCCACCGCGCGAGTGTCCCATGAGGGCAATGCGCGACATGTCCACGCGCCCGCCCAGCGGCGTGCCGACGCTGTCGTTGAGTGCGCGAAAGACTTCGAGGTGCTTGAGCAGCATCCATCCGCGCGCATCGTTCTCGCTGCGTGAGGCGCCGTTGAGGAAGTTCTCGTCAATTGAAGCGACGATGAAGCCACGCGACGCGAACAGTTCGCCGAGCCAGTCGTAGCCGGGATCGGAGAAGTCCTTCATGTCGTGGTTGCCGTGCACCACGAGCACGAGTGGAAACGGCCCGTCGCTCTCGGGATACCACACGCGCGCGTTGAGCGGAAAGGCCTTGGTGTCGAAGCCCCAATACTTCTTGCGGCTCTTGGCCACGCCCGCGGCGTACGACACGAACGGCGAGGCATCGACGGTGCCCGTACGATACGTGAGCGAATCGCGGTATTCGGCGCGCTGCTTGTCGGTGCCGTGGCCGTAGTACAGTGTGCGCACCGCGAGCGAACCCGGCAGGCCGGGGTTGGGCGCGGTGATGGTGCGTGTGGCGAGCACACGCGGCGCATCGGAGGGGGCGAGGGCGGGGGGCTGCAGCAGGCAGCCGCCGAGCAGGGGTAGCGCGGCGAGCGCGGTACGCAGTCGGAGAGAGGAGGCAGTCACCCGCTGACGATAGTGCCGGAGACGGTGCGGCGCCACGCGCGGGTCACCGCCACGAACGGGTCACCGCCGCGGGAGGACCCGCGTCATGCGAGCGGAGGTCGGCGGCGGATGCCGCTCGCTCAGCGACCGCAGGTGGCGGTGATGCTGAAGGATCGTTCGGCGCCATCGTCGATGCTCTCGGGGTTGCCACCCACGCCGGGGCTGGTCTCCTGCCAGCTCGTGCCGGTCATGAAGCCGGACACCGTAATTTGCGAGCCGTTGCGCGAAGCGGCGGTCACCCGCGAGCTCATCCACAGTTCGTTGAAGTCGAGACTCGAGTTCGCGGGCGCGGTGCGATATCCGACCGCGGTGGACTCCGCGAGGGACCGACCTTCGCGCAACGTGGGGTTCTCGATCATGGTGATGTCTACGACGGTCTTGCCCTGTTCGGCGCTCAGGACAAACACCTGACCCAGGCCAAGGCACGCCAAGACGGGGAGCGTGGGGACGGACGCGCCTTGCAGCGTGAGTCGCGCGGTGCCGCCCGTGCCGCCCAGAACGTCGTCATCGGGGCCGAGATCGAGGCCACCACCACCGCAGGCGCCGAGCAGGAGGAGGCTGAGCGCGGCGCAAGCGAGGCGCGCGACACGAGCAGGTGAGGTGAGGGGCATGGTGAAGCTCCGAAGGAAAGAGGTTGCCATGTCAGGCGCAGGACTGACACTCGCCCCGCCACATTCCGGGCAGTAATCCGCCGGTTCCGTGCCCCGACCTCTCGCGCCGCTTCGCCGCGGGCTGCACTTTAGCGTCATGCACCGACGCCACTTCGTCTCCGCCCTCTCGGGTGCGGCCCTGGTTCCCGCCGCGCTGCCGAGCTTTGTGCCCGAGGCGCTGCGGCGCCTCGCGGATGCCACCACCGTGGCGATTAGTCGCGGTGCCTCGCTGCCTCCGATCGTGGGCGCAGACCAACACGCACTGGCGCTCGCCGCAGACGAAGATTTCTGGGAGCCGATTCAGCGCGCGTTCGATGTAGATCGCACGCTCACCAATCTGAACAACGGCGGTGTGTCCCCCACGCCATCGCACGTGCTCGAAGCGATGGTGCGCGACCTGCGTTTTTCGAACGAGCTGCCGGTGCAGCACATGTGGCAGGTGCTCGAGCCGCGCGTGGAGACGGCACGCGAGCTGCTGGCGCGCGAGTTCGGGTGCGACACGGAGGAGATGGCCATCACGCGCAACGCGTCCGAGAGCATGGAGACACTCATTCTCGGTCTCGATCTCGCGCGCGGTGACGAAGTGATCGTGAGCAACCAGAACTACCCGCGTATGCTCACGGCATGGCGGCAGCGTGCACGACGCGATGGCATCGTGGTGAAGGAGATTTCGTTTCCGGTGCCGCCGCCGTCGCAACAGGTGATCGTGGATGCCGTTGCCGCCGCCATTACACCGCGCACGCGGGCGATCGAGCTGCCGCACATCACCAACCTGACCGGACAGATCCTGCCCATTCGCGAGATCGTGGCGCTGGCGCGTCCGCGCGACATTCCCGTACTCGTGGATGGCGCGCATGCGTTTGCACACTTTCCGTTCACGCGCGACGAACTCGACTGCGACTACTACGGCACGAGTCTGCACAAGTGGTTGTACGCGCCGATCGGGACCGGCTTTCTGTACGTGCGGCGCTCGAAGATTCGCGCGATGTGGCCGCTGATGGCCGCCGAAGCATCACAGGATGACAACATCCGCAAGTTCGAAGAGATCGGCACCCATCCGGCCGCGAATCACAATGCCATTCCGTTGGCCGTGGCCTTTCATCGCGGCATCGGGGCCGAACGCAAGATTGCGCGCTTGCGATACCTGCGAGATCGGTGGGCCAAGCGCGTGGTCGCCGATGGTGGTGGACGCATTCGTGTGCTCACGCCGCTCGATTCGCCGCATTCGGGTGGCATCGGCCTGGTCTCGATCGACGGCATCCCACCAAACGAGTTGGTGGCGTGGTTCATGCGCAAGCATCGCACGGTGGTGACCCCGATCACGCACCCGGAGTTTTCAGGGGTGCGCGTGACGCCGAACGTGTACAGCACGCTGGACGAAGTGGATCGGTTTGCCGAGCGGTTGCTGGTGGCGGCGCGGTCGGGGATCTCCTGAGCCCTCCGATCCGGGCGCCCCGGTGTCGCTCGCGTTCGGGGATGTGGTGTCGGGTGAAACCTGCGCCTCGCCGCGCCGTTAGGAGAGATAACCGGAGGTTGTCATGATCGGATTCTTGCTCTCGTTGGCGATTGCCGCCCTTCTGGCGGTGACGGTGCACGGGGCCACTCGGCGCTTCGTGCGCGATCGGTTGCGGTACGTGGACGCAGTACGCAAGGGACTCGCGCCCTGGTTGGCCGGCGGCGCGGCGCTGCTCGTGGCGGCGCCCGTGATGGCCGTGCTCCCGATTGTGGGGGCGGGCACCGCACTCACCGTGGGGCTGGCGGTGGGTATGGGTGTGGCGAACGGCGTGCGCGACATCAAGCAGGGTACGGTGCCCGTGGTCTACGGTTCATAAGGCGCGTTCGGGCGCGACTACATCCAGTATTCGTAGCGCCCGGACACGAGCACGTAGGCGGACAGGCACGCGTTCGTGACGGCATGGGTGAGCACGAGGTCGCCCAGCGACTTCGTGCGCCACATCCACCAGTTGTAGATCACGCCGCACAGCAGCCCGACCTCCCAATACGGGCCATGTTCGGCCGCAAAGAGCAGCGCGGTACCCACGAAGGCGAGCGTGGTGTACTGCCCGAGCGGCACCCGCTGCCAATCGGGGTTCACAAGCCAGCGCGGCAACCATCCGCGCCAGAACAGCTCTTCGAGCAGCGGCACGAGCAGCGCCGCGCGCGCGAACCGCAGTACGACCACCACCGGATTGGTGAACGCGTCGGGCGGAATGGTGGTTTTGAGTGAACCGGTGAGCGCGTTCTGAAAAAGCCGGTGGTCGCGCCAGCCGCTCACGAGCAGGTCGGGGGCGATCCACAGGGCGAACACGGCCACGCCCAGCAGCACGGAGAGGATCGGGCGTTCCACGCGCATCTCTGCAATCACGTGTCGCGAGCACCACCAGAGTGCCGCGACAATGAGCGAGACGCGCACGACCGACTCCCACGGCTGCGCAATCGGCAGGGCGGGCATGATGACGAGCAGCGCCATGAACACCACAAAGGGCCCGATCCAGGCGATGGCCGGGTAGCGCGCGTGCAACGCAGACGTGGTCATGCCGCGAAGACGGGGAACCGAGGGTACAGGCAACGCATACGCACGCCTACTGCCCTGCGTCGCGCACGATGATGCGCGCCTCTCGCGACGCGCCGGACGTGGTACTCACACGTACCACATGCTCACCCACCTCCGGTAGCCAGCGCCCGCCACGATGCGCAGCGCCGTTGATGGTCCACCGCACGCCACGCTCGGACTCGGCGCCCGCCACTCGCAGCGGTACCGTGGCGACGCTGCGTTCGGGGCCGCTCGGCAACACATACACATCACCATCGCGCGGCGAGAGCAGCTGCAGTGGCGCATCGGCTGGGGCGGCTTCGCGGGCACCCGCGAGCGCACGCGGTGTGCGCGGCTGACTGCGCTCCCACTCCGCGAAACGCGACGGGAGGATCACGGCTCCATGCCGATGCCAATCGTCGGGCGCCGGCGCGGCCGCATTCGCCAGCTGCCACTCGTCGATGGCGTCGCACGCTGGCACCGCCGCCATTCCCGAGGTACGGCAGACCCGTACGCGCGTCGCGCCGGCAGCGTCGGGGGTGGGGAACAGCCCCGCCGAGTAGCGCTCCGCCGTGGAGAGCACCGCGCGCCGCAGCAGCGGACCCGCGCCCGTGATGCCGGAGACGGCGGCCATGGGCGTGCCGTCGAAGTTGCCAACCCACACGGCCACGGTGAAGCCCCCGGTGACCGCCACGGCCCAGTTGTCGGTGAAGTGGCGACTGGTGCCGGTCTTTACGGCCACCGGAAACGGGAAGTCGAACACCGGCGCCTCGCCGAAGCCTGCCAGGCGCGCATCCGCGTCGGCGAGAATATCGAGCGTGAGCGCGGCGACATCGGCACGCACCACGGGCTGTGCGGGAGCCGTGCTGTCATCGATGGCGAGCCGTCGTACCGGCGAGTAGGAGCCCGCGTTGGCGAGTGCGCGATAGGCGTTGGCGAGTTCGAGCAGCGACACTTCCCCGTTGCCGAGCGCGAGCCCGAGGCCGTAGTGATCGGCTGAGCGCGTGAGCGACGCAAAGCCCGCGCGGTGCAGCAGTGCGAGAAACGCGGTTGCGCCGAGTTCATCGGCCAGCTGTACGGCGGGCACGTTGAGTGAACTGGCGAGCGCGACACGCGCGCGGACGGGGCCACGGAATCGTCGATCGTAGTTACGCGGACGATAAGGGCCGGTCGAGGTCATCCACGCGCGCGGAATGTCGTCGAGCACGGTGTGCGCACCGTAGCCGCGTTCGAAGGCGAGTGCGTACAGAAACGGCTTGAGCGCCGATCCCGGTTGCCGACGCGACGTGACCATGTCCACCTGCCCACGCTCACCGTCGAAATCGGGGCTGCCGACCCATGCGAGAACATCCCCCGTGGCGTTGTGCAGCACGACGGCCGCGGCATGATGCACACGCTGCGCCGCGAGCGATTGCACCACCTGCCGCACATCGCGTTCGATCGCTTCCTGCAGCGTGATGTCGAGCGTGGTGCGGATGCGCGCGCCGTCGGTACCGGCCGTGCTGCTGTCGAGCGATGCGAGGACACGTGTGGTGAAGTGCGGCGCACGGAAGGCGCCTCGGCGTGCGCGCGCGCTGCCGGCGTTCACGGGCTCGGCCGCGGCGAGTGTGCGTTCCGTCTCCTGCAGGTAGCCCGCGCGCACGAGCGCGGTCAGCACGCCGTCGCGTCGCGCGGCCGCACGCTCGGGCGACGTGAACGGATTGTCGCGCGCCGGTGATCGGGCAATGCCCGCCAACAGCGCGGCGCGTCCGGCGCCGAGTCGCGCCGCCGAGGTGCCGAAGTAGAGCGCAGACGCCGCTTCAATGCCTACGGTGCCCTGTCCGAGCGGCACCCGATTGAGATACTGCTCGAGCAACTGCTGCTTGCTGGCGTGCCGTTCAAGGCGCAGAGCCCAGGCCACCTGCTGCACTTTGCCCCACCAGCCGCGCGGTAGGTCGTGCAGCAGCCGCGCGAGCTGCATGCTGATGGTGCTGGCCCCCGACACCACGCGACCGGCGGCCAGGTTGTCGCGCGCCGCGCGAGCGAGCGACGTGAACGCGATGCCGTGATGATCGAGGAAGGTGCGGTCTTCGGCGGCGATGAACGCCGCCGTCACGATGGGATCGATCTCGCCGAGCGGGATCCAGCGCCAGCGCGCGCCGTCGGGGCCGCGCGTATCACGCAGCGGTACGCCGTCGCGATCGGTGATCGTGACGCCAAGCGCGGCCGGTGTGCCGAGCACGGTTTCGTTGGGTGGCACGAGTAGCCACGCCACCGTGCCGGTCACCACGAAGGTGACCGCGCCGGCAACGGCCAGCAGCGCGCGACGGATTGTGCGGCGAGTCATCGCGGTGGCACGACGGTGAAGACGCTGCCTTCGGTGCGGCCGAATACCGACGGATCGTACATCTCTTCGGCGTGCGCCGGCGGGCGCACGAAGCGCCCCGGGGTGGTGGCGCGCGCGAGATAGGTGAGCGTGTAGCGGCCGGGGTAGACCGTGGTGGCCGACCACATCACGCGATCATCACGCAGCTCGCGATGTTCGAACGGCGTCCAGTAGCCCGCATCCCACCGACCGATGCTCCACGCCGTGAGCGGGTCGTCGTCGTTGCCCCAGAACGATTCGTTGCGCACGCCCACCGGCGTCTCGCGTACCGGGGCAGACGTCATGGTGAGCACGGCGGTGCGCAGCGTGAGGTCCACCGGTTCGAAGCCCGCGGGGAGCGGATCTTCCACGGCCACGAAGGTGCGCTCCTCGGGTACGGTGATGCGCACCCGCACGCGCACGAGCGCGCCGGCGTTCGCCTGCGTGATCGGCCGCGCCGTTTCGGGATCTTCGGTCCATCGTTCCACCACGATGCCGCGGTCAAGCGGGCGCGTGGGCGGTGTGCGCGACAGGGTGCGCAGCGATGCGGTGGCGAAGAGCGCGGGCCCGTCGCCAAGCGGAGTGATCGTGAGCACGAGTGAATCGCCGCGGGTGCGCAGGCTGCGGGTGGGGATCGCGGAAAGACTGAGTGTCGTATCACCGGCCGCGGTGCCGGTAGGCACGGTGAAGAGCACCCGGTTGCCCACCGACAGCTGCACACCGCGCGTGGCGGCGGTGCGCTGACGCGTCTCGATGGTGGCGAGCGCGCGCACGATGGTAGCGAGGTCGGGCGTGAC
>JAABRL010000002.1:59276-188562 GCA_011390935.1 Gemmatimonas sp.
CCGCGACTGCAGCGCGCGCACGGTGGTCGCGACATCGGCCGCCGCCGTTGCGGGCGCGCCGTTGGCATCCATGAGGGCAAGCAAGGGCAGCGCGGTACTCGCGAGCTGCTCGGTGCACGCCCACGGATAACTGCGCACGCCCTCGGCAGCTGCACGCACCAGCGCGAGCGGTGATGCGCCGAGCGAAACGGTGAGCGAGGAACGCGCCGGATCGACATCGTCGAGTACCGGCAGCGTGAGCGAACTCGTGCCAGCAGCGAACACCGAGGCCGCTGTCACAATGGGTCGACTGTCCGGACGCACGGGAATGGTGACTTGTACCGCGTCGCGGTCGTTGCCGCCCTGCGCATCGAAGCGGAAGGTGGCCGCATTACCGGCGGGTACGCGGAAGGGGAATCGCACTTCCACGCCACGTCCTGCTTCGACGTTCACGTCGCGGCGGTTGCGCCCATTGAGCGTGGCGCCGGTTACGCTCGTGGTCACGCGTACGCGGCCGGCGGCGCCTTCGCGGCGATTGATGGTGACGCCTGCGTCCACCACGTCACCGGCGCGCACGAAGCGCGGCAGCGCCGGGCGCGCCACGAGCGGACGCGTCACGAGCAGCGTGGAATCGCCGCTGCCGAATCGATCCCCGCGCGTGACCGCCACGGCCATCACGCGAAAGGTGGTGAGGTTGTCGGGCAGTGATGCGGTCGCGGTGGCGATGCCGTTGTTGTCGGTGACCACACTGCCGAGAAAGAACGCGGTGGTGCGGAAGCGCGAGCGCAGCACGCCGTCATCGGCACCGCCGCCGCCGCCGCCCGGTTCGCGTGTGGCCTTCTCCCCTTCGGGGAGCTGCGGCGCCACGTTGGCGAGCGTGCTGGCGAGCGTGAGCGCGAGGCCGCGCGGCTGATACAGCAGGTCGAGCGGATCAGGGGTGCGAAAGCCGGTAAGTGACAGCACGCCCTGATCCACCGCCCACAATGTGACTTCGCTGCGCACCGCACGACCGCCCGCGTCGCGCACCTGCACGCGCAGGCGGGCAGAATCACCCGGGCGATATTCGGCGCGGTCGGGCGACACGGCGACCGTGAGGCGCTTGGCGTCTGGTGTGACGCGCAGGTTCGCGAAGCCTACGCGAATGCCCGGGCGCCCCGGATCACCAATCGTGCCGGGCTTCTCGGTGCGCCCCTTGGTCACCAGCATGGACACGAACACGTTCGGCGCATGCGCTTCGGTGATCGGCAGTCGGAACGTGGTGGTGCCCGATGTAAGGCGGAGACGCTGCTGCGAGAGCACGCCTTCGCGCTCCACGGTGATCCATGCCTCGGCATTGGTGAACGGGGACGCGAACATGATGGTGGCGGTGTCGCCGGGCGCGTAGCGTTCCTTGTCGGCGATCACATCGAGGCGCAGCTGGTTGTCGTCGTTCCATGGCACCCACTCGGGACCGACCACCCAGCGTGTGAACGCGGTGACGGTTTCGCGCCCGCCGGCATCACGCGCAGTGAGGATCACGGAGTGCGCGCCCCCCTTCTGCGCGCGCAGCGCACAGGCGTTGCCCTCGAGTGTGGTGGTGACGGTGCAACGCCCCACGGTGTCGGCCACCCATTCGCCGACCAACTCCGACGTACCACCACGCACGCGCTGCACGCGGTGCCATTCGCGGCGCACGAGCACACCTTGCACCGACACACCCGCGAGCCGCTGCCCATCGGGGCGCAGCGCCGTCACGCGCACCGTACGCGTGTCGTTGGCGCGCCAGAACCAGTCATCGCCCTCAGCGCGAGCCGCGACGTAGAAGTCGGCCGGATGCAGCACCGTCGACGCCCGCCCACCCACCAGCCGTCGATTCACATCGCTCACATTGGCTGAGAGCGTGAGCCGCATGGCGGTGCCGGGCGATGCGGTGGGCGCGACCACGAACACATCGCGCGTACCGTCAGCGCCCAGCGAATCCTGTCCGCTCGCCACGAACTCGGTGCCTTCGTACCGCGACGTGCCCATCCACCCGTCATCATTGTCACCGATCATCCAGTCGCTGCTGCCGGGGATGTCGAGCGCGTAGCTGGGCACCGGATTGCTGGTGAGTGACCACTGCACGCCGGCGCCGGCCATCGCACCGCCAAACAGGTACCGCGCCGCGACGTGCACGCCGAGCGTATCACCAGCGCGGCGCGGCGGCCGCGTGGTTGCGACATCCACCAGGAACTCGGCCGGTCGATACTCGGCAATGCGATACCCGCTGCTGGCGAGCACCTGCCACTGCTGTCGATGACGCCATTCCAACGAGACGCGATAGTCACCGAGCCCGGCGTCGGCCGGAACGGGGAGTTGCACATCGGCGGTGCCGAACTCGGAGAGCGTGGCGGCGAGCGAGTCGGTCACGCGATAGTCGGCATCGCGGCGCACCCATCGCACCGTATCGTTCGGCCCGGGCGCTTCGAGCATGCCGAGCATGCCACCGCGCACGATGGCCTTGGCGAAGACCGTTTCGCCGGGGCGATAGAGATCACGCTCCGTGAACACCGCGCCGGCGACCTTCGCGCGGTCCACCCCGTACGCACCGCTCATGCCGAAGCGCCACGGGGCGAGATCGGGGTCGCCGTCGCGCACGGGCAACAGCGCGCGATCATCGCCCTGCGACACCGCCACGTAGCCCTCGTCGAGCACATCGTCGCTCGCGGTACCGCGACGTCGCCACGCAAAGCCGTTGAGCTGCACCATGCCATCGGCGTTGGAAGTGCCGCGCGCGAGCACGGCGCCGCGGTTGTCGTGCAGGGTGACCTGCGCGCCGGCACGCACGGCGCCATTGCGCGCGTCGGTCACCCACACCGCGCCGGCATCGTCCCCGATCTTGGCGTGCACGCCGAGGTCGGTGACTTGCACGAGTGCGAGGCGAAACCAGTCGTCGTTGTACGTGCTGTCCGTGCTGCGGTACGCATCGCGCACACGCACGAGATGCAGCGCCGGTGTCGGTCGTCCGGGTGCACTGGTCGGAATGCTCACCGCCACGATGCGCGTGCGATCGGGGGAGCGCGTGAGCGGAATGCGCTGTTGCACGCGGCGGCGCGGCTGCTCGTTCCAGTACTCGCGCCAGATCCATTCACCACCGGCCAACATGCGAGCGATCGCGGTGTCGTGCACGGGCAGCCGCTCCACGAGCAGCGTGTCCACGTTCATGGTCTGCACGGCGAGCGTGCGGAATCCGGTGCGCTCGATGGTGAGGCGGCCGAAGGGGGCTTGCACGTCGGGCGCGTAGCCGGTGGTGCGCACGCCCACGCTCGGATTACCAGTGACGGACTGTCCGAAGATGTCGCGCAGCGATGGGTTCAGAATGAGGGCGTAAGCAGTTCTGGGAGCCAGCGAGCCACTCAGGCGCCAGGTATCGGAAGTGCGTGCGGTGTCGAGTTCCAGCGCGGCGCGTGGTGCGATATTGAGCGCCTGTGCGAGATCCTGTCCGCGCACGGGCGTGGTGAAGCGCACCATGAGCGGGCCGTGGGGACACCAGGTGCCAGTGATGCAGTGCGCTTCGGCAATACGGAACGCGCCGTGTGTGCGAAAGAGCCAACGCGAGGTGCCGAGTGGCTCGGTGGCACCGTTGTCGGAGTCGAGCTCGCGCGGTGCGACCAGCGCGACGGTGCAATCGGCGGGCAGCGCGCGCTGGGCGACCAGCACGACGCTGTCACGGGCAGAGGTCGGGCCGGGTGCCGGAGCAAGCGGAACGCCTGCAGGCGTGCGACCATTCGCGTCGCGGCACGAGGGGAGTGGTTCGAGCATCGCGGTGCGCGCCACGTCGGCCGCGCGCACGGGCGCATCATACACCAGTGTGAGCGTGGGCTGCTGGGCGATGTGATGCGCGGTGTCGCGTCCGCCACTCACGGGTGAGCCGTACAGCAGCGTGGGGCCGCGCACGCGGAAGGAGAACGTGTGGGGTGCCGCCAACGCGCTGCCGTCCATGGCGCGAAACTCGGTGGACACGGCAACGGTGTAGCGCGCTCCGCGGGGCAGGGGCGCACGCGGAATGATCCGAAGGGTGACCGGGTCTCGCCATTCCACACGGGCATCGATCGCCGGCGTGATGCGCACGACATCGGCCGCATCGACGGCGTCATCGAGCGCGCCGGCGACCGGCCGATCGAAGCTCACGATCACTGTGTCGCTCGGTGCAGCGATCGCACCGGGGGCCGAGCGCAACACGCGCAGGGGATCAGGGGCAGCAGAGAGCGTGACGGCCGCCGCAGCGGCTACGAGCGGGACAAGTTTGAGGCGCATGAGCTCTCGTGGTGAGACGGCAGCATGGCTGCCGCATGGCACGTCCGGTCAGCGTTTTCCGCGAGGAAAGGCATCCCGATACGCGGCACCCATCAGCAACACGAACAGGGACAGCAGCAGCAACAGTAGCGCGCGTATGCGGACGGAGCGCGTAGGGATCGCCATGATGATCACCATGGCGCCGACCGCGCCGATGGCAATGCGAAACGCCAGCCGTTCGAACGTGCCGGGCACGATACGCGCGTTCGCGGGCAGTCCTCGCATGTAGCGCTCCGCCTCGCCGATCCAGCCAAAAGCCCAATCTTCGAAGGTGAGCCACCGCTGCTTGAGTGAACGCCCCATCACGGTGTGCCTCCCCGAATGATCAACTCATCCTCGCGCACCAGCCACGCTTTCGGTCCGGCGAAGTCGAGCACCAGCACACCACCCACGCCCTCGCTCATGCGCACGGACATTGCGTGCGGGTGAGCGGGATTTTCCGTGTGCAGCATGTCGTCTTCAATGCGGTAGCGCAGATCGATCACCTGATCGCGTCCGCCGACGTCTACGTGATAGTGCAGCGTCCCATCCTCAAGAAACTCCATGCGTACGCCGGGCGCGAAATCAAGCGCTGCGTCGGCGCGCAGCAGGCGCCAAGTACCGATCAACCAATGCCTTACCACAATATCCTCCGTCAGAGTTCGTCGCGCGAGACGCGCACGAACGGTCCCGACACGCCGGTGACGCTGATCGCCTGCACGATGAGTTCGGGCACGGCGCCGCCACCTGTCAGGGAGGGCCAGGCGAGCGTGCGCTGCGCCGCAGGCATCTGCCGCAGGCGCCAGGTCGCGCCATCGCGCCAGCGCACCACCCACCAGCGCGGTGTGCCACTCGATGGCGCGTCAATGCGCAGCTCGCGGCTCGCGCCGAGCGGCGCGCTGCGTGCCACGGGGGCGGCTGGCGCGGCGGCGCCCAGCCACGGTGTGGCCGGCACGACCGCCGCTGCCGGGTGCACACTGGACTGCAGCAGCGTGGACAAGCCGCCGCGATTCTGCATCACGACCGTGGTGTTGTACAGAATGGTGCCGGTGGGACCGCCGCCGTTGTGAGCGCGCGCACGCGTGGAGGCGATCTGCCCTTCGATTTCGCTGGCGACGAATGCGGAGCTCGTGCCGTCGCCCACGCGATACGCCGCGAGTCCGGGCCAGAGATGCCGTTGCATCGTGTTGCGTGACATCCACCAGTCGAGTAGCGTGTTGAATGGCTGGCCGGTGCTGCCGCGCGCCCAATAGAGCTGTGGGGCGAAGTAGTCCACCCACCCGCGCATCAGCCAGAGCTGCGAGTCGGCAAAGATCGACGCGTAGGAGTCGAGACCGGTGACGCCCGCCGGGGTGCCTGGGCGCCAGATGCCGAACGGGCTGATGCCCACGCGCACGTGAGGCGCGATGGCGTGCACGGTGGGGCGCAACGCTTCGACATAACGATTCACGTGATCGCGACGCCAGTTGTCGCGGCTGAGCTGTCCGCCGCCCTGGACATAGTGGGCATACCCATCGCTGTCAGGGAACGACAGGCCGAGGCAGCGCGAGTCGGGGTAGGGGTAGAAGTAGTCGTCGAGGTGCACCGCATCGACGTCGTAGCGTCGTACCACATCGGAGATGACAGCCAATGCGTGATCCTGCACGTCGCGCTCTGCGGGATCGAACCAGAGTTGCGTGCAAAACGGTCGCACCAGATCGGGGCGACGTCGCGCGAGGTGCTCTGCGGAACGCGCGAGCGAGTCGGACAGGTTGCCCGCGCGGAACGGGTTGAACCACGCGTGGAACTCGAGACCGCGGGCGTGTGCTTCCTGCACCGCGTAGGCCACGGGATCCCAGCCGGGATCCGTGCCCTGCGTGCCCGTCAGTGAACGGCTCCACGGCTCGAGTGACGAGGGATACAGCGCGTCGCCAGCCGCGCGCACCTGGAGGATGATGGCATTCACACCGATCATTCGGGCGCGATCGAGGATGGCGATGAACTCCGCCTGCTGCGCCTCGCGTGTGAGCGTGGAGCGCGACGGCCAGTCGATGTTGGCGACTGTGGCGATCCACAAGCCGCGAAACTCGCGTGGCAGCGGCGGCACGACCGTATCTGCAGGAGAGACGGGTGGCGTGATCGGACCGGGATCCACCGGTGCGGTGGGGGAGTCGCTGCATGCGACGAAGAGAAGTGCAGCCCCAAGCGCGGCGACAAGGCGGACGTGCTCGGCAGCATGTCGCCGAGCACAAGGACCGGGCGCAACGCGCATTCAGATCTTGGCCGGCGTCGGTGGCGCATCGTCTCCGCCGCCGAGCCGATCATCAAGAAAGCCCGGGGGCACATCGGGGAGCCAATCCTGAAACGCATTGCCGTAGATGTGCCACACGGTGACGAACAGCGCGGCAATGATCGGGCCCACGATGAATCCGAGTGCTCCGAAGAGCACGATGCCGCCCATGGTGCTGAGCAGGATCATGAGGTCGGACATGCGCGCGTCGCGCCCTACGAGCATGGGCCGCAGGAAGTTGTCTACCGAACTCACCACGATCGCGCACCATGCGAAGAGGCCGATCGCAGCGGTGTTCTGACCTGTGGCAGCGAGAAACCCAACCGCCGGCACCCAAACGAGTGCCGAACCGATGGCTGGAATGATGGAGAGCACCACCATCACCGTGCCCCAGAACGCCGCTGCCGGCACATTGGCCACCCAGAAGGCCACCCCGGCCAGCGAGCCCTGAATGATGCCGATGAGCAATGATCCCTTGATCGTGGCGCGCGATACGGACACGAAGCGCTCCAGCAGCTTGTCTTCCTGCGCCGCACCGAGTGGGATGTAGTACAGGATCTGGCGCAGCAGCGTCTGGCCGTCCACCAGAAAGAAGAACATGGCGTAGAGGCACACGAAGAGCTGAAAGACGAAGCTCAGCGTGCCGCGCCCGACCGCCGCCAGCTTGCCCGCCAGCATGGGACCCATGCGCCCCGCGAGGTCGCCGAGCTTCGTGACCAGTTCCTCACTGTCAGGGACCATGCCACCCACCATCGGCAGTCGGGAGGCCCACGCGCGCACCTGCCCCAGCCGATCGGGTTCGCTGCGCACCCACTCGCCGATGCCCTGCGACAGCGCCACCGATTCCGACACGACAAACGCCAGGAAGATCGTCAGCGGAAGCACCACACCGAGGAACAACAGCACGATCGTGAGAATGGAGGCGAGATTCTCGCGTCCGCCGAGTCGATAGCGAAGGCGACGGAACAACGGGTAGCTCATGCCGGCGAAAATTGCGGCCAGAAAAACGGCCAGCAGGAAGTCCTTCACCATCTGCACGAACAGCACCGAGATGCTGAGGACGAGCAACAGCAGGAACGCACGCTGGAAGCGCTGCGCCTGCGGGTCCTGCGTGGTCTTCGTGAGACTGTCGCTCATACGGTGCACACCGTGACCGCATCGCGAAGCGATTCCAGCGGCGCGCGGCGCGGGAGAAATTCATGCGCGACGAAACCGGTGAAGCCCGTGTCGGCGATCACCTGCGCGATGCGTCGATAGTTCAGCTCCTGCTGATCATCCAGCTCGTTTCGTCCCGGGACGCCAGCGGTGTGGTAGTGCGCAATCATGTCTCGATATCGGCGAATGGTCGCGATCACGTCCCCTTCCATGACCTGCATGTGATACACGTCGTACAGCAGTCGAAAGCTTGGCGACTCGACGCCGCGCACCACTTCCGCGGCCCATTCGGTGCGGTCGGCATGATAGTCCTTGTGATCGACGCGTGAGTTCAGCATTTCCATGCACAATACCACCCCGAACTGCTCGGCAAGTGGCATGAGCCGTCGCAGACCGGCCACGCAGTTCACAATTCCCTCGCCATCGCTGAGCCCGGCACGATTGCCACTGAACACCACGATGCGGCGAACCCCCGCGGCGGCGGCGCGCGGAATCATGGCGGAACCCGCGGCGACCAGTTCGTCGTGATGATCGGGGCGGTTGAATCCGCGCGCGATGCTGCCGAATCCGTTGGCGATCGCGCACTCGAGGCCGAACTGCTTCGGTACGCCCCACTCGGCTTCGTCGAGCAGGTCGATGCCGGCGAGCCCCATGTCGCGCCCCGCGGCGCAGAGGGTTTCGAGGGGCATCGACGTGAAGCACCAGCGCGCGACCGATTGTCGCAGGCGGCCGGCGCGTGGCATGGGGAGCGGCGCATGCGCCGAAAGCGAAGCCGGGAGCGCGGCGCCGAGCGCACAGGTTCCCAGCAGGCCAAGCGCGTCGCGTCGCGTGACGTGCATCAGAGCTCTCTCCGGTCGAGCAGGTCCACGGCGCGGGCCGCCGCGCGTGCCGTCAGGGCCATGTAGGTGATGGACGGGTTCTGGCACGCCGAACTGGCCATGCAGGCACCGTCGGTGATGAACAGGTTGGGGAGGTCCCAGGCCTGATTCCAGCCGTTGAGCACGGAATCCCTGGCCGCACGTCCCATGCGGGCGCCGCCCATTTCGTGAATGCAGTGCCCGGGGGGCTGGATCTGTCCGTACGGCTGCACTTCCGTGGCACCGGCGGCCTCGAGCAGCTCCACGCCGCTGGCCATGATGTCCTGCTGCATGGCGCGTTCATTGTCCCCCCAGCGCACCTCCATGCGCGCGGCCGGCACGCCCCAGGCATCACGTACCACGGGATCGAGTGTGATGCGGTTGGCGGCGTTGGGGAGCATCTCGCCCCAGCCCCCCACGTTGATGGTCCACGGGCCGAGCTCGTGAGTGAGGGCGTGCTTGAATGCGGCACCGATACCGGGGCCGCTGCGATTCACGCCTCCGCGCCCGGAACCGCCCTGCATGCCGTAGCCGCGCACGAAATCGCGCGACGCGTCCGTCACGTTGCGAAAGCGCGCCACATAGATGCCGTTGGGACGGCGGCCCACGGTGCGCGTGTCGAGGTGCCCCGGCATCACACCGCGCGCGCCCGACCCGTAGTGATGATCCATCACGTACTGCCCCACGGTGCCGCTGCCATTGGCGAGCCCATCGGGAAAGCGCGCCGAGGTGGAGTTGAGCAGCAGGCGCACCGATTCGATGGTAGAGGCACAGAGAAACACGATGCGTGCCTCGAACTCGATCGACTCCCTGGTTTGCGCGTCGATCACGCGCACGCCGCGCACGCGATTGCTGCCGTCGCGTGCCAGCAGCACCTCGGCCACCACGCTGTGCGGGCGCAACGTGAGGCGCCCCGTGCGCTCGGCGGCAGGCAACGTGGACCCGATGCTGCTGAAGTAGGAGTGCGTGATGCAGCCGCGTTCGCACGGACCGCAGTAGTGGCACGCGGCGCGGCCATTGTGATTCTGCGTGAGGATCGCCGCGCGCCCGATCGTCATCACGCGCGCCCCCCCGAAGGCGCGCAGAATGCGCTCGCGCGCTTCGCGCTCCACCACGGTCATGGCCATGGGCGGGAGAAACTCGCCGTCAGGCAGCTGCGCCAATCCTTCCGCGGCCCCGGTCACGCCGATGAAGCGTTCCACATGCGCATACCACGGTGCGATGTCGTGGTAGCGAATGGGCCAGTCGATACCGTGACCGTCACGCAGGTTGGCTTCGAAGTCGAGATCGCTCCATCGATATACCTGTCGACCCCAGGTGATCGAACGACCGCCCACCTGCCGACCGCGGAACCACTTGAAGGGGGCATCGTCGGCATTCGTGTACGGATTGTCGCGGTCATTCACGAAGAACTTGCGTCCCACTTCATCGCACGCGTAACACTCGCGCTGCACCGGTTGTTCGCGCTGCATCGCCTGACGATCGCCGTAGCCTCGGAACGGCATCTCGTACGGCTGCACATGCTCCACGTAGTCGCGCGCGGGGTCCACAGGACCGCCTGCCTCGAGCACGAGCGTGCGCAGGCCACGCTCCGTGAGCTCCTTGGCCGCCCAACCGCCGCTGATGCCCGAACCCACCACGATGGCGTCATACTGCTGGCGTTTACCGGGCATCGGCGCCGCCCGGAAGCGCGGGAACCAGATGCGGGGCCGCGCCGTCGAAGCGACCGGGCACGACCTGTGTGTGCAGGACATCACGCTGCACTCGTTCGCTGGTGTACCATCCATGAATCACCAGCCCCTTCAAACGGCCGTACGTGCGTTCCGCGGGGGTGGTGCGCGAACCGACGCGATCGAGCTGCTCCACCATGCGCGTCTGTGCGGCCGCATCGAGCGTTACGAAGGTGCGACCGCCGGTGCGCTGCGCGAGCGACTCGATGGCATCGAGGCCATCGACAAAGGCGCGGCGTTCGTCCGCGTCGTAGTACGCTTCGGCGATCACATCCACGAAGTCGATGACACCGACATCGGTGGCCGAGGGCGTATCGGTGCGAGGCAGAATGACGTCGGCGATCGCACCGACGAGGGCGCGGTGCTGCGGCGAGAGCACGCGCCTGTGCGCGCGATCGACCTGAGCCCACAGATCGGAGGCGAGCACCTCGTGGGGCAGTGCGCAGGCGGCCGCCGCCAGCGCCAGGGTACGGAGCACGTCTCGTCGGAGCATGACACCGGCGCGTGGGGGTGGGAGCCTTTGGGGGACCCCCGGATCGTAACGCGGGGGGCAACGCCTTGTACAGCGTGCCCCCCGCGGTCACTCGTCTGGCAGTGCGCCGACCTATCGATTGCCGCCGTACATCGCGGCCCAGCCGGACATGCCCACGTCTTCGACGCGCAGCTTCTGCGTGAAGACCTCGTCACCGATACGCAGCACGACGCCGTAGTCGCCCGTGGTCGCCGAACCACCGCCGCCACCGAAGCCGCCGAACCCGCCACGGCCACCAGCCGGCGGCTGCAGGCCGATCAGGTCGTAGATCTTGCGCACTTCGGGCGTCGCCGCCGGGCCGCCGCGGCCTGCCGGAAGCTCGAGGCCCGGACGCACCACGGTCGACTCGGCGGGACGGGCACAGAACGCATCCCACTGCGTCAGCGGACGCTCGCAGGAGCCGGCGCCGCCACCGCCACCACCACCGCCACCGCCGAACCCACCACCGCCACCACCACCGGCACCGAGGATCAGCGTGCGGGCCGTGGCCAGCGCTGCGCTGTCATACTTCGCGGCTGCCAACGAGTCGAGCACCTTGGGCGCCCGGACGGCGCGCAGGATGCTGTCGCGACGCGCACTCGGCGACAGCGGAGCCGCGGCTGCGGCCGCACGTGCGAGGGCATAGTTCCAGGTCACCGTGTGCACGCCGGGCGTCACCGGCCCCTGCAGGCGCGAGACGGTGTCTCCCAGCGCATTCACGATCGCGATGCGGGCCTGACCGGTACGCCCTGCGCCCACCTTGTAGCTGATGTTTGCCCCGAACGACGGGTTCGGCGTGGCGAAGAAGCCCTGCGCATTGCCGTTGCCGCTCGCGCTGAGCAGCGGCCCTTCGCCCCACTGCCACGCCGGCTTGGGTGTGAACAGGTGCGCGCCCGCCGCCATCACCGTCGGCGTCATCTGCTCGAGCGGCGCGATGTCCGCGATCCAGAAGCCGCGACCGTGCGTGGCGGCGATGAGCTCGTGATCACGCGGATGGATCTTGAGGTCGTACACCGGCACACTCGGCATGCCGGCCATGAAGCGCGACCACGTGGCGCCGCGATCCACCGAGGCGTATACCGCGATGGACGTGCCCACGAACAGCAGGTTCGGGTTGTGCGGATCTTCGCGCACGACGTGCAGGTAGTCACCCGGGCCACCCACCGGCAGGTTGTTCACGATCGACGAGAAGGTGCGGCCGCCGTCGGTGGTGCGGAAGAGATACGGCTTGAAATCGCCCCAGCGGTGGTTGTCGAACGCCACGTAGAACGTGCTCGTGTCGTGCGACGACGCTTCCACGCGCGTGACGTACACTTCACCCGCGTTCGGCAGCATGCCTGCGAGACGCGACGTGAGATTCTCCCACGTGGCGCCGTCGTTCGAGCTCTTCCACACATTGCCGTCGTCGGTGCCGGCAATGAGCAGCCCCGGCTTGCGCGGGCTTTCGGCCAGCGCGGTCACCGTGCCGTAGGTCTCGGCGCCGGTGGCGTCGAGCGTGATGCCGCCCGTGAGGCGCAGCGACGTGTCGAGCTTCGCAACCAGATTCTTGGAGAGATCGCCCGAGATCACCTGCAGATTCTCTCCGCGCATCATCGACTTCATCACCTTGTTGCCGGCGAAGTAGAGCACCGACGGATTGTGCGGCGAGAGGAAGAAGGGCGAGTTCCAGTTGTAGCGAATGAGCATGTCGGCCGAATCCTTGGCCTGACGTGCGCGCAGTGCGGCGATGCGCGTGTTGACGTCGCGCGTGGCCGGCGAGAGCGGATCGCCGCGCACGACAGCAATGCTGTCTTCCCATTCGGCGTAGCGTCCCTGCCACGCGGGCTTCTGCAGCGAATAGCGCTCTCCCGTGCGCAGGTTCACGCGCGAGACGTTGCCGCCCTGAGACTCACCGTACACGATGGCGGGATCGGTGGGGTCCTGCGCGGCGTAGAAGCCGTCACCGCCCGCAATCGTGAACCAGTAGGCGAGCGGTGTGGTGCTGCTGCGACGACGGCTGGGCCCGCACCACGTGCCGTTGTCCTGCGCGCCGCCGCAGATGTTGTACGGCACGGCCATATCGAAGCTGACTTCGTAGAACTGCGCGATGGGCAGATTCTGCGGCTGCAGGAAGTTGCCGCCGGCATCGTACGTGATGGCCACGCCGCCGTCGTTGGCGAGGAACCAGCGCTGCGGGTCGTTGGGGTCGATCCAGAGGCCGTGGTCGTCCACGTGCACCGACTGGGCGGCGTTGCGCGAGGTGCGACCGCCGTCATCGGACACCTGCAGCTGCGTGCTCGAGAAGTAGACACGCTCCGGGTTCTTCGGATCGATCGCGAGCAGCGAGTAGTAGAAGGGACGCGTGTTCGCGCGGTTCATGTGCGTCCACGTGGCGCCGCCATCCGTGGAGCGCCAAAGCCCGTTGTCCTTGGGGGTGCGTGACGGGATGAAGTTGGCGCCTTCGGCCGGGTCGGCACCCTCGACCATGGCGTACACGTAGTTGGGATTGCTGCGCGCGAAGTTCACGCTCATGCGACCCTTTACGCCGGCGGGGAAGTTGCCGCCTTTCACCTCGGTCCAGGTCGCGCCACCGTCGGTGGTCTTCCACATCGCGGACCCCGGTCCACCGCTCTTGAGCGAGTACGGGTTGCGATAGCGTTCCCAGCTCGCCGCGAAGAGTACGTCGGGGTTGGTGGGGTGCATGGCCACGTCAATGAAGCCCGCTTTGTCGCTCACGAACTTCACGAGCTGCCAGGTCTCACCGCCGTCGGTGGTCTTGTAGAGGCCGCGTTCGGGGTTGGAGCGCCATGTGGCGCCGAGCGCGGCCACGTAGACCACATTCGGGTTGGTGGGGTGCACCACGATGCGGCCAATGGCCTCGGTCTTCTCGAGCCCCTTGAGCGTCCAGGTGAGGCCGCCGTCGGTGCTCTTGTAGATGCCGCCGCCCGGATCGATCGAGTTGCGGGAGTTGGCCTCGCCCGTGCCGGCCCACACCTGGTTGGTGTCGGACGGCGCGATCGCCAGCTGCCCCATGGAGATGACGCGCTTGTCATCGAACGTGGGGCGCCAGGTAATGCCGTTGTTGGTGCTCTTCCAGATGCCGCCCGCGGCCGCGGCGACGAACACCGTCTTCGAGGGGCTGGGGATGCCGACCACGTCGGCGAGGCGGCCCATGAAGTTGGCCGGTCCGACGTTGCGCCAGCGCATGGCGGCGACGGTGGACGAGTCGATCGGCTGCGCGGCCGCCGTGGAGCCGAGGCTCGCGAGGGCGAGGCCGGTGCCGAGGGCCGTGCGCAGCCCGGAGCGGTATCGAGAAAGTCGCATGCGTGCGGGGGGAGGGGAGAAAGGGTCGGCGGCGCGGTGGGCCGCCGGGACCACGTAGACGATACGCTCCGGGCGGGCGCGGCGCTGAACCGCGGTCGCAAGGTGGCGTTCCGCAGCGCTCGCATGGCGGGACCATGTGACCGATATTTCCATGGATGATCGCCTCGCCCTCCGCCTTCTCGATTCTCCGACCGCCCGCGTGAGCCTGCACGCGATCGTGGCCTTTGTGGCCGTGTTTCTGCAGGGAGCGAGTGCCGGCGTGATGTTCTTCATCGCGCGCGCTCCGGGGTGGGAGCGGGTTCGCCTGATCGCGCTGATCGCGCTGAGCGCGGCGCTATACAGCAGCGTGGATTTCTGGTTCTACGTCAATGTGGACAACCTGCCGCTGCGCGCGCTGCTGGTGCAGGTGAACGTGGCGGTGGGTGCGCTGCACGCCTCGGCGTGGATGCGCTTCACGTTCAGCGATGCGTCCGGCAGGGTGCGCTCCATGCCGCGCTGGACGCAGGTGCTCGCCATCGGGGCGCCGATCCTCGCCCTGCTCGCGATCCCGTTCGGCGTGATGGTGGATCGCAGTCAGATGGTGCACGTGCAGGTCCCCTGGCTGGGGCTCGACGAGCGCACGTATGGGCTGAGCCCGTTCGGCAATGGACTCGTGGCCGTGGTGCTCGGTGTGCTGTCGGTCAGTCTCGTGCAACACATTCGTCGCATGCGCCGTGGCGAACCGGGCGCTGCGGGGATTGTGGCCGGTCTGACCATCTTCCTGCTCTTCTTCATCGAAGAAGGGCTGGTCGCCACGGGCGTCATCGAGTTCATGTATCTGGCCAGCCCCGGCTACGTGTTTGCGGTGCTGCCGCTGACGGTGCAGCTGCTGCAGCGATTTGTCGATGATGCACGGCGACTCGCCGAGCTGTCGGCGCGCCTCACCACGGAGGTGGAGGCGCGAACCGTCGAGCGCGACAAGGCGCGCGAATCGCTCGTGGAGCAGCAGCGGCTTGCGGCGCTGGGACGCCTTGCGGCTGGTGTGGGGCACGAGATCAACAACCCGCTGCAGTATCTGCTCTTTCACCTCGAAGAGCTGCGCAGCACGCTCGGCCCCGAGTACGGCGTGGCGATTCGCGATTCGCTGCAGCAGGCGATCGACGGCGCGCGTCGCATCGGGCGCGTTGTCACCAGTCTGCGAGCCTACGGTGCACGGAGCGAACGGTTCACCCCACTGAACCTGCATGATGTGGTGCAGGCGGCGCTGCGCATTGCGTCGCCACAGCTGCGGCATCGCGTGCGCATTCGGACGGCCTTGCACGCCACACCCCTGGTGATGGGTGACGAGGGGCAGCTCGTGCAGATGATCGTGAATCCGCTGGTCAACGCCGCCCAATCGCTCGCCGCGCTCCCCGAGGGGCACGATGCGATCGTGACGGTGACGGCGCGTACCACCGACGACGGACAGGCCGAACTGCTCATCGCCGACAACGGCCCTGGGTTCGATCCGGCGGTCCTCCCCGCGCTCGGCGAACCGTATGTGACCACGCGCGCGCACCAGGGTGGCACCGGACTCGGGCTGTTCGTGACGCGTGGCCTGGTGGAGGCGCACGGTGGCACGATTGCGCTCGAGAACGCCACCGGTGGCGCGGTGGTGCGTATCCGGCTGCCCGCCGCGCCGCCGACGCAGGTGCACGCGGAGCCGGTGGTGCGCGCCTCGTCGGAGAAGCTGCCTTCCGCACGGGTGCTCGTGGTCGACGATGAACCCGCGCTGCTCGCCGTGATGCAACGCGCACTCGGTCGCATGGGGCATACGGTCCTGCTCGCACCCAATGGCCGTGCCGCGCTCGCGCTGGTGGAGGCGCAGCCATTCGATGTCGTGGTGTCGGATTTGATGATGCCGGAGATGTCGGGCGCCGGGTTGGCGTCCGCGCTGGCGGATCGGCACCCGGCACTGCGTCGTCGACTGATCGTGATGACGGGCGGCGCGGTGACGCCGGAAGACGAGGCCTTTCTTGCGCGCGAGGATGTGGTGGTGGTGAACAAGCCGGTGAGTCTGTCCGATCTGGACGCGGCCATGCGTCGTGTGATGGAGGCGGCGTGATGGCGTGCCGACCACGCGTGCTCGTGCGCGCGTTGGTTTCGATGTGTGTGCTCTCATCGTGTGCAGTTGCGTCGAGGCCGCGCGACGTGGGTCCGGAGCCCGCATGGCCGTGGCCGATGTCGGATTCGGTCGCCGACAGCGTGCACACGGAAGTGTTGTCGCCGGCGGTCCGGTTGCACACGCTGGTGTCGCTCGCGGCGCCGTGGCGTGCGGCCGTACTCGACATCGATCGGTCGGCCTGCGTCTCGCTGCGTGCACGCAAGGGCGGTGAGACGGCGGTCGGCCGTCGTACCACGAGTGCGCTGCTCGGTGCACTCGCGGCGGGCGATCGTCCCGTGGCGGCGGTGAACGCCGACTTCTTTCTGTTTGCGCCGCCGGGGGTGCCAACGGGTGCGCATGTGGAGGGTGGCCGGTTGATCACTGGTCCGGGGCAACGCCCCGTCTTTTCGCTCGACGCGGCGGGCGTACCCTCGCTTGGCGTCCTGCGGGCCGAGGGCCACATGCGGGGGCCGTCTGGCACCGTGGTGCTCGGTGCCTGGAATCGTCCTGACCTGCCGACCGCGGGCGTCCTCGATGCCTCGTGGGGCAGTGCCCCCGACTCGACGGTTGGCGGACGATGGCGGTTGCGGCCGCTCTCAGACGCGGCAACGTCGCCTCGCTCGACGACTGGCTGGGCGTCACGGTTCGTGATCGATGCGGAGGGGATATCGCGGGCACCCACCGGTGACACGCTGCTGCTCGTGCGCGTATCGGAGATCGACGCGGCGTTGTTCCGTGCGGGGGACACGGTGACGGTGTCGCTGCGCATCGGTCCGGTGGCCCCGATTGAGGCCGTGGGAGGCTTTCCCATGCTGCTGGAAGACGGCGAGCTCGCCACTGGCCTCGAGACAGCCGGCGCAGCGAGCTTTCGCGGACTCAACCCACGCACCGCCGTCGGCCTTGCTGCGCGCGGCCGTCGGGTGCTGCTCGTGGTGATCGACGGTCGTCAACCCGGCGTCAGTGTCGGCATGACGACGGAAGAGACCGCGCGACTCATGCGCGCGCTTGGCGCGGACGACGCGCTGAATCTCGATGGTGGTGGCTCGTCAGCGTTGGTGGTGTGGGATGCCGCTGCGCGCACCACACGTCTCGTCACGCGCCCGTCCGATCCCACCGGAGAGCGCGCCGTGGGGAACGCGTTGGCGGTGGTGGAGGCGTGTTCGTCCGCTCGGTGAGGCGACACGCTGACCGTCGGGGCGATGGGGCGACGCCGGCGGCCCTCAGCTCGTTGGTGCCGTCCCTCGTTCGCCGCCGCTGAGCAGTACACCAACCCCTACCACCGTCACTGCGCCGATCACGTTGTGCCAGAGAAAGCTCACTTCGGGCAGTCCGAAGCTCACAGCGGCCACCGTGCCCATGCCGGTAAGCAGCCCCACGAACGCACCCAACGCGCGAGCACGCGGGATCATGGCGAGCAGGAACACGCCAAGAATCGAGCCGTAGAAGAACGATCCGAAACGGTTCACCACTTCGATGAGTGAGCCGAGCGTGGCGGCGTAGGTCGCCACGACACACGCAAAGGCGCCCCAGATCGCCGTGGAGATCTTCGACACGGCGAGGAAGTGTGCGTCGGTACCTTCTGGTCGCACCCACCGCTGGTAGAAATCCACCACGGTGGCCGTGGAGAGCGAGTTGAGCTCGGCGGCAATGCTCGACATGGCGGCTGCGAGCACTGCGGCGAGGAACACCCCCGCCATGCCGATGGGCAGATGGTCGAGCACGAAGCGCGGGATGATATAGTTCACATCGCGCGACGACTGCCCGGTGACATCGGCGGCGCGCGTCAACGCTTCGGTGCGCACCGTGTTGACCGTCGCTTCGGCGGCGCGGAAGTCGTCGAGGGCGCGTGCCTGCGCGGGTGCATCATTCGCCGCGCGAGCCGACGACACGTTGCGCGCCGCCTGATCGCGTTCGCCGCCAGCGGTCGCGTAGCGCTGCTCAAGCGCGGCGTACTCCACCGGTGACGCGTCGCGAACCTGTCGCTCGTGCGCGGGGTTGTACAGCAGCGGCGGGGCCTGAAACAGGTAGAACAGAAACACGAGGACGCCCACCAGCAGCACCAACGCCTGCAGCGGAATCTTCCAGTACGCACTCATGAGCAGCGAGCTGCGCGCTTCGTCGACCGAGCGGGCCGTGAGGTATCGCTGCACCTGACTCTGATCGGTGCCGAAATAGCTCAGCATGAGAAACGTGCCGCCCAGCACGCCGCTCCAGAACGTGTAGGTCTCCGTGAAGTTGAAGGAGAAATCGAACACCTGCAGGCGCCCCGTGGCGCCAGCGAGATGCAATGCATCATCCAGCGGCACGGGCATTCGCAGCAGCAGGACGATCACGATGGCCGCGAGCGCCGTCACGATCACCACCATCTGCTTGACGTCGGCCCACGTGACCGCCTGCACGCCGCCGAGCACGGTGTAGAGCACGGTGGGAACGCCAATGAGCGCCACGGACCAGGTGAGATCCCAGCCGAAGATCGCGGAGAACACCACGGCGGGTGCTGCAATGATCGTGCCCGCCGACATGCCGCGCGACATGAGGAACAGGAAGCTGGTGAGCGACCGTGTCTTCGCGTCGAAACGTCGTTCGAGATACTCGTAGGCGGTGTAGACCTTGGCGCCGTGCAGGAAGGGCACCAGCGTCACGCCGAGAATCACCATCGCCAGCGGCAGCCCGAAGTAGAACTGCACGAAGCGCAGCCCGTCGGTGGCGCCCTGCCCGGTCGTCCCGATGAGCGTGACCGCCGAGAGTTGCGTCGCCATCACCGACAACCCCACCGCCCACCACGGCAGGTTGCGGTTGGCGAGGAAGTAGCCTTCGATGTTGGTGGTGCCCTTCGTGCGGCGCAGTCCGTCCCACACCACGTACGTGAGGTAGGAGGCGACCACGACCCAGTTGATCCAATGCATGCGGCTCAGCTCGCGTAGCGGGCTTGCAGCAGCCACAGCAGCAGGAGCGCGACCACCTGCATGGTCATCACCTGCACGAGGGTGCGACGAAAGCGGGACGGTGGAGTCATGCTGAGGAATCTACCTCCAGCGCAGCCGCACGCGCCGCCATGGTCCCCCGTGCGTGGCGACCGTGCTAGCGCATCGCGGGACTCGGCTCGTGCGCCGCCACGATCTTGCCGTCGAACAGGGCCACCTCCCGGTCCGCATGCGCGACGTACCGTACGTCGTGCGTGACCATGCAGATCGACGCACCGCCGGCGTGCAGCTCCCGCAGCAGCTCCATCACCGATTCCCCGTTCTTCGAATCGAGGTTGCCGGTCGGCTCGTCGGCGAGCAGGATGGCGGGCTCACCGGCGACCGCACGCGCCACCGCCACGCGCTGCTGCTGGCCGCCGGACAGCTGGGCGGGGAAGTGCCGCGCCCGGTGTGTCATGCCGACCTTCTCCAGTGCCGCCTGCACCCGGTCTCGGCGCTCGCTCGCGGCCATGTCGCGATAGGTGAGCGGGAGTTCGACGTTTTCGAACACGGTGAGGTCTCCGATCAGGTTGAAGGCCTGAAAGATGAAGCCGATCTGCTGGTTGCGTACGCGCGCGCGGTCAACGGGCGCCAGGCGCGCGACCGATTCTCCCGCAATGCTGTACTCGCCGGCGGACGGGGTGTCGAGCAGGCCGAGAATGGAAAGCAGCGTGGTCTTGCCACACCCGGACGGACCGGAAATGGCCACGTACTCGCCCTCGTGGATGTCGAAATGCACGTCGGAGAGCGCGTGGGTCTCGACTTCGTCCGTGTGAAAGACCTTGCGGATGCCCCGCATGTGAATGAGCGGCGTCTCGGTGGTGGTCATGGGCATGTCGGGGTGAGAGGGAGCGCGCGGAGCATCATCGAATGCGGACACGTTCGACATTCGAATACGGCGTCATGTCGGAGAGAATGATGCGGTCGCCTGGTTCGAGGCCGCGCAGGATCTCGATCGTGTTGACCGAGCTGCGCCCCAGTTCCACAGGCACGCGGACCGCGTGATCGGCCCCGTCGAGCTTGAAGAGTGTCACCAGCCCGCTGCCACCGGTCATCGCGGGCCGACCGGCGTGCAACACGTTGGCAAGCCGCTCGATCTGAATCGTGCCGTCGATGCTCAGATCGGGTACGGCGCCCGCCGGGAGTGGCCCGTCGAGCGCAATGTCCACGAGGACGCTGCCGCCCAGCGCAGACGGGTCCTTGCGCGACACGCGTCCCGTGACAACGCCGTTGCGCGTATCGACGGTCGCAAGCTGCCCGATCTGCACATCCTTGGCCTGGGACTCCGCGATGCGCAGCACGGCTTTCAACCGACCGGGCTGCACCACCTTGGCGAGTGTCGTGCCTTCGGGCACCCACTGTCCGGCCTGTAGCGTGAGCTCCTGCAGGACACCAGGGTCGGGCGCGCGCACCTGCAACGACTGCAGACGTGCCTGCTGGTTGGCGGCGATCGCCTGCAGCTGTTCGACCTGCGCGGCCTGTACCGCAATCTGTGAGTCGATGGCCTGCCGCATGAGCTCGAGCCGCTCGGATTCGATGCGCAGCCGCGTGGTGAACTCGTCCGATTGGGCTCGGCGGTTGTTCACCTCGAACGCACTGATGAGTTGACGTGCGGCGAGCGAGTCCGCAGCGGCGGCCTCCTGTGCCGCGCTCAGCTGTTGCGTCCGCGTGGTCGCGACCACGCCTTCCTGCGTGAGCACGGCGCTGCGCAGGTTGGTGCGCAAGTTGAGCAGGTCGATCTGCGCCTGCCGCACCTGCTGCTGCGCTTGCAGGGTTTGGATCTGCAGATCGGGATTGGACAGTTCGAGCAGCAGATCACCGCGTGTCACCTCGCGCCCGGACTCCGACACGAGCCGCTCGACGCGCGCCGAGGCCTGCGCCGTGATCCAGCGAATCTGTTCCGGCACGAGCGTGCCGGGCCCGCGGACTTCGCGCACCACATCGCCTCGGCGCACCGAGTCCACGAGCACGGCCGCACGCTCGATGGACTGCGTCGCTGGTTCGAGTCGGCTCAGCGCAATCGTGGCCAGCGCGAGTGCGGCAACGGCAGTGGCAATCAGCAGCGGCTTGCGGCGGCTGCGTGCCGGCGTCTTGACGATGTCCATCAGTCGTACCGAAGTGCTTGCATGGGATCGATGGCGGCGGCACGTCTCGCCGGGGCATAGCCAGCGGCGAAGGCCACGAGCGCGAGCAGGAGCACGGACGCCGCGAAGACGAGCGGGTCATGTCCTTCAAGACCGAACAGCAGCGATTGGGCGGCGCGGCCGAGCGCGAGCGCCACGGTGATGCCCAGCAGGCCTCCGATGCCGACCATCAATGCGACCTGTCGCAGAATGAGCGCGCGCACGCGTGCGGCATTTGCGCCAAGCGCCACGCGCACGCCGATTTCGCGCGTTCGCTGGGTCACACTGTACGACAGCACACCGTAGAGCCCGATGCCGGCAAGCAATGTCGCGAGCACCGCGAACGCAGCCGACAGGATGCTGATCATGCGATCGAGAAACACATTCTCGCGCACCTGCTGCGGCATGGTCTTGAGCTCTTCGACCGGAATCGTGGCATCGAGACGACGCATGAGAGGCGGTATGGCGGCGAGCAGCTGCGCGGAGGGAAGCGACGAGCGCACGTAGAACACGAGATAGGTCGTGTTGGCCACCTGCCGCCACGGCGTGAAGAAGAGCGGTGGCACCGGGTCCTTCACGTCGCTGTACTTGGCGTCCTTCATCAGTCCCACGATCTGGACCGTGAGGGAGTCGTCGCCATCGATGCCCATGAACTTGCCGACCGCGTCTCGGCCGAGTCCGAACTTGGCGGCAAATGTTTCGTTCACGAGGGCGACGGGTGTGGCGCCGAGCACGTCGGCGTGCGTGAACTCACGGCCCGCGAGCAGCGACATGCCCATGGTGGCGAGATAGCCGGGGCCCACGCGATTCAGTCGTGCGTTGGCATCGATGTCGGGGCCGTGCGCGAAGCCCTGCACGCGCACATCGGTGCCCCAGTTGTTGCCGGCCAGCAACGGCACGAGTGCCGAGGTCACGCCGGTGACGCCCGGTATCGTGGCCAGCTCCTCCTCCACACGGGCGAGAAACGCGGAGGCCCGTGTACTGTCGTAGCCCGCGCGTCCCGGCGAGATGGCAAACGTGACGAGCTGGTCGATGTCGGCGCCGAGCTCGACGCGGCTGACGTTGGTGAGACTCTTGATGAACAGTCCGGCCGACACGAGCAGCGCCATCGAGAGCGCGACCTGCACGGTGACCAGTGTGGTGCGAAAGCGCGAGGCCGCCTTGCCGCCCGTCATCTGGCTGGCGCCCGCGCGAATCGCGCTGATGAGGTCGGCGCGCGTGCTGTGCAGTGCGGGGAACAGGCCGAACACCACGCCCGTACCGAGCGCCAGTAGCCCGGCAAAGAGCATGACCGACGGCTGGAGCGATAGCGAGAGGCTCTCGGTGGCGATTGGTGGCAACAGCGTGCCGATGAGGTGCAGCGTCCAGTGCGCCACGAAAAGACTCGCCACACCACCGAGCAGCGCCAGCACTACCGCTTCGGTAAGCAGCTGCGTGACCAGTTGCCGACGACTCGCGCCGAGCGCCAGTCGCACCCCCATCTCGGTGGCGCGTCCGGCACCGCGCGCGAGGAGCAGATTCGCCACATTGGCGCACGCGATGAGCAGCACGATGCCCGTCACACTGAACAGCATGAGCAGCGGGGTCTTCGCCTCGCGATGAATGTTGCTCTGCCCCCGCTGCCCGGGCGTGACCTCGATACGCCGCGTGACGAAGCGCTGCATCGTGGCGTCGCTCATGCCCTCCTGCAGCGGTGCCTCGACGTCGGCGAGGATGGGCGAGTACAGCGTGTTGAGCGCCGTGCTCGCCTGTTCGAGCGTGACGCCCGGCTTGAGACGTCCGAAGACGTAGAGCCAGTAGCGTCGGCGACTCTCGAAGAGCGGCTGCGGCGTGCCGGTATTCGGGTACATCGACAGCGGCAGCCAGGCGAGCGGTCGTGAGCCGATCGTGGCGCCCTCGAAGTTCGCCGGCGCGACGCCGACGATCGTGTACGACACGCCATTGACCACCAGGCGTTCGCCAATCGCCGACGGCGCGCCCCCATACCGCTCCATCCAGAGCGCGTGACTGATCACGACGACGTCGTGCGCGCCGGGCACCTCGTCATCGGCGGGGCCGAGCAGGCGCCCGATCGCCGGCTGAATGCCGAGCGTGGGAAAGTACGACCCGCTCACCCACACGCCTTCGGCGGTGAACGGTTCGTCGCGCACGGCGAAGCTGCCGCCGAAGGCGCGATGGGCGACGAGTCCGGTGAGCACCGACTGCGAGCGCTCCAGATCGCGATACATGGGATAGCTGAAGATCTCCTCGCAGCTGCCCTGCTGATTGCACGTGGTGGAGCCGGGCTTGGGACCGGGTGCGGACAGGTTGACCAGTTCGTGTGGTGCCGCGACCGGCAGCGCGCGCAGCAGCAGCTGGTCGAACAGGGAGAAGATCGCCGCGTTGGCGCCGATGCCGAGCGCGAGCGACAGCACGGCCACGGTCGAGACGAACGGTGATTTGCGCACGATGCGCAGCGCGAGCGTGAAATGGCGCATGAAGGCGAGGTGGGACGCAGTCAGAAGCCGGGAGGACGCCCGGTGCGATGCGTGTTCAGACAGTGGCCCTACGCAGAAGGTTTGACCCGAGTGTCAACGACGTGCTCGCCTGGCGACGGAGGGCCGATGGCGCCGCTGGGCGCGTCGTGAACCCACGCGGCGCCTTCGGGGTTCATATTTGGTACGCGCGCGACCGACGCTCCCGTTTCGGCGCGCGACTCACCTCCAGCACGCCTCCAACATGTTCCAGCTCCGTCATACCGTCTCCGCGGCTGCGGCCGTTGCCCTCTTCGCGCTCGGCACCCCCGAGGTCTCCGCGCAGCAGGCGCCGGCCTCTCCGCGCGACTCCGTGGCCGCCACCATCGGTGGCGCCAGTGTGAAGGTGAACTACGGCCGACCGTCCAAGCGCGGTCGCGAGATCTTTGGTGGCCTCGTGCCCTACGGCACCGCCTGGCGCACCGGCGCCAACGAGGCGACCGCATTCACCACGAGCAAGGCGCTGCGCTTCGGCTCGGCCACCGTGCCCGCCGGCAACTACACGCTGTTCACGCTGCCCGCGCAGGACGGCAAGTGGCAGCTGATCATCAACAAGCAGACGGGACAGTGGGGCACGGCGTACGATGCGAAGCAGGACCTGGTGCGCATCCCGATGACGGTGAGTCAGACGTCGGCGCCCGTCGAGCAGATGCAGATCACGGTCACGGCTGCCGGCAACGGTGGTGAACTGGCCGTGCTGTGGGACCGCACGAAGGCGGTGGCGGCCTTCACCGTCGCGCCGTGACCTGAGCGGGTTTGCTTCATATTTAAATGGCGGGCCGACGCGCGGTTGCTTGCGCGTCGGCCCGTTTTCGTTAGGACTGATTGGTCCAGATATTGCAAGGTGCGGAATTGTGTGCACACCCCTAGGTTGGCCCATACGGCCACCGCAGGTGGCGTATCGAAACACTCCCCGTTTTCGCAATGCCTGCTGCCCATACGGTTACCCGAGGGCTCGACCTTCCCATCGCCGGCGCTCCTGCGCAGGTGATCAGCGCGGCGCGTGCCGTGACGCAGGTCGCCCTGCTCCCCGCCGATCATCTCGGCACCAAGCCGCGTCTGCGCGTGCAAGTCGGAGACGACGTGGTGCTCGGCCAGCCGATCTGGCAAGATCGTACCCACGAATCCATCGTCGTCGTGGCGCCAGGACACGGTCGCATCGCTGCCATCAATCGCGGCGAGCGCCGTGTCATCCAAAGCATCGTCATCGACCTCGCCACGAGTGAACCGACGGCGACGCCGATGGCATCGTGGACGGCGCGCGCAGCCACCGATCGGGGCGCACTGCGTGCGCTGCTGCTCGAGGCCGGTCTGTGGGTCGCGTTTCGCACGCGGCCGTTCAGTCACGTGCCTGCACCGGACAGTGATCCGTCGGCGCTGTTCGTGAACACGATGGACACCAACCCGCTCGCGCCGAACGTCGAGGTGATCATCGCCGAACGTCGTGCGGACTTCGATCGTGGACTCGCCGCGCTACGCACGCTCACCGATGCGCCGCTGTATGTCGGGCGTGCCGTCGGTTCGACCGCCGGTGACGGGGTGAAGGGCGTGACCACCGCCGATTTTGCGGGAAAGCATCCGGCCGGCATGGTCGGCTACCATATCCACACGCTCGCCCCCGTTTCGCGCACGCGCATTGCGTGGCACATCGGGGCGCAGGACGTGATTCGCATCGGGCAGCTCGTGAACACCGGCACGCTCGATGTGTCGCAGGTGGTCGCGCTCGGCGGCCCGCCGCTCACGAAGCCGCGTCTGGTGCGCACGCGACTGGGCACGAGCATCACTGAACTCATGGAGGGCGAAATGACCGCGCCTTCCACTCCGCATGAACTCGCACCGCGCGTGATCAGCGGGTCCGTGCTCACTGGGCGGCAGGCGACCGATCCCGTGTTCGCCTTCCTGAGCCGCTTTCACCAGCAGATCAGCGTGCTGCCCGAAGTCCGCGTGCGCTCGTTTCTCGGCTGGCTGGGACTGCGTGCCCCGCGCTACTCGGCGATGCCCATCTACGTGGGTGGTGGCGCGTCGGCCGGGTTCGACACGCGCATGCACGGCGGCCCGCGCGCGATGGTGCCCATTGGCGCCTACGAGCGCGTGATGCCGATGGATCTCATGGCCACCCATCTGCTGCGCGCGATCGCGCTCGGCGATCCGGAGTGGGCTGAAGAACTGGGAGTCCTCGAACTCGATGAGGAAGACGTGGCGCTCTGCAGTTATGTCTGTCCGGGCAAGGCCGACTTCGGCGGTGCGCTGCGTCGCGTGCTCGAAACCATCGCGGCGGAGGCCTGAGTGAAGCCGCTTCGCGACCTGCTCGACAAGATCGAGCCGCACGTGCAGAAGGGCGCACGCTTCGAGAAGCTGTATTCCTCGTACGAAGCGCTCGACACGTTCCTGTTCACGCCGTCCGATCGCACGCACACCGGACCGCACGTGCGCGATGTGATCGATACCAAGCGGGTGATGCTGCTGGTGGTGTACGCGCTGATCCCGTGCATTCTGATGGCCATGTTCAACACCGGCTACCAGATCCATCGGGTGGTGGAGCAGGGCGGTACGGTGCTCGACAACTGGCAGAGTGCGGTGTACGCCATGACGGGGCTGCCGCTGGCCACGAGTTCGATCGTGGGCTCGATGGTGCACGGCGCGCTCTACTTCGTGCCCGTGCTCATCGTGACGCTGTTCGTGGGCGGCAACTTCGAGATGCTCTTCTCGACGGTGCGCGGCCATCCGGTCAACGAAGGGTTCCTCGTCACGGGCATGCTGATTCCGCTCATCATGCCGCCCGCCGTGCCGCTCTGGCAGCTCGCGATCGGCGTGGCGTTCGGTATCGTGATCGGCAAGGAGATCTTTGGCGGTACGGGGATGAACTTCCTCAATCCCGCGCTCACGGCGCGCGCGTTTCTCTTCTTCGCGTATCCCGCGTCGCTCTCCGGTGAAGTCTGGGTGGCGGCGACGCCGGCGGACGGCCGCTCCGGTGCGACCTGGCTCGCGTCGTGGGCCGAGGGAGCGGGCCACCTGGGCGACTTCACCTGGATGGATGCATTTCTCGGGCTCATCCCCGGCTCCATGGGCGAAACGTCGGTGCTCGCCGTGCTGATCGGCGGCGTGCTGCTGCTGCTCACGCGAGTTGCGGCCTGGCAGACGATGCTCGGCGTGACCGTGGGCACGCTTGTGACCGCGGCCGCCCTCAATGCGATCGGTTCGGACACGAACCCGATGATGTCGCTGCCCGCGCACTGGCACCTGCTGCTGGGCGGCTGGGCGTTCGGCACGGTGTTCATGGCCACCGATCCGGTGTCGTCGGCCTTCACATCCACCGGCAAGCTGTGGTACGGCGTCGGGATCGGTCTGCTGTGCGTGCTCATTCGCACGGTGAACCCGGCGTATCCGGAAGGCATGATGCTGGCGATCCTGTTCATGAACATGTTCGCGCCGCTGATCGACCACGCGGTGGTTTCGGCGAACATTTCGCGGAGGGCCGCCCGTCATGGCTGAGATCAAGCGTGACTCGCCGCTGTACACCATCGGCTTTGCCGCGCTGGTGTGCATCGTGTGCGCGCTGCCGATTGCGGGAGCCGCGGTGGCGTTGCGCCCCAAGCAGGAGCTCAACGCCCGCCTCGATCGCCTCGGCAAGGTGCTCGCAGTGGCCGGTCTGATGGAGCGGAACGAAAAGCTCACCCCGGAGGAGCTCGAAGCGCGCTTCGATGCCTCCGTGGTCGCGCGCGCGATCGACATGCGCACCGGCGAAGCGGTCGATACGATCGACACCAAGGCGTACGATCAGCGGCGTGCGGCGCGTGATCCGCTGATCAGCAGCACGGCGCCGGAGAACGCGGCGCGCGTGCTGCGTGTCCCGAACGTGGCTGTGGTGTACGAGGTGATGGCGGCCGATACGCTGCAAGCGGTGATCGTGCCGATTCAGGGGTACGGCCTCTGGTCCACCATGTACGGCTATCTGGCGCTTGCGCCCAATGCCACGACGGTGAGCGGCATCACCTTCTACGAACACGGCGAAACGGCTGGCCTCGGCGGCGAGATCGAAAATCCGCGCTGGCAGGCCAGGTGGATCGGCCGTGAAGCCTTCAACGACCAGGGGGACGTGGCGCTCGAGGTGATCAAGGGCGCCGCGGGCCCCGCGGCAACCGATCCATACCGCGTGGATGGGCTCTCCGGCGCCACCATTACCGGCCGCGGAGTGAGTGCCACGCTCGATTTCTGGCTGGGCCCGAACGGGTTCGGCCCCTATCTCGACCGACTGCGCGCCACGCGCGCGAGGTGACGCCGTAATGCGCAACGCACCAACGAGCGCCGCATGGCGCCGAGGAGGGCTCTGATGCTCGACAAGCAATCGCGCAGCGCGCTGATGGATCCGCTGTTCGACGACAATCCGATCGCCAAGCAGGTTCTCGGCATCTGCTCCGCGCTCGCGGTCACGACTCTCATGGCACCGTCGTTCGTGATGTGTCTGGCCGTGACCGGCGTGCTGGTGGCCAGCAACGTGTCGATCAGCCTGATTCGGAAGTGGATCCCGTCGAGCATTCGCATCATCGTGCAGCTCACGGTCATCTCGTCGCTGGTGATCATCACCGACCAGCTGCTCAAGGCGTACGCGTACAGTGTATCGCGTCAGCTGTCGGTGTTCGTGGGGCTCATCATCACCAACTGCATCATCATGGGGCGCGCCGAAGGCTTCGCGATGCAGAACGGGCCGAAGGCCAGCTTCTTCGATGCCGTGGGCAACTCGGTCGGCTACAGTCTCGTGCTGCTCTTCGTCGCGGCCTTCCGCGAGCTGTTCGGTTCGGGATCGTTGTTCGGTATTCGCATTCTGCCGCTGGTGAGCGACGGCGGCTGGTATACGCCCAACGGCCTCATGGTGCTTTCGCCGGCCGCGTTCTTCCTGATCGGCGGCCTCATCTGGGCGCTGCGCACCTGGAAGCCCAAGCAGATCGAGGTGGAACCGGTGGTGGAGATCGATCACGCCGTGGTCGAACCGGCACAGCCCCGTCAGGCGGCCTGAGGAGACCATGGCGAGTCACTATCTCAGTCTGTTCGTGCGCGCCGTGTTCGTGGAGAACCTCGCGCTCGCCTTCTTCCTCGGCATGTGCTCGTATCTCGCCGTCTCCAAGCGCGTGAAGACGGCGATCGGACTCGGCATTGCCGTGACGTTCGTGCTCACGATCACCGTGCCGCTGAATCAGCTGCTGCTGCAGCGCGTGCTCAGTGAGGGGTCGCTGACGTGGCTGCATCCGTCGCTGGCCACGGTCGATCTGTCGTTCCTGGTGTTCCTCAGCTTCATCGGGACCATCGCCGCGCTGGTGCAGGTGGTGGAGATGGTGATCGACCGCTATGCGCCGGCGCTGTACGCGGCGCTGGGTGTCTTCCTGCCGCTGATCGCGGTGAACTGCGCGATTCTCGGTGGCAGTCTGTTCATGGCAGAGCGTGACTACACGTTCGGCGAAAGCGTGGTGTTCGGCGCCGGTGGCGGCATTGGCTGGCTGCTGGCCGTCGTCGCGCTGGCGTCGGTGCGCGAGAAGCTGCGCTATGCGAATCCGCCGGCGGCGCTGCGCGGGCTCGGACTCACCTTCATGGTGACCGGCCTGCTCGCGATCTGCTTCATGGCATTCGCCGGCATTCAACTCTGACGACCTGACCACATGCTCACGATCGTGGCCGGCCTCGGCACCTTTCTGATTCTCGTCCTTGCCCTCGTGGCGCTGCTCATGGTGGCGCGCGCGCGTCTCGTGCAGAGCGGCATGGTGACGATTCTCGTAAACGATGATCCGAACAAGGCGATGCAGGTGCCGAGCGGATCCACCCTGCTGAATACGTTGGCGGATCGGCAGATTTTCATTCCGTCGGCGTGTGGTGGGAAGGGCTCCTGCGGGGTGTGCAAGGTGGAAGTGCACGCCGGCGGCGGTGCGTTGCTGCCCACGGAAACCGGTCATGTGAAACCGGGCGAAGCGCGACGTGGCGTGCGGCTGTCGTGCCAGGTGAAGGTGAAGGAGGACATGTCGATTCACATCGAGGACGATGTGTTCGGCGTGCGCCGCTGGAAGTGCAAGGTGCGCTCCAACGACAACGTGGCCACCTTCATCAAGGAGCTGGTGCTCGAGCTGCCCGAGGGGGAAACGGTTCCGTTTCGCGCCGGCGGGTACATTCAGATCGAGGCCCCGCCGCACGTGGTGCGCTACAGCGAGTACGATGTGCCGGCCGAGTACCGGGAAGACTGGGAGACGTTCGGGCTGTTCAAGCTGAGCTCGACCGTCACCGAGCCGGTGACGCGTGCCTACTCCATGGCGAACTATCCGCTGGAGTCGGACATCATCATGCTCAACGTGCGCATCGCCACGCCGCCGCCGCGCACGACCGGTCTGCCGCCGGGTCTCATGTCGTCGTACATCTACAGTCTCAAGCCGGGTGACGAAGTCACGATCTCCGGACCGTACGGCGAGTTCTTCGCGAAGCCCACGCAGAACGAGATGTGCTTCATTGGTGGTGGTGCCGGCATGGCGCCCATGCGCTCGCACATCTTCGATCAGTTCCGCCGCGTGCGCACCGATCGCAAGGTCACCTTCTGGTACGGCGCGCGGTCGCTTCGCGAAGCCTTCTACGTGGACGACTTCGACACCATCGCCCGCGAGAACGAGAACTTCACGTGGACGCTTGCGCTGTCGGAGCCGCGCCCGGAGGACAACTGGACCGGCTCGAAGGGGTTCATTCACAACGTGCTGTACGAGGAGTACCTGTCCAAGCATCCGGCGCCGGAGGATATCGAGTACTACCTCTGCGGCCCGCCGATGATGCTGCAGGCGTGCATGAAAATGCTCGACAGTCTGGGCGTACCGCGCGAGAACATCGCCTTTGACGACTTCGGGTGACATGATCCGGCGAGCCCCGCGGTGGTGGCTCGTACTGGCGGCGCTCACGGGGCTGAGCGCGTGGTTGTACCTGCGGCCCGTGCGCGCGAGCGACGGGCCGTTGGCGTTCGACGGCGCCACCATGGGCACCACGTATCGTGTGGTGCTTGGCGGGCGTGCCGATGGCAAGACCGTGACGGCCGAGCAGCTGCGCGCCCTGCAGCGCGGCGTCGATTCGCTGCTCGTCGGCGTGAACGCGAGCATGTCCACGTACGACGCCACATCGGAGCTGTCACGCTTCAATGCGCGCATCGACACCACGGCGGTTCCGATTTCCGCGCCGCTGGCCGAGGTACTGCGCGTGTCGCTGGCAGTGCACGCGGCGACGGATGGCGCGTTCGATGTGACGGTGGGGCCGCTGGTGGACGCGTGGGGGTTCGGGCCAGCCGCGCGGCCGGCAGACGCGTTGCCGCCATCGCTGCGTGATTCGTTGCGGGCCTTCGTGGGTAGTGCCTTGCTGGAGGTCAACGGCGAATCGCTGCGCAAGCGTGATCCGCGTGTGCGCGTGGATCTGTCGGCGGTGGCCAAGGGATACGCCGTGGACGTGGTCTCCGACTGGCTGTCGGCCAATGGCGCGGCCGATCACCTCGTGGAGATTGGCGGCGAAATGCAGGCGCGCGGCCGCAATGTGCGCGGAGAGCCGTTTCGGGTCGGGATCGAGGACCCGGATCCCGACCGTCGGCGCGTGCGCTTCGCCATCGCGTTGTCGGACCGAGCGCTCGCGTCGTCGGGCAACTACCGCAACTTCGTGGACCTCGATGGGGTACGATATGCGCACACGATCGATCCCGTGCGCGGTGCCCCGGTGCAGCACACGCTGCTGGCGGTGAGCGTGTTGCACGCCCGCTGCGCCGACGCGGACGCCTGGGCCACGGCCCTCATGGTGGTAGGCCCGGAGCGCGCTTGGGCGCTCGCCGAGGCGAATGACCTCGACGTGGGCTTGCTCATCAGCACCGGTCCGGGAGAGGTTTCAGAACGCTTCACGGACGGGTTTCGCGCCGCCGTGCTGCCATCCCCGCTTCAAGGAACGCCGTCGCCATGATCGTCTTCGTACTCTGCCTCGCGCTCGTCGCCATTGTCATGGGTCTCATGGCGGTGGGCGTGGTCATGTCGGGGCGCTCGCTGCGCGGCTCGTGCGGTGGTGTGGGGAGCGGGGATTGTGCGTGCGACGCCGCCGGTGTGCCAATGGATCAGCGCGACTGTCAGGCGCGCGGGATCATGCGCGAACAAGACGACGCGCCGGTGCAGCTGCGGCGCTAAGGTGACGACGGCCGCTCCGGTGTGAGGTGGCGGTCGAAGTACTCCAGCATGCGATCGAACGCGTAGCGCGTCTGATAGCGCGGCCCCAGGTCCCAGCCGTGCGGCGCATCGGGGAGCGTGACCAGCTCCACATCGCGCCCCAGCTGCATGAGATACTGCAGCAGCCACACCGAGTCGCGGTACAGCACCACCACATCGCGCATGCCGTGCAGCAGCATGAGCGATCCCTGCAGGCCGGCAGCCTTGGTGGACGATGACGCACTCGCGTATTCCCGCGGTCGCTCCTGCGGCCGGTCCATCACGCGCTGCTCGCCGGTGAGCGCGTGCAGCACGTTCGTGGCCGGCGCGGCCGCGATGCCCGCACGGTACACGCCCGGCTTGGTGAACAGCGACATGCTCGTGAGCAGTCCGCCGTAGCTGCTGCCCCAGATGCCGACGCGCGATGCATCGGCGATCCCCTCGGCGACGAGCCACTCCACACCGCTGTGGATGTCCTCCACATCGATGCCGCCATAGTCGAGACGAATGCGGCGCCGAAATGCGGTGCCGTGACCGGAGCTGCCCGCCACGTCGAGCGCGAACACGACATACCCCTTCTCCAGCAATACCCGATCGAACCCCCAGAGCGGGTGCGAGTTGCGGCCGCCCCACTGGTTGCGCACGGTGTTGCTGTAGATCGAGCCCACCACCACGGGCCAGCGGCGGTCCGGTGTGTAGCCGGGCGGCAGCAGCAGACGGCCGTGCAGCGTCGCACCATCCGCGCGACTGGTGAACGTCACATAGCGCGGCGCCGGCCAGCGGTACGCGGCAAACTCGGCGCGCGGCGACGTGGTGACACGCTGCTCGGTGGCCATCGCCGGGCGCGACGCGGTGAGGTCGGTCACGAAGAGATCGGGCGGCACCGTGTCGCTCGAGAAGAGCACCGCAGCCGAGCGTCCGTCTGGCGAGACCACGGGCGTGTGCGTGCCGGGGCGCACCGACACACGCGTGGCCGCGCCGCCGCGCAGCGGCACCCGATACACGTGCCGCTCCTCTGCACGCCCTTCGTTGGCCACCACCACGAGTCCGCGGGGCGTTACGGAAAAGCCGAAGACGGCCCACGGCCCGCTGGTGATCGCGCGGGGCGTGCCGCCCGCGGCATCCACCTGCCACACGTGATAGTCGTGTGCGCGGTCGGAGGTGAAGTACACGCTGCGCCCGTCAGGTGCCCACGCTGCGCGCCACTCGGCGGACACGTTGTCGGGCTCCTGCTCGCGCGTCAGTAGCCGACTCGCACCGGTCGCAACATCGATCACCATCAGCCGACGGTCCTTCACGAACACGTCGCTCTTGTCCACCAGCAGTGCGCGGCCGTTCGGCGAAAACGCGTAGGTGAACAGCACATCGGAGGGTTCGGTGCCGAGGTCGAGCCAGCGTGGTGTCCCGCCGGTGTCGGCCACGAGCCCCAGTCGGCGATGCTCCGAGGGTTCGCCGGGATAGGCGCGGCGCACCTCGGTGATCGTGGCCTCGTCGGGGAGGTAGTCGGGAATACGACGCGTGGCGATCGGCGTGCGATCGGTTTCGACGACGGCGAACGACCGGCCATCGGACGACCAGGTGAAGCTCTCCACGCCGACGCCGTCGCGAGCGAGCATGGTGAGCCGCTGCGGTGCCTCCAGCGCGCTTTCACGCAGCGCCGCGACCCACAGGTCTCCACCGCGCAGGAAGGCGAGTCGCGAGCCCGAGGCATCGAAGGTGGCGCGCTGCTCGGCGCCGGGCGTCGTGGTGAGCCGCACCGGCTCGCTGCCGGGCGATACCAGCCACAGATCGCCGCGGAAGGAGAACAGGAGGCGGCGACCATCGGGATGCCACGTCACGTTGCTCACCCCCTCGTCGAGTTCGGCCGCAATCGCGGCGCGCTGCGCGTCCCACGACGGTTCGGGGGTGGCGGGGATGTCTGGTCGCGGCAGACGCGTGACGCGCTCCGGACGCAAGGGCGCACCGGGCCCCACGCGCGTGATGAACACGTCCAGGAACGGCAGCGCCTCGTCGTTCCAGAGAAACGCAAGCGCCTGTCCGTCGGGACTCCACGCCATGCCGCGCGGTTCGGTGCCGATGAGGGACGGCAGCGAATAGAAACGGTCGATGCTGTAGTCGGGCGCCGCGGCTTGAGGCTGCGCATGCATCGGCACGGCGGCGCCAACGAGAAGCAGCGCGACGGCCAGTGCGCCACCAGCGATGACGCGCGGCGTCATGGCAGCACCCCCAGGGCACGCACTTCGTCGTCGAGGCCGGTCAGCTCCCATCGAATGAGCGAGATCGGGATGGAGCCCGCGGCGAGAAACGCGTCGTGGAACGCGCCCAGATCAAACGCGTCACCGAGCTGGCGCTGCCGATCGGCGAGCAGCTGCTCGACCTGCGCCTTGCCGATGGTGTAGTTCATGCCGTACGCCGGACGACGCAGGTAGATCGCCAGATCGTAGCGCGCCAGGTTCTCCTCCATGAGCGGTACTTCGCGCACGAGGTACGCAATCGCATCGTCGAGCGTCCACTCGCCGGTCTGCATGCGCAGTTCGGCATGAATGCGCGCCGCGCGCTTGAGCTGCGCGATCCAGAACAGCTCGCGTCCCTTGGGCCGGTCGTCGAGCAGTCCGGTGTGCACGTACATCTCTTCGATGTAGAACGACCAGCCTTCCGCGCGTGTCCCGTCGCTGAAGGTGCGGCGAATCGGGCGCGGGTGTCGGCGCTGCAGGGCACCGTCGAAGCGGTGGCCGGGAACGGACGCGTGGATGTGGTTGTTGAGCGGATCGCGATAGGTGAGCTCTTCCCAGAAATGCCGTGCGCCGCCCCACGCGCCACGGTCGATGAAGAACGCGTCCGTCTCGTACTGCGGCGGAATGTCGTCGGGAATGGTGAGCAGGCGTTCGCGCTGCGTGAACGTGCGGATGTGTGTCTCCGCCTCGCGCGTGCGACGTTCGTGCTCATCGGCGGTAGTGACGGGCACGAGCGGCGGCAGCGCGCGGTAACGATGGCGATCGAAGGCGAGCAGCGATCGCGCGCGGGCGATCTCGCGTTCGCCGATGAGGCGCACCTGGTCCACGTCGAGCGGCACGAGACGCACGTGTCGCAGGTACCACGCATAGTCGTCGAGTCCGATGTGGGCCGGCGCCTGCATGCGGGGGCGTTCGGTGGCGAGCCAACTCGCGAAGTCGCGCAGCGCGATCAGCGCCGAGTCGGCGAGCGGAGTGAGCGCGGCGTCGTGCTGTGCGGCGCGCGTGCGGAGGTCCTCGTACCAGCCGATGATCCCCTCCGGCGGCGGGTCGCGACGCGGCTCACCCTGGTTCACGCCATCGGAGCGCGTGAGGTGGAAGTGCGCGATGCCGGCCAGTTCACCCGCCGGTTCGGTGAGTTGCCGGCGCGCTTCGGCGATGATACGTGGCACCGCGCGCAGCTGCCGTTCGAGCCGCGTGCGCCCGTCGGCGGTGAGCGGGAAGGCCGTGTAGGGCGCGCGCGCCAGGAGATCCACCCAGTGCCCCGGATCGCGGGCCCATGGGCGCAGCACGCGCAGTTCGAAATCGAACGCATCGAGCTGCGTGCGCACGAGGATGTGATCGATCCGATCGGCCACCGACCACTCGGCGGGCTTCAGCGCGGCGTGTCGAGCCCGGAGTGCGTCGAGTCCGCTGCGCCATCGCGTGATCGCGGCTGCGGCGTAGTCGGGCACGCCGTCGGCGGCTTGCGGCTGGCGCAGCGTGCGCAGTGCCTCGGCGATCTGGACGAGGCTGTCGCGCTGGGCATCGGTCTGCGCGGCGATCGGGTGCGAGACGGTCGCGGAGCCGGTCACGAGCAGCGCGAGCGCGAGGGCGTGGCGCCGAGCGCGGCGCGGGATGAGTGGAGGCATACCGGAACTTGAAGCCGAACGGCGGGCGCGTCGAGGGCTGTGCTGCGTGCGGGCGCCCGCGCGCGTTGCGCATGGTGCGCTCACGGCGCAACGTGGTGAGGTGGTCCGCCCTTCGCACCAACGCTCCTCTCACCCGCGTCATCATGCGACCTGTCGTCACCGCACTGAGCGTGCTGCTTCTGTCCGGCCTTGCCGCCGAGGCCCAGCGCCCGCCCCAGCAGCGCACGTCGGCGTCCCGGCCGGAACAGCCGGCCCTCGTGGACTCGGCCTACTTCGGCGGCCTGCAGTGGCGCATGGTGGGGCCGCACCGCGGCGGACGCTCCACCGCGGTGACCGGGGTGCCGGGGCAGCCGCACCTGTTCTACATGGGCACGACCGGCGGCGGTGTGTGGCGCACCGACGACGCGGGCAACTCGTGGACGCCGATCGCCGATGCGTGGCTCGACAACGGCAACGTCGGCGCGGTCGGTGTGGCACCGAGCGATCCGAACGTGCTGTATGTGGGGCTCGGGTCCGCGTCCATTCGCGGCAACGTGTCGGTGGGCACGGGCGTGTGGAAATCCGCCGATGCCGGCGCGACGTGGCGGCATGTCGGCCTGCGCGAGTCAGGGGCGATCGGAAAGCTCGTCATTCATCCCACGAATCCGGATGTCGCATACGTCGCGGCCCTTGGGCATCCGTTCGGGAAGAATCCGGAGCGCGGGGTCTTTCGCACGACCGATGGTGGCGCGACGTGGCAGCATGTGCTGGCGCTCAACGATTCCACCGGCGCCGTGTCGATCGTGATGGCGCCCGATGACCCGCGCGAGCTGTGGGCGGGGATGTGGCGCGCGGAGCGGAAGCCGTGGACGCTCATTTCGGGTGGGCCGGAGGGCGGCCTGTACCGTTCGCGCGACGGCGGTGATACGTGGACGAAGGTCGCCGGTGGCTTGCCCACTGGCATCGTCGGCAAGGTGGGCGTCACGCAGTCCCCGGCCGATCCGAATCGACTGTGGGTGCTGATCGAGGCAGCGCCGGACGGTGGCTTGTACCGCTCCGACGATCGTGGTGAAAGCTGGCGACGCGTCAACACCGAGTCGCGTGTGCGTGGCCGGCCGTTCTACTACACGCACGTGCGCGCCGATCCGATCAACCGTGATCGCGTGTACGTGATGAACGTGTCGCTGCTGCGTTCGGAAAACGGCGGCGACACATTCGACGCACTACCTGTACCGCACGGCGACGTGCATGACATCTGGATCAACCCGACCGATAACCGCATCTTCGCCGTCTCCGACGACGGCGGCACCGTGGTGACGCTCAACGACGGCCGCACCTTCAGCTCGGTGTACAATCAGCCCACGGCCGAGCTGTACGATGTCGTGGTGGACGAGCAGGTGCCGTATCGCATCTACGGCAGTCAGCAGGACAACTCGGCGATCAGCGTGCTGCATCGCCGTCTGCACAACAGCCTGCGTCCGCAGCAGGAGTGGAACTACGCGTCCGGCTGCGAGACGGGGCCCGTGGCCGTACACCCGAAGCGGCCGTCGGTGGTGTACGGCGGCTGCTACGGCGGCCAGATCAACCGCTACGACGTACGCAACGATACGCGCGTGAGCATCAAGGGATGGCCCGAGGCCACGTCGCAGGCGCCCAAGGATTTGACGAATCGCTGGCAGTGGGTGGCGCCGATCGTGGTGTCGCCGCACGACACGCTCACGCTGTATCACGCGAGTCAGTACCTGTACCGCTCCCGCGACGGCGGCGACCGCTGGACGCGCATCTCGCCCGACCTGACGACAAACGACGCACGCTATCAGGCGTGGCCCGGTGGTCCGATCACGCCGGACAACACGGGGGTGGAAACGTTCACGACGATCTTTGCCGTGACGCCGTCGCCGCACGATGCCGCCACGATCTGGGTGGGCAGCGACGATGGGCGCGTGCACCTCACGCGTGATGACGGGGCCACATGGATCGACATCACGCCGCGCGAGATGCCGATGCGCGGCACCGTCAACCGCATCGAAGTCTCGCCACACGATCCGGGGCGTGCGTTTCTCGCCGTGCAGCGCTATCGCGAAGACGATCAGGCGCCGTACATCTTCCGCACCGACGACTACGGGCAGAGCTGGCAGTTGCTCACCGACGGGCGCAACGGCATTCCCGCGCGACATTGGGTGCGAGTGGTGCGCGAAGATCCCGAGCAGCGTGGACTGCTGTACGCCGGTACGGAGTTCGGGGTGTATGTGTCCTTCTCCGACGGCGCACGGTGGCAGCGCCTGCAGCGCAACCTGCCGGTCTCGCCGGTGACCGATCTGAAGGTGCATCGTGGTGACCTCGTGATCTCCACGCAGGGGCGGTCGTTCTGGGTACTGGACGACATCACGCCGCTGCGCGAACTCATGCGCGATGCTGCGGTGGACGTCGTGCGGCTGATCCCGTCCCGCCCCGCCGCGCGCGGCGTTGGAGGCGTGCCGCTGCGCGAGGTGGATCTCACGTTGCCCGACGATCTGCCGCACGGCGCACTGCTGCACTACGCGCTCGCACGCGACGTGGCGTCGCTCACGCTGGAGGTGCGGGACCGCGAGGGCACGGTGCTGCGCCGCTGGACGGGCGATTCGGCCATCGCACAGGCGCGCGGGCCGCGCACCGCACCGCGCACGCGCGGACTGCATCGTGTGGTGTGGGACCTGCGCGGCGCCGGGCCGCAAGGCGGCGGTGGTCAGGGTGTGAAGATGCCACCCGGTGCCTACGTGCTGCACGTCGTCGCCGACGGCATCGCGCGCGAGCAGGCCATCGAGGTGATCGGCAATCCCGCTGCGCCGGAGATCACGCGCGCCGACTACGAGCAGCAGTACACCGTATCGGTCGCCGTGCGCGATACGATCAGCGCGATCAATGACTGGCTTGCGCGCATCCGACGGCTGCCGGAGGCCGAGCGTTCGCGGTTCATCGAGTTCGAGCGGGCGCTCACGCCGATCGCGGCACCAGGGGAGTCGGTCGCACCGGCGCGGCTGCTGACGCACTACGGCGTGCTGTACGGTACGCTGGTGACCGATGGCGGCTACGGCTCCGGGAGCGCCGAGGGACGGCCGTCGGATGGGGTGCTGGCGCGCAAGGCCGATCTCGATGCGCAGTGGACGGAGCTTCGTGGGCGCCTCGACGCGGCATGGGAGCGCCGTTGAGGCGCGCTGGCCGGTGGTTGGTCTACCAGCCGCCGGTCCCGGCTCCGCCCTTCCACGGCCCGACCACCTCAGGCGTCACCCAACCCCCGTAGAACCCCCCATCCTGCGGCTGCACCCGCTCGCCGCCCACGGTACACTCGGCGTGCGTCGCGTACAGCGCCACGTGGTCGCGCAGCGCCTCGTAGGGCGCGTCGGGCCGGTCGTACGACCACGCCGCCCGCTCCAGCCGCACACCACCCGCCACGATCGTCCAGTAGCGGGCCGCGCCCTTCCATTCGCAGTGCGACGAGCCAGCAGCCGGAACGAACGCGTCACGTTGCGTGTCGGCGAACGGGAGGTAGAACGAGGGGGGGCTCGCGGTCTCGAGCAATCGCAGTGCGCGCGTGGTGCGCGCAATCTCCACGCCGCCCACACGCACGATCACCTCGCGCGTATCGGGCACGAGCGCGGGCGGACGCGGGTAGTCCCACACGGATTCCTGTCCGGGCCCGGGTTCGTGGGCGAAGGGCGGGCGCTCGCGACCGGTAAAGGTCCAGAGCGCGGCGGCGAGTCGATGTCGGGTGGACATGCGTTGCGTGAAGGTCGACGTGTGTGACGTGTGCATCATGCACTTCGCGTCCTGCTGTAACGCGCGTTGGGACCGTATCGATCCAGCGCGCCACGCGTCGTCCGATCGATTAGGATGCGATATGCACACGAATGCCCGATCGGCCGATGCCGGCCGCGCGCCCGGTGCTGCGGGGCTCGTCTCCGAGACGAGCCTGCCGCACGTGGTCATCCTCGGAGGCGGCTTCGCCGGTTTGTCGGCCGCGAGGGAGCTCGAGCGCGCGCCCGTGCGCGTGACGCTGATCGATCGCGCCAATCACCACGTGTTCCAGCCGTTGCTGTATCAGGTGGCGACGGCAGGGCTCGCACCCAGTGACATCTCCGTGCCGATTCGCTGGCGCCTGAGAAACCAGGCCAATGCCACCGTGCTGCTCGCAGACGTGACGCACATCAATCCCGCCGCGCAGCGCGTCACGCTCGACGGTGGCGCAGGTGAGCTCGGATACGACTACCTGATCGTGGCGACGGGTGCCCGTCATGCGTATTTCGGACACGATGCATGGGAAGCGCATGCGCCCGGGCTCAAATCCATCGAGGACGCCTTCGAAATGCGGCAGCGATTCCTGATGGCCTTCGAGCTCGCCGAGAAATCCGACGATGAAGCGGAGCGTGCAGCGCTGATGACGTTCGTCATTGTTGGTGCCGGCCCCACCGGCGTCGAACTGGCAGGCGCGCTGGCCGAGATCGTGAAGGGAGCGTTGCGTCGTGACTTTCGCCGCATCGATACGCGTCGCGCTCGCGTGTTGCTGGTGGAGGCCGGAGCTCGCATCCTGCCCTCGTTCCCGGAAAAACTGTCTGCGATCGCGCAGCGCGACCTCGAAAAACTCGGCGTCGAAGTCCGCCTTGGCGTGCCGGTAACGAACATTGCCGACTCGGTGGTGACAATCGGCAACGACGCGATCCGGGCTGGTGGCATTTTCTGGGCGGCCGGCAACGCGGCGTCGCCGCTTGGCGCACTGCTCGGCGCGCCCATGGATCGCTCCGGTCGCGTGCGGGTCGCGCCTGATCTGTCGGTGCCGCTCCACCCGAATGTGTTCGTGGTCGGCGACCTGTGCACCGTGGCGCGGCCGGATGGCTCGCCGGTCCCCGCGGTCGCGCCGACGGCGAATCAGACCGGTGCACACGCTGGCCGCATGATTGCGCGCGTGGTGACGGGGCGACCGCGCGAGCCATTCGTGTACTTCCACAAGGGCGATCTCGCCACGATCGGTCGTCACAAGGCCGTGGCCGCGTTCGGGCGGGTGACCATCACCGGATACGTCAGCTGGCTGCTGTGGGTCTTCGTGCACCTGATGTATCTCGTCGGCTTCCGGAATCGCGCCGCCGTGTTCTTCCAATGGGCCTACGCCTACCTCACCTATCAACGTGGCGTCCGGCTGATCACGTCCACCAGCAGGCGGACGTAGAAGCGCTCGTGGAGTCGAGTGCGCGGCTACGGAATGGCCGCGGTGTCTTCGCGTGCTGCCGAGACGCGCCAGATGCTCTTGCCGACGTCGTCGGCCACGAGCAGGGCACCACTGGGATGAACGTGTACGCCCACGGGTCGACCACGCGCCTTGCCATCGCTGTCGACGAATCCGTGCAGCACGTCCACGGGGGACCCGTGCGGTGCGCCATCACGAAAGGGCACGAAGATCACACGATAGCCGCTGCGTGGCTTGCGATTCCACGAGCCATGCTGACCCACGAACATGCCCTCGCGGAAGGGATCCGGAAGCGCCATCCCCTCAGACCAGGCAAGGCCGAGCGATGCGGTGTGCGCACCGAGCGCGTAGTCGGGGACACGCGCTGTTCCGACCAGCGTCGGATTCTGCGGCGTCACCCGTTCGTCGAGGTGTCCACCGAAGTAGCTGTACGGCCAGCCGTAGAAGGCCTGCTCGTGCACGCGTGTGAGGTAGTCGGGCACCAGATCGCTGCCGAGTTCGTCGCGTTCGTTCACCACGGTCCACAGGGCGCCAGTGGCCGGGTGCCACGCCAGACCGACCGGGTTGCGAAGTCCGCTCGCAAACAACTCGCCGTCGCCGGTGTTCACGTCGATTCGCCAGATGGCAGCACGCCCCGCTTCATTCGCCATGCCCCGTTCCGCATGATCACTGTTCGACCCGACGCCCACGAACAGATAGCGCCCGTCGTCGGAGGCGAGCAGGCTCCTGGTCCAATGCAGGTTGATCGGACCGGCGGGCAGGCGCGCCAACACGGTGCCGGTGTCGATGATCACGCTGTCGCCCGAGCGAAACGGAAAGCGCACGACGGCGTCGGTGTTCGCCACGAACAGCGTGTCACCCACCACGGCCATGCCGAACGGCGAGTGCAGATTCGCGAGCAGCGTGGCGCGCCGGTCCGCGACACCGTCGCCGTTGGTGTCGCGAAGCCACGTGATTCGATCGGGTGACGGGACGCCCCCACCGGCCCGCGTTTTCACCCGCTCCATGAACCAGCCCCGCACACCGCCGATCGGTTTGGTGGGAGCGTTCGACTCGGCCACGAGCACATCACCGTTGGGGAGCACATGCAACCACCGCGGGTGCTCGAGGTCTCCGGCGAATCGCTGCACCTGCAGACCTGATGCCGCCGTCGGACGTTCGCCGTCGATCCACCCGACCGCTTCGGCGATGCGCACGGTGGGGATGAGGGATTGCGTCGGCTGCGGCAGCACGGGCGTGACCCCGGAGCCATGCTCAATCGTGTATCGCGCCGAGTGTCCGCATGCGGACAGCATCGTGACGCAGCCGACCACGCAGCGGAACCACCGGGCCGATGCCGCGCGCATCCGCTGCGTGTCCGACCGATTCACGGGACGCGTTCCATGGCGCGATCAGGAATCGGACTGCGATGGTCGCGCGCTCTCCTGCACGAACTCTCCGCCGGCCGACTCGTCCACGTGCGGATCGTTCACGGCGTAGCGGGCACGACCGGTGGCGGGCGTTCCGGTCCGATCGCGACTGCCGTCGTGATCCGGCCCCTCGGGCGAGAGGTCCGACGAGATGCGCGTGGCGACCGGGTCCGGCTGGCCGCGTCGTCGCTCGGTGCGCTTTCGATGGTCAGGCATGGGCGTAATCCTCGGTGTGCAGATGGCACCATCGCGCGACACCGCACGACGACGTTTCGAATAGTCAGCAGTTCGTGCCAGTCATGACATGGACCGAGAGTGGCGATTGCGGGTGCGCCCTGCGGGCGAGGGGCTCACGGGGCATTCACGCCGGAACCTGTCGAAGTCGGCCGAGGGCGAAGCCCGTGAGTCCACAGCAGGCGTCCGCGCCGCGCCGTATATTCTGCCGCCATGAGCCTACCCCGACGAGACTTCCTGAAGAGCGCCGGCGCGGTGGGCGCGCTGGCCGCCATTGGCTGCGGGCCGTCCACTTCTGCCGCTCCGAGCCGTACGATGGGCACCGGCCTCGCGAAGGGGCTGACGCTGCTCACCTTCCGCGACGGCGGTGAGGAACGCCTCGGCGTGAAGACCGACCAGGGCATTCTCGACGTCGCGCGTGCGGCCGGCCTGCTGAACATGTACGCGCCGACCACGCTGGATAACATGCTGCAGCAGGAGGACGGGCCGAGTGTGCAGGCGGTGGTTGAGGCCGCCATGCGTGATGCGGCGGCGGCGTCTGCGTTTCGTCCTGAGACCGGCGTGGAGTACGGGCCGTTGGTGAGCCGCCCCGACAAGATCGTGTGTGTTGGCCTGAACTACCGAAAGCACGCGGAGGAGGTTGGCGCCGCGATCCCGGCCTATCCGGTGCTCTTCAACAAGTTCAACGCCTCGCTCAACAGCCACGGTGGCACCGTCACGCTGCCCGTCGATCTCGCCACGCAGTTCGACTACGAAGTCGAGTTGGTCATCGTGATGGGCCGCGTGGCGCGGCGCGTGAGCGAGGAGGATGCATTGACGTACGTGGCCGGCTACGCCACCGGCAACGACTTCACGGCGCGCGACCTGCAGAACGGTCGTGGCGGACAGTGGATGGTGGGGAAGGCGATTGACGGCTTCGCACCCATCGGCCCGTATCTCGTGACCGCGGACCAGGTGGATCCCGACAACCTCACGATCGAGTGCCGCGTGAACGGCGAGACACGCCAGTCGTCCACTACCGCCGATTTCATTTTCACCACGCGGCAGATGGTGAGCTACATCTCCAACTTCTTCACGCTGCAGCCGGGCGACCTGATCTTCACCGGCACGCCGGCCGGTGTGATTCAGGGCCAACCGAAGGACCAGCAGGTGTGGCTCAAGAAGGGAGACGAACTGGCCTGCTCGTTGCAGGGGCTGGGAGAACTGGCGTTCAGGCTGGTGTGATCGACTCGTGAGCCGCCGCTGGTGGCTTCCGCGCATGTACGGGTGTGATCGTGCGCCGCATCGCCTGGGCGCTTCTGTTTCCCCCCTGCGCCGAGTTGATCGTGACCCATCTGACTCTTCGCCGTCGCCCGGTGGCGGCCGCTCTCGCGTTGGCCGCGTTGCTCATCGGCTGTGGCGGCGGTGACGCTGTCGCGCCGCTGCCGATCAGCGTGTCGATGTCGCCGACCTCGGCCACCGTGAATGCCGGTGCCACGCAGGACTTTTCGGCGACGGTGGCCAACGCCAGCAACAGCGCCGTCAGCTGGACGACGAACGGGGGGACGCTCTCCGGCACCACTGGTGCAACGGTGACCTTTACCGCTCCCCTCTCCGGCGGCCCGTTCACCGTGACCGCGACGAGCGCCGCCGATGCGAGCAAGAGCGCGTCGGCCACCGTGACGGTGAATCCCGTGGGGGTAAGCATTTTGCCGGCCACGGTGACGGTTGGCGCGGGCGGGACGCAAGAGTTCACCGCGACCGTGGCAAACAATACCAACACCGCGGTGATCTGGACCGCGTCGGGCGGCACCATCGTCGGCACCGGGAGCACCGTGACGTATACGGCGCCCCCGACCGGCGGGAGCTTCACCGTGACCGCCGCGAGCATCGCCGACCCGTCCAAATCGGCCACGGCCAATCTCACGGTCACTCCGGTGTCGATCGCAGTGACTCCCATCGCGCAGACCGTGTATCGCGGCGAGCCGGTCTCGCTCACCGCGGCGGTCACTGGCACGGCCGAAACCGGCCTCACATGGACGGCCAGCTGCGGCACGATCGACGGCACCGGCGCCACGGTCAGCTACGCGTCGCCGAATACGCCAGGCCCATGCACCGTCACGGCGCGCAGCACACTCGATGACACGCGTACCGGTACCGCGACGCTGACCGTGCGCGCCGCGTATCGTGTCGCGGCCTTCAACGATGTTGACGACGGCGCGTGCACCTGGACGCACTGTTCCTTGCGGGAAGCGCTCGCGGCTGCGCAGGCCGCGCCGAACGTTGACACCATTCGCATTCTGGCGACGACGGCCAGCACGATCACGCTCGCGAGCGCTCTGCCAAACGTCATCAACCCGGTGCACATCATCGGACCGGGAGCCTCGCTGTTGACGCTCAACGCCGCAGGCACTGTCGGAAGTGAGCGGCGCGGGCTCGGGTTCCTCGGCAACTTCGCGGCATCGGTCTCAGGCCTCACCATTCGCGGTGGCGTCGCTCTCGGCGGTGGAGGCGTGGTGATCACCGAGAAAGCGAATGTCACGCTGACGGATGTCGTGATCGTCGACAATGAGTCGCGCAATGCGGACGGCGGCGGCATTGCCGTTCGTGACAGCGCGCGAGCGCAGTTGGTGCGGGTGGCGGTGGATTCCAATCGTACGGTCGGGAGCAACATGCCCGGCGCCGGCATGAGCGTGACGGGCGGCGCGGTGGTGACGATGACCGGTGGTCGACTGCACCACAACACCGTTGCCAGCGGCTGGGGGGGAGCGATTCGCGTGCTGAACGCCGCTCTCACCATGGATAGCGTCTCGGTGCGCAACAATCGGGTTGTCGCGGGCGCCGGCGGCGGTGGCCTGATGATCGAGGGCGCGACGTCGATGGCCACACTCTCCCGACTGGTGGTGGCGGACAACTCGGCGACCGGGCAAGGCGGTGGCCTGTGGCTGCGCAACCTGCCGATCACCCTATCCAACTCGATCATCTCCGGCAACACGTCAGGCGGGAATGGTGGTGGCTACGTCGCGGAGAACGTCGCGAGTCTGACATCCACTGGCATCACCGTGATCGACAACAGTGCTGGCACTGGGGGCGGTGGGGTCTACTTTTCCGGCAACACAGCGGCGATCGTGACCGGAGGCACCATCGCGGACAATCGGTCGGTGGGTGCGGGCGGCGGCACGTTCATCAACAACACCTCGAAAGTCCTGATGACCGATGTGCTGGTCAGTGGGAATCAGACCACAGGCGCAGGGCTGGGCGGCGGATTCTACGTCGCGGCCGGCACGGAACTCACCATGGTGAACAGCACCATTGCGGCGAATCGCACCAAGCGGAACTGGGGTGGGGGGCTGTTTGCAGTCGGCGGAACCGTCACGCTCACCGATGTGACGGTGCGGGACAACGTGGCCGATTCGCTCACCTTCGGCGGTGGAATCGCCGTTCAGAACAGTGCCACGCTGACCATGACGCGCGGTTCCGTGCGCGACAATCGATCGGTCGCGGGTGGCGGCGGCGGCATCATGGTGTCCGCGGCGAACGCGGCGTTGACGGATGTCGAAATCAGCCGCAACAGCGCGCAGACGAACGGCGGCGGCATGCAGATCTTCGGGGCCAGTACGGTCACGTTGACCAACGTGACGGCTCGCGGCAACAGCACGGCGGCGAACGGCGGCGGCATCAGCATGCAGAGCGGTGCCAGGGTGACGGTCACCGGTGGCGTCATGGACAGCAATCGGGTGACCGGACCAACGTCTGTCGGTGGCGGGATGGCCAAGTCAGACGTGGTTCAACTGACGGTGACCGGCACTCGCGTGAGCAACAACTTCGCACAGTTCCAGGGAGGCGGCCTGAGCCTGTCCGGCAGCACCGGGGTCGTGCTGCGCGGCGTCACGGTGTCGGGCAATACGGCGGGATCGCAGGCGCCCGGTATTCTCAACCTCACGAACCTGACGCTGGAGAACTCCACGGTCTCCGGGAACTCGTCGCCCGGCGCCGGTGGCGGCGTGTACAGCCTGACGGCCGGCAGCGGAACGATCCGCAACAGCACGATCTCGGGCAACAGCGCGACGATCGGTGGTGGGATTCTCGTCAACAGCAGCTTCTCGCTCAACAATGTGACCGTGGTCGGCAATACGGCGACGACAGCCGGTGCGGGCATTCATTCCGGCGTCACGGATGCGCTGAGCGCCACGCTCACCGTGACCAACTCGCTGATCGCCGGCAACACGGTGAGCGGCACCACACAGAACTGCGGGCGAGGGGCGGGTTCCGTCATTGCGTCGTCCGGCCACAACCTGAGTGACGACGCCACCTGTACGACCTTCATCGCAACGGGTGACAAGAACAACACGTCGGCTGGCGTGAACCCCACATTGACCGACAATGGTGGACCGACACGCACACACGCATTGAACGCCGGTAGTGCGGCGATCAATGCGGGCGACTCGGCCACCTGTACCGCGACCGACCAGCGTGGTTATGCGCGCGCGGGCGTCTGCGACATCGGTGCGTTCGAGTTCGGAGGCAGCGCGCCGTCCGGTGCGCAGGCGAGGCCTCGCACACCCGTCCGGCGATGATCCGGGACGGTGCGGTACGAACCACCGCGATCAGTGCACTATCGGGTCAACACGATCGTGTATGTGGCACCACCCACACTCTGATTGGTGACGGACATCGCGTTGTTGGCATACGTCCAGTTCAGATCACGCACGAAGGTATCGGCCGTCTGATTGAACGTGACACCACTCCCGTTGCGTACCGCGTTGCCCGCCATGCTTGCTTGCAGGGCTGTCGTGCCCGTGACCGTGGCGGGAAGCACCAGCGACCCGGTCGTGACGTCACCACCGCCAACGGTGATCACCAGACTGCCACCTTCTTCCAGCACATCGATCTCGGCCGCGTCCGTTGGTGTCACGCGAAACGTTGTCGCGGTGTAGACACCGACGATTGCATCCGGGGCAATGGCACCGTCCTCGCCACACGCCGCGAGCGTGCCGACGGCGACGATGGCGACGAGCGTTGCGCGGACGGACAAGCGCGCTGACGATCTGAACAGCGACGTGAGCAAGTGCATGAAATCGGGGGCGAGAGGACGTGAGCAATGCGAATGACATCGGTAGCAGCACGATAGCCAGCCGCGCGTTCGTTGCACCGTACCCGCAATGTTTCGTCGTGTGCCGTTCTGTGAGCTGAAGCACACGAGCGTCATGCATCATGTCGAGGCGTTCAGGGTACTGACATGGACGGTGCGTCATCGGCGGCTGGTTTTCATGCGCGCGGCGACGTCGCAGCTTTCACCCTCTGACATCGAGACCCTCATGATCACCCTGCGCGACACCGCAACCGGTGCCACGATCGGCACGCTCACTGAAGACGAGCTGGCAGCGCTGGTGGCGTCACTCGAGGAAGAGTCCCGCACCGATCAGGACTACTACATCAACCTCGATACCATCGAGCTGCTGCGGCTCGATGGCGCGCCGTCGTCCTTGACCGACATGCTGCGCAACGCAATGAACGGACGTGAGGGCATGGATATCGAGTGGGTGCGCGAGTAGCCATCCGCATCCTGCGCGTTCTCGAGCACCGGCGGTCAGGGCCTCCACGATGCAGAACACGATTTCCACAGTGGTTGTAGTCGGTGCGTCTGCGGGCGGGATGCAGGCGCTGACCGGTCTTGTCGCACAGCTACCCGAAGACTTTGCTGCGCCGATGTTGATCGTCAATCACATGGGGCCGGAGACAACCGGAACGCATCTGGTTGATGCGCTCAACAAGGCCGGCACCGTGCCGTGCAGCCACGCGCAGGATGGCGCTCCGCTCAAGCGTGGTCATGTGTACCTGGCACCGTCAGACCAGCACCTGCTGGTCGTGCACGGCAAGATGCTGGTGACGAAGGGCGCACGTGAGAATCGGTACCGACCAGCGATTGATCCACTGTTCCGCAGCGCCGCGGTGGCGTACGGCAAAGGTGTGATCGGCATCATTCTCACCGGCTATCTCGATGATGGCACGAGCGGCATGATGGCCATCAGGCGCTGTGGCGGCGTGTGCATCGTGCAGGATCCGGAGGACGCCGCGTATCCGGACATGCCGCAGTCAGTCATACGACACGTCGGGGCGGACTACAGCGTGCCGCTCGCGCACATGGGTGCGCTGCTCGAGAAGCTGGCGTCACGCAAGCTCGGCGCCAGCAGACAGCCACCAGCCGACCTCGTCATCGAAGCGAAGATTGCGCAGCGTGTGGTGAGTGATCTGCAATCGGTGGAGACGTTGGGCGGTCAGGTGCCCTACAACTGCCCCGATTGCGGCGGTGTCCTGTGGCAGATGGACAACGAAAGCGTCGTGCGCTATCGCTGCCATACCGGACACGCCTTTTCATCAGCCGCACTGCTGGCGCGTCAGAGCGAAAAGATCGAAGAGACGTTGTGGGTCGCGCTGCGCATGTTCGAAGAACGCCAGAACCTGATCTCGGCCATGGGGAGCAGCCAGAAGGATCTGTCGTCATCGGTGGTGGAGCGCGTAAAGGAATCACAGGTGCATATCGACAGGATTCGGGCCATGCTTACGGCCACTGACGGCGACGCGTGAGCGTGGTGCCGTGCGACGATCACGGAACGAGCTTCACCAGCCGCTGGCTGTACGGGCCACGCTCGTGTTCGGCAAGACGATGTCGGGAGACGCCGTTCGTCTGACGTGACCCACCTGGATATGTTCGGAAGTCAGTCGCGTCCGTGCGGAACGGCCGTCCACCTCGGCGCGTATCGCGTCAGGCGAGAACGGGCCGCAACCGAAACACACTCCACGCACTCTCCGAAGACCGATGCTCACAACACTCGTTGCCCATCTGCGCTGGGCAGATGACCGGGCCCGCGCCGCGATGGCGCGCCTGACGCGATCCACGCCCGAGTACGAACGGGCCCTCTCGTTGTACGCGCACATCGCGATGTGGTCGTGGAGTACACCACATCGGCCGGTCAGGCGCAGCATACAAGCGTGCGCGACATCCTGCTGCACGTGGCGCTCCACGGGAGTCATCATCGCGGACAGCTTGCGTCGGTGATTCGCGCAGCGGGTGCAAAACCCGCCGCCACGGACTACATCGTGTTTGCCCGCGAGTTGGCGGCCATGTCCGACTAGCGGTGCGGCGAGACGGCTGAGCTGCGCATCGCAGCGCGGCAGTCTACTGCGGCAACGCGTACGCCACGATCTCCGACGGCTGCCCCGCCGCCGTCGTGGCAAACACCACGTACTGTCGCCCGTTGTGCAGGTACGTCATCGGCACGCCTGATTGCGTACCGCTCGGAATATCGAGGCGCGCGATGCGCTCGCCGGTGCGCTTGTTGAGCACCCAGAGGTTGCTGCCCCCGTTCGTGCCCTCACCCGCGAAGAGCAGCGTGCGCGTGACGAGCAGCCCGGCGCGCGACGCCTTGCCGGTGTTGGGGATGCTCGCCGGCGGCAGCTTGAGGCGTTCGGCGACCGTCGTCGGCGTGTCGCCGTTGGGCACCATCCACGCGTGGTCGCCGGTGCTGAGGTCGATCGCCGTGATGCGCCCCCAGGGCGGCTTCACGATCGGTACGCCAGGCGCGATCTGACCGCGACCACCACCGGCGATGTAGTTCATGTCGGAGACTCGGCCACCGGCCACCAGCGACAGAAACGATGGCGCCGTGACCGAGGGGATGTAGAGGAAGCCGGTCTCCGGGTCGAGTGCACCCCCTTCCCAGTTGGCGCCGCCCGTGGCCGCAGGCAGCGTGATGGTGCCGCGCGTGCTGTCGGCCGCATTCTGCAGCGATGGTGGCGAGTAGAGCGGCCCCCAGCGGTACTGGCTCGCGATCTGCTTCGCCTGCGCGAAGATCTCCGGCGTGAAATCGAGCAGGTCGGCTTCGCTGAAGCCCTGGCGTTCGAAGGGCGCGGGCTTGGTGGGAAACGGTTGCGTGGGGCTGTACCACTCGCCGGGTACGTCACCCTGCGGCACGGGTCGCTCTTCGATCGGCCAGATGGGTTCACCGGTCACGCGATCGAGCACGAACACGAACCCCTGCTTCGTGATCTGCGCCACGATGCGCCGCGCCTGGCCGTCGATCGTCACGTCGGCGAGGATGGGGGCGTTGGTATTGTCCCAATCCCAGATGTCGTGATGAATCGTCTGGAAATGCCACACCCGCTTGCCGGTGCGCGCGTCGAGCGTGAGGATGCTGGTGGAGAACAGATTGTTCCCTGGACGATGCCCGCCGTAGTAGTCGCCCGTGGCGGCTTCTGTGGGGAGGTAGACGTAGCCGAGTTCGGCGTCCCACGAGATCTGCGCCCACACCGCGGCGTTGCCGGTATACGTCCACGCGTTGTCCAGCCACGTGTCGTGCCCGAACTCGCCGGGCTCGGGAATGGTGTGAAAGGTCCACAGCAGGCGCCCGGTGCGTGCATCGAAGCCGCGCACATCGCCAGGCGTGTTCGTCTTCGAGGGCGGACGCAGTCCCACGTGTAGTGCGGCACCTACGACCAGCACATCACCGATGACCGCGGCCGGCGAGCTCGCGCCGATGGAACCGTTCACCGGCACGCCCTCACGCGTGCGCAGATTCTCCTGCAGGTCGAGCACGCCGTTGCGTCCGAACTCGCTGATCGGATGCCCCGTGGCGGCATCGAGTGCGATGAGATGGTAGCCGGGCGTCACCACATAGATGCGATCATCACCGTTCCCGTCCGACCAGTACGAGACGCCGCGTCCCGAGTTCACGCGCGGTGCGTCACGCAGGCGATCGCTCTCGTCGAAGCGATAGGTCCACAGCGTCTCGCCCGTGGCCGGATCGATGGCCACGACGTTGCGCCGCGTGCCGGCGGTGGCGTACAGCACGCCGTTCACGAAAATCGGCGTGGTCTGGCTCGCTGCCACCGGGTTGGGCCCCTGATTGCGCGCGCTCCATCGCCACGCGACCTCGAGCTTGTCCGCATTCGACGCGTCGATCTGCTCGAGGGACGAATACCGGGTGTGCCCAGGATCCCCGCCGTACACCGGCCAGTCCGCGCCCGTGCCGCGCTGCGCACTCGCGAGGGCAGGGAGCGCCAGGACGGCGAAGAAGAAGGCCACGCTCGGCCGGACCGCGAAGAGTCGTCCCATCGGTTGCTCCACACATGCAGAAGGTGAGTCGAATGCGACTCCAAGCTGATGTGAGGGTGCGTCGGCCGCTAGGGCGCGGGGTACTTCACGTCTTCCGCTCGGCTGTCCGCCGTGCAGATTCCGGCGCATGCACCGTCGAACTTCTCTGCAGTCGGTCTCGAGTGTGCGCGCTCCCCGGTGGTGGGTGCTCGTCATGGCGGCCCTGACCGTCACGATCGCACGGCCACCGGCGTTGGCCGCACAGGCGCACGATCACGCCGCGCACACATCGTCGCGTGACGCGCAACTCGACCTCGTGCTCGGCGGTCCGCATCTGATCCTGTATCACGGCGGCTATCTTGCGCTTGGCGACGCACAGGTCGCGGGTCTTCAGCAGCTCCGACGTACCGTGTGCGACGCGGAGCAGCTGTACGTGGAACACGCGGAGCAGTGGCGAGAGGGCCTCACGGTCCTGCTCGACGACTCCACCGTGCTCGCGCCGCGACCGTCACGCGATACCACGCCCCCCGCGCGGTTGCACGACGCCATGATGCAGCGCGCACGCGCGGAGTCCCAGTGGCTCACGGTGCTGCTGCAGACGCGTCGCGATGCGCTGCTGCTGCTCACACCCGCACAGCGCACGCAGCTGTCGGCCCTGCGAGAGCACTGGGCGCGCGAGTCGATGGCCATGATCCAGGAGGCCACGCGCCCCGGGCAGCGCGGGCACCCCGGCACACAGATCCCGATTCGTGTGCCCGGCATGGTGGTGGCGGAAACCACGCTGCTGCCGTACTGCGAAGTGCTGCACGGACCTTCCTCACACATCAGCATTCCGCCACCGCGCTGACGCGTGCACCGTCGCTACTCGACGACCGTCACCTTCACGTAGCCGTTGGTCCAGCAGCACTGCTGTCCGGGCGCGCTGTCGGTGATGCCGAAGTTGTCGACGCGTACGCGCAGCAGGTATTCGCCTGGCGCGCTGAATCGCACCGATGTGGTCGCGTCGCCGCCGCCGGGTGCGGTCTTCGCCGAGCGTGGTTCGAAGGTCACGTCGCCCGGTCCCTGATGTTTGAACCAGAGCATGTTCACCGGGATCGGATCACGCTCACCGCGATCTTCCATCCAGACCCGAATGTCGAGCGCTGCGCCAACGGAAACGGTGAGCGGCCCCGTCGTGACGCCGGTGCGCCCGTTCGAGGGCGGGCCGTCCGGAGCGAAGCGCACGACCGGCATCATCGATCCCGCCGCCTGTGGCGTGTACGAGAGCTTGTAGTAGTCGCTGGTCGCGCGACCGGGCACCGAATAGGTCACGCCGTTGTGCCGCAACGTCCATACCACATCGCCCTTGTGCCCTTTCGGTATCGTGATCGCGAAGGCGCCGCGCTCGCGCTTGCCGCCGAACGCGGAATAACGCACCACCGGGAAGTGGGTGGGCTGCATGCCGTTGAACTGCGCAGGCTCGATGCTGTTGTTGGCGCCAATCGGGATGTCCACCGCGCCGCTTGCATTGCGGTTCATGAAGCCGAACGACAGCGTGACGCTGCCATCGGGATTCGGATACCAGCCGTCGAAGTACGGCGCCACGCCAGCGCCGGCGGGTGCCGTCGGCCCCAGCGGGTATCGCGAGCCGGGTTGCGCCGCCGCCGGCAGCGTGATGGCCACGCAGAGCGTGACGATTGCACCGCACACCATCCGCACGACGCGTGCGCCTGATATCACTTCTTCGCCCGCTGTGTGAGCAGCTTCTGATACGCCGCGTCATCGAGTTGCGTCACCGCGATCCACGCATGACTCATTTCGTCGGTCGTGCGATCGCCGATGCCGACCCACTGATCCGGATCGGGATTGTACGTGTTCTTTTCCGTGTTGTCGTACCACGCGGTGTTGATGATCACGGAACCCGCCGGCAAGAGCGGCGCTACGGCCTCTTCGTACACGTGGCTGTGATGCCACCCGGGATTCCAGTTCGACACCATGCTCAACGTTTCGCGGCGCCCGTCGGGGTACAGCACTTCGAGCCGCTTGGCGACGAGGCGCAGATGCCCATGTGGCTGCCAGGAGTCGATGCGCACCGGCGTGTTGAAGCGATGGAAGCCCTGCGTCACCAGTGTGCCGCGCGGCTCGATCTCGAAGTCGCCCGAGCCGCTTTGCAGCGCGTACAGCCCAAGCGTTTGGCGATGCCGCGTCTCCGGCGTCACCTCGGGCCCGTGAAACCAGATGCCGACTTCGAGCTGATCGTCCACAATCTCCTTCCCGTTCGGGAAGTAGTGAATGTCGAAGAGCACGTTCGAGCCGGCGGGTGCGATGCGACACGCGTCGGCCGGGATCACTTCGCCGATCTTGCCGAGGGCGTATTCGGAGAGCCGCACGCTGCCGGGGCCGCCGCCACCGGTGGCATCGGGCTCTCGTTCCGACGCGGCCGGCACGAAGATCGAGTTTGCATGGTGCGTCACCGCGCGCCCCGCGACGCTCGGCTTCGTTTCGATGGCCTTGATGCACCGATCAGTGGTGATGCCACTCGGCACCGACGGCCTCCACCAGCGATCCTGACCGATCGCCGGCACGGTGTACTTCGCGGCCTTCACGATGAGGTCGGGGGGGCCGTAGTCGGCAGCGAGCCGGTATTCGCCGGCCTCGGGGAGTGGTGGCGCTGGCGGCATGTCGGCGGGATCGCCCTGAGGCATTCCGTCCTCCACCCACTGCACGATCGTGCTGATGTCGTCTTCGGAAAGACGCCAATCATGCTGGAGCTGCTGAATGCCGATGTGCGCGTCGTACTGGTAGGGCGGCATCTCGCGCGCCTCCACCAGCTGCTTGATCAGCGGGCCGTAGCGCCGCGTGTGTGTGTATGTGATGAGCGGCATCGGCCCGATCCCGCCCGGTGAGTGGCACAGCTGGCAGTTCTTCTGCAGGATCGGCGCGACGTCGCGCGTGAACGTGACCGCGGTGGAGTCGGCGACGCGATGGGGCGAGTACGGCGCGTCGGTGACGGCGCCAGATGCTGGCGTGACACCGCGCAACGCCGTGAGCAGCACAGCCACAGCGCCAGAGATGGCGAGGGAAAGCTGCCAGCGTCGCCGGGGCGCCTGGGCGGGGTGCATCACGATCCTCCGTGGGCGGGGGGCGGAGAGCGTTGCGGGGGCGGGGGACGATACGGCAGAATATGGAGCTCGCCGCCTCCGGGCGCCATGCTGTTCGGCCGTGGGGGTGCGCCGTCCGACGCACGACTCACGGCCAGAACGACGCTGCGGTCTACCGACGCAATGGGAGTCGGATACCGACCATCGCGGAACGCGTCTGCGCCGTGCCCTCGCGCCGATGCTCGAAGTGCAGACGGGCTTCCGCGAACAGCGCGAGTGCGCCTGCGTTCGCGTCGAGCCCAATGCCGAGCAGGGTCGTCGGCACCACCACCGAAGTCGTCTGCGAAAACGAGATCGTGGGAAACGTCGGGTCGGTGACCACGGCATCGAGGCGCGTGCTCACTCGTGCGACACCGCCACCGGCGACCAGATACGGGAGCCGATGTCGGCGTGTACTGGCCACCCGCACCGCGAGGTCGCTGGCCACCGTCTGCACATCGCCGGTAGTCGAGCTGGCGGCTGCGGCGCGCAGCGGCTGGTGCGTGAACCGGAGTTCGGTGCGCGCGCGCACGGCGAGACCTCCTCGTGTCGCAAGAGGCACGGTCAGCGTGGCGGCGACGGCGGGCCCGACTGTGGTGGCGACCGTGCCTCCGCGTGTGTGCGCGACGCCGGCGCCAGCCGAAAGTTGCGCGCCGTCATTCGTAGTGGCGTCTTGCGCGCTGAGCGTGCCGTGCGCAACGGTCGTCGCGAACAGCATGGCGACCAGGTACGACGACCTGGCAATCTCTGCTCGGCGCATCTATCGCGTGCTCGTGCCGAGCACAGCCGGTGAGACGTGGAACGCCGCCTGCGGCGAGACGCCGAGCGCCTGGGACGTTGGCGCGAGCGCCAAACGGATCGCAGAGACCTCGGCGGGATCGATGGTCCGCTGGCTCGATGCCGCGGCAAGGGCGTCGTATGTCTGCACGAGGGCGAATCGCGCAGCGGGCGCGTCCTGCGCCTCGATGGCCGCGAACAGTGCGGCCACCGGTCGATCCAGTGAGGCGCGGACGGGCACGGCGAGTGTGGGGGTGATGCGCGTCGAGATGTCGCCGAGCGCCGTCAACGCGTTGAGCGAGACGTCGGCGCTGAGTGGGCCGCATCGGGTTTCCGGTGTGCAGACGTCGGGGCCGACGCTTACGGCATCACCACGACAGCCCGCCAGCGCGAGCGCCGTCGCGCACGCGAGGGAAACGGAACGGCGCGAGGGGGAGCGGAATCGAAGCATGTGCCGGTTACCGGGGATTGGAGCGGACGTCGAGCAGTGCCTGCAGCTGCAGTTCCAGCGCACGCACACGGGCCTGCAGCTCGACGACGGTGGCGTGAGTGTCCGCGGAACGCACATCGAGGGCCTGCACGCCGGCGAGCGTCACGCCCGCGAGATCTCCACTGTTGATCGTGGTGGAATCGCCACTCAGCGCGAAGGCCGCGTCCCAGTCCTGGGCCATGGGTCCGATGTGGCGAATCGACGATCCCTGTGCCTTGTACCTCCACGAACTCACGGGGACACGACGGAGTGAGGTCAGCACCGACTCGCCGTCCACCGCGCGAAAGTCTGCCTTTTTGGTTCGATCCGAGACGATGTCCCACCCACTTCCGCCCGAGGCGAGCCGTGCACCCACGGAGTTGTTCACGTCGGTGTAGAACGTGACGCCGCCGATGCCGCGCCCCACGAACTGCAGCGCACCGTTGGCCTTGAGCGGTTGCGCACCAAACTCCGCGCCCCCGTCAGAGATCACGATCGCGCCCATCTGCCCATCCGAGTCGGCGCTCCGGCCGATCACGATGGATCCGAACCCGCTCGCCACACTGAGGGCGCCAATCGCGATGCTGCCCCCGTTCATGGCGCGGGCGCCGGTGCCGATGGCAATGGTGCGCGGCGCGCTCGCGGCGGCCTGTTCGCCGATGGCGAAGGCGCTTTCGTCCGACGCGGCGGCGCCGTTCCCGAGCGCAACCGCATGGTCACCGCTTGCGACCGTATTGGAGCCCAGCGCCGTCGAATACCGACCAACGTTGGGGGCGTCCCACATATCGCCAGCCACGGTGCCAGCCCGTAAGGCGGACAGACCGGGAATCCACATGAGTCGGGTGCCCGCGCCGCTGACGGGGGCGGGGGCACCGAGGCTCACGGTGCCTGTGACCGCGAAGCCGGAGAGCCCTGCCGCGCGAGCGCCGCTGGCGAGCAGATACTGCGGATGGTCGTCCGACGCGAGGTTGCTGAGCGCCGTGTGATCGGTCGTTCCTGGCGCACCGGCGGCGCCTGGCACGCCCGCAGGCCCCGGTGCGCCCGCTGCGCCGTTGGCTCCGGCGGGGCCGGGATCACCCGGGTCGCCCTTCGGCCCTGGCTCGCCTTGCGCTCCCGCCTCGCCGGGATCTCCCTTGGCGCCCGGCTCGCCCTGTGTACCGGCCGGACCCATCTCGCCCGCGATCCCTTGCGGACCGGAATCGCCCTTCGCTCCCGCTGGTCCGACGGCGCCCGTCGCGCCGCTGTCACCCTTCGCCCCTTCGGGGCCTGTGGGGCCGACCGGTCCAACGAGGTTGAGCGTGAGTCGGCTGTGCGAGGGCGCGACGCAGCTCGTGGGCGTCCCGGGACCACCGACACGATACGCCGTGCCAGAACCCGGCACGATACAGAGATCAATCGCTTCCGTGTGCTGCGAGTGCGCGGCGCGAGCAGCGCGCGAGCTGCTGTCTGATACGCTCGTATCTCGCGAGGCGCCTTCGTTGACACGTTGTGCCCACGCCGAGGCCGGCAGGCAGACAAGCGAGACGAGGACGGCGACGGCGAGTACGCGACGCGGCTTCGCGACGCGGTCGGACATATGGTGCAGTGGCATGGGCTCGATGAAGTAGCGGCGGCAAGTCACAGCCGCACGCGGTGTGCCCGACGATGCCCGTGACGAGAGATCGCCAACAGGCGCCGAGCAATGAACTCCTGACCGCCGACAACGCTTCGTCGAATGATCATGGCCCACGAAGAGCGACGCGCGATCGAAGCGAGCGCAACGTGTGCGTGCCGCACGGATGCCCGGGCACGCAGGCCGTTGCATATGCGGCGCGACGCCGCTTCAACAACTGTCGGACTACGTCATCTGACGGATGTTGCGACCGTTTCACGCGAATAGACTGCGCACCATGCCTGCTCCGCTCCCCTCGACCGACGCGCTGCGCGCCCACGTGCGTTGCTACGAGCACCCAGACACCGGGCGGGCGTGGTGGGCCTTTGCCACGTCGCTCCCGCCACTGCTGATGCTCTGGTGGCTGATGTACCGAACGCTCTCGGTGTCCTATCTGCTCACGCTGGCGCTGGCGTTCCCCGCGGCCGGCTTCGTGGTGCGCACGTTCATCGTGCAACACGATTGCGGACATGGCAGCTTCCTCGCGTCGCGTCGGTGGCGCACGATCATCGGCAGACTCTGCGCGCCGTTCACGCTGCTGCCGTATGGCTACTTCCGGCACTTTCACGGCACGCATCACGCGACGTCGGGCAATCTCGACAAGCGGCACGTGGACATCGAGACGATCACGGTGCGCGAGTATCGGGCGCTGTCACCGGCTGCGCAGCGCCGCTACCGGCTGCTCAGGCACCCGCTCGTGATGTTCGGATTCGCGCCGCTGATCTACTTCGTGATCATGATGCGGCTGCCCGTGTTCGCTCGCGCCGCGTGGCGGCGCGAACGCTGCAGCATGCTGATGACCAATGTGGCGATCGCACTGCTGGTCTGGTGGGTCGTGTCCCTCGTGGGCTGGCGTGACTTCCTGCTCGTGCAGGCCCCCATCACCGTCATCGCGTCTACCGTGGGCATGTGGATGTTCTACGTGCAACATCAGTTCGAAGACACCTACTGGGCGCCGGATGGCGAATGGGATTTCGCGCGGGCCGCGCTCGAGGGCTCGTCGTACTACGCGCTTCCCGCAGTACTCGCGTGGTTCACGGGGTACATCGGGTACCACCATATTCATCACCTCAGTCCGCGCGTGCCGTCGTATCGGCTTGTCGAGTGCCATCGAGACACGACGCTGTTTGCCGGCGTGCGCACCATTTCGCTGCGCGAGGGATTCGGCTGCGCGCGGCTCGCGCTGTGGGATGAGGATGCGCGGCGGTTGGTGCCGGTCCCGTCCGCCTGACGCATTCGCCGAGCGGGCACGCTGGTGTCCTCCGCATCGGTGCGCCCTGGCGCCTCACCGGAGGAACGCGGTGACGCTATCTTGCTCGCATGCGCCACGGCACGGCACGGTACTTCCGGCATCTCACGGAACGCGAGGATGTGTCACTCGCGCGACGTCTGCTCGGCGGGCTGTACCTCGCGAATGGTGCGCTCGGCCTCACGCTGTTTGCGTGGTTCGTGGCCGCTGCTCGGTGGTCGGGCAAGCCAGTGCCTGCGCCGCCGATTGGGTATGCGCTCGTGCTCGGCGCGCTCGCCGTGTGGTCGGTGAGCAGTCTGTGGGTTGGTCGACGAGTGCGGCGCGGGACGCGGCGCGGGGTGATCGTGGGAGCGCTGCTGCATGTCGGAAGTTCGCTCGCGACACTCCCCGCGCCGTCGGAAGCGCCCGTGGCGATCGGCATCAGTGTCCTGAGTGCGATCGGGCTCCTGCTCGTGTGGCGTGAACTGGTGTGATCGGCTGTGCTCTGGCGAACGCCGAGGCGTCGGGGGAACGTTCGCGGTACCATGCAGGCAGCGTTGCGGCGCGTCTCACCGTCTCGCTCTCCCACCGTTGAGGAGCAATGTCATGACGACTTACTCACCACGTGCACAATTTCGGCCTCGCGTCCGTCACCTCGCCGCGCTCGCGCTGCCGGTGACGCTCCTGGCGGTCGGGTTGTGCGTCGGACGCGATCTCTCGGCACAAGCCGCCGGAACGTCGCCCGCTACCCCAGCCACGCGCCTTGATGTGGCCGCCTCGCTGGCACAAGACTCCGCCGACGCGCTCGCCACGTTCCGCGAAAACCTCGCGGCGATTCACACGCGTGACAAGGCGCGCTATCTGGCCACGTACGTGCACACTGAGCGGCTCGTACGGCATGCCCCCACAGCACTCGAGACCGGCTATGAGGGCTGGTCGGCGATCACCGACAACGCGTGGCCCGACACGCTCATCGTGCAGGACATGCGCGTGGTCCCGCTGGCCCCCGGCGTGGTGTACGGCTACTACCGGTACATCGGTGTGCCGGCGCCCGGTGATACGCTCACAGGTGTGTCCACGCGCGTGTTCGTGCGTACGCCAGAGGGGATGCGCATCACGGTGACGGCGTCGTGGAACGACGTACCGACCGCTGCAAAACCGTAATGTGGCGTAGCGTCTGGTGTGTGGCACTGATCGCGTGTGGAGGGAGCGGCTCGGCGATCACGACCGCTCCGCCCCCTGATGCACAACCCGCCGTGGTGTGGACCACCCCCGCGGTGACGGCGCCGCGCGTGCAGTACCGCACCTTCAGCAGCGCAGTGGCGCAGGTGGCCGTCAGCTACCACGTGTACACGCCGGCGCAGTACGACAGCGGGACCGCACGACGGTTTCCCGTGCTCTACTGGCTGCACGGCAGTGGTGGCGGCCTCGGTGGCATTGCGCCGCTCTCCGCCTACTTCGATCAGGCCATCCGGGCCGGGCGAATTCCGCCCATGCTCGTCGTGTTTCCGAATGGCCTGTCGTCGAGCATGTGGGTGGACTCCAAGGACGGTCGCGTGCCCATGGAGCGCATGCTCGTCCGCGATCTCGTGCCACACGTGGACGCGACCTTTCGCACGATCGCCACGCGCAGTGGCCGATTGCTCGAGGGGTTCAGCATGGGCGGATACGGTGCCGCGCGACTCGGCCTGCTGTACCCGGAGCTGTTCGGCGCCATGTCGATGCTCGCGGCGGGGCCGCTCGATCTCGACTTCAATGGACCGCGCGCTCGCGCCAATCCCGCTGAGCGCGCACAGATCCTGCGCGATGTCTACGGCAATGACATGGACTATTTCCGAGCCGTGAATCCCTTCACGATCGCCGAGCAGTATGCGGCTACGGTCCGCGGCACGCCGCGTGCGCTCACGCGGCTCAGGCAGTTGATCGGTGATCGGGATTTCACGCTTCCGGCCAATGAGGCGTTTCGCCGACACATGGACACATTGCGAGTCGGGCATGAGTACACGCTCGTGCCGGACATCGGGCACGACGTCATGGCGCTGCTTGCCGCGTTGGGTGACGACAATCTCGCGTTCTATCGCGCCGTGTTCGGCAGTGCGCCCTGACGCCAGCCGCATCAGACCACCTCGTCGCGCGTCACGCAATCGGGTGATTGCTGCACGACCGCTGGCGCGTATCAGGTATCGGCCAGCGCTTCCACCCGTGCCGCGAGTTGCATCGCGCACTGCAGTTGATGTGCCGCGTCGTTGGCCGCCGCCGTCCCGGCGTACAGCCTGGCGCTGGTACTCCAGAGCCGACCGCCGTCCACGTAGGTACTGGCCGATTGGGCGCTGGCGTCCGGCGTGTTGCCCACGAGTGCGCGCACCAGCGCGACTGCGTCAGTATCGGTGTTCACGCGGTCGGCGAGCGCCGGACGGTCGGTGACGGTGCGCAGCCACGCGACCGGGCCCGCCCGCACGGACAATCGCCGCAGCCGGTACAGGAACCGCGTGAGCCACGCATCGGCAAATCCACTCGGCACGAAATACAGGCGCGCGCTGGCCGTGCAGCTCACGGTCACCCGAACTCTGGCGCCGAGCGTCTGTTGCGTATGCAGGTCCTCGGTGACGTACTGCGTCATCCGATCGAGTGACACGAGCACCTCGACCGTTCGTCCAGCAACCTGGCCGGCCCACTGACGGGCGTCCGGGGCGCGCGCGAGACCGAGCGGCAACAGGGAGCCGTCCATGTGCACGAGCAGGTCGCGCACATGGTGCATCGACGGTGTCGCGGTGGGGTCGGGGCGAGTGCCGGACATGGCAGGCAACCTATCGCCCGGATGACCTTCGCGCTCCCTGTCAGCGCTGCGTCGCGCTCGCGCTCCGCGGTCCGGTCGACTCCACCATCCACGGCCGCTCGGGGAGCGGGGTGTCGAGCGCCCGCCAGGCACCGCGTTCGTCGCGCGTCATGAACCCGAGCGTCTGCCGAGCGGCCGCTGGTGCGTTGCCCGCGACGATCGTGAAGAGGTCGGTCAGGGCGGTGCCGTGGCGACGGAGCGCGTGGTTGGTATCGAACCAGCTGCCGAACCACGGCGCCGCCACGCGCCCGTCGGTGATGTCCACCACTTCGAGTGTGCTCGGCCACGTGAAGTCGGCATCGAGCAGACCAGCGCGGGCGCGCCCGTCGTGCACGATCGACGACATGCGCAGCATGTGATCGTCGCGCGCACCGTACAGCACGCGGCGTCGCGCCAACGGTTGGGCCAACGGTACGATCTCGTCGCGGAACGCTTCGCGGTCCACGTCGGGTGAGGCGAACACGAGCGCACGCAGCGGCGTGTGCGAGAGCACCGCACGCAGATCGGGGTGTCCGAGCGCGCGCGCCAGCAGCTGATTGCCCATGCTGTGCGCCGACACCACCACACGGTCGGCGCCGAGTGTGCCCACAAGCGTGAGCAGCAGATGCGCCAGGTCGTCGGCGCTGGCGGCCGCCGCGTCGGCGTCCTGCCAGTAGGCATTGGTGAGGACGCGTCCGGGCGCCGGCCAGGTCACGCCGAGGGAGCGCGCCGGCCATGCGAAGACGGCCATCGGTCCCTCGAAGCCACCACGCTGACGCATCTCGGCCGCCTCCTCGGTGGCTTCATCGAGTGACGTGGCGTAGCCATGCACGTGCAGCACCATGGCCCCCTCGCTCCGCGCCAACTCGGTGCGCAGCGCGTGGAGCATGGCCGACTGACTGAGCGCGCGTTCATGTGCATCGCGCACCGACAGGCGCACCTCATACGGCACCGGGTCGGGACGAATGGGCGACACCTCGAACGCGCGCACCAGGTGCTGCAGCGGGCCGCGTACCGACTGCCACTCCCCGTTGACCTGCACCCGGTTGGTAAACACCCACACGGAGTCGGTGGGCGCCCCGTTGCCTTCGGCACGCACCACCCCCGACGACTCGGCGAGCCGAGGCGCGCCGAGCAGGAAGGCGAGGGCGAGGAGCGGGAGCAGGTGCATCACTGATCGTACCCGGGGCATACGGAAAAGTCTCGGCCGCCAGACGCGGTTATTCCACCGCGAAGTTCAGCATCATGCCGTGATCTTCGTGTTCCAGATTGTGGCAGTGCATCATGAACCGTCCGCGCTGCGCATCGAAGGTGGCCACCACCGACACCGTCTCGCCCGGATACACGAGCACGGTGTCCTTCCACCCCTGTTCCCACGGAAAGATCTCGTTGCGCACCCCGGTGCGCTCCACCACGCGGAACTGCACGGCGTGCATGTGCACCGGGTGCGGAAACGGCCCTTCGTTGATGAACGTCCACTGTTCCGTGGCCCCGAACGCCACCGTTTCGTCAATACGGTCCATGTCGAACATGCGTCCGTTGATGCTGTGCTGCATCATCGCGCTGCGAAAGCGGAACTCGCGCGTTTTGGTGACCGCCGCGCGATTCACCGGGGCGATCGTGGAGAGCTGTTGGGGAATGCTCGTGGTTTCGCGCACTTCGCGCGTGACCACGAACTCGAGCAGGTCGAACGCCGCGCCCTGACGGATCACGGGGGCGGCGCCCGTGCCGCCACCCATCCCGCCCATCCCGCCGCCGCCACCCATCCCACCCATCCCGCCGCCGCCACCCATCCCACCCATCCCGCCGCCGCCCATGCCACCACCGCCCATGCCCATCCCGCCACCCATACCGCGATACGGCGGGTCGAACGCCGCCGACTGCAGCATCACGCGCGTGCCCACAGGCAGCCCGGAAAAATCGAGCAGCAGGTCGGCGCGCTCTCCGGTACTCAGGTCCATGTGCGGCAGCGACACCGGGCGCTCGAGCAGGCCACCATCGGTGCCAATGAGCGTGAGCGGCTTGCCGTTTGACAGCGCCAGCCGGAAGATGCGGGCACTGCCCGCGCCCAACACGCGCACGCGATACAGTGCCGAATCCACGTTCACGCTCGGCAGACGCACGCCGTTGGTGTAGGCCGCGCTCCCCAGCAGCCCCTCCATCACGTCGTGCCCCATCGTGACGTTGTACCCGATGCGCCCTTCGGCGTCGGGGCGCTTGTCCTGCAGCACGATGCCGAGTTCGCGATCACCGCTCGGCAGCCCCAGTCGCTCTTCGGCCTCGTCGGTGATGATGAACAGCCCGGCCATGCCCAGATGCACCTGCGCCGCGGTGCGCATGTGCGGGTGCGGGTGATACCAGTACGTGCCGGCGCGTTCGTTGAGCGCGAAGTCGTACTGGTACTCGGCGCCGGGATCGATCGCGAGGCGCGGGTGTCCGTCGTCCTTTTCCGGCGGGCGCAGGCCGTGCCAGTGCAGAATCGTGGGCTCGGAGAGTGCGTTCTTCAGCGTGATGCGGGCGCGTTCACCCACACGGGCGCGAATCGTGGGCGCGACGGGGCCGTCGCCGAGCGTGAAGATCGGGGACTGCACCCCCGGCGCGATCTCGGCCGTGATGGCGCGCGCGGTGAGCGTGAGGCCGTTGGCCGACACGGTGGGCGGCACGAACAGCGGGCCCGGCGTGTGCGCGGCTGCGGAAATGCCGGTAGAAGCGAGCGCCCGTTCGCCGCGAAAACGCTCGGTGAACGCGGCGAGCGGCGCCGAACGCGCGGTGAGCAGGCCACCACCGGCCACCGCGGCCGCGCGCAGGAAGTCACGACGATCCATCAGGGGGTCCGGCGTAGCGAGTACACCTCCACGATCTGGCCACCGTCGGCCGCGTCCGTTCGTATCCCTGCAATATACTCGTCCCCGACCTCATAGACCGTGAGATCGCCGGGCAGCATCACCCGTGCGGCCGGGGCGCCATCCGGCGCGAACACGATCCACTCGGCGTCGGCACCGATGCGCCGCGGCAGTCGACGTACCCACAGCTGATCGCGCGCGTCCACGAGCAGGCGGTCGTAGGCCGGCACGGTGGGCGGAAACTCGAGTGTGGCCCAGTCCCGCAGGGCACTCTCCTTGCGCGCGTCGGTGCGGCCCACCGTGTCGCGATACTTGTAGCGCTCGATGTCGTCGGGCGTGGTGCGCAGGTCGGTATCGTCGTAGCGCAGCGATTCGAGCGGTTCCCCGTTGAGCGTGAAGGTGCGCACGGTGAAGCTGTCGGCGGTGCCCACGTAGGCGCGGTCTCGGCCGATCGCGAGCACGGGTTCGCGGCCGAGCGGCTGCGGGCGTGATCCATTGGGAATGACCAGACGCTCGGAGCCTGGAAGCTCACCGAGTGTTGCCGTGGACACGCCGTCGGCCCCGGAGATCCAGTACGGCACCATGCCGCGTTGCCGGCCCAGTTCCGGTGCGCGGTCGCGGTCGCGACGTTCCCACCCCATGTGCAGGAACTGGCCGTTCGCATTGCAGGTGGTGCGGTACGTAGGGATTCCCTGTGGCGAGTCGAAGGCGAAGTCGCGCGCCATGGTGCCGTCGAGGGTGAACACGAGCCACGGCTTGGCCTTGGTGATTTCATTCACGAATACCGAATCGCCACAGCGGTACAGCTCCGCGATGTACTCGAACTCGTTCGGCCCTTTGCCTTCGCGGCCCACGGATCGCACGAGGGTGCCGGTGCTGTCGAACCATCGCAGCGCGAAGAGGCCGCGATCGCCTACGAGTATGCTACCGTCGGGAAGTCGAGTGACACCCTCCGCCGCGCCAATCTGCGGTTCACCCAGGGCGTCGTCGCTCGTGATGGCGAGGATCGGCGTCGCGCCCACGGTCCACTCGGCGAGGCCCCCCGGCGTCGCGGTGCGATCGGTGCACGCCGAGACCACCAGTGACGCGATGGCGATCGGGAGCAGCGTAGCTCCCGACCGTGCGGCGCGATGCATTCGACGGCGTGACATCATGGCGAGTGGCGACGGGTGAGCTTCAGCACACGTACGGCGTGCGTGCCGCTGAACGGATCCTGCACGATGCCCGCGACGTAATCGCGGCCGATTTCGTGCACGGTGAGGAGGGCGGGCAGTGGCACCGTAGCAATGTGGGTGCCGTCAGTATCGAACACGATCCACTCGACGCGCTCCTCGTTGGCGGCCGGGTGGCGCCGCACCCAGAGGAAGTCGTCGGCATCGACCACAAGCGCGTCGTACGCGGGCAGGAAGGCTGGCGGGGTATCGAACGCCCACTCCTCGCGCGTCTGACGCTGCTGAAGGGCGGACTGGCCCATGGAGTCGAGGCGTTTGGCTCGCTCGAGATCGGCGTCGGTTGCGCGACGTGGGCTCCCCGGCAGTCGGCGCTCGCCGGCCGGCGTCCGGTCGAGCGTGAACACCTGCACCACCCCGCTGTCGGCCGTGCCCACGTACACGTGCCGCCGACCGATCGCGAGCGATGGCGTACGACCGAGCAGCGCGGGGCCAGCGCCGTATCCGTAGGCGAGATACTCGGGGCCGAGCACACTGTCGAGTTCCGCACGACGCTCGCCGGTGGAGGCGGTCACCCACACCGGTACCGACTCACGCGATCGGCCGGTGCGTTCGGCGTCGAACTGGTACCAGCCGTGATGCACGAAGAGTCCATCGGAGTTGCACGCGCTGAGGTAGGCGTTGTTGCCCCCCGAGAACGCGCTCGCACTCTGCGTCCGCGCCAGCGAGCCATCGAGCGCGTGCACCATGATGCGCTGCGCCGCGAGCTCTTCCACGAACACCGAATCGCCGCAGCGATACGCGGTGGCGATGTACTCGAACTCCCCGGGGCCGGTGCCTTTGCGCCCGACGGCGCGCTCGAACGCTCCCTCGGCGTTGAAGAAGCGCAACGCGTGCAGCGCGCGGTCGCTCACGAGCACGCCTCCGTCCGGGAGCCGGGTGACGTGTACGGCTTCGCCGAGCATCACCTCACCGCCGGGATTGTCGTCTCTGATGTCGAGCAACGGAACCGGGTCGACGCTCCACTCGGCGAGTGCATCCGACGTCGCGGTGCGGTCGGCGCAGGCCGCGACCAGCAGTGCCATGACGGAGAGCCGCAGCAGCACAGTGCGCGACGCCACGCCGTGCTGCACGCAGCGACGTGACATCATGGCGTGGGACCACGCGTGAGCGAGAGTACGCGCACGGCGTGCGTTCCCGAATCGGGATCCTGCACGATGCCCGCGATGTAGTCGCGGCCGATCTCGTGCACGGTGAGCGTGGCCTCGAGTGACACGGTGGCAACGTGCGCGCCGTCCGGGTCAAACACGATCCATGGCGTATCCGGCACGCCCGCGCGCGGATAGCGGCGTACCCAGAGATGATCGTCGGCATCGACCACGAGTGCGTCGTACGCGGGCAGCGTGGCCGGTGGCGTGTCGAGCGCCCACTCCTCGCGCGTCTGCGCCTGTTCGGCAGCTGTCTGCCCGAGTGAATCGAGGCGCTTCGCGCGTTCGATGTCCGCGTTGCTTACGCGCAGGTCGACGTTGTCCGGCAGTCGGCGCACGCCGTCCGCAACGCCAGCGAGCGAGTAGACGTGCACCACGCCGCTGTCCGCGTCGCCGACATACGCGTGTCGGCGCCCGAGTGCGAGCTGCGGCGTGCGTCCGAGCAGCGCACGGCCGGCGCCATTCGCTCGGCCCACGAACTCCGGTCCGCCCACGTTGCCCAGCTCCGTGCGCCGCGCCCCGTCGGCCGACGACAGCCACACCGCCACCGGCACGCGATGTCGGCCCAGCCGAGTCGGATCGAAGCGATTCCACGCGTGATGCACGAACTGTCCCGTCGCATTGCATGCGCTGCGATACGCCTCGGTGCCTCCCGCGAACTCGCTGGTGTTCAGCGCACGCCCAATCGTGCCGTCGAGCGCGTGCACGGTGACTCGGCGCAATGCGATGTCATCGACGAACAGCGAATCACCGCATCGCTGCGCGACCCTGATGTACTCGAACTCTCCCGGACCGGAGCCTTGGCGGCCCACCGCATTCAGAAATCGTCCGTCGGAGCCAAAGATGCGTAGCGCGTTCAGGCCCCGATCGGTCACGATCACACCACCGTCGGAGTCACGTGCGACATGCACGGCCTGCCCAAGCATCACTTCACCACCGGCATCGTCGTCACTGATGTCGAGCAGTGGCACCGGATCGACGGTCCACGTCGCGCGATCCGTGGTGGGCGTACCGTCGCGGCACGCCGCACTCGCGAGCGACGCAGCAGCAACGAGCGACAACGCGAACCACGGCGAGCGAGCGGGCATGTCACATCGGGGTCAACGGGTAAACGGACCAGCCGCATGCACCACGCGGCCCCCCACCACAGTGAGCAACGTCTTCACATCCTTGAGCTGTTCCGGAGCGATCGCAAAGAGGTCCCGCTCCAGCACCACCACATCGGCCAGCAACCCCGGGGCGATGCGTCCTTTCTCCTCTTCCTCACCGGCGGCCCACGCGTTCGACACCGTGTACGCGCGCAGCGATGTCTCCAGGTCGAGCCGCTCCTCGGGGAACCATCCCCCCGGCGGATCACCATCGAGCGTGCGACGCGTGACGGCCGCGTACAGAATCTGCATGGGGTTGGCCGTGTACCAACTGGCGTTCGTGCCGGGCCAATCGCTGCCGAAGGTGATGCGCACACCGGCGTCGTGCAGCGTGCGGAATGCGTACGCCCAGCGCGAGCGCACGCCGATGCGTTCCTCCATCCAGCGCATGTCGTCGATGGCGTGATACGGCTGCACTTCGGCAATGATGCCGAGCTTCGCGTACCGCTGCGCCACCTCGGCGCCGCGCAGCACCTGCGAGTGAATGATGCGATAGCGGCGCTCACGCGCCGGGTTTTCGGTCATCACGGTTTCGTACATGGTGAGCAGCGTGTCGATCGCTTCGTCGCCGATAGCGTGCACCTGCGGCCACAGCCCCGCGAGGTCGGCGCCCCGAATGTTGCGCAGCATGTTGCCCTCGGGCTGCATGCCGGAGCCGGGTCCGCGTGTCGCGGCCGTGTTGGTGGAGTCACGCCACGTGCCGCGCTCCCCCGAGTGCAGCTGCGGCTCGTAGAAGCGGGCGGTGCTGTTGCCCTGAATGCCGTCCACGAAGCCCTTGAGCCCGCCGATGCGCAGGTACTCGTCGCCGAAACCGTGCGGAATGCCCACGAAGCTGAGCGCATCCCACTTGTCGAGCGTAGGACGCGCATACACCCGTACCGTGAGCTCGCCGCGCCGCTTGAGTTCGTTGTACACCGGCAGCTGTTCACGCGGTGTGATGTCGTGAATGCTCGTGACGCCCATTTCGTTGAGGTGCGCGATGGCCACCCGCGCTTCACGCAGCCGCTGTTCGAACGACTTTTCGGGGATCACCGCTCGTACGCGCCGCAGCGCTTCGCCGATCACGTGGCCAGTGGCGCGACCGTTCACACACTCCAACCCTTCCACAGGCACGGTGCACGAGAGGCCGGCCGTGCCGAGCGCGGCGCCATTAGCGAGCCATGCGCTGCGGTCCCATCGGTTGAGCAGGGCGGGGGTGTTGGGCGTGACGGAATCGATCACCGCACGATCGGGGAAGAACCGTTCGCCACTGCCACGTACGGGGCGCGTGCCCGTGCTGTTGGCGGACCAGTCCTCGTACGCGCCCCACTCGCCGCCCGTGATCCATGCGCCGGCGGGCAGGCGATCGCGCGCGTCTTTCACGCGCGCCGCAAACGCCACCGGCTCAGCCACGTCGAGCAGGTTCACGCCGAGCAGCAGGCCGCCGGCCTGATTGAAGTGCGTGTGGTTGTCGATGAAGCCCGGCGTGGCGAAGCGACCGCCGAGGTCCAGCACGCGCGTGTGCGTGGCGCGATGCGGGGCGATGTCGGCGTCGCTGCCCACGGCGAGGAATCGCCCGTTCCGAATCGCCACGGCGCTCACGGTCGTGCGCGCGCTGTCCCCGGTCCAGAAGCGACCATTGCGGAGAATGAGGTCGGCGTCTTGCGCACCGAGGGCGCTGACCGAGAGCAGGAGCGCGGCCGTCAGCGCGGCGGCGCGGGGCGCGAGATCACGATGAGAACTGGACATCGACGGGAGCGGTGGGAGAAACTGTGCGATGGTGCGAGGGTCTGCACCTTGTCGGAACGTACCGCCGCGTCCTCACGCCCACCACCGAACGCATGCTGCTCTTCCTGCACGGCGCCCTTGGCGATCGACACACCATAAATGCTCTGCGCCCCGCGTTCTCGGCACATGGCATCCCGCACCTGCACGCACTCGACTTCGAGGGCCATGGCGAGCGCGCGGCGCGCGATCGGCCGTTCCGGTTGGAGCACTTCGCCGAGAATGTGGTGGAGTGGCTGGACGCACACCCCGACGCCGAGCCCGTGGACGTGTTCGGCTACAGCATGGGCGGTTATGTGGCGTTGCTGGTTGCCGCGTCACACCCCACGCGCATTCGTTCGGTGTTCACGCTGGGCACCAAGCTGCACTGGTCGCCCGCGGTGGCGGCGGATGCCATTCGCCAGCTCGATCCGGAGCGCATCGCGGCGAAGGTGCCGGCGTACGCGGCGTTGCTCGCGGAGCGGCACTCGGCGGCCGGTTGGGAGACGGTGCTGCGAGGCACGGCCGATGCGCTCACCGCCCTCGGTGCGGAGCCGCTGCTCACGCCGGGCGTGCTGGCCCAGGTAACGTGTCCGGTGCGGCTCGCGCTTGGTGACCGCGATACCACGGTGCCGCTCGATGAGCTGCGGGAGGCGCTGGCCGCGCTGCCGCGTGGCAGCGCGGAAGTATTCGCGGACACACCCCACCCGCTCGAGCGCACGCCGGCCGATCGGCTCGCGCGCGCGCTCGCGGAGTTCAGGGCGTCGTTGGCGTCGTAGCAGCCGGTGCCGTCGTGCCGGCGCGACTCAGCGAATCGGCCACGCGCGCCGCGCGCTCGCGATTGAGAATCACCTTGCTGAGGCGCGAGCGCGGAAGCTCCCAGTCGGGCTTTGTCCAGCCGCTGCGCTCGATGGCGGACGGGCCGCCGCTCGCCGGACGCAGCGCGCCCTCGAACTCGGCGAACTTGGAGCCGGGATTCCACAGCGCCCAGCTCTTCGCGCCAGCATCGTACGTGCCTTGAATCTGCGCACGCAGCTCGGCGGCGCCATACGTGGCGCCACGAATGCTCATGGCCTCGAGCCAGGGCATCACTTCGCCCACGGGCTTGCCCGTGGAGTCACGCACGAAGTTCGCGCGCTCCACCGCATCGGTGATCGCCAGACGTACGATCTGATACGGGTTGGCGATCGGCTTCGCAAAGCCGTACAAGCCGGCCGCGTAGTGCGACGGGTACACCATGGGCAGCACGGCATCGGCCACGGAAACGATCTTCTCCATGTGCTGTCCGATCTCCACGTCGCCTTCGAGGTGCGTCACCAGTCCGAAGATGTCGGCGGTGACAGGCACGTTGTACTCGGCGAGCTGTTCCTTGCTGTAGGCAATGAAGTTGCGGATGTTGTCGGCGCGCGAGACGCTGTCGCTTCCGGGATAGCGCATCACCGCGCGTGCGCTGTTCGTCACGTCGGGAAAGCGCACGTAGTCCCACTGCAGCTCGCCGAAGCCCATATCCAGCGCTTCCTTCGCGATGGCAATGTTGTAATCCCATACGCGCTTGTCGTACGGATTCACCCACGGGCCGCCCTTGTTGTCCTTCCACACGCTGCCGTTCGCGTGGCGGATCGCCAGCTCGGGCTTCTTCTCGGCGAGCATGCGATCCTTGAACACCACGATGCGCGCGATCGAGAAGATGCCGTGGGCGTTGAGCGTATCGATGAGCGCCGGCAGCCACTTCGTGGCGGGCCGCGTGTGCGCGCCGATTTCGAGCGCGAGCGGGATCTTCGTCTCGGAATACGACAGGAACGTGTCGGACTCCTTGATATCGATGATCATCGCGTTGATTTCGGTCTCATCGGCAATGCGGATGAGATTCTCCATGCGCGAGCGCGAGCCGGAGGCCCAGGCGTTCACGTACAGTGCGCGCACCGAATCGGGACGCGCAACTCGGCGCGAGAGCCGCGCGGTGCGCGACGTATCCGACGCGGCGAATGCCACATCGGCGATCGCGGTGTCGGTCGCGAGTGCCGTGTCATTCACTCCCGCGCTCTCGCCATCGATACGTGCTGTCGTGTCGGACGCGATGTCGCGTCCTGCCGTCTCCGACTCGGCGGTGGAGCAGCCCGCAAGCAGCACCATCGCACTGAGCAGCACGCACCATGACACACGCGAACTGGCGGTGCGCGCGGCCGCATCACGACTGCGGGCAGCTCGCTGCAGCGCCGTTTCCATCATCGACTCACGCCACTGACTTGCGGCGACACGCTGCGCAGACACACTGACTCCGATCCTGAATCGTGAACCTTCGGGTGGCGCGTACTGCTCGGCGCCGTATGCAGGGAAAGCTAGTGACGGCGCAGCGCAGCGATATTGTCCCCTAACCATCGCGCAGCCAGACCGACACGTACTCGGCCCGCCAGCGCGGGTCGTACCGCGGTTCGGTGGGGCCGGGGGCGCCACAGGGTGCACCGCGCGGCCAGCGGAGGTACAGGGTGCGAGAGATGTCCGATCCTGGCGCGTAGGCCTCGACCATCTCGATATCCGACGCGCGCAGGGCGTCAAACGGGAAGCCGGGGCGAGCGCGACCGTTCACGAACACGCAGGTGGTGCGCATGATGCGAACGCCGCTTCGCAGCCCGCTTCGGGACTCGTTGTACGCCTCCTTGGCCGAGAGCGCGCCGGAGCGCCGCAGGTCATCGCCGCTCACCACCACGGAGCGCGTGCCCGACATCTTGAGCCGCAGCTGCAGGTCCTTCATGTCGATGTAGTCCTTTGGCGCCGGATTGGCCGTATCCATGGGGACATCGAACTCCACATAGCGGCCAGTGCCCACGTCAGCCGAGCGGAGCGCGGGCAGAAAGCCATCGCGTTCGATGCGCACGACCGCGGTGCGCCCGCGGGGCATCTCGAGCGCGAAGGTGCCGGAGGTGTCGGTGCGCACGATCGAATCGGTGCCGAGCAGCTGGATGCGGGCATCGGCGAGTGGCGCGAGTTGCCGCGCATCGTACACCACGCCGCGCACCCCCGTCCACCGTGCGGACACCAGCACCGAGTCCAGCTGGGTCGGGCGCTCCTGCAGGACGATCTCGCGATACTCGCCGTCGATGGTGAGCTGGATCACCTCGGACACCGGCGTGAAGCCGATGCGCATGACGGTGAGCGTCCAGCGTCCATCGCGCAGTCCCGTGTAACGAAAGCGACCGGCATTGTCGGTGCGCGTGACCAGCGTTTCGTCCTCGCGCGTGAGTCGTACGGTCACGCCGGCAAGCGGTGCGCCGTCGGGGTCGCTAACGCGCCCGGTCACGGCACGCGGCGCGTCCTGTGCGGAAGCGCTCGGAGTCCACGCGAGCGTCAGGAGCAGCGCCAGCAGGAACGGAACGGGTCGCGGAGCGTGCATGAGGCGCTGCTCGTGTGCGGGAGGGAGGGACCAATGCACCAACCGCCGGCGCCCCAAGGGGAACCGGCGGTTGGTGATACCCGTCACGGGACTGCGCGTTCGATCAGTCCATGCGCGTCGGCGGCCCGATCGCGCGGTTGATCGCGGCGGTGGCCTCGTCGAGCTCCTTGCGCAGGACGTCGGCGCGTTCGATCGCATCGCGGCCCACCTTCTGGTCCACGCGCGTCGTCATGCCTGAGAGGTACTGAATGTGCGCCTGCAAGCCTGGCTTGCCGTAGCGCACGGGCTGTGTGAGCAGCTGGCCGTGCAGCACTTCCTTCACCTTGGCGAGCGAGTCGGCGGCCGGCGCCCCCGCTGCGGCAAGACGCGTTTCGGCCTGACGCGCGCGGGCAATGAGCGCGTTCACCTCGGTCACCATGGCCCGCGTGCGCACGTTGTGCGCGAACTGCTCCTGCAGATCGGCGGCGGTGTACCCCTCGGCGGCGAGCCGCGGATCGATTTCCACCGTGAGCGGCACCGTCTTCGTGAGACCACCAACGGCTACGGTTACCGTGTAGTCGCCCGGCGGCGCGCCGAAGCCGTTCTGGTGCTGCACACCCCACGTGAAGCGGTTGAAGCCCGCGTTCGCCGAGACGAGGTTGAGCACCGGCGCGGCGGGAGCCGCGGGGCCACCGCGTCCGACCATCATGGCCTGCTCCGCCTCTTCGTCCGCGTCGGCCGGCCGACGGCCACGCGGCGGCGCCGGCGGCATCACGCCGCTCTTGTACGTGTTCACCACCTGTCCGCGTGCATCACGGATTTCAACACGCACGGTATCAACCGGCGCGCTCGACAGGTGGTAGTCGATCTGCGGGCCGAAATACTGCGCGGCCGCACCCGTCGTGCGCACACCGGCGCGGGGGGCATACACGTGCAGCGCTTCGGCGTGCGTGTTCGCGCCGAGCGAATGCAGCGCCGTCACGTTATGGAAGATCCAGTTGCCACGCCCCTGCGTGGCCACGATCAGATCCTTGTTGTGCACGAGGATCTGATTGATCGGAATCTGCGGCATGTTCAGGTTGAACGGCTGCCAATTCGCGCCATTGTCGAACGAGATGTACAGGCCGAACTCGGTGCCGGCGTACAGCAGCCCTTCCCGATCCGGATCTTCACGCACCACGCGCGTGGGGGTGTCACCCGCGATGCCGTTCTTGCCGTTGGTGAGCTTCGTCCAGGTCTGGCCGTAGTCGTCGGTGCGATAGATGTACGGCGCGTAGTCACCGAGCAGGTAGCGATACGTGGCGAAGTACGCCGAGCCTGGGCGATGCGGTGAGGCTTCCACCCACGCCACGCGGCCACCCTTCTCCAGATCCTTTGGCGTGATGTCCGTCCACGTCTTGCCACCATCGCGCGTGATGTGGAACGGGCCGTCATTGGCACCCGTCCAGATCACGCCTGCTTCGTGCGGCGACTCGGTAATGGCGTACAGCGTGCTGTAGAACTCTTCACCCGTGACGTCGCGCGTGATCGGCTGTCCGCTTGCGCCCTGCCGGTGGTCCTGCGGGTACCAGGTGAGGTCGGGGGAAATCTTTTCCCACGTCACACCCTTGTCGCGTGTGCGGTGCACGTACTGCGTGCCGTAGTACAGCACCGACGGATCGTGCGGCGACAGCGCCATCGGCGCGGTGCGCTGAATGCGGAAAATGAGATCCTGCCCGGCGTTGCCGTACAGCGACTGCCCACCGATCCAGTAGTTGCGCGTCTGGCGCGTCTCGGTGTTCATCACCGCGAACTGTCCCTTGCACGAGCCGTAGATCACGTTCGGCTCGGCGGGGTGCGGAATGATGGGGCCGGTTTCGCAACCAGGCCCGGTCTGGAGTGCCGACGCATCGAACGGATTGGCGACGCTCGACCACATCCAGGTGCTGTTGTCCTGCTGCGCCGAGTACAGGTTGTACGGGAAGCGGTTGTCGGGCCATACGCCGTAGAACTCGGCCGTGGGCTGATTGCGCTGCGTACTCCACGTGCGACCACCGTCGAACGACACGTTGGCGCCGCCATCGTTGGCCTGCACCATCGTCTGCCCGTTGGTGGGGTTGATCCAGATGTCGTGGTTGTCGCCGTGCGGCGTGGGGAACGACGTCATCGTCTTGCCACCGTCGGTGGACTTGTAGAAGCCCTCCGCGCCGGCGTACACGACATCGGCGTTGGTGGGATCGGCTCCGATCGTGGTGTAGTAGAACGGACGCGTGATGAGTCCGGGGGTGGTGTTCACCACCTGCCACGTCGCGCCCGCGTCGTCGGAGCGGTACAGGCCGCCGCCGGGCTCGGCTTCCACCAGCAGGTAGATGCGCTCGGGGTTCGCGGCCGTCACCGCCATGTTGCCCTTGCCGATGAGGTTGTTCGGCAGGCCGGTGCCCGTCTTGCGGAACGTCACGCCGCCATCGGTGCTCTTGTAGAATCCGCCTTCACGCGAACCGGAGATGATCGTCCACGGCTTGCGCTCGAGGCGCGCCATCCACGCGTAGACGGTGTTCGGATCACCCGGCTTGAGTTCCACATCGGATGCGCCGGTACTGTCGTTCAGGTAGAGCGTCTTGCGCCACGTCTTGCCGGCGTCGGTGGTCTTGAAGATGCCGCGCTCGGTGTTGCGCTTGAACAGATCGCCAGTGGCGGAGACCCACGCCGTGTTCGGATCGGTGGGGTGCACACGCAGGGCGCCGATCTGGCCGGCATTGTACAAGCCGGCAAAGCTCCACGTCTCGCCGGCATCGGTGCTGCGATACACACCGCGGCCCGTGGACACGTTGCTGCGCGCGCCATCGGAGCCGGTGCCCAGCCAGATCACGTTGGGGTCGCTGTCGGCCACGGTGATCGCGCCCATGGAGCCGAGCGGGATCTTGCCGTCGGTGATGGGCTGCCAGCTCTCGCCGCCATCGGTGGTGCGAAAGAGGCCACCGCTGGCGACGCCCATGTAGAAGGTGCGCGGCTGGGACGGCACACCCGCCACAGCCGTCACGCGGCCGCCCACGGAATGGCCGGCGTGTCGGAACGACATGCCCGCGAAGGCGGCCGGGTTGACCCCCGGCGCGGCCTGCGCCGAGAGCGACGCGGCGGTGCACAGAGCCAGCGTGAGGGATGCTGTGAAGGTTCTGCCTATCATCACAAGGTCTCGCTTTGGGAAGGAAACGGAGGCCGCGCGCAGCGACCGCCGAACAACGTGGGCGCTGTGCGCCCATACTGGAAATTACGCAGGCGACGGGGGAGCGTTGTCCGAGGGCACCCACGCCAGCGCCACGAACTGCACGTGCACATCACTGCGCTTGGGCTTGACGGTGACCTCGTCAAGCTGCTCGGCGAGGGCGTCGTAGGCCGCGGCTTCAAGCTGCAGCTCCTCGGCGATGCGAGCCTCGAGATCGGCCAGCTCCTGCTGCGCGGCCTCGAACGTCTCCGTGGCGCGGGCCACATTGCCGCTCTGCGACTGCGCGCGGCTCATGCTGCGCGCCGCCGTACCGGCCTTGCCGACGCTCGTGGCGCTGATCTTCTTCTTGCCGAACAGGGCGCCGAACACGGCGCTGCCGATCGAGATGGCGGAGTCGAGTTTGGCCTGCGTGGCGCGTGCCTCCTGCGCGCCAATCGCGGCCTGCGTACGGCGCACCTTTTCCTGCGCCGTCTGCACGCGCGTGGCGTACTTCTTTCGCACGGCGTCGAGGCGCGCATCGCTCGCCTCACGCGCTGCCATCTGCAGGCGTGCACGGAACGCGCCCTCGCTCTCCCCCACGTGCGACACGAGTTTGAGCGCCTTGCTCTGGAACAGCGTGACGCCGTGATTACTGCTCACGTACTGCTGCAGCGCGCGTGACCAGGCCGCATAACTCTTCGGGTTCGCCGCGAGCGACGGCACCGGATCGAACGCCGAGCCGGGGCGCGGATCGCGCCCGAGCGCGTTCACCTCGATCTCGATGGCGTCGGCGGTGCTCCAGTCGAGCGCGAGCATGTGGTCGTCAAGCGGAACGAGCCACGCCTGACGTCGCTGTTCGGCGACCCCGAGGCGCGCCTGCGTGAAGGTCACGTCGGCCACGCCGAGCACGGCGGGCTGCCAGGCGGCGCCGGCGTCGCGCGAGGGCAGCCACACCTGCGTGATGTCGGGAGGTAGAATGGGTGGGCGGGCAATGTCCGCGCCGGCAGCCGTGCTGGTCGCGGTTGGTGCGATTGGTGCGGTCGCTGCCGCCGGTGCCCACACCGCCGCCTGCAGCGCGGCTGGTGTACTCGCGACTGGGGCACTCGCCGCTGCCGTCGCCATCTCGCTCGCCCGCAGCTGACGGATCTGCTCGCGCGTCATCGGACCGGCGAGATACGACATCGCCCAGCGCGTCTCGAACGTGGTGGGCGCGTTCTCGTACACGCTGTGCATGAGAAACACGCGCTTGCCCAACCCCGAGATCGTGCGCTCCATCGCGCCCTTGTCAAACGGCGCTCCGCCGGATGCACCGGCCAGCCCGTCCATCACGCGCATCTTGTCGCGCTCGGTCTGCAGGCGACCAATGAACCAGAGGCCTGCGTTGGACAGCCCCTTGTAATCCAGATCCACCGGATTCTGCGTCGCCATCACCACGCCCAGTCCAAACGCACGCGCCTGCTTGAGCAGCGTGAGCAGCAGTTGCTTGGACGGCGGGTTCGCGATCGGTGGCATGTAGCCGAACAGTTCGTCGATGTACAAAATGGCGCGCAGTGAGCCGGTGCCAGGTTGCTGCCGCATCCACGCGATGATGTCGGCCAGCAGCATCGTCACGAAGAACATGCGCTCCGCGTCGCCCAGATGCGCGATCGACACCACGGACACACGCGGCTTGCCCGCCGGTGTGTAGAACAGCGACGCCGCATCGAGCGGTTCGCCCTGCAGCCACGCCTGAAAGCCGGGGGCGGCGAGCAGATTGTTCAAGCGCATGGCGAACGCACTGCGATCCTTCGCCGGAAACACCGTGTCCACCGGCATCACGCCGATCTGCGCAAAGGGCGGCGACTGAATCGCGCCGATGAGCGTGGGCAGGTCGAGGTCGCGCCCCTCCTGCCAGGCGTTCGACAACAGATTCGACAGTAGAATGTGCTCGCGGCTGGTGATCGGATCGGCATCGATGCCCAGCAGCGCCAGCAGGCCGGTGGCGGTGGCGTTCACACGCTCGGCAAACGCTTCGAGATCGTCGCGCACGGACGCCGGTGGCGCCGTGAAGCCGCGCAGCAGCGAGATCGGACGTCCTGCGCTTGAGCCTGGCGTGTAGATCGAGACGTCGGCGGCATCGCGCAGCCGCTGAATGCGCGCGCCGTCCTGCCCCCAGCTGGCCAACCCCTTCGTCCAGAGCGCAGCCTGCGCCTCGGCGAACTGATCGGGGTCCATGCCGGCCGTAGTGGCCTGCTGCGGGTCAACCCACGGCCGGAAGTCGCTGCCCTGCAGCGAAGGAAACGTGAGCGCGATGTTTCCGAGATCCCCCTTGGGGTCGATGGCGATCACCGGGATGTGATCGATGGCCGCCTCTTCGAGCAGGCCCACGCCGAGTCCGGTCTTGCCACTGCCCGTCATGCCGATGATGACGGCGTGCGTGGTGAAGTCCTTCGCGTCGACGAGCACGAGATCGTCGTGCCGGGTGCGGGTGTCGAGGTCGTATTCCTTGCCGAGAAAGAACGCGCCGAGTTTTTCGTATTCGTGGCTCATGCGGACAATTTACCGCGCGGGGCTGCGCTCCGTGCCGGGCACGTCGACGCCCGGGTACACCTGTACCGAGGAGCCATCCGCGAGGAAGGTGGAGACGGGGGCCTGCGTGAGCGGCTCGACCCACGGCTGGCCGTAGAGCGAGGCGATATCGGCCTCCAGAAAGCACTCCGCGAGCGGCACCACGTTCCACGGCGGATGCGCCACACGGTACTCCCGGGTGGCCCGCGGCCCGCGCGCCGTGTAGCCGTAATAGTGCTCGGCGATGAACTCCTCCGTGGATCCGCGGCGCATGGGGTGCGGGGCGTCGGCCGCCAGCGCAATCACGCGTTCCCACTTGCCGTCGCGCTGCCATTCGTAGAGCAGGGTGCGACGAGGACGCCCCTCGTCGTCGGCGATGCCGTCCACGTGCGCCTCGCGCATGGGCAGCGCTTCGTACGGCTCGCCGTACAGCTTGCGGGCCACGAGGGCGATGGCCGCGCGCGGGACCAGCTCCTTCACGAACACCACGCCGCGGCGCCACTCGCCCTCGGCGGTGCGTCGCCGCACGTAGAAGCGCAGGTTGACCTCGGGGAATGCGGTGTGGAACGGCACCGCAACTCCGCGGACTCGGACCTGTTCAAATCGGAACGCCACCACGCTGGCAAGCGCCTCGCCCTTCCAGAGGTCGAGCTCCACCCCCCGCGGGAGGTGGGTCTTGAGGAGCCGTTGGTCAACGGCCCAGCTGAGCATGATCAGGTCACGCCATGCGGCGGTCAGGAACGGGCGCGCGGCCATTCAGACGTCGGGGAGTGAGGCGAGCAGGGTGTCCAGATCGGCGATCGTGAACGGCTTCTGCAGGAAGCCGGCGACGGCGAGATCTCCAGCGCCGCTCGTGACCTCCTGCTCGCTATATCCGCTCATGAGAAACACCGTGATAGGGGCGCGGCCCGCCTCACGTTCGCACGCGCGCAGCCGCTGCAGCACCTCGATTCCCGTGAGCCCCGGCATCGTGAGGTCGAGCAGTACGAAGCGCACGTTGACCTCGGGCGCCGACAGGCGATCGAGTGCGGCCTGCCCCGACGCATCACTCAACACCTCGAAGCCGCGGCGCGCGAGCAGCGCCGTCGCGACGCTGCGCACCACGTTGTCATCATCCACCACGAGCACGCGACCTCGGTGTCGTTCGGCGACTGGAGCGATGGCCGGCGCCTCAGCGGTTGCACGAGCCGTCGTCACCGGGAAGCGCAATACGATGCGCGTCCCGCGCCCCGGTGCACTCTCCACACTGATCGCCCCCTGATGTCCGCGCACGATGCCCAGCGTGGCCGCCAGACCGAGGCCGCGTCCCGTGAACTTCGTGGAGAAGAACGGGTCGAAGATGCGTTCTGCCGTGGTGCGTGTCATGCCAACGCCGGTGTCGATCACTTCGAGGCAGACGGACTCCGCTGCGTGCACGGTCTCCGCGCCGAAGTGCAACGCCTCCGCGCCACTGCGCAGTTCGTCGTGGCGGCGGGTTCGCACGGTGATCGTACCGTGGCGACCCTGCAACGCGTCGGACGCGTTGGTGATCAGGTTCATGATGACCTGCCGCAGCTGCGTGGCGTCGCCCAGAATGAGCGGCAGGGCATCATCGAGCTCGAGCTCGAGCGTGGCATCCTTGCTCACGACCGTGCGCAGCAGCTGCGCCATTTCGCCAGCGAGTGCGCTGAGCTGCAGCGGCTCCACCACAAACCGTCCCTTCCCCGAGTACGCGAGCAGCTGCCGCGTGAGATCCGCGGCGCGCTGCGCGGTACGCTCGATCTCGAGCACCACCTGACGCGCGGGCGCCTGTTCGTCCAGGTCGAGCAGGGCGAGGGACGCGTTCGATAGCACCCCGACCAGCAGGTTGTTGAAGTCGTGTGCAATGCCACCGGCCAGCAGGCCCAGCGATTCGAGTTTCTGCGCGTGGTGCACCTGCGCTTCGAGTCGCGCGCGCTCTTCAACGGCGTGCACCTGTTCCGTGACATCCTGTGTGGTGCCCACCAGCGCGAGCGGGCGTCCGGTGGCCGAGCGCAGCAGCTCGGCGCGCGCGTGTACATGGCGCACGCGACCGCTGGGCAGGTACAGCTGATAGCGCAGATCGACCGGCGTGTCGTGGTCGATGCACGCCTCGTGCGCTACGCGCAGTCGTTCGCGGTCCTGCTCGCTGATCAGCGGCGACAGCGCGTCCTGCGAGGGCTTCACGGTCGTCGGATCGAGCTCCATGATGCGATAGAACTCCGCCGACCACGAGAGCGACTGCGTGCTGAACTCCCACGTCCATGAGCCGATCTGCGCGATCTCCTGCGCGCGTGCGAGCTGACGCTCCTGCGCCAGCTGCAGCTCGCGAGCCGCCGCTTCGGTGGTGATATCCACCACCACGCCGACGCTGCGCGTGATGTGCCCCAGCGAATCCGCGAGCACATGCCCACGCACGTGCAGCGTGCGGATGTTGTCTCGCGCGTCGCGAATCCGGCAGTCCAGCGCGAACGGATCTCTGGTGAGCACGGAGAGCCGCAGCTGCTCCAGCACGCGTGACCGGTGCTCTGGCACGACGTGGCGCACAAAGGTCGTGAGCAAGCGCGGGCAGGCGCCGGCGGTGTACCCGAGGATCGTCTCGAGCCGCCGGGAGATGTAGGTCTCGCCCGTGCCGAGATGCGTATCCCAGATACCAGCGCCCGTCGCCTCGAGCACGAGACGCAGACGCTCTTCGCTGCGATGAACGGGGTCCGTGCCCCCTGATCCCGCGGAAGCCGCCGCGCCGGGGTCGGTCACGTCAATCGGCCAGCTGCTCGCGAATCTTGCGGTAGCCGTCGCGCACGTCGTCGGCCAGCTTGCGCGCCGTTTCACTGACGACCTCGCCTACCTCCGCGGCCGTGCCCCGCGCCTCGGCACTCGAGTCAACCAGGCGCGCCCGCAGCGCATCGAGGCGAGACTCCAGCGCCTCGAACTCATCGCGCGCGTCCTTCGACGCCAAATGCACCTTCAGCCGCAATTCATCGCGATCCTGTTCGATCGACGTGATCAGTTCCTGCACCTTGTCTTGCCACGCCATGGCGCACTCCGGGTGACTAGGGACGGTCAGAACTCGCGACGCTTCATTTCCTTGAACAGTTCGCGGGCCTCGTTGGTTCGCTCGTCTTCACGACGCGTCGCTTCGACGGTGGGGTCGAACGAGGGCCGCTGCTGCGGCTTCTTCTGTTCGGCCTTGCCGGTCGTCTTGCGAATCAGGGCCTTCAGTTGCGCATCCTTCACGGCAATCCTCGGGGGTGGGCGGTGGGGTGCGATTCGGGCCGCGTGCGGCCTGTGTGGAGCATGGCGGCAGTCGGCCCGGAAGTCCAGATGGTCACGGGCGTGCGTCCAGGCCCAACAGGGCGCGAACGGCCGCGCTGGCCGCCATGCCGCCGGCGGTGGCCGGCGCCATGACATCGTGATGACCGAGGGCGGGCACCGTGACGATGCGCACGGAATCGCCGAGGGCCCGGGCTTTGGCGGCGAACGCCTCGGTGACGTCGCGCGGCGCGATCCGGTCCAGCGCGCCGGCCACGTGCACATGCGGCACACCCAGCGGCAGGCGTTCGATGGGCGATACGTCGCGATAGCGCTCGGGGACCTCGCTGGGCAGCCCGCCGATCACGCTCTCGATGGCCGGATTGCCGCACGTCTGCCGCTGTCGCCCCTGAAACTCGCGCATGTCCATGACGCCCCCGAGGGCGACCACGCCCGAGAGTTGCAGCGGATGCGGGGTGTACACCGCGCTGGCCGCCTCGAGCTGGGCGCGCGTGGCGAGCCAGGCGCCGAGTTGCGCGCCCGCCGAGTGACCGACGGCCACGACACGGGTGGTGTCGAGCGGATACGCGGTCGCCAGCGTGCGAACATGATCCGCGGCGTCGGCGACATCGCGAAACGTGCCGGGCCACCCACCACCGGGATGATCATAGCGTCGATACTCCACGTTCCATGTCGCGATCCCCGCGTCGCGCAGCGCATCGGCGAGCGGCGCGGCGTTCCGGATGTTGGCATACGGCGAGTACCAGCAGCCGCCGTGAATCACGATGGCCACCGGAAACGGGCCGCGTCCGTCAGGAAGGCGCAGGTTACCGAACTGCAGCGAATCGGGACCGTACGCGATACGAACACCCGCCGTGCGCACGGGGAGCGCGTCCACGTCGCTGGGGCGCATCAATCGCGGCTGCGCGTCTTGCGCGTTGACCGTGGCAATCGCGCACAGGCTGAGCAGGGCGTGCGTGACGCCGCGAAGCACATGGGACATGAGTGGGATGGTCAGAGGCGGAGCGATGGCGGCGGCGGTCGTTCCACGGAGAGCGCAAGCGCAGCGAGGGCGATCCAGTACGGTGTGTACACCAGCAGCTCTCGGGCTGGCACGATGAACACGAAGCGGTCGAGCGCCAGCACGGCGTTGGCGGCGACGAGGCACGACATACCGAAGGCCGCCAGTCGGGCCGCACGTGATGCGAGGTCTTCGAGCATCCAGCTGGCCGCCTGCGATGCGGTGAGCGCCAGCGCAATCACGTGCGCGATCAGGATGCTGCGCAGTGTCCCACCAACCACCGGGAGCACCAGCGCCAGCACCACGGTCGCGGCGGCGGCATACCCGATCACCCCGGCCTTGTACCGCAGCAACGATCCCTGTCCCGCAAAGGCCGCGAAGAACGCAACGAACGCGACCAACGACACCACAAGCGCAACCAGAAACGGATCCGACGGACGCATGAGCAGGATGTCCGAGACCAGACTCGCGATCAGTCCAAGGCTCACCAGGGCCCGGTACACGGGTGAGGTCGCATCCGTGGTGGTGACGGCGAAGAGCAGCAGCAATCCGGTGACGAGCGGACGTGACCACTGCACGAGTGCTGTCAGATCAGGAGCGAGCGACGGCCCCACGAGAGAGAACAGCGCGCTCAGGGCGGCGCCAAGCAGGAGCGCGTGGCGCCACGGGGCGCGTGCGGACGAACTCACGAGGCGACCGCCGCGTCGAGCGTCTGCTGCAGTTCGTACGAGGTGAAGGGCTTGGCAAGCAGGTGATTCACGCGAGTGCCCAGTGTGCCGTTCATGTCGTCGTGTTCGAGGTAGCCGGTGGCCAGGACGATGGGCAACGCCGGCCGGTGGCGCCTCGCTTCCTCGGCGAGCTCCAGGCCAGTCATGCTCGGCATCGACAGATCGGTCAACAGGAGATCCACGTGCTGTGCTGCGTCGGCGACGTACTCGGCCGCAGCGCGCGGATCGCTGAATGCCTCGACCTGCCACCCCAGGCGCGTGAGCAACCGGGTCGTGGCATTCAGTACGGCGTCGTCGTCGTCGACCAACACGACGCGGCGAGGTCCCGGTTCCGGCCGCGTCTGCACGAGCGTGGGGGGGGGCGCGTCGGGCATGTGCGCGAGCGGCAGCAGCACGCGCATGGTCGTGCCGCCCCCGGGCACGCTCTGCGGCACCACGATCCCTCCCAGTGCGGTGACCGTGCCATGCACCATGGCGAGTCCGAGTCCGGTGCCGCGTCCGGAGACCTTGGTGGTGAAGAACGGCTCGAACGCGCGCGCCAACGTCGTCTCGTCCATGCCGGAACCAGTGTCGCGCACCGTGAGCACGGCGATGGCGCTTCCCGCCGAAACGGTGGTGGCCAGCTCCGTGTGGTTGCCGACCGGTTCGTGCGTCACCGCGATGGTGATGGCGCCACCGTCAGGCATCGCGTGCGCCGCGTTCGTCGTGAGATTCAGCAGCAGCTGTTGCAGCTCGCCCGGCTCCGCCTGCACGACCACGCCGGGCGTCAGCTGCGTGTCCAGTGTGATCGACGCGGGCAGCGAGGTGCGAATCAGTCGCTCGGTCTCCCGCACGAGCGCGCTCAACTCGAGGGGCCGTCGCTCGTGCTCCATGGCGCGCGTAAAGGTGAGAATGCGACGCACAAGGGCGCGTGCACTGCCGGCCGCCTGCTGCACGTCGTCGAGCAACGGCTGCGCCGGAGAGTCCGACGCCAGCAGCTGTTGCACTGATTCCGTGTTGAGCACAATCGGCTGCAGCAGATTGTTGAAGTCATGCGCAATGCCGCCGGCCAGTGTGCCAATGGCTTCGAGTTTCTGGCCTTGCTGCAGCCGCTGCTCGAGGGCCTGCTCACGTCGCACGTCGCGCAACGTGGCGAGCAGGTATTGCACGTCGCCCTCCGCGTTGCGCACGGGCGAAATGGTACCTGACAGTGGCAGCGGTTCACTCGCGGTGCTCGCGACCTGCAGCGTGCCGGCCCACGGTTCGCCGCGCAGCACCTGCTGACAGGCGTCACGGAGCGTGACCGTTGGGTCGGGGCCCAGCAGCGATTTCGCCGAGGCATTGGCGTACCGCGTGATGCATTGCGTATCGAGCAGGACCACCACGCCATCGCTCTGCTCCACCGCGGTGGCCAGACGCGCTGCCTCCGCCTCGGCGACCAATCGTCCGGATGCTTCATTGCCCAGGCCATCGAACAGCACGCCGATACTGACGGTGAGCAGCAGCATGAGCAGCAGCACCGTGACGCTGTTGACGATCCACATCAGACCGGCGTTCGGCAGACCGGCGGGCATGCTCGTGGCCCAGTGGAACGCGCCGCTGGGGATCAGCGCGCCGATGACGAGCAACACGACGGCCGACACCACCACAGACCAGAGCCCCGCTCGCAAGCCGAGCAGCACGGCGGCGAGCACGGGGAAGGCCATGAGCCACTCGAACCCGGCCGCCCAGAAGCCGAAGCCCGACAGAAAGAACACCGCCAGCAGAAAGCTCACGCCGAGCACGATCGACGCGCGCACAAGGTACGACGCGCGTCGCGCCAGCAACGTCGCCATGATGCCCACGTAGGCCACCGTGTCCAGCGCGACGACCGCATACTCCCCAGCGGCAACCGCGATGTACACACTGGGGAAGTAGGCGATCAGCCCAAACACCGCCATCGTGAGCAGCACCGCGGCCAGAATGCGCTGGCGCCACGACTCGATCGGCGTACCGCGTGCTGGGGCGATCCACTCGAGCAGCCGACCGAGGGTGCCGAGGGGAGTGGTGTTGGCAGAAATCATGTCGAAATGTGGCGTCGAACCCCGGACACGCGCCATTCGAGTTGCCGACAACGGCTTGCCCTGCGAGACCGAGGGGGTGAGACTCCGCCAGTGCGTGTGCAAGACCGGGCTCGCGCACCGCTGTTTCCCCGATTGCAAGGAGTTCCGATGGCCCATACCAAAACTGCTGCACGCAAGCTCGCCACGCAGGCCGAGTGGGCGCTGCTCGAAGTGAGTTTTCCGCCACTGCTCAAGGACATCACGCCAGGTCGTCTGAAGCAGAAGATCACGCGGGCGCGCAAGCTGCAGGACAAGTACCGCGATCTCGCACGGCAGCAGCGTGGTGAGGCGCGTGGCAAGCGTCAGGCCAAGAGCACGCGTGCGGCGGCTGGCAACGCGAACACGGTGATCAAGCAGGAGATCTTCACCGAGGCCCGCGAGCGCTTCGAGGCGCAGCAGGCCAAGCTCGAGGCGAAGGCGGCGAAGGAGCTGGCGCGCAAGGAAGCCGCGGCCGAGAAGAAGGCGGCCAAGGCCGCGAAGCAGGCGGGCAAGGCCACGAAGGTTGCGAAGAAGGTCACGCGCACGAAGACCGGTGCGGCCACCAAGCGGGCGTCCACCAAGGCCAAGACCACGGCCCGGAAGGCTGTGAGCAAGGCGTCACGCGGTGCGCGCAAGGCGGCCGTGTTTACGCGCACCAGCAGTGCCAAGCATCAGGGGCATGTGGGATCGCGCGGTCGTCGTCGTCAGGCACGGCGCGACTCGCGCTGACGCGTTGCGGTCAGTACGGACACCTGCAACCGCCACTGAGTAGGCAAAGGAAAAGGAAGAAGAGATGAAGGGGAACACGGCATCCGAGTCATGATGCCGTGTTCCCCTTCATCTCTTCTTCCCTGCGTTTGAAGGCTGGGTTGCCGATGCCGTTAGCGAGGTGCCGTTACCGCCCGCGGCCCCGCCCCCAGATGCCGATCGAAGTGCTGCACCAGCTTCGTGAGCAGATACCGCGCGTAGTACGGCCGCTGCGTCCAGCCGTGCGTCGCTGCGGGCGCCACGGCCATGTCGAAGTCCTTGCCGAGCCGCATGAACTCCTCGGCGAGCTTGATCACCGTGTTCACCGGCACCACGTCGTCCTGCAGCCCGTGAATGAGCAGCAGGTGGTCACGCAGGTTGCCCGCGTACTGCAGCGCGCCGCGTTCGAACGTGGCCGGGTGCGACTGCGGCCGCCGCACGATGGCCACGTCGTCGCTGCCGAAGAGGAACGGGTCCACCGCTGCGGCGCCGGCCACGCCCGCCTGGAAGAGCCCCGGCTTCTTGAGCAGCGAATAAATGGTGAGGGTGCCACCGTAACTGCTTCCCCAGATGCCGAAGCGGTCAGGGGCGACAAAGGGCAGCGTCTTGAGGTGCTGCACCGTGCGCTCGAGATCCTCGAGATCGCCGCCGCCCCAATCCATGAGAAACGCTTCGCGGAAGTCGCGACCGTACCCGGTGCTTCCGCGCACATCCACCTGCACCACGATGTACCCCTTCTCGATGGCGAGATACTGCTGCACCATGCCGTACAATCCCGCCCAGCGATTGCGCACCGTGTTGGAGTAGGCGGGGCCGATCAGCACCGGATACTGCTTCGTGGAGTCGAGGTTCGGCGGCAGCAGGAGCCGCGCATGCAGCGGCGGATTACCTGGCGTGCCGGGGAACGTGATGTACGTGCCGGCCACCCAGGGCACGGTCGCAAACTCGGCCGGCTGTGACACCGTGATGCGACGCTCTGTCGCGCCGACGCGCGTGTCGAGCAGAAACAACTCCGGCGGTACGGTGTCGCTCGACGAGATCAGCGCAATCGTGCGCCCGTCGGGCGATACCGTGGGTGCATGCATGCCGGCGCGCGTCGTGAGCTGACGTGTGCGTCCGGTGCGTGCGTCGAGGCGGAACACATGGCGCTCCGACGGACGCGGCGCCGTGCTCACGTAGTCGATGCTGCGCGACGCCCGACGCGGTATCCCGGCGCCTGCGACATCCTGCGGGCCCGGCGTGAGCAGGCGGGGCACACTGTCGCGCGGCGTGATGCGATACAACCGGTAGCGATCATCGAGATCGCCGGTGATCAGGAGCGTGCGCCCGTCCGCGCTCCACGTGGAGTGGATATCGTTGTAGATGCGCGTCTCGCGGCGATCTCGCCACACGCGCTGCGGCGCGCCGCCGGGTACTACGACATGGATCGTGCGATCGATCGCATCATCCGTCTCGCGATCGATCATGAGCGCACCGCTCGGCGACCATTCGTAGTTCACCACGCGCGTGCTGCTGGAATCGGGCAGCGGTACGAACGACAGCGCACCGCTCTCCACGCTCACCATGCCGATCATGCGCACTTCGTTCGCCTGTCCCGGCGCGCCTCGGCGCAGCACGTTCATCTGTGCGGTGTCGCCGAGGTAGTACGGCATGCTGAAGGTGGGCACGCCGCGCCGGTCCACGTAGTGCACGGCGATGGTGCGCGAGTCGGGGGACCAGGCGTGCGACGGCGCTGCGCCGCCCCACGTGCCGCGTCCGATCTCCACATCGTTCCCGTAGTAGGTGCCGAGCGGAATCGCACCGATGGGTGGCTGGGCAACTTGCGTGAGGCGTCGGGCCTCGCCGCCGCTGAGCGACTGCACCCACAGGTCACCGGCGCGCAGGAACGAGAGCCACTCCCCGTTTGGCGACATGCGCAGGTCCGATCGTTCGCCGCCATCGTTTGTGATGCGAACGATCGCACCGTCAGACACCGTGACGCGCCAAACGTCGCCGCGCTGCACGAATACGATGCCGTCGCTGCGTGGTGTCCACAGGAAGGCGCCGACTGGCGCCGTGTTCTCGGCCGGAAGCACACGCCGTGGCGTGATCCCGTCGCGGTCCACCAGCCACAGCGTGCGGCCAGCCACGCCGGGCGGATTCCAGCTGAAGGCCAGCGTGCGTGAGGTGGGCGACCACTGCGGCGAGGCCGGCGACGTGCCCGTGAGCGACGCGCCCATGGTGAGGCGTTCGATCGTGAGCGGCGTACGCGCGGGTTGCGCAAACACGCATGGGGGGACGGCGAGCAGCGCGCTCACGGTCACCAGCACGAGGGCGGAGCGGATCGGGAACATGTGTGGCCAACAGGGTCGGGAAGGGAACACCGCGCGGTGGCGGGTCAGGCTGGAGCGCCCCGCTCACGCTACCGTGCGGCACCCGCCCGATCAAGCGCAGCGTGTCGTGTGCCGATGCTTACGGGACGGCCCGGCTCCGGGTCGTGGATTCGGCAACGACGCCGTTCCCGCACCGAGATACTCCCCCATGCGCTTCAACTTCACCCGCAACGCCGACACGATCGCCCGCCTGCAGGCGGAGCTGCTCGAGGTCAAGGAACGCTCCGATGTGCTCGACACATCCTGCGGCGTTGGTCTCTGGCAAGCCGTGCTGTACGAGGCCGATGCATTCCACCCGAACAGCAGGTGGACCTGGTCCCCCGAGTTTGTGCGACTCATCGGCTACACCGACGAGCAGGATTTTCCGAACGTCTGTCAGTCCTGGTCGGACAAGCTGCACCCCGATGATGCGCCGGCCACGTTCGCCGCGTTCGGTGGACATCTGAGCGATGCGACGGGCAAGGCGCGCTACGACGTGACCTATCGGCTCAAGATGAAGGACGGCGTGTACCGCTGGTTTCGCGCCACCGGGGGCTGCCGTCACTCCGCCGATGGCAAGACGATCCGTGCGTGCGGTTCGCTTACGTACATCCACGACCAGAAGGTCATTGAAGAGCGCATCACGCAGGAGGCCGACCACGACCGCGTCGTGCTGCAGGCGCTGTCCGACGGCTTGACGGCACTGTCGAGCGGGGATCTCACGCATCGTATCACCGCGTCGTTCCGCGAGACGGCCGAAGCGCTCAAGCTGCGCTTCAACGAAACCGCGGAGCAGCTGCAGTCCACGATTTCGATGGTGGGCACGGCCGCGGCACAAGTGAAGAGCGCGAGCGCCGAGATCACCCAATCGAGTCACTCGCTCGCCGAGGGCGCCTCCGATCAGGCGTCGCGGCTTGACGACGTGACCCAGCGACTCGATCAGCTGGCGCAGGCCGCCTCCACCAATGCGGCGCACGCGCGCAGCGCGACGGATCTGTCCCAGCTGGCGCGTTCCCACGCGACCGATGGCGAAACGCGCATGGCCAACCTTACGTCCGCAATGGCGGACATCAAGGCGTCCACGCGGGAGACGGCACTGATCATCAAGACGATCAACGAGATTGCCTTCCAGACCAACCTGCTCGCGCTGAACGCTGCCGTCGAGGCCGCTCGAGCCGGTGACGCGGGCCGTGGGTTTGCCGTGGTGGCCGAAGAGGTGCGCTCACTCGCACTTCGTGCCGCCACGGCTGCCAAGAGCACCGAGGAGTTGATCGACCGCAGTGTGTCAGCGACGGATCGCGGCGTGCACTTCAACGGCGAAGTGCTCGAAAGCCTCCGCCAGATTTCGGGTCAGATCACGCAGGTGGTCGATGTGGTCGCGGAGATCTCCACCGCCAGCGCGCTGCAGGTGCAAAGCGTGCAGCGCATGACGCAATCGGTCACCGAGGTGAATGCCATCACGCAGCAGGTGGCCGCCAGCTCCGAGGAATCGGCGAGCGCCGCGGAGGAGCTCAATGCGCAGGTCAGCACGCTCAATGACACCGTCTCCACCTTCGTGGTGGATGACGAAATCATGCCGACACCAACCGCCAAGCCGGCGCGCCGTCGGTACGCCGGCGCGGGGCGGTAACTAGAGTCCCCGACCGCCGCGCGACCCTGACTTCATCGCGGCCGCCCGCGCATCACTTTCGGTCGTGGGCACCGGATCTTCACCAGGATTCACAAACCGATCCTGCTCGAGCCGGAACTGCCGGTTGTACAGGTCGCGGTATCGCCCGCCGAGCTGCATGAGCTCGGCGTGCGTACCGCGCTCGACGATCTGCCCCTGCTCCAGCACCAGGATCTGATCGGCGCTCGTGATCGTGCTCAACCGGTGCGCAATCACGAACGTGGTACGACCGGCGCGCAAGCGCTGCAGGCCTTCCTGAATCAGCTGTTCACTCTCACTGTCGAGAGAGGACGTCGCCTCGTCGAGAATGAGCAGGCGCGGATCGGCGAGAATGGCGCGTGCGATCGCGACGCGCTGGCGCTGACCACCAGAGAGCTTCACGCCGCGTTCACCCACGATCGTGTCGTAGCCATCTGCAAAGCGTGAGACGAACTCGTCCACGTTGGCCACCTGCGCAACGGTGCGCACGTCTTCGTCCGTGGCGCCCGGCCGTGTGAACGCGATGTTGTCGCGCACCGTGCCGTCGAAGAGGAAGTTGTCCTGCAGCACGACGCCCAGCTGCTTGCGATAGTCGTGCAGTTTGAGCGTGGCGAGATCGACACCATCCACGAGAATGCGCCCCTCCTTGGGACGCGCGAACGCCATCACGAGCGAGATCAGCGTGCTCTTGCCCGAGCCGCTCGATCCCACCAGCGCCGTGGTCGTGCCCGCCGGCGCCGTGAAGCTCACGTCGCGCAGCACCGGAGCGCCTTCCTCATATTCGAACCACACGCGCTCGAACGCCACGTCGCCACGCAGGGGCGGAATCGCCAGCCGATCGGCGTCCTCCTGATCCTCGGTGGCCATGTCGCGCAGCTCGCGAATGCGATCGAGCCCGGCGAACGCTTCGGTGAGCTGCGTACCGATGTTCGCAATCGACACGAGCGGTGCCGCCACGAGGCCGATGAAGATCACGTACATCACGAGATCGCCCACCGACATGCTGCCGCCGATCACCGCCCGCCCGCCGAACACCATGATCAGCACACCGATGATGCCCACCACCGCCGTGGAGAGCGCCGTCGTGGCCGACGTGCCCGTGATGGTCGCGGCGATGTTGCGGAACAGCTTGTCCACGCCGCCGCTGAACACTTCCCGCTCGCGTTCCTCGGCGGTATACACCTTGATGAGGCGAATGCCGCCGATCGTTTCGGCGAGGCGTCCGGTCACATCGGCCGTGATGCGACCACGCTCGCGAAAGATCGGCCGCAGTCGCTTGAACGCCGTCGACATGCCGACCGCGAAGATGGCGAGGAACGCCACGGTGCCGAGCGTAAGCGACCAGTTCAGCCAGAAGAGCACGCCGAGCGCCACCGCGGCCGTGAGCAACCCGCCGACGAGCTGGATCAGCCCCGTGCCCACGAGGTTACGAATCCCTTCGGGATCGTTCATTACTCGCGAGATCAGCACGCCCGATTTGGTGCCGTCGAAAAACCGTACCGGCAGGCGAATGAGATGCGCCTGCACCTCCTCACGCAGGTCGGCGATCGCGCGCTGCGCCGCCACGCTTACCACCTGCGAGAGCGCATACGATGTGACGGCCTGCACCAACGTCGCCGCGCCGGACGCCAGCGCGAGCGGCACGAGCAGGTCGTAGTTCTGCTTCGTGAGCACTTCGTCGATGAGCCACTTGGAGCTGCCGGGCAGCACGAAGCCGGCGGCGCGGCTGATCAGCATGAGCATGAGCCCGATCCCGACCGAGCGCCGATGTCGCCAGATCAGGGCACGTGCTTCAGCCCAGGCACGCGCCGAGTCCTTGGGCGTGGTGGACTCCCCACCGTCGCGGCGCAGCCGGCCACCGCCGCCCTTCTCGGCATTGGGTAGCGAGGCCCGCGGAAGCACGCGTGGCACGGGCGCTCCTACCGCCGCCGCCGTCCGCCGCGACTCCCGCCCCGTGACTCGCCACCGCCTCGAGATTCACCACCGCGCGCCTCGCCACCACCACGCGGTGCGCTGCGCGGCGCCTCGGCGCTGTCGCGATACGGATTCGCGTCACGGTCACCGGCCGGCGGTGCCGCGGGCCGGGCCGCGGGAGGGCGCGGGCTCGCCGATCGGGCCGGCGCACTCGAGGCCGCACGCCCCGACGGTGCGGCGCTCGCGGAGCGTCCTCCACCGCGTCCGCCGCGCGACGAACCGCGTGCGGCCTCTTCGGTTTCGCGTGAGGCCTTGCGCGCCGCCTTTTCGGCGGCGCGTGCCCGCTCTTCGGCCTTGCGCTTGCGGATCTCGGCAATGCGATCCTTGAGCGGTACCTCGAGCTGCTCGCCAGTCTTCGCGGTGTAATCGAAATCCGGAAGCAGCACGCGCGGCAGGCGCTTGCCGATGGCCTTCTCGATGTCGCGCAGTTCCCCTTCTTCATCCGGCGCCACGAGCGTGAACGCTTCGCCGGTGAGTTCGGCGCGTGCCGTGCGGCCCACGCGATGGATGTAGTCTTCGGGCGCGGTGGGTACGTCGAAGTTCACGACGTGACCGAGTGCCTCGATGTCGATGCCGCGCGCGGCGATGTCGGTGGCCACGAGTACACGAATGGTGCCGTTCTTGAAGCCGGCCAGCGCCGCGGTGCGCGCCGTCTGTGAGCGGTTGCCATGAATGCGCTCGGCGCTGATGCCGCGCTTCACGAGCTGCTCGGCGAGGCGATTCGCACGATGCTTGGTGCGGGTGAAGACGAGTGCTTCCTTCATGTCTCCACGCTCGAGCAACTGCATGAACAGTGCGGTCTTGAGCTCCTGCGCCACCGGATAGATGGCCTGCGTGATGCCCACGGCCGGCGCCGAGCGGCGCTCGAGGTCGATGTTGACGGGATCGCGCAGCAGCTCACCGGCCAGTTTGCCGATGGGGCCGGGCATCGTGGCGCTGAAGAACAGCGTCTGCCGCTTGGCCGGCACGTGCTTGAGCACGCGCCGAATATCGGGGAGGAAGCCCATGTCGAGCATGCGATCGGCTTCGTCGAACACGAGGAACTCGATGTTCGACAGCGACGCATACGGCGCCTTGAGATGATCGAGCAGGCGGCCCGGCGTGGCGATGAGCACATCGACCCCGGTGCGGAAGGCGCGCTCCTGCGGACCCATCCCCACGCCGCCGAAGATGGCGGCGCCCGTAATGGGAGTGTGCACGGCGAAGCTCTCGAGACTCTCGAGTACCTGCGCGGCAAGTTCACGCGTGGGCGCCAGCACGAGGGCGCGCGTGGTACCACGCGGCTTCTCGAGCAGCTGGTGCAGAATGGGGAGCAGGAAGGCCGCGGTTTTGCCGCTGCCCGTCATGGCGCAGGCGAGCACATCGCGCCCTTCGAGCGCGGCGGGGATGGCCTTCTCCTGAATGGGCGTCGGGCGGGGAAACCCGAGCTCCTTGAGCCCCTGCTGAAGGCTCGAATGCAACTGCAAGCTGGAAAACGACAGAAAAACGTCCTGGACGTGGGAACTGAGCGTCGCCGGCCGTTCGAGGCCGGAGCACAATCCTGAAATCTATACTATTCCGGGCTGAGCGGCGCGCGGGCGCCGGGTTTGCCCTCGGATCGGTTGTCGTAGAGGCGCGTGGTGGGATAGGCGAAGTCCACGTCGTCCCACTCGGCCACCCGGCGCAGGATATCCTCCCAGATCGCCTCGGCGACCGGGCGTGCGCCCCGCACCGGACACAGTACGCGGACCGTCAGGCAGACCCCGTCATCGCGCACCGAGGTGTAGACCACGGGGTCGGCCCCAAGCGGCCCCACGGCGTATCGCGCGCGCAGGGTGGACTGCAGGTCGGCCGCGCTCTTGCCGTGGCGCCGTGCGATCTCGGTAAAAGCGGCCTTGGCCTTCGCCCAGTCGCTTTCGAAGGTGAGCGTGATCGGAAACTCGGCGAAGATGTACGGAAACGCGTCAGAGGCATTGGCTTGCGGGGTGGTGAACACCGTCGCGTTCGGAATGTGCACAATGCGTCCGGTCGGTTGGTCCGCATCGAAGCGGCCGCGGATCTCCAGGAGCGAAAACTGGAAAAGTCGGATATCCACGACATCACCCGCGTGCTCCCCGATCTGAATGCGATCCCCCACGCGGAACGGGCGTCGCCACAACAGGAAGAGCCAACCCGCCACGTTGGTGATCGGCTCGCGAAGCGCGATCGCAAGTCCAGCCGTCACGAGGCCAAGAAAGGTGCCGAGCTGCGCGACGCCACTCGACCAGATACGACCGATCGTGAGGACGCCGAGGGCGATGAGCAGGTAGTCGATGCTCTTGCGCCATCGGTAGCGGTCGGTGACCTCCGGGAGTTTGGCGCGCAGGACGCGAAAGGCGACCACGCGCACTCCGATCAGCACCGCGAGCATCACGAGCGTGCTCAGCAGGCGCTCGCGCAGCTCCGGGCCGATCTCGGGGAGGAGCTCCTGCATCGCGACGAATCAGCTCTTGCCGATCAGGCCGAGCGTACCGATGCCAGCGGCATCTCCCCACAGCTGCTTGAGTCGACCATCCCGTCCGCACCCGCCGCGGTAGAACTTGTAGCGCACCGGATTCTTCTTGTAATAATCCTGGTGGTACTCCTCGGCGGGATAGAACGTGGTGGCATCCACGATCTCCGTGACCACGGGTTGGCCGAGTTGTCGTGCGATGGCCGCCTTGGATGCTTCCGCGGCGGCGCGCTCCTCGGGCGACTTGGGGTAGATGCCCGCGCGATATTGCGATCCGCGATCGCAGAACTGCGCATTCGCGGTGAGGGGATCGATGTTGTGCCAGAAGAGATCAAGCAGCTGCTCGTAGGTCACCCGGCGCGGATCGAACTCGACCTCCACGGCTTCGGTGTGCCCGGTGGCGCCGGCGGAGACCTGTTCGTACGTGGGGTTGGCCAGGCGTCCGGCGGTGTACCCCGACCGAACGCCATACACGCCGGGAACCTTCTCGAACGGTGGCTCCATGCACCAGAAGCAGCCACCAGCGAGGATGATGGTGCGGCGCTCCTGACCGTCCGGGGGAACGGAAAGCTCCGCCCCGGGGAGCGCCTCCCGGGCTTGCGACGCTCGTGGGCGCAGCAGGACAACGGAGACGATCGCCACGCTCACAGCCGCGAGCAGGACCAGGGACCGGACTGACATGCCGTAACCTCGTGTGCAGGGTGTCCTCACATAGTCCTGACACGGGCTGCGGGTTCCCTGCGCGTGGTCAGCTGCTGACGCGCTCGCCCGGTGTTGCGGCGACCGGTTCGTCCGCATCGACGTCCGAATCGGTCACGTCTTCGAAGAAGGTGCCGCGATAGGACGCGTACCCGGAGGTAAGCAGACTATCGGCGGGAATGAAGCGAAGCGCGGCCGAGTTGACGCGATAGCGCAGAACGGAGGGATCTGACGGATCGGCGAGCAGGTGTCCGAGGTGGGAGTCCGCACCCACGGAGCGCAGTTCGGTCCGTGCGATGCCGACAAGGGTCGCCGCGCGGGTATAGACATTGTCGGGCTCGAGTGGCCGGCTGAAGACTGGCCACCCCGTGCCGAGGTTCAGCTTGTCCTTGGAGCTGAAGAGCGGCTCACCGGAGACGACGTCGACGTAGATGCCCTCCTCGGTGGAGCTGTGAAACGAGTTGTCGAACGCGGGTTCGGTGTATTGGCGCTGCGTGACCCGGTACTGTTCCGGGGTCAGGGTGGCGCGGAGTTCCGCGTCATCCGGTCGCAGCCTGCCGATGCGCTCCGCGGGTGCAGCCGCGACATCCTCGGGGGCCACCGGCGCTTTGCGCGGGGCGTACAAGGCGACGAGGGCAATGCCGAACGCGGCAACACCGATGGCAATGCGGGTAGGTGAGTTCATGGTCGAACATCCTCGTACGACCCGGTCCAGACACGTCGAGCGTGAAGCGACAAACCCTGACGACAGCAGGCGGGAGCGCGTGCGGCCACATGCGCGGGGCACGTGGCAGACGTGTAAACCGTGCTTCGTAAATGCGTGGGAGTGTGCGGCGCTGGCTCGCGTGCGCGGGGTACCTGCCGGGAGAACACCGCCGGTCGGGTTCGGGTTCCGAGGCGGGGGCGGTTGTTGTGTTGGGTTGGGGCGGGCCCCGGGAACTTTTTCTTGACAACGGTTCCCCGTCAACCTATCTTCACACCATGAGACTTGTTCTGCCTTTGGACTTCGGCTCTGGCTGAAGTCCATTTTTTGAACGAACTCATGCGTGTAGCGGGGCGCGATTGCCCGCCAGATACGGACGGTCGGTGCGTACGGAAATACCGATACCTCGGCAGTCAGTACATAATCAGGAGTAGGTATGCGTACGACCGGCACAGTCAAGTGGTTCAACGACACGAAGGGTTTCGGCTTCATCACGCCTGAGAACGGTGGCAAGGATTGCTTCGTGCATCACTCGGCGATCCAGACGAGCGGCTTCCGCTCGCTGGCCGAGGGTGAGCGCGTCGAGTTCGACATCGTGCAGGGCCAGAAGGGCCCCGCGGCTGAGAACGTCGTCAAGATCGGCTGACCCTTGGCTGACCATATCGCACTTCGGTGCGATGTGTCGAACGGCCGCCCGGAGATTCGCCGGGCGGCCGTTTGTGTTTGATCCTCCCCACTTCCCCCATGCAGCGCGAATCGATCTCCTTCGCCGGCGTCGCCCTCCGCGTGGTCGCCGCGCTCCTGCTGGTGTACGGCACCTGGAATCCCTTTGGGGTCTCGTTCTACGATTGGGCACTCGAACCTTTGCTGGGCGGACCGCCTACAGAGGGGCCGGTGGCCGCGAAGTTTCTCGTCGGCGTGGTCCTCATTGCCGCGTGGGCTGTGTTCCTGACGGCAACGCGCCGCTCGCTCGGCCTCTGGGGCGCCATGCTCGCCGTTGCGCTCACCGGCGGGGTCATCTGGCTGCTCATCAGCTACGATCTGGTGAGCGCGCGCAGTAGCCGAGGCATGGCCAACGTCGCGCTCATCTGCCTGGCGCTGTGCCTTGGTGTGGGCCTGTCGTGGTCGTTCGTCTCACGTCGAATCAGCGGACAGATCGACACCGACGTGGTCGAATAACCGCCTCGCGCGTCTCCGCGCGCTCAGGAGCGCGCGGAGACGCGACCGGTCATTCGAAGCCCCACGGCGCCGGGGGCGCCGCCACGGGGCGGCTCAGGTCGAACGCCACGAAGAAGCGCCGATCGGTGCCTTCGCGGCGCAAGCCATAGGTGAAGGTGGAGCCCGGTGTCAGCTCGATCGACCACACATTCGTCGCGGCTGCCGGAATGAGAGCGGCGGTGTGCGCATCGGCGGCGAACTCCTGCCGGGTGCCCGATCCCATGCCGGGTGAATCCCCGCCGTACTGCGTGACGCTGTCCTCGGACCCGTCTTCATGCCGGTGGTCGTGCTTGAGCCGAAGCCCTGTTGCCGTGCGCGAAATCACCCACGTGCGCGAACGATTCTCGCCCACGTGGAACGGAACGCGCAGCACGGAATCGGTGCACTCGCGCACATGCATCACGAGCGTCGAGGCCGCGAACGCGCTGTCCGCCTGGGAGTCCTCGGCCACGCGCCCTTCGAACGCCTGCCCGCACATTGACGCCAGTGCCGTGAAGAAGCTGTCCTGCGGAGACAGCGCGACTGTTGTGTCCTGCTCTGGCGGCGCGTCGCCGCTGGCGCACGCTGACAGTGTGAGTCCCACCACGCCGCCGAGCAGCCAGGAACGCCGCGTCCGGCGCAGCGAGGCGGCGCGCATCAGCGAAGCCGCGGAAAGACCAGCACCGGACGATCGGCATGGCGCAACACCGCCGACGCCACGCTGCCCATCACGAGCGCGCGAAATCCCGATCGACCATGTGTGGAGATGGCGATCAGATCATAGCCGTGCTCCTTCGCGTACGCCGGAATCGCCTCGCCCACATTCGGCGCCATGATCACCTTCACCTCGACCGGCAAACCCGCGAACGCGTTACCCGCACGGGCCGCAAGCCACTCCTCTGCACGCCGCTGGTCGGCCTCCGCACCGGGAAGTGTGATGGGAGCCGCGAAGGCCGCGCCGCGTGGCATGATCGGCGTGTCTTCAACCACGTGCAACAGCGTGACCGACGACTGGTGAGCCTGCGCGAGTGTCGCGAGGGGAGCGAAAGCTCGCAGGGATTCATCGGACAGGTCGGTCGTGAGCAGGATGCGATCAAGCTTCATAAGATCTCCGGGGAAGTGTCTGCCGCAACATCGGCTGCGCGATCGAGCAACGAGAGCGGCGCACCCCGATGCTCGCGTCCGGGAATGCCGGACGCAAGCGGTGAACACCCGACTGATCGTTCGTGGGCGATCCATGTATCGGCGTTTGATCGGTACGCGGGGCGGAGCGGGGGGCTAGGTTCCTAGGGTTGGGCGTGCGCGCCCGCATCACCTTGCACGGAGGGCTGTTCCGATTTTGATGCTCGCGACCGATCTCGATGGGACGTTTCTTGGCGGCCGCCAGGCCGACCGCCTTTCGCTGTACCGCGCGATACGCGCGTCAACTGAGGTGCAACTGGTCTTCGTGACCGGACGCGGCGCCGAAAGCGTGCTGCCGCTGCTCTCCGATCCCCTGGTGCCGGATCCCGACTATATCATCGCCGACGTCGGGGCCACCGTACTGCATGGTGATGGGCGACGTCCCGTCACGCCGCTCCAGTGGGAGCTGAGCACGCGCTGGGTCGGCATGGATCCGATTCTGCAGGCGCTGCACGACATGCCCTCGCTGGTGCGCCAGCAGGTGCCGCAGGAACGTCGCTGTTCGTACTTCCTCGACGATGCGCGGCTGCTGGACGAGATTCGCGAGCGCCTCGCGCACCTCGAGGTGGACGTGCTCTACAGCGCCGACCGCTACCTCGATGTGCTGCCGCGCGGCATTTCCAAGGGAGACACGCTGCGCCGATTGGCTGCGCACCTTGGCGTTCCCGACGATCAGGTCGTGGTGGCCGGCGATACGCTGAATGACCTGTCGCTGTTCGACACGGGGTATCGCGGTGTGGTTGTGGGGCACGCCGAGCCCGCGCTGGTGGAGGCGACGGCGGGTCGGCCGCTGGTGCATCATGCCACGGCGCCGGGCGCGGGCGGCATCCTCGAGGTGCTGCGCGGGCGAGGAGGCTTTGGCATCCCGGCGCCCGAACTGCCAACGGGTGATGCGCAGCTGGTGGTCGTGTATCATCGCCTGCCCTACGAGGAGCGCCGCGTGCAGGGCACGGTGGTGCGTCAGCGGCACACGAGTCCCAATGGCATCGTGCCCACGCTGCTCGGCTGCTTCGATCGCGGACGTCAGGGTTCGTGGGTCGCGTGGACCACGCACCACGACGGTAGCGGTGCGACGACGCACGATCTGGTGGATGAGGCGCGTTATCCGAATCTCGTGGCGGCCAAGGTGCCGCTCGCCGATGCGGACGTCGAACGTTTCTACAAGAAGTTTTCGAAGGAAGCGTTCTGGCCGGTGATCTTCTCGTTCGTGGAACGCGCACGATTCATCGAGGACGACTGGCAGCACTTTCTCGAGATCAATCGACGCTTCGCGCACGCGGCAGCGGCCGAGGCGGATCGTGGCGCGCTCGTGTGGATCCACGACTACAACCTCTGGATGGTACCCGGTGAGCTGCGACGGCTACGCCCGGATCTGCGCATCGGCTTCTTTCACCACACATCCTTTCCGCCGGCCGACGTGTTCAATGTGATTCCGTGGGCCGGACAGATCATGGGATCGCTCTCGCAGTGCGATTACGTGGGGTTTCACATCCCACGCTACGCCGCGAACTTCCTCGATGTGCTGCGCTCGCATGCTCCCGTCGAGGTGCTGGAGACGGTGGAATGTGCGCCGCGTTTCCGCGTGCACGGTGGTGCGTTGGCGATTCCACGCATGCCGGCGCGCGTGCGAACCGCCGACCGCGAGATTCATCTCGGGGCGCATCCGGTGGGTGTCAACACGCGAGCGATTCGCACGATTCTCGATGATCCGGCGCGGCAGGCGCAGGTCGAAGCGATTCGCCAGCGCTTTCGTGGCCTGCAGCTCGTGCTCTCGGTGGAGCGGCTCGATTACGTGAAGGGGCCGCTGCAGAAGCTCGAGGCCTTCGAGTCGCTGTTGGCCGCGCATCCGTCGTTGCACGGCCAGGTGGCGCTGCTGATGGTGACCACGCCGCCGGCGCCGGGCATGGAAGTGTACGAAGAAGTGCGCGAGGCGGTGGATCAGGTCGTGGGGCGCATCAACGGTCGTTTCGGCACGCTTGCGTGGACGCCCGTGCACTACTTGTTCCGATCGCTGCCGTTCGAAGATGTGATCGTGTACAGCGCGGCCTCGGACGTGGCGTGGATCACACCGCTGCGTGACGGTCTCAATCTGGTGGCGAAGGAGTTCGTGATGGCGCAGCATTGCGTCGACGGCAAGGGCGTGCTGCTGCTGTCGGAGTTTGCTGGCGCGGCGGTGGAGTTGCACGGGGCGCTGCTCACGAATCCGTACGATGTGGAAGGGATGACACGACATCTGCATGAGGCGCTGCACAAGCCCGACGAAGCGCGTGCGCTGCACATCAAGCGGCTGGCGGCGATCGTGGAACGCAACGATGTGGACGCGTGGAGTCGCGAGTTTCTCGACGCGATGGCTGGAGCACACGCGGACGGCTGACGCGTGCTGAGCACACTCGACGGCGTCGTCATTGGCGCGTACCTGCTGCTCGCGCTCGGCATCGGGTTTGCCTCGCGAGTGCGCGGTGAGGAAGGGCGCGAGAGCTTCTTCCTCGCCGATCGCGCACTGCCGTGGTGGTGGGCCGGTACCTCCATTGCCGCCACCACATTCGCTGCAGACACGCCGCTGGCGATCACGGGCATCGTGGCGAGCCGCGGATTCTCAGGCAACTGGGTCTGGCTGTCATGGCTTGGTGTGCACGCCGCCGTGGTGGTGCTCTTCGCGCGCCGATGGTGGCGCACGGGTGTGGTGACCGACGCAGAGTTCCTGTCGCTGCGCTATGCGGGGCGCAGCGCCGAGTGGCTGCGCACGATGCGCGCGATGCTGTATGGCCTTGTCTACAACGTGATCATCCTGGGTTGGGTGCTGCGCGCGATGGGCAAGATCGTGCAACCCCTCGTGGACTGGTCGAGCTGGGCGCCCTGGCTGGTGACGGCCGCGTCGCGAGTGTTGCCGGCGCAGTCCGCACTCGGCGGCCCCGATGAAGCGATCACCGTGATTCTGCTGGTCGCCCTGGTGTCGCTGTACTCCACGGTGGGTGGTTTGCGCGGCGTGGTGCGCACGGATCTGGTGCAGTTCGCACTCGGTCTGCTCGGGAGCATCTGGCTCGCTGTGGTGGCCTGGTCGCACGCAGGTGGACGGTCGGGCGTTCGTGCGGGGCTCGAGGCGGCGTATGCCGATCGAGCGTCGGTATGGTGGCAGTTTCTGCCCAGTGTGCAGAGCGGGTGGGGTGGGGCAATCGGGTTCGGCGCTTTCGGGCTTGGGGCATACCTGCTCGTGCAGTCCTATGCCAACGTCCCCGCCGATGGCGGCGGCTACCTGCAGCAGCGATTGAGCTCGGCACGGAGCGAGGATGATGCCGAGAAGGCGGCGCTGCTGTTTGTGGTGCTGCAGTACGGCGTGCGTTTGTGGCCGTGGCTCATGGTCGCGCTCGCGGCATTGGTATTGGCACCGGTTGGCAATGAAGGCGTGACACTCGGGCCGCAGATGGGCACGTTGGTCGCTGCCGACCGGGAAATGGCGTATCCCGCGCTCATGCTCACGCTGCTGCCGCCGGGTGTGCTTGGTCTGCTGATTGTGAGTCTGCTGGCTGCGTTCATGAGCACGGTGGACACGCACTTCAACTGGGGCGCGTCCTATGTGGTCAGCGATGTCGCGCTCCGCCTGCGACCGGAGCTGACACCGCGTGCCCAGGTCCGCATTGCGCGTGTCGCGCTGCTGACCTTCAGCGTTGCGGCCGTGCTGGTGGCGTTTCAGATCGAACGGATCGAGCAGGCATGGCGCTGGGTCGCGGTGCTCGGCGCGGCACTTGGTGTGCCGACCATTGCGCGCTGGTTGTGGTGGCGCGTGACGGCCGCGGCGGAGCTCGCCGGCGCGATCGTGGGCCTCGCCGTGGCCGCGGCGATGATGGTGACCGGCGCGCTGTCGTACGAGCAGCAGCTGGTGGTGATTTCGGCCGCAAGCGCTGCGGCCATGTCGATGGCGATCGCGGTCGGGCCGCGTCCGGATCTGGCCGTCGTTGCCCGCTTCATGCGCGCGGTGCGACCGTTTGGCTGGTGGCCATCGCTTGCCGGAGCCCCGCGTGCCGAGGCGGTGTGGCCCGCGCTCGGCCGCTGGGTGCTGTTGGTCGCCGCGCTAATCAGTGTGCTTCGTGTCGGCGTGTGGCTCATGATCGGCTGAGCGCTGCTCAGCTGGCTCTGGACAGGTGCAGTGTTTGCGTGGGGAAGGCAAACTCGATGCCGTGCGCTTCGAAGTGCTCGTGCACCCGCAGCAGAATGCGCTGCTGCGCATCCATGTAGATGCCGTAGTCGGGCGAGGTCACGAAGTACACGGACTCGAAGTCGATGGAATACGCGCCATAGCCGCTCATGTGACTGCGGTCGAAGCGCACGGTGTCCTTGTCCTCCGCCTCGATGGCGGCCCGCAGGAGTGCGGGGATGCGTTCGAGTTCGACTCGCGGCGTATCGTAGGTAACGCCCACGCTGAAGACGATTCGTCGCTGGTACATGCGACCGAAGTTGCGCACGCGCGCGCCGAGCAGATCCGCATTGGAGAAGATGAGCTGTTCGCCGGAGATGGCGCGTACTCGCGTGGTCTTGAGGCCGATGTGCTCCACCGAGCCGACCTTGTCATCGACGATGATGAAGTCGCCGAGCTCGAACGGCTTGTCGAGCACGATGGCGAGCGACGCGAAGAGGTCGCCGAGTACGTTCTGCACTGCGAGCGCCACGGCGATGCCACCCACACCCAGACCGGCCACGAGGGCGGTGATGTCCACACCAAGATTGCCGAGCGCGAGCAACACGACGAGTGACCAGAGCAGCAGCAGCACGATGAACTGCAGAAATCCCACCATCGTCGCGGCACTTCGATCAGTCGCCAGCTTTTCGTCGCGATACCGCACGAGCAGGAGTCGGGCAGCTGTGGCGGCCCAGAGTCCGATCTGTGCGAACACGGCAATGACGACCACCGTGTGAAGCCGTGCGCTCCACACGGCGGGCAAGGCAAGTGATGCGGCGCCAAAGCGGATCGCGAGTGCGGCGATGAAGAAGCCGCGCGTATTGGCGAGCACGGCGGCCGCGACGTCGTCGAGGTGTGTCGCGGTACGTTTGGAGAGGGCTCGCAAGCGCGACACGGCGACGCGGCGCGCGAGGAGGAAAACGAAGGCGGCCACGCAAGCGATGGCGAACGCCATCCCCCACGTGGCCAGCGTGTTGCCGGCAATCACGGTATTCTGAAGCATCCTTTCGCTACCCGTGACCTACCGCATTGTTCACATGGTGTGCATCATCGCTGCATGGGACGCGTGTACGACGACGTGATCGAGTCCCACGGTGTGGCGCTGCGCGCCTGTTCGTAGCCGATCTGTTCCAGCCGCTGCATCCACGCCTTGTCAAAGAGCTTGTCCGCGCCGGGTTCCGTGGCGAGTGATGCGTGTGGCTGCGCGATGCGCACCTGCAGCGACAATCCGGGCACGTCGCTGCTCACGGCCTGTGCAAGCTCCTGCAGACGCTGCAGCACTTGCGGTTGCGCGGCCCAGAAGAGGACTTCAGTGCTGCGCGCGCTGATGCCGCCGCGACTGGACGGCTTCACCAGCTTCGGTGGCGCATGTGTCCAGAGATTCATGATCACCCACACACGCACCTGTACCGTGTCACGCACGCCAGCGCGCTGCAGTTCGCTGGCGAGCGTGCGGTAGTCCGCCAGCTCGAGCAGCGGCAGCACGTTGGCGATGATCCCACCGTCGCTGTGTACGTGGCCGTCGAGGATTCGCGGTGGAAAGATTCCGGGGATCGCAGTGGCGGTGTACAGCACGGTGTGCGTGCGCTGCAGCGACGCGGCGTCAGTGCCGAGTTCTGTGGTGAGATCCCATACTCGACCAATGCCGAGGTCCATATCGGTGGTGGCGGTGAGCAGCTGTCGGCCGCTGGCGAACTCGGCGTTGAGTTGGGCCTGCAGCGCGGGGGTGACGGTGTTGCGCAGGCTGCGCTCGTATCGCGACGTGTTCACGACGCCGCCGGTGCGCCGGATCCAGAACCACCAGTCGAAGGTGGGTGCGATTCGATCGGCAGCGGCGCGATAGAGTGACGCAATGGTATCGAGCGCCGCGGGGGTGCCGAGCAGCGCGAACGGTGCCTGGAGCACGCCGGTGCTGATGCCGCTCACGAGGTCGAAGCGTGGCATGGGCGATTCGGAGCGCGAGGCCCAGCCGCGCAGGTATCCCACACCGTACGCGCCGTGCTGTCCACCGCCGGAGAGCAGGAGGACATCGAGCGTGCGGTCGCCGCGTGCGACCGATCGGCGCACAAGGCGCGCAATCACGGAGTCGCGAATCGATTCGTGCGTGGCGGCGGCCCGCACGGCGTCGGCCTGCAGGGTGGCGAGGGAGCCACCCGGTGGGCGCGACACGGCCGCGCAGCCTGAGGCGAGCACCAGCATGGCCGTGATCGGGCCCCAGTGCTTCATGGTGCGGTGAGCTGCGGAGGGCGCCATGACAAGGAGGTGATGAAGGTACGCGACACAATACGTGCCGGGCTTACGTGGCCAACGCGGCAAGTACGCGTTGCACGAAGCCGTCGATGGCACCATTGGCGATCCAGCGTGCCACGATCACGAGATCATGCTCGGGCACCACGATGATGATGTTCGTGCCGTTGCCCACGTGCGCGAACGTCTTGGGCGTCGCGCTCGCGAGATACTTGCCGTCGGTGTTGAGGAACCAGTTCATGTAGCCGTACGTGGGCTGCACGGGCGTCGGTGTCAGGGCTCGCTGCACCCACGCGTCGCTCAACAGCTGCTGCCCCTTCCACTGTCCACGACGCAACGTGAGCAGCCCGTAGCGCGCCTGGTCGCGGGCACTGATGAACATGCCACCCCCCCAGTGCCCACCGCCACTGACGACCTCGACGTCACGTCCGTCCAGCAGGATGGTGGAGGTGTGATACCCCATCCACCGCCAGGTGGATGAAGCGCCGATGGGGTCCATGATGTGCTCGCGCAGCACCTCCGGCAGCGGGCGACGCCACACATTGGTGGCGGCCAGTGCGAGCACGTTCACGCGCGTGTCGTTGTACTCGTAGGCGCTGCCGGGTGCCTTGCGCTCGCGCGTGAGCCAGGTCCCCGCGTCGCGATCGGGGCGATCGGCCCACTCCGGCTTGCCCCACAACACACCGTCCCAGTCGCTCACCTGACGCAGCAGGTGATCCCAGGTGATCGTGGCGTTGTGCGCACCGGTGAACGGCTCGAGTAGCGTGCCGCGTGCCGGGCGGTCGGCGCCGAGTCCGGTGACGGCGGGGTGGCGCGAGACAATCGGTCCGACGTAGGGCGCGACGCGGTCGTTCACGTCGCGAATGAGTCCCCGATCGACGGCCAGCCCGACCGTGGTGGAGAGAAAGCTCTTGGTGACGCTGAACGTCATGTCCACCCGGTGCGGGTCGCCCCACTCCGCCACGATGTAACCATTGCGCACGATCATGCCGGTGGCATCACCCCGCGGCGCGAACACGCCGATCGCGTCGCCGAACGGTTCTCGGCCGAAGCTCTGATAGTGCGCCAGTTCGAGATCACGCGGCGTGCGGCTTTCGTTCTCGATGGCAAACGCGATGGCCGTCGCCAGCTTGACCGAATCGAAGCCGGCTGCGCGCGGCGCGCGAGTCGCCCAGGCCGGGCCGGCGTCGGGGAAGTAGCTGTTCGCAGGAACCGGCCATTCGGCCGGGCGATAGGACGAGGCCTGCGTGGCTGCGCCCTGCGCCGTGGCCGCGGACGGGGCGAAGCTCGCACCGGCCACGAGAATGGCGGCGCAACGGAAGGCGCGTGCGAGGGTGTTCGGCATGAGAAAGGAGCTGGTCACAGGAGGTTGTCCCACTCGTCGGGGTGGCTCTGCAGGTCGGCGTAAACGAAACGTGCGTTGCGGCGCGCGCGTCTGCTCGGGTCCGGCTCGGTACTGCTGGCGAAACAGCGCGCGTGCGCGACGTCCGTGTCGCCCCTCCACACCATCACGGTCGGGTGGTGGCGGTCGCCTCAGGCATTGGATCCGAGGCGTGTCTCATCGTCATCCGCCGAGCTGTCGTCGCCGCTGCTGTACGAACGCATCGTGAGGAACGCCGCAATGACCGCGCGGTCGGTCACCACTTCGAGACGCCCGGCGATGGACGCGATGCGGATGAGACACCCGGTGCCGACTGGTGACGCGATCACGAGCGCGTCGTGGGTGAGACACACGGCTTCGGCCGACTCAGGGATATCGGCCGGCGTGCCTGCCTGCTGCAGCACGGCCTCCATGCCACTGGCGTCAACGCGATCATCGGTGGTGGTGACCGACGTGGCCGCGAGCCAGGTGGCGCCGGTGAAGAGTACGACATCGTTTCCGCCAAGACCGAGGTCGGTCGTGTCGAACACGTCGGCATCGGGCAGGTCGGCGTGCGCGTCGTCGCCGGTGAGCGCATCGGCCACCAGACACACGGCCGCGAAGCCGGGTTCGATGTCATGCCGATCGACTTCGATCCGGACGGCCGTGCTGTCGGTCAGTCGCACCACGACGGTGTGGTCGGTCGCCTGTACATCACGCCACGCGCCGCGCAGGCGACGGAACAGTTCGATGTTCTCGTCGCCGGACTGAAATCGATATTCACGCATACGGTCTCTCGTGCAACGGTTGGGGATCGGACATTACGGCCACTGGGGAATGCGTCCCGGTGTCCATGGTGCACCCGCGCGTTCGGCGCGCTGCTCGATCGCGACGAGATCCTGCATCACGATCGTACGGAGTCGCTCGAGCAACGGCGGAAAGTCGCGCGCTACGATTTCGTACTGTCGGCGTTGCGTGCCCGTGGGCGCGTTCTGCGTGCCCCAGTGGCCACTCACGACGTCATTGAGTCGCGCCGTGAGTCCCTGCGCCGAGGGCTGCTGCAATCGCCCGGGCAGGTTGTCACCGGTGAGTGCGAGGCGCAGCGAATCGAGTCGCAGCGAGAGTGCGCGCACGTCGCGCTGCAGGTCGTCGGTGGGCACGAGCGCCTGCTGCAGCGCGGTTTCGAGGGCACGAACACGCGTCGTGGTTTCACCCAGCAGCGCGTTCGTGCCAAGGACAACGCGCTGCAGTCGCGCCGTGGCGAGCCGGAACTCGCGCACGTCGGCGGTGGTGGCCACGGTCGCCGTTCGTCCGGCCGGTGGTTCGGCGGTGAAGGTCTGGCTGCCGTGCTCCGTGATCGAGCCATCCGCACGCCGAATCGCGAGCGCGACGGTGTAGGGTCCGGGGGCGACCAGCGGGCCGCGTCCGCCACCACCACCACCACCACCCGTCGTCGCTCCGCTGACCGGCGACGCGGCGGAGTAGCGCAGATCCCACTGGACCCGATGCATGCCCGCGCGCACGGGACCGGTGAGCCGCCGCACCACAACGCCGTCGGCGTCGGTGATCGTGAGCACCGCCGTTGGCGTGACGTCGAGGTTTTCGGCTGCGAGTTGGGCGAGGGTAGGCTGTGGCACGTCGTCGCCACGACGCGATGCCGCCTGTTCGCGCTGCAGGCGCGCCGCGCGTTGCGTGCGCGGTTCGGTGCGTACGAGATACGAGATGGTGGTGCCGGTGGGCGGGTTGCTCGCGCTGTAGTGCGACGCACCCCACGAGCCGGCGTTGCTGGTGCGCTCGGGCATGTACATGGCGGTGCGCGTCACCGGAAGCAGCGCCGCGTCCGCACGCAGCAACGCCGGCTGCTGCGCCAGCGTGCGAAGCGGCGCGAGGTCATCGAGAATGTAGATGCCGCGTCCGAACGTGGCGACGACGAGATCATCGTCGCGCGCATGAATCGCGAGATCGCGCATCTGAATCGTGGGCAGACCGCCGCGCAGGCGTGTCCACGCGCCACCACCATTGGTGCTCACGAACAGCGCAAACTCGGTGCCCGCAAAGAGCAGCTGCGGCTCCTTCGGGTCTTCCACGAATCCGTACACCGATCCGCGCTTCGGCAGGTTGGCGCTGATGTTGGTCCACGTGCGCCCGCGATCGGTGGTCTTCACGATGTACGGCGCGAAGTCACCCGACCGGTGGTTGTTGAAGACGGCATAGGCGACGTTCGCATCGTGCTGCGACGCGAACACACGCTGCACGTACGTGGTGTCGGGCACGCCGGGGAACCGCGCGCTGCGACGCCACGTGGTGCCACCGTCTTCCGTGACCTGCACGAGGCCATCATCGGTGCCCACGTAGATGAGCCCTTCCTGCTTCGGTGACTCGCTGATGGCGAGAATGGTGCCGTAGTAGGAGGTGCTGGCCCACTTGCCGATCGCCTCCGAGCCCCAGATGCGTCCCATCATCCGGAGCTGGTTGCGATCGATCGCCTGCGTGAGATCGCCGCTCACGGCGCGCCACGAGTTGCCGCGATCGTCGGAACGCCACAGCCGCTGCGAGCCCACGTACAGCCGCTGCGGGGCGTGCGGCGAAATCAGCATCGGCGTGTCCCAGTACCAGCGCGACGGATCGTCACCGGGCTCCGGCTGCGGACGGATCGGAATGTTCTCGCCGGTGCGCCGATCGTGACGCACCATGCCGCCATTCTGCGACTCGGCATACACGATGTTTTCATCGGTGGGATCGATCTGGGCGCGAAAGCCGTCGCCACCCACGATCGTGCGCCAGTCGCTGTTCTCGATGCCGGTGCTGCGCGCCGTGTTCGATGGACCACACACCGTGTTGTTGTCCTGCGTGCCGCCGCACACGTTGTAGAACGGCGAGGCGTTGTCGAGGGCGACGGTGTAGAACTGGGTGAGGGGCAGATTGCCGAACCAGCGCCAGTTGTCGCCGCGATCGAACGACTCGTACAGGCCGCCGTCGGTTCCGATGAGCAGGTGGTCGGTGTTCGCCGGATCGATCCACACGGCGTGGTGATCGACATGCTGCCCACTCGAGCCCACGCGCGTCCAGGTGCGTCCGCCATCGTTGGTTACCGACGTGTTCACTTCCACCTGATAGACGCGATCACGGTTGACGGGATCGGGAAAGAGCTCCTGATAGAACAGGCCGAGACCGACCTGACCGCTCATGCGATTCCAACTCGCGCCGGCGTCGGTGGAGCGATAGAAGCCGGCGCCTGCACCGTTCGCCTCGACCACCGCGAACATGTAGTCCGGATCGGCGGGCGATACGGCGAGCCCGATGCGTCCGAGGTCACCGCTGGGCATGCCCGTGCGCACGCGTGTCCAGGTGGCGCCGCCATCCGTGGAGCGATGCAACCCCGATTCCGGACCACCGTGAATCTGCCCCCACACGCGACGCTGCCGCTGGAATGTGGCCGCGAGCAATACATCAGGGTTGCGCGGGTCGAGCTGCACGTCGTTCACACCCGTCCACTCACCGCCGCCGAGAATGCGCGTCCACGTGGCGCCGCCGTCGGTCGTCTTGTAAAGGCCGCGATCACCACCGCCAGACCAGAGCGGTCCGATGGCCGCGACGTACACCACATTGCTGTTGCGCGGATCGATCACGATGCGACCGATGTGCTCGCTGTTGGGCAGCCCGACGTTCGTGAACGTGCGGCCCGCGTCGATCGATTTGTAGACGCCGTCGCCGTATGGGACAGAGCGCAGCGAGTTGTTCTCGCCCGTGCCGACCCAGAGCGTGTTCGGGTGCGTCTCGTCGAGCGCGATGGCCCCGATGGAGAACGACCCCTGCGTGTCGAAGATCGGCGCGAAGGTGACGCCCGCGTTCTCCGTCTTCCAGAGGCCGCCCGCCGCCGTGGCCACATACCACGTGGCCGGCTGGCGTGGATGCACCACGACATCGCTGATGCGCCCGGAGGTACTGCCGGGCCCGATGCTGCGAAAGCGCAGCCCATCGAGCGGAAGGCGACCGACCGTCGAATCACCGACGGCCGAATCAGTCGAAGCGCGAGCGGCCGCACCGCGGCGCGTTTGGGCGTGCGCCGGAATGGCCAGCAGCAGCGCGAGCGTCGCGGCGCCAAGAGGACGGAGAGACACGTGCATGTCGGACGGAGGTTGGGGGGATCAATCTCCCAAACTACGCGGCGGACCGACCTCCGTAGAAGCCAGCCCGCCGAGCGCTGCTCGTCCCCGAGCCCGTCAGAGTGACCAGCCGCTCCGGTACTCGCGGGTGAGGTGCGCGTTCAGCTCGGGGTGGCTCGTGAAGGCCATGGCAGTGGCGTCGTACCGCGCCTTGCGCCCCTTGCCGAGCCGGAGCGCGACCATGCCGAGCAGCATGGTCTCGTTGAGCGGTGCGGCGTAGGCGAAGGGGCAGCTGGCCTCCGCCTCGCCCTTGCAGGCAGCGATCCAGTTCGCTTCGTGCGAGGTCTCGATGCGGGGCAACGAGATCGGCACGGCGGCCGCCTCCGCGGCCACGTTGGCGGGGAAGATCGTGGGATTGCGGCCGTATGTCTCATACGAAAGCATGCCGCGCGAGCCGATGAACACGCCGCCACCGCCATCGCCTAGCGGGAGGGCCGCATCGTCGGGCATGAACGGGGGCCGCGGCGGCATGAGCCCGCCATCGTACCAGAACAGCTTCACGGGCCCGCGCTCGCCGACGGCGGGGAACTCGTATTCCACCTGCGTGGCCATGGGGTACGTGGCCGGGTTGTCGGCCCCACCGCCCCATGGGGACGACGAGGCCGCGATGCTGGTAGGCTGTGTGAGATTGAGCGCCCAATACGCCTGATCCACCAGGTGAGCCCCCATGTCGCCCAGCGATCCGACGCCGAAGTCCACCCAGCCGCGCCAGGCAAACGGATGATAGGCCGGATGATACGGAATCAGCGGGGCCGGTCCGCAGTACAGATCCCAGTCCATGCCGGGGGGCGGCGTTTGCGGATTGTCGGCCATGGCGCGCAGCACGGCGACATCCACGGTGCGGGCGTTCCACTGCGGCGGACGCGCGGGATCGGGGGGGCGCACCGCAGGTACGGGCGACCCCGGTCGCGGGATGCCCTGCGCCCAGTAGCCCACGGGGCGGTCGGTCCAGATGTGCACGTCCCGGATGGTGCCGAGTATGCCGGAGCGCACGAGTTCGACGACGCGCCGCGATCCCTCCATGGAGTGTCCTTGATTGCCCATCTGCGTCACCACGCCGGTGGACTGCGCGAGGCGTGCGAGATGTCGCGTTTCGTGCACCGACCACGCGAGCGGCTTTTGCACGTACACGTGCTTGCCGAGCTGCATCGCCGCGCTCGCTTGCACTGCATGCAAATGGTCGGGCGTTGCAATGAGCACCGCGTCGATGTCCTTCCGCTCCTCGAGCATCTTGCGGAAGTCGGTGTACTTGGCGGCCTTGGTGTACACGTCCTTCAGCCGCAGCGCCTCCTCCGAGACCTTGCCATCACGCGGGCGCAGTCGCCCCTCGAGCGCGCGCTCGACATAGGCGAAGTCGACATCGCACACGGCGACGATGTTCTCGCTGAGCATCTGCGACATGTTGCTCATGCCCATGCCGCCGATGCCGATGCAGGCGATGTTGAGCGTGCGGCTCGGGAGCTTGCCGGCGGTGCCGGCCACGAGGTGACGCGGGAGTACCATGGCGCCCACGCCGAGCGTGGCAGCGTGGCCGAGGAACTGGCGGCGGGAGGAGGAGGGAGTCATGTCGCGATCGTACGTTCCGGCTCGGCGCGCGTCAATCCATCGGGGGGCGCGAGCCGTCGTCGCGCACGAATCGCGCGACGTCGGCCGGCCCCTCGCTGAACACGAGCGTGTCGGACTCCACGCGCAGGGAGGGGCTGGCCGAGAGCAGCGCCAGCAGACGGGTCTCGACGGCGCTGATGTCGGGAGCGAGACAGGCCATCTTCGTGCCCAGCGCGGGACCGGCCGCGAGCGTGGTGCCCCGCAGCACGCCCATGGCGCTGTACCGGTTGCAGCCACTGTTGCCCACGAAGCGTCCCTCGGCGCGGTCCCACGTGAAGGTGGCGCGATTGTCCGACGGCAATGGAGGGTCGCCCTCCGCGCCCTGCAACCCGACCAGCCGCCATGCGTGCGCCGCGATGGCGTCCTGCGTCCGCAGCGCGGCACATCCATCGTCCGCGTTTATGGCGGTTACTGAATCGACGACGAGGGCGGTGACCGTGTCGTTCCCCTCCATGCCGGGGCGCTCGGCGAGGTGCGCCCGCAGCCGAACCACGAGCGGCGCGCCGGGGCGTGTCCCCGAGGCCAGATAGCGCGATTCGAGCGTGGGGTACTCGGCGCTCATGTCGACGGGAAACTGCAGACCGCTGCCGCACTCCACGGCGGAGGCGGCGTCAGCCATGTATTGGAAAGCGGCGACCAGGCGCGCGGGATGTGTGATCGTGATCGGGTCGGGGATGGCCGCGAGTCTGTAGTTGAGGGCGGACGCAATTCGCTGCCCTTCGAGGTCGAGCAGCTGCAGCGCACCATCCGCTTCCACGGCAAACTGGTCCGGCCCCTGCACGCTGCCGCGCAGCGTGATGCGCGCGCCGGCGTCGCGGTGCGTCCAGCGTCCGATGTCCGTGAGGATCGTGTCGCCGCCCCCCTTGGTGCCGCGATAGACGCCTTGTCGGCGGTACGTGCCATCGGGAGCCAACGTGATCGTGGTCTCGATCGCGTCGCAGTCCGCACAGGGCAGCGCACCGGCCCATGAGCTCGGGGTTGCGAGCGCCGAGACGGTGCGCGGCGGCACGGACGACGCGATTTCGGTTGCGACCGATGGGGTGTCATTGGCCGCCGGGGTGCACGCGGCGACGGCGAGCAGGGTGCAGAGGCGCAGGACAGGGCGGTGCGGCATGGTCGACTCCGGAGGGCGAGGTCAGTGTGGTGCAACAATAACGCCGAACCAGGTACGCGGCGCGCTCAGGATTCCATGGCACCGAGTCGAGACTCCGTCGGATGTCGCACCCCGCCCGTCATCTCCATCCGCCCTCGCTCTCGGCAGAACCAGTGACTTCAGCCGACACCCCCGCCTTTCACGGCTCCGACTCGGGCCGGCAACTCGGCGCCGCTGTGCTCGCGTATCTCGTGGCGACGACGCTGCTCATCACCTGGGCCCCGTTCGACTTTGCCTGGCCGATGCAGCACGGACTCACCGACATCTGGAGCTGGTCGGATCTGGTGTTGAACGTGGTGATGTTTCTGCCGTTGGGGTTCTTCTGGCAATCGGCACACGCGCGTTCGGGGGGCAACGCGTGGTGGGTGGTGGGGCTGTACGGCGCGTTCCTGAGTGCCGTCATCGAAGGGGGGCAGCTGTTTCTGGCCTCGCGATACACGTCGCTGTTCGACGTGGTGACCAACGGGATGGGCGCGGCGTTGGGCGCCCGCGCGTTTGAGCTGCTGCGCCCCCGAATCCGGGTGGGATCGGGAGCGGTGTCGGCACTGGCGCTGGAGCTGCCGCTCATGGGGTTGGTGATGTTGCTCGTGCCGCTTGTGTGGGTGTTCGGCTTCGCGAGCGCAGGCTCCTCGCGCCTGTGGCTGCTGGTGCCGGTCGCCACCTTCGGTGGTGCCGTGTTCGGCGCGGTACACGGTGCGTATCTGGAGCCCTCGCCAGGCGGGGGGCGCGGCGGGTTGGTGCTGGTGACGGCTGCCTGGTTCCTGATCGCCGCGTTGCCCGGTGCCGCGACGCGCTGGGAAGTGCTGCTCACGGGCGCCGCGGTCGCGGTGGCGGCGGCGGTGTTGCGCAGCCTGTCTGCCGCACGGGCACGGGCGCGCGACGGCGCGCAGCGCGTGGAGTTGCCCACGCTGCGGCTGGTGTTGCCGCTGTTCGCGAGCTACGTGACGCTGTCGGCGCTGTGGCCATTCACGGCGGTGGATGGCGTGTGGCGCGGTGCCTGGGCGCTCGCGCCGGCGCGCGATGGGTTATCCCGCGTCCTGCTGATGCAGTCGCTCGAGTATCTCGCTGCGTTCACGGTGGTGGGCTACATCACGGCCGAGTTGCACGGACGACAGAATGCGGCCTATGCGGAGGCGTGGCCTCGGGTCGTGCGGCGCGCCGGCGCGCTGGTGCTGCTGCTCGAGTTCGCGCGCGGCTGGAACAGCACTATCGGGGCGAGCGGGGCGCTGGCACTGCTCGCCGTTGGCGCGGGCGTGTTTGGCGGGTGGCTCTATCACCTGCAGCGGGACCATGTGCGCACGCTGCTGGCGCGTCCGGTGCCGTTCGCACTGCGCGTGGTGAGCGCGCGACGGGCTCAGCCCGCCGAACTGAGTCGCACGACCTGACCGTCCTCGCCAAAGCTCCAGCGTGAGCCATCGTCGGCGGCGAAGCCGAGGGCGTCTTGCCAGCGGGGCGGCAACGGGTGCGGCAGGGCGAGCAGGGCGCCTGTGTCCGACCGGAACAGCACAAACTCGAGACGTCCCCGACCGGTCACGTCCACTCGGCAGCGCCAGCCGCCGTTCCATTCGCGGTGGAAGTCGAACTCGAGCGCGACCGTGCCAAGTCGTTCCTCGAGTGTGGCGGTGATGAGTGCTCGGGCGCGAGGGGCGAGCCCCTGCATGTCAGTGACTTGGGTGGTTGGCATGGCGGACGACGTCGAGGTGCTACGCAGGCGCGAGGTGCGCTGAGGGAGTAGCGGTGCTGACTGGCGGAAATCCAGCCGCGTCAATGTCATCACTCCCCACCACCGCCGCCAACCCGCGCTCGAGATCGCGCCAGATGTCGTCCGCATGCTCGATCCCCACGCTCAGCCGAAGCAGCCGCGGCGTGATGCCGTGCGCCTGTCGAACCGCGTCGTCCACCACCCGATGCGTGAGGCTGGCCGGGTGCTGAATCAGCGTGTCCGTGCAGCCGAGGGAGACGGCCGGCGTGATGAGGTCGAGCGCCGCGAGGAACCGGGCCGGCGCGCCTTCGTCGTCTGAGGCCAGCTCGAACGCCAGTGTACTCCCCGGGCCGTGCAGCTCTCGCCCCAGCACGTGGTGGGGATCGGTGGCGCCGCGGCCGGGATAGTGCACGGCGGCCACGGCGGAATGTCCCGCCAGCCGTGTGGCCAAGCGCCCCGCGTTCGCCTGCGCCCGCTCCACGCGAAGCGCGAGCGTGGGCAGGCCGCGATGCAGCAGGAAGGCCGCCATCGGGTGCAGCACGCTACCCGTGAGCAGGCGCACCTGACGCAACGCCGCGAGCCACTCGGGGGCGTTGGTGCTGACCACGCCCGCCAGCACGTCGCCGTGACCGGCCAGCGCCTTCGTGGCACTGTGCAGCACCAGCGTGGCGCCGTGCTCGAGTGGTCGCAGCAGAATCGGGGTGGCGAAGGTGGCGTCCACCATCACGGGAACCCCGTTGGCCTGCCGGACCACGTCGCCGATATCGACCAACTGCAACGTGGGGTTGGCTGGCGTCTCGATGAGCACGAGCGACGTGTCGGCTCGGCACGCCTCCGCCACGCCGTCGGGGGACGTGAACGTGACCTCGAGGCCAAGCATGCCGCTGGCCAGCAGATGGTCGGCGCTGCCGTACAGCGGGCGCACCGCGACCACGTGTCCCCCCCGACCGCGCGCCACGAGCAATGCCGCAGTGTAGGCCGCCATGCCGGAGGCGAACGCAACCGTGGCGTGCGCACCCTCGAGGGCCGCGATCGCGGACTCCACGCGCGCGACCGTCGGGTTGTGAAGCCGACTGTAGACCGGTGACCCCGTCGGCTCGGCCCCCGCAACCATCGCGTCGATCGACACGATGGCGGCGGCGAGATCGGGCACGGGGTAGGTGCTCGACAGATCGATCGGTGGGGCGTGCACCCCGAGGGCGGCGAACTCCTCGCGGCCGCCATGCACGACCAGCGTCTCCTGATGCGGCCGCGCGCCGGAGTGGGCAGAGGCGAAGGAACCCTCACGATGCGTTGTCATACCCTGTATACTGACAGGAAATTCCGTGGAGACAACAAATGCCGCAGAAGATTCGGAAAGCACCCGATCGTGAGCCGTTGGACGAAATTGACCGTGCCTTGGTGGCCCTGTTGCAGCAGAATGCACGGTGGAGCAACAAGGAGCTCGCGGCACGTGTCGGGCTGTCGGAATCGAGCACGCTCGCGCGGGTGCGCCGGCTGGAGGCCCGACAGGTGCTGCTCGGCTACCACGCGGAGGTTGCGCCGTGGGCGCTCGACATCGGCCTCCAGGCCTTGGTGGCGGTGCGGCTCGCCCGCCACGCGCGCGATGTCGTCGAACGATTTCGCGATCATTGTCGAGCACTCCCGAACGTGCTCGCCGCCTACAACATCGGGGGCACCGACGACTTCCTCGTACACGTGGGCGTGTCCGACGCCGACGCGCTTCGGGAGTTGATCCTCACGTCGATCAGCACGCGCCCCGAAGTGACCCACATCGAGACGCATCTCATCTTCGACATGGTGCGCGGTGCGGGTGCGGTCGGCTCGGTGTGAGGTGGCACCTCGGTCGCACCTTGTCGTGGATCGTCGCACGTGACGCGCGCCATCGAGTGCGCGGCAATCAGAAGCGCGCGCGCACGCCCACCGACAGCGTGCGACCGGGCACGATCGTGATGTTGTCCGGCTCGCCCGTCTGCACGTTGAGCAGATTCTCGCCGCTGAGCTGCAGCGAGAGGCCATTCGGCAGCGCGCGCGCGACCGACAGGTTCACGCGAGTGACGGCGTCGTAGCGCATCCAGAACTGTCGCAGCGCGAGTCCAACAAAGTCGCCAGTCGGGCGCGCCGTCGTCGCGAATGCCTGCGTCGCGGCGACACGGTCATAGCCGATCCAGTCGTCCACGCGCGTCATCTGCAACGCACTCTGCCAACCCGCATGCGTCACACGTGCCGCGAGCCCGAGGGTGCGTCCCGGCACATCGAGCACACGATCGTTCGCACGCAACTCGCCGGTGTAGCCGCGGCGCACGGTGCGGACGCGACTGTCCACGGTGGCGAAGCTCCCGTGCAGCGACACCGGCCCTTCCCGCCAGGACGCCTCCATCTCCCAGCCGCGATTGTCGATGGCACCCACGTTCTGCAGCTGATACGCAAGGTTGCGCGTCACGGGGCCACCCGGCAACGATGGCGCCCCCACTCGTGGTGGCACCGTCACCGTCACGGGTTGCACCAACCCGGACGCGTGCTGATCGAAGCGTGTGATGTGCACGCTGGCGCGCGAGCCAACGATCACGTCGGCGCCGAACTCCGTGCCGGTCTGCTGCTCCGGCTCGAGCTCGGGGTTTGCGAGCAGCCGAACGTTGCCGATCGACGGTGCGCCAATGGTCGCGCGAGGGGGCCGAATGCCCTTGCCATACGCGGCGCGCAGCTTGGTGCTGACGCCGTCGCCATCGAACACCCAGGCGGTGCCGAGCATGGGCAGCACCGTGAGCAGTGCGCGCTCCGTGAAGCCGGCGCTGCGCTCGACGCGTGCACCCGCCGTCAGGAACCATCGGTCCTGCCAATCGGCATCGAGTTGCGACACCAGACCATTGGTCTGTCGCCACACCGCGGTGTCGTCCCCCTCGAGCGCCACGAGCGATCCCGGGCGCGCGAGCACCGCATTCGATGTCGCTTCGCGCAGCAGTGCGTGCTCCGTGCTGAGCGTGAGCGTGCGTCGCCACTGATCACCGCGCCATGTGCCTGCCGAGCTCGCGCGCGCCGAAACGCGCGTTGCGGCCCCCTGCGCCGCGCGAAGCGCCGAGTCCGCTGACGAGGGCAACGGTGTGATGCCACCAGGGGTGCCGTCGAGCGCATAGCTGTCGAGGCCGAGCGTGCCACGATGGGTCCATCGCGTGCTCGAGTGCACGGTTCCTGTGACGCCTCCGGTGAACTGTCGCACCGATTGGCGCGTGGTGCGGTCGAGCCCGAGTCGTCGAGCGAGCGAGTCGCGCAGCTGGCGCTGTCGGCGCGCTCCAAGGATCGGTCGCAGTGTGTCCGGCAACAGGATGGCATCGCCGAGCGCGGTCAGCACAATCGGGTTGCTCGACGATGCCACATCGGCCGCGACGAAGCGCGCCGTGGCATCGATCACGTGTGAGGCGCCGAGCAGTCGCGCTCGACCGCTCGCCGAGACGTGATGACTCTCGCCGTCGGGAATGAACGCTCCCATGCGCGTGTAGCCGATCGACCCGGTCGCGGAACGTGCGAGTGCGCCCACCTGGCCGGCGAACAGATACTCCTGCGCCATCGTCCCCGCGTCGTTGAATGCGCTCGCCACGTGCCCCACCTGTGCGCGGGCGCGCACCGGTTGTGCGGCGCCGCCGCTTGATGGCTGTCGCGTGACGACATGCACCACGCCACTGATGGCATCCGATCCGTACAGCGCTGCACCCTGCGGACCACGCAGCACTTCGAGGCGCTCGATCGATTCGGCGGGCACGTGCGCCACCACGAGCGGATTCGCCACCTCGATCCCATCGACATAAATCTTGGGATAACTCACGCTGAAGGAGCTGGCGCCACGGATGCTGCCGTATCGCGAGAGCGCGGCCGTGGGGGATTGCTGCCACACCCACACACCCGGCACGGTGCCATTCAGAAAACTCCCCATGGAACCGGCGTCGTGCGATTCGAGGGTGCGCCCATCCACCACACCGAGCGAGGTGCTCAAGCCGCGCTGTGCACCACCGGCGGCGGTGCCGGTCACGACAACCCGTTCGAGCGACGTGGCGCGCGCAGCGAGTGGCGACGGTGAGGCCGGCGTGATGGCCATGCGTGGTGCGAGCACGATCAACTCGGCGCCCGCCACGCGTGGGGCGACGGCGGCGTCGCCGATCAGCTGCATCAGCACATCGCCCAACGCCGCGTCTGCGATGTCGAGGCACACCGTTCGCTCGAGCGGCAGCAGCGCGTCGGAGTACGACACGCGGACCGAGGCGATCGCCGCCACACGATCGAGTGCGTCGCGGAGCGTGAGCACGCCGCCGCGTACACGCACTCGGCGATCGAGCGGCGTCGGCCACTGGGGCGCACGCGCCAACGGTGCCCGCTCACAGGTGCGCGTATCGGCCCACGCAGTGCGCGCAACGCCGATGCACAGTGCGACGAGTCCGGTGACGACACACAGCAGACGCCGCCGGCGCTCGTGCGCGGACGCTATGCCGCGCGAGGCCATGTGACGCGCAGTGCGACGCACGCCATCACGGCGTATCGAGAGCACGCAGCGCGACGGAATCGCCGCGCAGGTCGGCGCGTGCACCGAGTGAGAGCGCCAGCGTTTCGACCACCACGTCACGCGACTCGTTGTCGAACGTGGCCGTCACGCGGCGTCCACGCAGCGACGAGTCGACGGACAGCGTGAGTCCGTACCAGCGGCGCAGCACGTCGTGCAGCGATTCCACCGGCACATCACGGAGCACGAGTCGCCCGTGGGTGAAGGCCATCGCGCGATCGACATCGACGGAATCGCGACGCACCGTGGAATCCGATCGCCACAAGGTGGCCGCGTCGCCGGCTGCCAGCTCCATGGCGCCCTCGCTGGTGTGCGCCGCGCTGAGTCGTACGCGTCCGCTGGTCACCACCACGGAGACACCACGCGCCGAACTCGTCTGCACGGTGAATGCGGTGCCCAGATCCACCACGCGCGCGTCGCGGGTGCGGACGGTGAATGGGCGCGCGTCATCACGAGCGACCACGAAGTAGGCCTCACCGTCGAGCGTGACGTCGCGATCGGAGGTGCCGTACGAGGCGCTCGGGGTGAGCGTGCTGCCCGGGCCGAGGACCACGTCGGTCCCGTCGGGCAATCGCAGGGAGTCAACGGTGCCGACGGCGGTGGCGATGCGTGCCATCGGAGCGATCGCGTTGTCGGGTGACTCGGCACGCGAACGCCACACAAGGCTGCCGGCAACCACGACGGCCAGCGTCGCGGCCATGGCGGCTATGGGCCGAGCCCACGACCGATGCGTTGGCACGGCGCGCGCTCGACGGGCAGTGGGGAGCGAGAGCACGTCGTCGTGCACGGAGGCCGTCTCACGGCGAGCGAGCACCTTGGCGAGCGCACCCTCGGTGTCAATGGGCTCGGCGGCGCGAGCAAGCGGGGCGGTGGTGTCGCCGAGCGCCTGCAGCAGCTGCGCGTCCTCCGGATGCTCGACCAGCCACGCCGCAACGGCGTCGGCTTCGGCCGGCGGGCTGTCGCCGGACAGAAACCGACCCAGTGCCTCCCAGTCGGGAGGCTCATCGGCAGAGAGCGGGGAGGTAGGTGCGCGCGACATATGCCCAGACTACACGGAAGTCGTCTGGAACCCTACAGCACGCAGACGACAAAATTTCGACGGCGTTAATCTGCCCCCCAAGCGCCAGCGGGCGCCATACGATATGATAGCGGCACCCATGCCTTGCCCATGCTGAGCGACGACCGGGAGTGCATCACCCGCCTCACCCAGGGCGACGAGGCGGCCTACGCCCTCGTCTTTCGCACGTGGTATGCGCCGCTCGTGCGCTTCGTGGAAGCGCTGCTGCGTCAACGGGATGAAGCGGAGGAGGTCGCGCAGGAGGTCCTGCTCGAACTCTGGAATCGGCGTTCGCAGCTCGATCCGGAACGGCCCGTGCAGGCGTGGCTCTTTCGCGCGGCGCGCAACCGGGCGCTGAATGTGGTGCGGCATCGCAAGGTGGTGCAGCAGAGCGAACCGGTGATCGCCTCGTTGACGGGCGAGTCGGCGCCGAGCGACACGCGGGTCGTCGAACACGAGCTCGAGGCGGCGTTGCACGAGGCGATTGCGGATCTCCCCCCGCGCTGTCGCGAGGTGTTCGAGCTCAGTCGCCGTGACGGTCTGCGCAACGCCGAGATCGCGTCGCAGTTGGGGATTTCCGTCAAGGCGGTGGAAGGGCAGATCGGGCGTGCACTGCGCGCCTTGCGCGAGCGATTGCGACCGTGGCTGCCGCCGGGACGCGAGCTGTAGCACGCATGGAATCGGGCGATGCGCGCGTTTGCCTCGGCGGCGTAGGGGATCGCGCGGCTCGCGTGTTCTCTCCTCGAACCAGCGGTGTACGGAGTGCGGGAAGGCCCGCGCTCGTTGCCGCGCCACGTCGGAGATTTCGCATGACTCGCCTTGCCGCTTCGCGCCTCGCTCGTCGCCCCCTGCTCACGGCCGTCGCGCTCACCGCCTCACTGGCACTCGGTGCGTGTGACCTCGGCGTCACCAACGCCTCGGACAGCGCGGCGGAGACCATTCTGGCGGATGCCTTCACCGCCGTGCCGGTGGGCTTCTCCGCCACCGAGAACAGCTTCGCCAGCGCGGAAAATGAAGACTGGCGTCCCATGCGTCGCCGCCATCCCGGGCGGGGCGGTCCGTTCGGCGGGGCCTTCGGCGCCGGGCCAATGGGAGGTGGCATCGGGCCGGACTTTCAGGATGGGGTGGGCTTTCGCGCCGGTCATGCGCGCGGTCCGTTCGGGGGCAACGTGCCCATGGTCGATTGCCCGTTCGACGCGAGCGCCGGCAAGGCGGTGTGCGCACCGTTCACCGATCGACGCGGGCTCACCGTGACCCGCTGGGTGATCTGGACCGACATCGACGGCACGGTGCAGGCCGCGCCCGACTCGACGACCTTCAGCCGTCAGACGCACGCCGAGGTGTCCGGCACGGTGCCTGCTCGCGAGGGGGTAACGCGCACGGTGCGGCACGTCAGCGATCGGTTACTCACCGGGTTGCAGCAGGGAAGCACGCAGCGCACCGTGGACGGCACGTCGGCCGGTTCGGAGACGGTGACCGGTACCACGGCGGAAGGGGCCTTCACGGCGGAGCGGGTCGTGGCGGATACCACGCGTGGTGTCGTGATTCCGGTGCGTGTCGATGGTCGGTCGTATCCGATCGCCGGGACCGTCATCCGTCGCATGCGGGCGACGGTGACGATTGCGGGTACCACGTCAGAGTCGGCTGATTGGCGCGAGCAGCTCACGTACGACGGGTCGGCGACGGCCACCCTGGTGATCACGCGCAACGGGGAGAGCAAGCGCTGCGCGGTGCCGCTGCCGGCGGGCCGGCCGGTCTGCGAGTAGGGCACTCGGCAGGCGTTTTGTGCGGTGCGCGGGCCGTCGGCGATGCCGACGGCCCGCTGGGATTTTAATCCCTAGCGCGACGGTCGGGATTGATTTACACTACGGGATCTCTTCTTGAGAACCGTTCTCATCTACCGCCTCTCGCAATGTCGTCGCTGCTCGGTGCGCTCCGTCGCGTCTTCTTCTGGTCCCATCTCGTCCTCGGCGTTGGTGCCGGACTCGTCATTCTGCTCATGTCGGTCACGGGCGTGCTGCTCGGCTACGAACGCCAGATGATCGTCTGGCTGGACGGCGCGCCGCGCGTCGAGGCGCCGGCGGGGGCGTCGCGCCTGCCGCTCGATTCGCTGCTGCAGCTGGCGAGCGTGCCGCGCGAGGCAGTCGCCTCAGTGGCGATGAGGGCCGCGGCCAACGAGCCGGTGACGGTGCGCTTCCGGGATCGCGAGCGGGCCCCGCTGCTGCTCGACCCGTATCGTGGCGCCGCTGTTCAGGCGCCTGGTGACAGCACCGGTCGCAAGACCGTGGCTGCCCTGCGGCGCTGGCACCGGTGGGTCGGGGCAGAGGCGGGGGAGCTGCGCACGACCATGAAGGCCGTCACGGGCGCCTCCAACCTCGCCTTTCTCGGTCTGGTGGTGAGCGGCCTGTGGTTGTGGTGGCCGCGGCGGCTCACCTGGGCGTCCATTCGCAACGTGCTGTGGTTCCGGCGCGGACTGAGCCCGAAGGCGCGCGATTTCAACTGGCACAATACGATCGGCTTCTGGTCGGCGATCCCGCTCTTCTTCGTGGTTGCGAGCGGCGTGTTCATCTCCTACCGATGGCCCGGGCTCTATCTCGATCGTCTCCTTGGCTCCGACAGCGAACGTGCGGCCGCCGTGGCGGCGCTCGCGGCGACTCCGCCCGAATCGGCGCCGCGTGGTGCAGGGCCAGACCGTCGCGAGCGCGAGGCCGGTGAGGCCGTTGCCGAACCCGCAACGCCGGCGGCGGCGCCACTCGAACAGTACCTCGCGGCCGCAGCCGCGCAGTCGCCCGCGTGGCAGAGTGTCACGATCACGCTCCCCGCACCGGGTGATTCGCTGGTCACGGTCGCTGCCGCGGAGGGCAACACCTATCGCCCGGACCTGCGCAGCACGGTGCTGCTGCACGCGGACAGTGCGGCCGTTTGTGAAGTGCGTGACTACGCGGCGCTCAGCACGAGCCGCAAGATTCGCGCGTGGGTACGCTTCGGGCACACCGGTGAAGTGTTCGGCGTCGCTGGACAGACGATCGCAACCCTCGCCACACTGGCCGGCGTCTTTCTCGTCCTTACCGGTATCGCGCTTTCCATCCGACGACTGGCCGCCTGGTTCTCGCGCACGTATCGACGCGCCCCCCTCGCGCCGCGCTGACCGCTCAACGTCCTGCGTTGCCCCTCGCGCCTCGCTGACCGCTCAACGTCCTGCGTTGCCCCTCGCGCCGCGCTGATCGCTCGGCGCCCGTTCGCCGCGGCAACGAAGAAACGCGCAGGGTTCCTCACAAAGCGCGAGGATGTGCTCGGCGCGTAACGGCGCGTGTCACCGTGAAGGGCAAATTGTCACGTATCGAAACGGCGCGGGTGTATGCGCGACGATTCGAGGTGCATGCCGAGCGAAAAACGGCGGTCGATCGAACGCTCAAGTATTTCGGGCACCGGTCGATACTCCGCATTACGAACGACCGCTGCAAACCCGACGAAGGGCTTCCAGTACGTCGTTCGCCCACCCTCGGCACGCCCTGTGCCCGCGCTGCCACCCCATCCTTCCGGGTTGCGCGCACGACGTGTCATCGGTGTCCGGCGTCATGTCGGACGCTCCCTCCATCTACACGCCTTTCTCTCCCATATAGATCATGTCTGCCTTTTCGAATATGCGCATCGGGACGCGCCTCGCGTTGGGCTTCGCTGCGGTTCTTGTCATGATGCTCGGACTCTCCGGTGTCAGCATCACGAAGGTGCGCCAGATCAGCGCGAATCTGTCGGAAGTCAACGAGGTGAACAGTGTGAAGCAGCGCTACGCGATCAACTTCCGCGGAAGCGTGCACGATCGCGCGATTTTTCTGCGTGATGTGGTGCTGGTCACGGATGCGACCGAGTTGGACGACGCCGTGTCCACCATTCAGAAGCTCACTGAAGACTACGCGCGCTCGGCGGGCCCGCTCGATGCGATGTTGGCCAGTGCTGATGGAACCACCGATGAAGAGCGGGCGATTCTCGGCACGATCAAGGAGACCGAGGCGGCCACGATGCCCCTCATCGAGCGCGTGATCGCCACGCAGCGCGCAGGAGACGCGCGCGGCGCACACACGCTGCTCATGACCGAAGCGCGCCCGCAGTTCGCCACGTGGCTGCGCCAGATCAACCAGTTCATCGATCTGCAGGAAGCGAAGAACAAGGTGGTGGGTACCGAGACGACGGCGCTGGCCGGCACGTTCACGCTGCTGACGCTCATCATGACCGCACTTGCGTTGGCGCTGGGCGCCACCGTGGCATTCCTGATCGGTCGTTCGGTCAAGCCGCTCGAAGTGCTCACGGCGGTGATGGGCAAGCTGGCTGGCGGTGACCTGTCGGCCGAGGTGCCCAGCGCCTCGCGTGGTGATGAGATCGGCGACATCGCGCGGGCTGTGCAGCAGTTCAAGGACAATGCGCTGGAGCGCATTCGAGTCGAGGCCGAGGCCAAGGCGCGGCAGGACGAGATGGATGCCAAGTTGAAGGCGAGCGAAGCGGCGTTCCAGGCCGAGCAGCGCGAGGTCGTGGAAACGATGGCGGCGGCGCTCACGCGTCTGGCGGAGGGCGATCTCACGGTCCGCCTCGAGGCGGATCCGTCGTCCAACTACGTGGCGCTGCTCAATGATTTCAACGCCGCGGTGGAGAACCTCTCGACCCAGCTCTCGTTGGTGGAGGCGGCGGCCGAACAGGTGTCGCATGCAGGCTCGGAGATCACGTCGGGAAGCCAGTCGCTCGCCGATAGTGCCAGCGATCAGGCCGCCACACTCGAGTCGGTAGCCGCCAAGGTGCAGCAGTTCGCGGTGATGACGCGCCAGAGTGCCGGCAATGCGGAAGAGGCGCGCTCGCTCGCCGCCAGCGCCCGGGAGCATACGAGTGAAGGGACGTCTCGCATGAACCGCCTCACGGAAGCGGTGCGCGACATCCGTCAGTCGAGCACCGAGACGGCCAAGATCGTGAAGACGATCGAGGAGATCGCGTTCCAGACGAACCTGCTCGCACTCAACGCCGCCGTCGAGGCAGCGCGCGCGGGTGACGCCGGCCGCGGCTTTGCGGTGGTGGCCGAAGAGGTGCGTGCGCTCGCGATTCGTTCGGCCGAGGCCTCGAAGAACACGGCCACGCTCATCGAGCGCAACGTGCAGAGTGCCGAGCATGGCGTGAAGCTCAATGGTGAAGTCATGCAGTCGCTCGAGCAGATCGATGCACAGGTTCAGCGAGTCGCAAGTGTGACGGCGGACATCTCCACGGCTGCGGAGCATCAGGCGGTGGTCGTGACGCAGATCGACGCGGCTGTAGAGCAGATGAATGCGGTGACGCAGCAGGTCGCGGCCAACGCAGAAGAGTCGGCGAGTGCGGCGGCTGAGCTCGAGAGCCAGGCGCGCACGCTGCGCGATACCGTCGGACAGTTCCAGATCGCCGGCGCCGCAAAGCGCGAGATGGTGCGCCGTGGTGCGCGTCGTCCGGCGGTGGCGAGCCGCGCCGACTCGGCGAGCCGGAAGGCCTCCGGGTGGAAGCCGGCCGCGAACAGCTGGACCAATACGCCCGCGATGGCAGGCGTCGCGGTCGGTGCAGATGACGACATGGAGTCGTTCGAAGGCTTCTGAACACCAGCGCCGCTGCGGTAGCGCAGGGGCGTACGCGGGGGCACATTCGAAGACGGGATCGAGTCGCGCGCAGCACTGGCGCCCTTGATCCCGTCGTGCGTTTCCGGATGGACCCCTCTCCCGATCGAACCATGTTCTCTCGCTCTGCTCCCGCGCTCGCCGCAGGTCTCGCTCTTGGCCTTTCGGCGTGCTCGGCTTCTCGTCCTGCCGCGAGCACCACACCGGCGCGTTCGCCAGCGACTGCAGCAGCCGGTGCGCAAGACACCGCGCGCGGTGGTGGCGCGGGCGCTGCGCCCGCCACGCCGCGCCCGTACGCGCAGGTCATCACGAGTCGCGCTGTCACACAACGCGGTCTGTTTGCCGTGCACCGCATCGGCGAGCGGCTCTACTTCGAGATTCCGTCACGCGAGCTCGATCGCGAGATGCTCCTGATCAGCCGTCCGGTGGAGTCGACGCTGCAGAATCCGGCCGGCTTCTTCGGTGGTGGCACACGCGTGATTGTGCAGTGGGAGCGCGATGGGAATCGCGTGGTCTTGCGCGCGAAGCAGCACAACCTCGTGGCGGATACCACGTCTGCGATCTGGCGCCAGGTGGCGGGCTTCCGGAAGGGTCCGGTGCTCGCCACCTACACCGTCGCCGCGTACGGGCCCGACAGTGCGGCCGTGGTGGACGTCAGCGATCTGTTCCTCTCCAACATTCCGGAGCTCGCACCCGTGGAAGGGATCGTGCGCGCGCGCAGCTGGGTGGAGCAGACGTGGGCGTTCCCCGAGAACGTGAACATCGAAGTCACGCAGTCGGGGCAGTCGCGACCGCCGGCCACGGGCGGTGGCGGCGGCGGAGGAGGTGGTGGACAGCCGCCGCTGCGTTCGCAGACCGCGCGCGTGCAGTTCAGCATGTTGCGCCTCCCCGAAGTACCAATGATGGCGCGGTGGCACGATGAGCGTGTCGGTTTCAACTCCAGCCGTGCGTACGATATGTCGCGCCCCGCGCACAAGGCCGAGCAGGTGCGCTTCATTCATCGCTTCAAGCTCGAGAAGAAGGATCCCAACGCCGCGATCTCGGATCCGGTGGAGCAGATCGTGTACTGGATCGATCCCGCCACGCCCGACTGGCTCAAGCCGTGGATCGTGAGCGGCGTGAACAAGTGGCAGGATGCGTTCCGCGAGGCCGGCTTCAGCAATGCCATCGTCGGGAAGATCGCGCCCACCCCCGAGCAGGATCCGGACTTCTCGCTCTTCGACGCGCGGCACTCCGTGATCTACTGGCGTCCGAGCACCGTGGCCAACGCCACCGGTGGTCAGATCGTGGACCCGCGGTCGGGGCAGATTCTCAAGGGTGAAGTGAACATGTATCACAACATCCTCGAACTTCAGAAGAACTGGTACTTCATTCAGGTGGCGCCGCTCGATGCCCGTGCGCAGCAGCTGCCCATGCCCGATTCGCTCATGGGACGGCTCGTGGAATACGTGGTGACGCACGAAGTGGGACACTCGATCGGCTTTCCGCACAACATGAAGGCGTCGGCGCAGTATCCCGTGGACTCGATTCGGAGCCGTTCGTTCCTGGAGCGCATGAACGGCCACGTCGCCACGCTCATGGACTACTCGCGCTTCAACTACGTGGCGCAGCCGGAGGACAGCATTCCGCCGCATCTGCTGCTGCCGCAGGTGGGCCCGTACGATGTGTTCGCCGTGAAGTGGGGGTATACGCCGATTCCGTCGGCGCGCACTCCGGACGACGAAAAGCCCACGCTCGATCAGTGGGCGCGCGCGCAGGAACAGTTTCCGTGGCTGCGCTTCTCCACCGCCGATGCCACCAGTGATCCAGAGGATCTCACGGAAGCCGTCGGTGATGCAGATGCCGTGCGGGCGACCACGCTTGGCATGAAGAATCTCGAGCGTGTGGTGGCGCTCATTCCACAGGTTGCCGAGAAGCCGGGGGAGAGCTACGCCGAAGTGCGCACGTTGTACAACGAAGCCGTCGGCCAGTGGGGGCGCTACATGAACCATGTGGTCGCGGTGGTTGGGGGCGCGTACACGCAGGAGACCTACGGGCGAGGCGAGCGCTTCCGCCCCGTGGAGAAGGCCCGTCAGCGCGAGGCGGTGCGCTACCTGAGCACGACCGCGTTCCAGGTGCCGACGATGTTCCTGCAACCGTCGCTGTTGCGTCGGATCGAGAATGAAGGCGCCGTTGACCGGTTCCGTGCGCGACAGACGTCGGTGGTGAACGGGCTCATGAGTCAGGCCCGCCTGAACCGCCTCGTGGAGTTCGAGGCGCTCGCTGATCGGCCCAGTGATGTGTACACGCTCGCTGATCTCATGACCGATCTGCGCGCCGGCATCTGGGGCGAACTGTCGCAGGGCAGCGTGCGGGTGAATGTGTACCGTCGCAATCTGCAGCGTGCGTTCATTGCCGCTGCCGATGCGCGTCTCAATCCGAGCGAAGCTGCGCTCACGCGGACCAACAATCCGGTGCCGAACCCGGCGGCGTCCGATGTACGCGGACTGCTGCGCGCCGAACTGCAGGACATCGATCGGTTGACGCAGCAGGCGCTTGGTCGCACGAGCGATCCGATGACACGCGTGCAC
>JAABRL010000002.1:189426-197310 GCA_011390935.1 Gemmatimonas sp.
ACGTTCCACGTACCACGCGTTGCCGCCCCCTGCGTCGGCCATCGCGCGCAGCAGCGCGTCGTCGTATCCGGCCCCCACGCCAATGGTGGTGGTGCTGATGCCGTGCGTGCGCGCGCGTCGCGCGAGTTCGGTGAGCTGCGCCACGTCGGTGATGCCCATATTGGCGTGTCCGTCGGTGAGCAACACGATGCGCCGCGTAGCGCCCGCCTTGCCACTCAGCAGCTCGGCGGCGCGCTCCATCTGCTGACGCGCGCGCAACCAGCCGCCGCTCAGATTCGTGCTGCCACCCGACTGCACGGCGAGCAATCGCGCGCCGAGCTGCGATTGTTCGATCGCTCGTGCCGGTTCGGCCAGCACGTCGACGTGGTCGTCGAACACCACACTCGAGACCACGTCGTTGGGGTGCAGGCGAGCCACTGCCCACGCCGCCGCTTCGGTGGCGGCCTGCAGCGGCTCCCCATCCATGGAGCCACTCCGGTCGAGGACCAGCGCCATGGCGATCGGAGGGCGGTTCGCGGTCGGGGGCGCTTCGCCAAGCAGCGTCAGGAGCACTCGAGTGCGCGCGGTGCCCGGGAGTTCGGAGTGGGGTGAGACATGGTGGTCGAGCAGTAACGTGGTCTTCATGGGAGCCCTCCAAAGGTGAGTAGGACAGCATCCCCAAGGTCGCGTGACCGTCTGACAGTCCGGCCGGGGGGCGCATCACGCACGGTCGCCACGCGAGGCTGCTGGCGGGGGGCAGAGCAGGGGGGCACATTCGTCAGGTGGCCATCCGACCTCCCGTCACCGCGCCGCATACGGTGACGTCGATGTCGCCGCGCCTCCCCTCATCTCGCCACGCCTCTCGATGCCTTTCCGCCGGCTGTCTGTACTCCCGCGAACGCTGGGCGCGCGCCCGTCACGGCTGCTCTCCGGCGTTGTGTTCGGATACTCCATGCTCGCCTTCGCGCCGTCCGCCTCGGCCCAGGCGTCGCGCATCGCGATGCCCACCGGTGAGAGCGAGCTGCGCGATTCGGTGGCGCTGTTCACGACGGATCGCGCTGCCCTGCTTCGGCGCTGGACCGTGGAGTACTCACCCGCCCGTCGCGAGCGATTGCACGCCTTCTACACCGACTGGCGCGCCCGCCTGCGCCGCGTGGACTTTGGTCGCCTGGGACAGGAAGGACGTATCGATTACGTGTTGCTCGATCATCGCTTGCGCGCCGAGCTCGCGAAGCTGGAGCGCGAGCGCACGCTCGCCGCGGACATGGCGCCACGTGTCCCGTTCGCGAGCGTCATCACCGGCTTCGAAGAGGCACGCCGTCGCTTCGACGCCGTCGATGCGCCTGCGGCAGGCCGTGCGCTCGCGCGCCTCGCCGCCGATGCCGACAGTCTCACCAAGGTGGTGCGCGCCAAACGTGCCGACACGGCGACACGTGCGGAACGTATTGTGGCGCTCCGCACCGTGAGCTGGCTTGGCGACTTGCAGACGACGATGCGCAACTGGCACCGCTTCTACGGCGGCTACGATCCCACGTTCACGTGGTGGACGGCCGATCCATATCGGCGTGCGAACGAAGCGATCACCAAGTATGCGCGCGCCATGCGTGAGGAGGTCGTGGGCCAGCGCGAGGGCATGGAGGAACCGATCATCGGCGACCCCATCGGCGCGCAGGGGCTCGCCGAAGATCTCGAGGCCGAAATGATTGCCTACACGCCCGCCGAACTCATCGCCCTCGCCGAGCGCGAGTTTGCATGGATCGAGGCGGAGCAGAAGAAGGCCGCGCGCGAGATGGGGCACGGTGACGACTGGCGCGCCGCGCTCGAAGCGGTGAAGCAGGCGTACGTGCCGCCGGGCGAACAGCCGGAGCTCGTGCGGCGCCTCGCGCGTGAAGCCGTGGCCTTCGTGACGGAGCGCAACCTGGTCACCGTGCCGCCGTTGGCCGACGAGATCTGGCGTATGGAGATGATGTCGCCGCGGCAGCAGCTGGTGTCGCCGTTCTTCCTCGGCGGCGAGATCATTCAGGTGGCGTATCCCACCGATTCCATGGCGCACGACGACAAGCTCATGAGTCTGCGTGGCAACAATCCGCACTTCTCCAAGGCCACGGTGCACCACGAGCTCATCCCCGGTCATCACCTGCAGGGGTACATGACGGCGCGCTACGCCACGCACCGCAGTGCGTTCAACACGCCGTTCTGGACGGAAGGGTGGGCGCTGTGGTGGGAGATGCTGCTCTGGGATCAGGGGTTCGCGACCACGCCGCAGGACCGCATGGGTATGCTGTTCTGGCGTTCGCACCGGCTGGCACGCATCATCTTCTCCCTCAAGGTGCATCTGGGCGAGATGACGCCGCAGGAAGCGATCGACATGCTCGTGGATCGGGTGGGGCACGAGCGCGCCAACGCCGAGGCCGAGGTGCGTCGTTCGTTCAACGGGTCATATTCGCCGCTGTATCAGGCGGCATACATGCTCGGTGGGTTGCAGCTGCGCGCTCTGCACACGGAGCTCGTGGGGGCGGGGCGCATGAGCAATCAGCAGTTCCACGACGCGATCCTGCGCGGCGGTCGGGTGCCGATCGAGATGGTGCGGGCGCGGTTGCTTGGCACGCCCCTCACGCGGGACTATCGTGCGAACTGGAAGTTCATTCAGTGACCTGTCGCTACGGAGGACCCATGCATCAGATCATTCGTCGTGTGGTGGTCGGGGCGTTCTGTGTCGCATCGGTCGCGCCGCGCTCGTCGGTGCAGGCGCAGGTGCCGGCGCTGCCCGGGACGGCCATCGTCACCAACAAGGCCCCTGCCACTGCCACCATCATCGACGTGGCCAGCGGCGCCACGCTCGCCACGCTGCCCACCGGGCATGGTCCGCACGAAATCGTGCTCTCGCGCGACGGGGGCACCGCAGTGGTCACCGATTACGGCTCCGGCGCGCGTCCGGGCAGCACACTCACCGTGATCGATGTGCCCGGGCGTCGCGTGGTGCGTACGATTTCGCTCAACACGTACACCCGGCCACACGGGCTGGTATTCCTGCCCGGCGATTCGGTGGTGGTGGTCACCTCCGAAGCGTCGCAGGCCGTGGTGCTGGTGCACGTCGAACGCGGCGAGGTCGTGCGCGCCGTGAAGACCAACAAGTCGGGTTCGCACATGGTGGGAGTGGCCTCCGATGGGGTAACGGCCTGGACCGGCGACATCGGCAGCAACACCGTGACCGAACTCGATCTCTACACCGGTCGTATCATGCGCAGCGTGGACGTGCCTGAGCAGCCCGAGGCGATCAACGTCACCCCGGATGGCAACGAGGTCTGGGTGGGCAGCAACGGCACCGGCACGGTGAGCGTGGTGGACACGTACATGGGCTCCGTGGTCAAGGCGGCCGAGGGCTTTCGCTGGCCCTATCGTGTGCTCTTCACGCCCGATGCCGAAACGGTGCTGCTCCCCGACTACACGGGTGACGCGCTGCGCTTCGTGACGCGGCGCACGCGCAAGGAGCTGGGTCGTATCGACTTTCCGCAGGGCGGACCGCAGGGCATCACGGTCACCGCAGACGGCCGATTCGCGCTGCTCTCGCTCAGCCGAGAGGCGCGCGTGGCGGTGATCGACATCGCGTCACGCACGGTGGTGGGGTACGTGCCCGCGGGACAGACGCCGGATGGTGTGGTGTTCACATCGCGGGTGACGCGACCGTAACGTCGCTCTCGTACCGGCCCGCGCGCGTCACGTCGCACCGCACCGGGCGCGGATCACCGCAATCCGCGCACTCGGCGGGCCCATGTTCGGCAGCGTGTCGAAGAGCTCCGCGCTGCCCTGCACCGTGGACGGTGCACCGGACGGCTCGACGTCCCGGTTGTTGGCGCTGGCCATGCCCGTGATGTAGTCCACCGAGATGAGCGTGCGCGGGCCATTGCCCAGCTGCGCGCGCACGGCGCTGTCGCGCTGCGCTGGTGTCAGGCCGTTGTCCATGATCACCACGCGCGGTGTGCCACGCGCTTCGGAGTACCGCACCACCCGTCCCGTCGCATCGGTAATCATTGTGGTGGTGGTGTTGCTGCCATCGGGATTGGTGGTTTGCAGGGTGCGGGATTCCACGCCAGGTTCCGGCATGGCACGCCGAATACAGCGTCCCTCGTCGGCGGGCAGGTCGATCGCCGCCCGCCACCGTGCCGCCGCTTCGGGCGTCGTAGCCGTCAGGCGTTCGCCTTCGGAGCGCAGTACCAGCACGCGGCGCGTGTCCCGCTCTGCCGTTGGCGCCGTCGCGGCCGACGGTGGACGCGATCCTCCGCACGCGCTCAGCAGTGCACTGGTGACCAGAACGAACCGGACGGCGTGCGGCATGGGTGGGCTCCATGTGATGAGAAAGGACCGCGCGCCACGGGCGCACGAACACCCACACTCGCCCCGTCTCCCAGCACCGTCAAGCACCGCACGGCCGCAGGCGTCACGCAGGCGTCACGCGTGCGCTATCGATAATCCCGCCCCTTCACGAACCCCTCGCCACTCTCCGCTCGCAGCGCCCGGAACGTGCGCGCCCGCACGTTCACCACGCGCCCCTCCACCTGCAGAATGCCGCGCACCAGCAGCAGCGGCGACCCTGAAATGATCTGCGCATCGCGCTCGAATCGCTTGGGCGTGACCACGATGTTGATCATCCCCGTTTCGTCCTCGAGCGTGAGGAACACGAATCCCTTCGCCGTGCCCGGACGCTGTCGACAGATCACCAGCCCCGCCGTACCGATGCGATCGCCATCGCGTCCGCGCTCCAGCAGTTCACGCGCCGACTGCACGCCGTTGAGTGCCAGCGCCTCGCGCACATGTACCATGGGGTGCCCTGCCAGCGACAGCCCCGTCATGCGAAAGTCCGATGCGGTGAGTTCCACCGCACTCAGTGCCGGCACCGCGGGTGGCGCCACACGCGGCGTCATAGGGGCGAGCGGACCCGCCTCACCTCGCTGCGCCTGCAGCACCTCCCACAGCGCCACACGCCGTCGACGCGCGTCGGGCTCGTGTGCGAACAGCGCGTCGAACGCGCCGCTCTCGGCGATGCGCTGCACCGACGCGCGATCGAGGGACACACGTGCCACGAAGTCGTGCACACTCGTGAACGGACCGTGCGCCAGCGCCGCTTCGAGGGCTGCACGCGCGCGGTGCCCGAGCCCGCGAATGAGCCGGAGTCCCAGGCGCACCACTGGTGCACGCACGGTCGCACACGACACATCGGCCGCGCCGCGCCACGCCACGGTGCCATCGTTCGGCACGAGCGTGCGTCCGTCAGGCAGCTCGAGCGTGTGATCCCACGCGCTCTTCGTGAGGTCGATGCCGCGCACCTCCACGCCGTGTCGTTTCGCGTCCTCCACCAGCGTGCTCGGCGAATAGAATCCCATCGGCTGCGCGTTGAGCATGGCGCACAGATACTCCGTGCCGTAGTAGTGCCGCAGATACGCCGTGGCGTACACGATCAGCGCAAAACTCGCCGCGTGGCTCTCGGGAAAGCCGTAGTCGGCAAACGCATTGATCTGGTTGTAGATGCGCCGCGCGATGTCTTCCGGAATGCCGTTCTGCTGCATGCCGGCAATGAGCTGCTCGCAGATGTCGGCCATGCGCTCGCGACTGCGCTTGTGCCCCATGGCGCGTCGCAACACGTCGGCCTGACCCGGCGTGAAGCCGGCCGCGGCGATGGCCACCTGCATCCCCTGCTCCTGAAAGAGCGGCACGCCGAGCGTGCGCTTGAGCACATGCTCCACCGCCGGATGCGGATACGTGATCGGCTCGAGCCCCGCGCGACGCCGCAGATACGGATGCACCATGTCGCCCTGAATCGGCCCCGGTCGAATGAGCGCCACCTCCACCACCAGATCATAAAAGCAGCGCGGCTTGAGACGCGGCAGCGTGTTCATCTGCGCCCGACTCTCCACCTGAAACACCCCCACGCTGTCGGCGGCGCACAGCTGGTCGTACACAGCCTGATCGTTCATGTCGAGCTGCGCGAGATCCACCTGCACGCCGCGCGTGTGTCGCAGGTACAGCAGACAATCCTGCACCACCGTGAGCATGCCCAGCCCCAGCAGGTCGATCTTTACGAGACCGACCGGATCGAGGTCGTCCTTTTCCCACTGAATCACCGTGCGCCCCGGCATGCTCGCCGGTTCGATGGGCACGACCGTGCCGAGTGGCTCGCGTGTGAGCACGAAGCCGCCCACGTGAATGGAGCGATGACGCGGCAGCTGGTGCAGCCCGTTGATCACATCGGCAAGCACCTGCACGCGTGGATCGGCCGGGTCGAGTCCCACCGATTCGAGCAGCGCATTGTGTGGCGAGCCCGTGGGTTCTGCCATTGGCGTGGACGGTGGCTCGGTGTGCGGTCGTGCCTCACGGACCGCCGCCAGCTGCTCACGCCGCAGATGCGCCTCCGCCATGCGCAGATTCTCCAGGCGTCCACCCATGGCCTCGCGCACTTTCCGCGCCTCATCATCCACCGCATTCGCATGCCGTACCGCTTCCGTGCCGCCGATCATCTGCTGGCCGAGTCGAGCCACGAGCACGTCGCGTGCGGACGGACCACCTGCCGGACCCATCGTGGACGCGTGATCGGGCGCGTACGGATTGGCCGGCTGCGCCTCGAGCTTGAGCTGCCGCTTGAGCGCGTCGCGCTTGTCGCTCGGCAGCACGCCATCACCATCGGGCGTTTTCGCGCGGTTCTCCGGCGTGGGTTCGCGCCAGTGATAGGTGTTCACCTTGAGCGCCGCACGCGCAATGGCCCGTTCGTCGTCTCGCAGGTCGGGGTTCACCCTGAGCGCCGCACGCGCGACGGCCCGTTCGTCGTCGCGCAGATCGGGCGCGTGCTGGCTTGTGTGGTCAGCCGTCGCGCGTCGCGGGTCGGGGGCGAGGCGATGGGCGGCGCCGTTGTCGTCTGCCGGCTCCGCCGCATCGCCGTCCGGCTCGTGCGTGATGCGCAGCGACTCGGCGGTGGCGCGCGCACTGAACCGATCGGCCAGCGAGGCCAACGCCTCTCCCTGCTGCACGCTGAATCCGAGCACACGCGCCACATCGCGCGTGGCGCTGCGTCCGCGGTACGTGATCTGCTCGCACACCATGGCCGCGTGTTCGCGTCCGTAACGTTCGTACACGTATTGCAGCACGCGCTCGCGATCGCGGTGCGCGAAGTCGATGTCGATGTCGGGCGGTTCCTCGCGCTCTTCGCTCAGAAACCGTTCGAAGAGCAGCTCCATGCGAATGGGGTCGATCGCCGTGATCCCCAGGCAGTAACACACCGCGCTGTTGGCCGCCGAGCCACGCCCCTGACAGAGAATGCCGGCGCGCCGCGCAAAGCGCACGATGTCCCACACGATGAGGAAGTAGCCCGCCAGCCCGAGCTTGGTGATGAGCGCGAGTTCGTGCGCGAGCTGCGCTTCATGTTTGGGCGTGCGACGCGCGGTGCCCGGTGCGCCCCACCGTTCGGTGGCGCCCTGCTCCACGAGTTGCGTGAGATACGTGTCGTCGCTCACGCCCGGGGGCAGCGGAAAGGTGGGCAACGACGGGCGCAGCTGATCGAGCCGGAACGCACACCGTTCGGCGATCGCCAGCGATTGCGTCAGCCCCTGTTCGTGCCCGCGCCACGTGGCCGCGAGCTGTGCGGCGCTCTTGAGGTACCACTCGCCATTGGGACGCAGGCGCGTGCCCATGTCGTCGAGCGCGCATTCGTGTCGGAGTGCGGCCAGCACGTCGTGCACCACGCGTCCGTTCGGCTCCGCATAGTGCACGTTGTTGGTGACCACCCACGGCACGCCGAGCGCGTGCGCGAGCGGGAGCAGGCGACGCACCAGCTTGCGCTCCTCGGGGAGGCCGTGGTCCCACACTTCCACCGCGAGCCGGTCGCCGAAGCAGTCGGTGAGCAGGCCGAGCGCCCGT